>NZ_JBHVIX010000031.1:0-54582 GCF_042799415.1 Streptomyces sp. NPDC057694
GTCGTGTCTGCTCATCGACCGAGCAGACGCGACTGCGGCATTTCTGTGGCTGAGCGCGCAGTTCCCCGCGCCCCTGGCGGGGCTCATTTCCGCGCCGAACACCACCAGTTGACCGGCACGGCCGTACCGTGGAAAGAGGCGGCGCACCCGGAGGGAAGGAGCCCGGCGATGCACGGCACCGGTCAAGCCCCGCAGGGACGCGTGCCGCTGGCTGTCGTCGTCGTCGACCGGACCGGCCGCGTCTCGCACTGGAGCACCGGCGCCCGTCGACTGTTCGGCCCGGCCAGGGAACAGGCCGTGGGCAGGCCCGTCACCGACCTGCTCCCCGTCTCCGGCGCGCTGCGCGCGGAGCCCGAAGGGATCTGGGAAGGGATGGGCGACGACCTGGAGGCGTCGCTCGGCGGACAGGGCGGATACCCGACGGCGGGCCGTGCCCGGCTCGACATGAGCGGCGGGACCGGCGAGCGCGTCGACGTGCTGTGGTGGGCGTATCCCCTGGTGGGGCCGGGACCGGAGCGGCTGCTGGTGCTCGCGGCCGACGCCCGCGACCTGGCCGGCGCCGACGGTGCGGAGGAGCGGCGCATCGCCCCCGGTTTCGCCCTGCACACCGACTTCCCCGGCGCCGACGAGCTGGCGCGCGGGCTGCCCGAGATCCTGCCCAGCATGAGCGTGGGGGAGAGCGCCCGGGTCGTCTCCCAGGTCCTCGAACTCGGTTACCCCGTGGTCGAGTTCAGTAGCCACGAGCGGGTTCCGGTCACCGTGGACTGGGGAGTGTCGCGGCGCACGGTGCGCAAGGCGCGGCGGGCGGAGGCGGCGCGCGCCGCGGCGGCGGGGCTGCCGTCCCCGCGCGGGCCGATCGACGACCTGGCCGAGGACCTGGAGTACGCGGCGGTGCGCGAGCGCCTGGAGTTCCTCAACGAGGTGAGCGGACGCATCGGCACGTCCCTCGACCTGTCCCGGACGATCGTCGAAGTGAGCCGCGCCGTCGTCCCGCGCTTCACCGATGTCGCCGGGACGTATCTGCGCGAGCAGGTCGTGGCGGGGGAGGGGTTCCCGGAAGGGCCGCCCGACGACACGACCCTGTGGCACCGCGTCGCCGTCGAGCACACCGACGAGCCCGGGCGCTGGGACGACGTCGTACCGGTCGGCGAGTCCATGCCGTTCCCGGCGCACACCCCGTTCTTCCAGTGCATGACCAGCGGCGAACCGGTCCTCGTCCCGTACATCTCGCGGGAGATGGGAGACGCGATCGCGGCGCAGTTCGAGAAGCGCGACATCCGGCCGCTGATCACCCACCGCTCGATGCTCGTCGTGCCGCTGAAGGCGCGCGACGTCGTCCTCGGGTTCATGATCCTGCTGCGCCACCAGGAGCGGCCCGTCTTCAACGACATGGACCGGGTCACGGGCGCCGAACTCGCCGCGCGCGCAGGCCTCGTGCTCGACAACGCCCGGATGTACACGTACCAGGAGGCGGTCGCCGAGACGCTCCAGGACAGCATGCTGCCGCACATCGAACCGCACATGGCGGGCTGCGACATCGCGACCCGCTATCTGCCGGGCACACTGCTCGGGCGGGTCGGCGGCGACTGGTTCGACTCCGTGAAACTGCCGGGCGCGCGGACCGCGCTCGTCGTCGGTGACGTGATGGGACACGGGCTCAACTCGGCAGCCATGATGGGCCAGCTGAGGACCGCCGTGCAGACCATGTCCGGAATCGGCCTGCCGCCCGCCCAACTCCTGCGCAATCTGGACGACTTGGCGCAGCGGCTCGGCGAGCACTACCTCGCCACCTGCCTCTACGCCGTCTACGACCCGATCGCGGGCGAGCTGCACCTGGCCAACGCCGGGCACATCCCACCGGTGATCGTGCGCGCCGCCGACGGCCGCAGCGCGCTCCTCGAACTGCCCACCGGCGCCCCGATCGGCGTGGGCGGTGTGGCCTTCGAGTCGCTGCGGGTCCCGGTCGCGCCCGGCGACCGCCTCGTGATGTGCACCGACGGCCTGGTGGAGGTGCGCGGCGAGGACATCGGCGTAGGACTGGCCACGCTCTGCGAGTCCGCCGCGCACCCGGCCGCCTCCATGGACGACGCGTGCGACGCCATCATCCGCGCCCTCGGCGTCCGGGGCGGCCGCAAGGACGACGTGGCGCTCCTCATGGTCCGCATGGGCGGCATCGAGGACGGCGACGTGGCCCACTGGGAGCTGGCCCCCGAGCCGTGCGAGGTGCCGCGTGCCCGCGCGCTCGTACGGCGACAGCTCGTGGACTGGGGGCTGTCGGGCATCGAGTACACGGCCGGGCTGCTGGTCACGGAACTGGTCACGAACGCGGTGCGGCACGCCCCGGGCGGTCCCGTCCAGCTCCGGCTGGTGCGCTCGGGCACCCTGCTGTGCGAGGTCGAGGACACCGAGCACACGCTGCCGACCCTGCTCGGCGCGGGCCCCGGCGAGCAGCTCGGCCGTGGACTGCGCGTCGTGGCGCGGCTGGCGCGCGCGTGGGGCGCGAGCCGTACCTGTACGGGCAAGACGGTGTGGTTCGAGCTGGCACCGCCCCGCGCACCGAGCTGAACCGCACGCCGTCCCGGGCTTTCCATGGGGAGGGTTCATGAGCGTGACCGAGCGCTACAAGGGGGCGTGGGAGAGTTTCTGGCGGGACGCCTCCGACGAGCCCGGGAGCGTCTTCTGGGACGCGGAGCCCGCTCTGGCCGTGGGGCTGCATCTCGCGCTGTTCGCAACGGAGTTGACGGCCTCCGGCCTGCCCGTGGTGGACCTCGGCTGCGGCAACGGCACCCAGACCCGCTTCCTCGCCGACCGCTGCCCGAAGGTCGTCGGCGTCGACCTGTCCGCCGCCGCACTCGACCGGGCCCGCCGCGCCGACCCCGCCGGACGCGCCGAATACCGGCAGCTCGACGCCACCGACCACCGTCAAGTCCACGAGCTGCACGCCGAGTTGGGTGATGCGCACGTCTACGTGCGCGGCGTGCTGCACCAGAGCGAGCCCGCCGACCGGCAGGCCCTGGCCGACGGGATCGCGGAGCTTGTCGGGCGGCGGGGGCGCGCCTTCGTCGTCGAGCCGTCGGAGCGGGCCCGGCCGGTCCTGCGCGGCCTCGCCGAGGCTCCGGCCGGGCCGCCGCCCAAGCTGGTCCCCGTCCTCGCGCACGGCATCGCGCCCGCCGAGGTCTCCGACGCGGCCGTGCGCAGCTGTGTCGCCGCGGCCGGGCTCGCGGTGTTCGCCGCGGGGGAGCTGCCGCTGATCACGACCGAGTACACCCCGGACGGCAGCCGGATCGAGCTGCCCTCCCAGTGGCTGGTGGCGGGACGCCCACCGGAGGAACCCGAAATCCTCAGGTGATAACTTAGCTAAGGCTAAGCTAAGTAACCAGAAGAAGGCCGAGTAATCAGGAGATGGTGGTGCAGGCGATGGGCACGCCTCCGGTCGCGTCCGACCTCTCGTGGGTGGCGGACCCGGTCCGGCCCCGCCCGGCCGTCGGCGCCCGTGTCGCACGCCTCCTCGGCGACCTGGCGGGCCTCGACGGCGCCGGCGGTGCCGACGGGGCACGCCGCGCCGAACTCGTCGACGCCTTCTGGGCATCGGTCGCCCGGCTCGGCGCGCCGCTGGTCGAGCCGATCGAGAACGAGCCGGGCCACCACACCCTCACGTTCCTGTACCGCGGCCACCGGGCGACCCGGCACGTCCTGCTGTTCAGCAACCGCCTCGCCGACCGGGCCCGTCTCGCCGACTCCCTGCTGCACCACATCCCCGGCACCGACATCTGGCACCTCGGCTTCCGGCTGCGTGCCGACCACCGCGGCGCCTACCGGATCGCCGCCGACGTCTCGGCCGGTGAGCCGCCCGCCGACCCCGACCGGCTCCAGCGGTTCCTGCGCACGCTCCAGCAGTACGCCGGTCCCGACCCGCTCAACCCCCGCACCATTCCCACTCGTTGGGGCGGCCACGACTGCTCCGTCTTCGCCCTGCCGGACGCGCCGGTGCGCCGCTGGGAGGGCCGTGCTCGCCAGGTGCCCCGGGGCAGGGTCGAGCGGCACCGGCTGGACAGTCCCGCGCTCGGCGGCGAGCGCGACGTGTGGGTGTATATGCCGCCCGCGCCCACCAGGCGCGATCTGCCCGTGGTCGTCCTCGGCGACGGCGACATGTGGCTCGGCGGCGGCGACGGCCTGGGGCTGCGGAACTCCCTGGACCGGCTGATCGCCGACGGCACCCTGCCGCCGCTGATCGTCCTCGCCCCCGACTCCGTCGACAACGCCACGCGCTGGCGCGAGATGGGCGCCCGCGACGCGTACGTCACCTTCCTCGCCGACGACCTGCTGCCCTGGGCCGCCGGACGCTGGCCGCTCACCACCGACCCGCGCCGCACCGTCGTCGCGGGCCAGAGCCTCGGCGGGCTGACCGCGCTGTACGCGGGCCTGGTGCGGCCCGAGCGTTTCGGCAACGTCCTGGCCCAGTCGCCGTCCCTGTGGTGGCATCCCGGACTGCCCACCACCGGCGGCGTGCCGCAGACCCCGGTCGTCGGCGTCCCCTGGCTCGTGCGGCGCTACGCCGAGGTCGCGCCCCACGATCTCACCGTGCACATGGACGTAGGACTGCACGAGGGCCCGATGGTCGGCTACTGCCGCGCCCTGTACGAGACCCTCGACGGGTCCGGGCACCGGGTGACACTGGAGGAGTTCAACGGCGGCCACGACTACGCCTGTTGGCACGGCGCACTCATCGACGCACTCGTACGGATGCTGGCCCCCGACGCGCGACAGGGCCTCTGACGAGGCAGAACTCCGCTTAACGGGTAAGACATTGGTCTATACCCCTGAGAGTTATCCACAGGCCTGGTGAGGCGCGCCCGGATCCGCGTACGGTGCAGGGCATGAAGATCCTCATCAGCGCCGACATGGAGGGCGCGACGGGTGTGACCTGGCCGGCGGACGTCCTGCCGGGCACACCGCAGTGGGAGCGCTGCCGCTCGCTGTTCACCTCGGATGTGAACGCGGCGGCGCTCGGCTTCTTCGACGGCGGCGCCGACGAGGTGCTCATCAACGAAGCGCACTGGACGATGCGCAATCTGCTGCTCGAGCGGCTCGACGAGCGCGTCGAGATGCTGACGGGCCGCCACAAATCGCTCTCCATGGTCGAGGGCGTCCAGCACGGCGACGTCGACGGCATCGCGTTCATCGGCTACCACGCGGGCGCGGGCATGGAGGGCGTCCTCGCACACACCTATCTGGCGAACCAGATCACGGGAGTGTGGGTGAACGACGCGCGCGCGAGCGAAGGACTGCTCAACGCGCATGTGGTGGCCGAGTACGGCGTGCCCGTCGTCCTCGTCACCGGCGACGACCACGCCTGCGACGACGCGCTCGGCTACGCGCCGGAGGCCCGCAAGGTCGCCGTCAAGGACCACGTCTCCCGGTACGCGGCGGTGTGCCGCACCCCGGCGCGCACGGCCGCCGACATCCGGGCCGCCGCCAAGGACGCCGCGTCCCTCGCCGTGCGGCACGAGCCGGTGCGGGGCGGCCCGTTCACGATCGAGGTCGAGTTCGACGCCGAGCACCTCGCCATGGCGTCGACCGTCGTGCCGGGCGTGCGGCGCGTCGGCGAGCGCAGGATCGCTTACACCCACGAGACCATGTACGACGGCATCCGCACCTTCAAGGCGGTCACCACGATCGCCTCGGCCGCGGTGGAGGAACAGTATGGCTGAGCAGACCCTGACGACCGCCGACGTGGACCAGCAGGCACTCGACGAGGTCGTCACCTTCACCTCCGAGCTGATCCGCATCGACACCACCAACCGCGGCGGCGGCGACTGCAAGGAGCGCCCCGCCGCCGAGTACGCGGCCGCCAAGCTCGCCGAGGCGGGCCTGCGGCCGACGATCCTGGAGCGCACCCCCGGCCGCGGCAATGTCGTCGCCCGGATCGAGGGCACCGACCCGACCGCCGACGCCCTCCTGGTCCACGGCCACCTGGACGTCGTACCGGCCGAGGCCGCCGACTGGAGCGTGCACCCGTTCTCCGGCGAGATCCGCGACGGCGTGGTGTGGGGCCGCGGCGCGGTCGACATGAAGAACATGGACGCGATGATCCTCGCGACCGTACGCGCATGGGCCCGCGTCGGATTCCGGCCGCGCCGCGACATCGTCATCGCCTTCACCGCCGACGAGGAGGCCAGCGCCGAGGACGGCTCGGACTTCCTCGCCGACCGGCACGCCGACCTCTTCGAGGGCTGCACCGAGGGCATCAGCGAGTCCGGCGCCTTCACCTTCCACGACGGGCGGGGCAAGCAGCTCTACCCGATCGCGGCGGGGGAGCGCGGCACCGGCTGGCTCAAGCTCACCGCGCGCGGCAGGGCGGGCCACGGCTCCAAGGTGAACCGGTCCAACGCGGTGTCGCGGCTCGCCTCCGCCGTCGCCCGCATCGGCGACCACGAATGGCCGCTGCGGCTCACCCCGACCGTGCGCGCCGCGCTCACCGAGATGGCCTCCGTCTACGACATCCCGGCCCCGGACTTCGACGCGCCCGGCTTCGACGTGGACGCGCTGCTGACCGCGCTCGGCCCGGCCGCCGACCTCGTCGCGCCGACCGTGCGCAACAGCAGCAACCCGACGATGCTGTCCGCCGGATACAAGATCAACGTGATTCCGGGTGAGGCCGTCGCGCACGTCGACGGCCGCCATCTGCCGGGCACCGAGGACGAGTTCCGGGCCACCCTCGACATGCTCACCGGCCCGGACGTCGACTGGGAGTACTACCACCGGGAGGTGGCCCTCCAGGCACCGGTCGACTCGCCCACCTACCGCAAGATGCGTGCGGCGGTCGAGGCGTTCGCGCCCGAGGGGCACGTCGTCCCGTACTGCATGTCGGGCGGCACGGACGCCAAGCAGTTCTCCCGGCTCGGCATCACCGGCTACGGATTCGCACCGCTCAAGCTCCCCGAGGGCTTCGACTACCAGGCGCTCTTCCACGGCGTCGACGAGCGGGTCCCGGTGGAGGCACTGCACTTCGGGGTGCGGGTCCTCGACCGGTTCCTGCGCACGGTCTGAACCCGAAGACGCGCACACCCCGGACCTGAGGACGCGGTCGGGTCCCGAAGAACAGAAGACGGACTAGGAAAAGATGGCGGACGCGAAGAACATGGGGGCTTCAGGACCAATGGGGGGCGGGGACGACATGGTGCAGACCCAGGCGTACGGCTCCTGGCCGTCGCCGCTGGACGCGGCGCTCGCCGCCGCGCACGACGGGCAGCCCGAGTACGTCGGGTTCGTCGGCGACGAGGCCTGGTGGACGGAACCGCGGCCGGCCGAGGGCGGCCGCAGAGCGCTGGTGCGGCGCCGGCCGGACGGCGCGGAGGAGTCCGTACTGCCCGCGCCGTGGAACGTGCGCAGCCGCGTCATCGAGTACGGCGGCCGCCCCTGGGCCGGCGCCGAGCGCCCCGAGGGCCCCCTGCTCGTCTTCGTGAACTTCGCCGACCAGCGGTTGTACGCGTACGAGCCCGCCGCGCCGGAGCGGGACCCGCGCCCGCTCACCCCGGTCTCCGGCATCGGCGGCGGCCTGCGCTGGGCCGACCCGCAGCTCCACCCCGACCGGGGCGAGGTCTGGTGCGTCCTGGAGGAGTTCACGGGAGACGGCCCGAGCGACGTGCGCCGGGTGATCGCCGCCGTGCCGCTGGACGGCTCGGCCGCCGACGACCGCGGCGCGGTGCGCGAACTCACCGACAGCGCTCAAAGGGCTCACCGGTTCGTCACCGGCGCCCGGCTCTCGCCCGACGGCCGGCGCGCCGCCTGGATCGCCTGGGACCACCCCCGGATGCCGTGGGACGGCACCGACCTGCTGCTCGCGGAGGTCGCCGACGACGGCACGTTCGGCCCCGCGCGGACCGTCGCGGGCGGCACCGAGGAGTCCGTCTGCCAGGTGGAGTGGGCGCCGGACGGCGCGCTGCTGTTCTCCAGCGACCGCGGCGGCTGGTGGAACCTGTACCGCATGGAGATCGCCGTCGGGCCCGCCCCCGGCGCCATCCCCGGCACACCCGCGCGGCCCGCGCTGCTCTCCACCACCCGTGGCCTGTGCCCCCGCGAGGAGGAGTTCGGCGGGCCGCTGTGGAAGATCGGCCTGAGCTGGTTCAAGCCCCTCGCCGCCGGCCTGATCGCCGTGGTGCACGGAGTCGGCGCCACCTCGCTCGGCATCCTCGACCCGGCGACCGGCGAAGTCGTCGACGCGGCCGGACCCTGGACCGCCTGGGCGGCGTCGCTCGCCGTGCACGGCACCCGGGTCGTCGGCGTCGCCGCCAGCCCGCGCACCGGACACGAGGTCGTCGAACTGGACACCAGCACCGGACGCACCCGCGTGATCGGCGCGGCGCACACCGACCCGGTCGACCCGGCGTACTACCCCGAGCCGCAGATCCGCACCTTCGACGGCCCCGACGGGCGCGACATCCACGCCCACATCTACCCGCCGCACAGCCCCACCCACGCCGCCCCCGACGACGAACTGCCGCCGTACGTCGTCTGGGCGCACGGCGGCCCCACCGGCCACGCCCCCCTCGTCCTCGACCTGGAGATCGCCTACTTCACCTCGCGCGGCATCGGCGTCGCCGAGGTCAACTACGGCGGCTCGACCGGATACGGCCGGGAGTACCGCAACCGGCTGCGCGAGCAGTGGGGCGTCGTCGACGTCGAGGACTGCGCGGCCGTCGCGCTCGCCCTCGCCGACGAGGGCACCGCCGACCGCGGCCGGCTCGCCATCCGCGGCGGCAGCGCGGGCGGCTGGACCAGTGCCGCCTCCCTGACCAGCACGGACGTCTACGCCTGCGGCACCGTCATCTACCCGATTCTGGACCTCACCGGCTGGGCCGAGGGCGAGACCCACGACTTCGAGTCGCGCTACCTGGAGACACTGATCGGCCCGCTCGCCGACGTCCCCGCGCGCTACGCGGAGCGCTCCCCGTCCGAACACGCCGACCGGCTCACCGCCCCCTTCCTGCTCCTCCAGGGCCTCGACGACGTGATCTGCCCGCCGGTCCAGTGCGAGCGGTTCCTGGCGCGGATGGAGAGCGAGGGGCGGCGCGTCCCGCACGCCTACCTCACCTTCGAGGGGGAGGGGCACGGGTTCCGGCGCGCCGACACCATGATCCGCGCGTTGGAGGCCGAACTCTCCCTGTACGCGCAGGTGTTCGGCCTGCATCCGACGGGCGTCCCGGTTCTGGAGCTGACCAAGTGACGTCGTTGGTCAGGGCCGAGCGGCTCGCTCCCGGCGCGCGCGTCGCCGTCGTCGCGCCGAGCGGGCCGGTCCCCGAGGAGCGGCTCAAGGCCGGCCTGGACATCCTGCGCGGCTGGGGCCTGGAGCCGGTCGTCGCGCCCCATGTCCTCGACGTGCACGACCGGTTCGACTACCTCGCGGGCTCCGACGCCGACCGCGCCGCCGATCTCCAGCGGGCCTGGTGCGACCCCGAGGTGGACGCCGTGCTCTGCGCCCGGGGTGGCTACGGCGCCCAGCGCATGGTCGATCTCCTCGACTGGACGGCGATGCGGGCCGCGCGGCCCAAGGTGTTCGTCGGGTACAGCGACATCACCGCGCTGCACGAGGCGTTCGCCGTGCGGCTCGGGGTGAGCACGCTGCACGGGCCGATGGTCGCCGCCGCCGACTTCCTCGAGAACGCCCGCGCGCAGGGGCATTTGCGGGCGACGCTGTTCGAGCCGGAGTCCGTGCGGGTGATCGGTGCTCCGGGTGGGGGGCGGGTTCTGGTGCCCGGGACCGCACGCGGGGTGACGCTCGGCGGTTGTCTGTCGCTGCTCGCCGCCGATCTGGGGGCGCCGTTCGCCCGTCGGTCCGCTCGGGGTGGGTTGCTGTGTCTGGAGGACGTGGGCGAGGAGACCTATCGCCTCGACCGGTATCTGACCCAGCTGTTGCGCGCGGGGTGGTTCGAGGGGGTTTCGGGGGTGCTGCTCGGGTCGTGGGCCGAGTGTGACGATCCGGGGCTGGAGGATCTGCTCGCCGATCGGCTGGGGGGTCTCGGGGTGCCGGTGGCCGACGCTTTCGGGTTCGGGCACGGGGACGGCGCGCTGACGGTTCCCCTCGGAGTGGCTGGTGAACTGGATGCCGGGGCCGGTGTGCTGACCTTGGACGAGCCTGCTCTGCGCTGAGAGGCTGCGTCGTTGGGCGCGGCTCCGGTGGGGCTTCTCGCGCAGTTCCCCGCGCCCCTGGAGCGTGCGCTGCGCGCTGCTCGTCCCGTTGTCGGGTGCGGCTTGCGTCGTGGCTGGTCGCGCAGTTCCCCGCGCCCCTGGAAGCGAGCTTCGCTCGCCCAGGGGCGCGGGGAACTGCGCGAGAAGCGGCCACCGGCCCGCATCCGAAGAACCACCCCGAGGCGCGGGGCACCACAAGTCCCCCGCCACCCCCGGCAGGGCTAGCGCAGGCTCCGCACATCCAACTGCCGCAGCACCCGGTCCACGACCTCCGGATTGGCCCCGGGCTCACTGCGCGCCGCCAGCACCTCGTGCCGCGCGGCCGACATCATCTCGGCCTGGATCCGCCGAACCCGCTTGATCCTCTTGTACCGCTTCGCCTGCGACTCCCGCCGCTCCTCGGCACCCATCTCGGGATTGATGCGCAGCCCGATGTCGTACGCCCGCCGCAGCATCTGCTCCTGCACCTCGGCCGGCAGCTCCTCGACCTCCTCGATCTCCTTGTACCGCCGCTTCGCGGCCTTCGCGGCGCGCAGCGCCAGCTCCTTCTCGTACTCCTGCTCCGCCTCGGTGTCGGCCCGCACCTTCAGCTTCTTCACCAGCCAGGGCAGGCTCAGCCCCTGGAGCACGAGGGTCGCCATGATGACGCCGAAGGCGATGAAGACGATCTCGTCGCGGTCGGGGAAGGCCGACCCGTCGTCCATCGTCAGCGGGATGGCGAGGGCCAGCGCCACCGACGCCACCCCGCGCATCCCCGACCACCACATGACGACGGTCTCCCGCCAGGTCACGGGGATGTCCTCGTCGAAGTCGCGGCGCGCGTGCATCCGTTTGGTCACCCAGGTCATGGGCGCGAGCCACAGCAGCCGTACGACGATGACGACCGCTACGACCGCGGCCGACCAGCCCAGCATCTCGCCCCAGCGGCCCTGCGCGGTCCTGATGACGTTGTGCACCTCGAGTCCGATGAGCCCGAAGGCGACGCCGGTGACGAGGGTGTCGACGACGTCCCAGAAGGCGCGGCCGGTGAGCCGGGTCAGCACGTCGTCGGCGTCGAAGGCGTGCTCGGCGAGGAAGATCGCCGTGGTCAGCACGGCGAGCACGCCCGAGCCCTTGAGTTCCTCGGCGAGGACGTAGGAGGCGTACGGGATGAGGAGGGTCAGGCCGATCTGGAGGGTGGCGTCGCCGAGGTAGGACATGAGCTTGTTGGCGGCCCAGCCGAGCCCGAAGCCGATGCCGATCGCGACGACCGCGGACAGGACCAGGTCGAAGGCGGCCCGCGGCAGCGAGAACGTTCCGCTGACGGCGGCGGCGATGGCGACGTGGTAGAGCACGATCGCCGTCACGTCGTTGAACAGCCCCTCGCCCTCCAGGATCGACACCATCCTTCGGGGCAGCCCGAGTTGACCCGCGACGGCGGTCGCGGCGACCGGGTCGGGCGGCGCCACCAGGGCCCCGAGCGCGACGGCCGCGGCGAGCGACAGACCGGGCACCACGGCGTTCGCGACGAAGGCGACCGCGGCCGTGGTGACGAAGACGAGGGCGACGGCGAGCAGGAAGATGGGCCGCTTGTTGGCCGCGAACTGACGCCAGGACGTGCGGTGCACGGCCGCGTAGAGCAGCGGCGGCAGCACGAGCGGCAGGATCAGGTCGGGGTCGATGTCGACGTTCGGAACGGCCCGGATCAGGGCGAGGACGATGCCGAGCAGGGTCATCAGGATGGGCGCGGGCAGCTTGAGCCGGTCGCCGAGCGGCACGCTCAGGACGGCCCCGAGCAGCAGCACGAACAGCAGGGCCAATTGATCCACGGATGCTCCGACCAGGCTCGACGATCACGTACGGTCCGGCGTCCAGGGTGCCACGCGATACGGGGCAAAACGGCCTGACAGCGGTGCGTGGATCACGAATTCGGGCACCGTGGCGCGGCGGAGCGGCCGACCGCGGCCGACCCGGTCCGGAGCAGGACCGGTCGGCAATCAGCAATCAGCGGATCGTCTTGCGCATCGCCCGGTGCGGAATCCCGGCATCCGGGAACTCCGGCCCGTACACCTCGTACCCGAGCCGCTCGTAGAACCCCAGCGCGTGGGTCTGGGCGTGCAGATCGACCGCCGCGAGCCCGCGGTCCCGGGCCGCGTCCTCGATGGCCCCGACCAGAGCGGCGCCCACACCGAGGCCCCGCGCGACCTTGGCCACGGCGAGCCGGCCGAGGGCGCCGACGTCCTCGGCCCCGCCGTTCTTCACCGCGGCGGCGGCGCCGGTCAGCAGCCGCCCGGTGCCGAGCGCGGTGCCGTCCTCCCGGACGGCCAGCACGTGCACGGCGTCCGTGTCGTACTCGTCGTACTCCAGCTCCTGCGGCACGCCCTGCTCGGTGACGAAGACGTCCCGGCGGACGGCGAAGCAGGCCTCACGGTCCGCTTCGGACTCGGCGACGCGCAGCTCGATCACGGCGCTCACGAGCTCTCCGCCCGGACCCGGTCCAGCGCCGTCTGGAGGTCTTCGGGGTACTCGCTGGAGAACTCGACCCACTGGCCGTCGGACGGGTGCTCGAAGCCGAGACGCACCGCGTGCAGCCACTGGCGGGTGATGCCGAGCCGCTTGGCGAGCGTCGGGTCGGCGCCGTACGTCAGGTCGCCGACGCACGGGTGCCGGTGCGCGGACATGTGCACGCGGATCTGGTGCGTGCGGCCCGTCTCCAGCTTGATGTCCAGCAGGGAGGCGGCGCGGAAGGCCTCGATGAGGTCGTAGTGCGTGACGGAGGGCTTGCCCTCGGCGATCACGGCCCACTTGTAGTCGTGGTTCGGGTGCCGGCCGATGGGGGCGTCGATCGTCCCGCTCATCGGGTCGGGGTGGCCCTGCACCAGTGCGTGGTAGCGCTTGTCCGGGACGCGCTCCTTGAACTGGCGCTTCAGCGACGTGTACGCCCGCTCGGACTTGGCGACGACCATCAGGCCGGAGGTGCCGACGTCGAGCCGGTGCACGATGCCCTGGCGCTCGGCGGCGCCCGACGTCGAGATCCGGTATCCGGCGGCGGCGAGGCCGCCGATCACGGTCGTGCCGGTCCAGCCGGGGCTGGGGTGGGCGGCGACGCCCACCGGCTTCACGATGACGACGATGTCGTCGTCGTCGTGCACGATCTCCATGCCCTCGACGGGCTCGGCGACGATCTGGACCGGAGCGGCCGCCTGCGGCATCTCCACTTCGAGCCAGGCCCCGCCGTGCACCCGCTCGGACTTGCCCACGACCGAGCCGTCGACCGTCACCTTCCCGGCGGCGGCGAGCTCGGCGGCCTTGGTACGGGAGAAGCCGAACATGCGGGAGATGGCGGCGTCGACGCGCTCGCCCTCCAGGCCGTCGGGCACGGGCAGGGTTCGGATCTCGGGAATCGTGCTCACCCGTCGAGTATGCAGGAGCGCACCGACACTCCCGAACCGCAGCCCCCGCCCGCGGTACCCCTCAGTCCTTGTGGACGGTGCCGTCGGGGTCGATCCCGCGGAAGGACAGCAGCACGATCAGGATGCCGCCGCACACGATCGCGGAGTCGGCCAGATTGAACACCGGGTAGTGCTTCGGCGCGATGAAGTCGACGACGGCGCCCTCGAAGACACCGGGCGCCCGGAAGATCCGGTCGGTGAGATTGCCGAGGGCCCCGCCGAGCAGCAGCCCGAGCGCGATCGCCCAGGGCGTGCTGTAGAGCTTCTTCGCGAGCCGCACGATGACGACGATCACAGCCGCCGCGATCACGGTGAAGACGATCGTGAAGGCCTCGCCCACGCCCCAGGCGGCACCCGGGTTGCGGATCACTTCCAGCTGGAGCCAGTCGCCGAGGACCCGGATGGAGTCCTGGTGCTCCAGCTTCGCGACCACGATGAGCTTGCTCACCAGGTCGAGGGCGTACGCGAGCGCCGCCACGGCGAGCAGCACGACGAGCCGCCGCCTGCCCTTGGGCCGCTCGGCGGCGGCCTCCAGCTCGGGCTCGACCGCCCCCGTCTCAGAGGAATCCGGCGTACCGATGACGCGCTCCGCTTCTGCCACGTGAGTCCCTCAACCTAGTACCTGACTGGGGACGAGAGTACGGCACACGTGTGCGGCCGTACGAGGACGGTACGGCCGCGACCCGGCTGCTTCCTGGCTGCGCGACGACTGTGCGAAGGCTGCCGACGCTCAGTAGCGCCGCTCCTGCTTCTGCTTGCACTCCACACACAGGGTCGCCCGCGGGAAGGCCTGCATCCGTGCCTTGCCGATCGGGTTCCCGCAGTTCTCGCAGAGTCCGTAGGTGCCGGCGTCGAGCCGCTCCAGCGCCCGCTCGGTCTGGATGAGCATCTCGCGCGCGTTGGCCGCCAGCGCCATCTCGTGCTCGCGCGTGATGTTCTTCGTGCCCGTGTCGGCGTCGTCGTCCCCTGCGCCGTCCCCGGAGTCCCGCATCAGACCGGCGAGGCCCTCCTCGGCCGTGGCGATCTCGCTGCCGAGCCGCAGCACCTCGCTCTGCAGCTCGGCGCGCGCCTCCGCGACCTCGTCCGGGGTCCAGGGCTCCTCGCCGGGCCGGACGGCCAGCTCGCCGGGTTCGGCGGCGGCCCCCCGCGCCTTGGGAACCGCTTCGGGCTTCTTGGCCGCCGTGGCCGTCCCCTGAGTCTTCTTCGCAACCACCGTCGTGGCTCCCGTCGTCTTCGCGGCCTCGGCCGCGTCCTCGGCCGCGGAGGCGACCGCCTTCTTCGTCGCGCTCTTCGCGGCCCGGCTCCCGCTGCCCTGCGCCTTCGCGGCAGCGCTCTTCGCGGACGCGGTCTTCTTCGCCGCGCTCGCCGTACTCGCCGCGCTCTTCGTGGTCTTCGTGGTCTTCTTCGCCGGCGCCGCGCTCTTGGTGCTCTTCGTGCTCTTCGCGGGCGCGTCCTTCTCGGCGGCGCTCTTGGCCGGCGCGGCTCTCCCGCTCGCCGCCTCGGTCGCCTTGCCGGTCGCCTTGCCGGTCGTCGTCGACCGGGTGCTCTTCTTGCCCCCCACGTCCTTCCCGGCCCCGCCGGAGGCAGTGGCACGGGCCGCTCCGCCGGAGGCACCCGAGCCCGTCGGTCTGTCGGACGTCGACTGCTGAACGGCGGTCTTTTTCGCCACCATGGCCGCGGCCCCTTCACAAATTGTGATCTTGCTCGCGAATCGTGCTGGGACGATAAATCGACTCCGGGCCCGCGGCAACGGGACATCCGCCCCGGCACACCCCCCGCGCAACGGTCCGGCGACCGCCGCGCGACGAACCTGCAAGCGTTGTGCCCAGCTCCCCGCCTGGTAATCCGCCCGCCGCCCGCCCACGCCGCACCCGCCGACCGGCCGTCCGGGACCCGCCCGCGCGCGTGTCGGCATTCGGGTCACCCGGCACGGCCGTCCGGCCCCGCCGCGGACCCCAGGAAAACCGGTCGGCCTCCCCTTCCCCGGCGCCGTACACTGGGCGCAGCGAGAAGCATGGATGGGGACGAGTAGCGGCGTACGCAGCCAGGAGCGACCCGGGGTCGGTGGAAGCCCGGGGGCGAGCGCGACGCGAAGATCACCCCGGAGCCGCCGGAAGAACGCCCAGGACCAGTTCCACGGGCCGCTAGACCCGGCATCGCGACCCCAATGAGGGGGCTCGCCGGAGCGCACCACGCCCCGGAGGGCCAAGGAGGGTGGTACCGCGGGAGCGCGCCGCACACGGCGTACGTCGCACGGAAGTGGCGACAGGCTCTCGTCCCTCCGACGGAAGAAGGCAGATCCGCCGGAGGAAGACTGATGACGCAGTACCGCCAGGTGCCAGCCCAGGTCGACCTGCCCGCCCTCGAGCACGCTGTGCTCGACTTCTGGAGCGAGCAGAAGATCTTCGCCAAGAGCCTGGAGCAGTCCGAAGGGCGCCCCGAGTGGGTGTTCTACGAGGGCCCGCCCACGGCCAACGGCATGCCGGGTGCCCACCACATCGAGGCCCGCGTCTTCAAGGACGTCTTTCCCCGCTTCCGCACCATGCGTGGCTACCACGTGGCGCGCAAGGCCGGCTGGGACTGCCACGGCCTCCCCGTGGAGCTGGCGGTCGAGAAGGAGCTCGGCTTCACCGGCAAGAAGGACATCGAGGCGTTCGGCATCGCCGAGTTCAACGACAAGTGCCGGGAGTCCGTGACCCGGCACACCGACGCCTTCACCGACCTGACGACCCGCATGGGCTACTGGGTCGACCTCGACGACGCGTACCGCACCATGGACCCCGCGTACGTGGAGTCGGTGTGGTGGTCGCTGAAGGAGATCTTCAACAAGGGCCTGCTGGTCCAGGACCACCGTGTCGCCCCCTGGTGCCCGCGCTGCGGCACCGGCCTCTCCGACCACGAGCTGGCGCAGGGCTACGAGACGGTCGTCGACCCCTCGGTCTATGTCCGTTTCCCCCTCACCTCCGGTCCGCTGGCGGGCCAGGCCTCGCTCCTGGTGTGGACGACGACGCCCTGGACCCTGGTGTCCAACACGGCGGTCGCCGCCCACCCCGAGGTCCGCTACGTCGTGGCGACCAACGGCGACGAGAAGGTGGTCGTCGCCGAGCCTCTGGTCGAGAAGTCGCTCGGCGAGGGCTGGGAGACCACCGGCGAGTCCTTCACCGGCGCCGAGATGGAGCGCTGGAAGTACCAACGCCCGTTCGAGCTCGTGGAGTTCCCGGCCGAGGCCCACTTCGTGGTCAACGCCGACTACGTGACGACCGAGGACGGCACGGGTCTGGTCCATCAGTCCCCCGCCTTCGGTGAGGACGACCTCAAGGTCTGCAAGGCGTACGGCCTGCCGATGGTCAATCCGGTGCTCCAGGACGGCACGTTCTCCCCCGAGGTCCCGCTGGTCGGCGGCGTCTTCTTCAAGAAGGCCGACGAGGCGCTCACCGAGGACCTGAAGGACCGCGGTCTGCTCTTCAAGCACCTGCCGTACGAGCACAGCTACCCGCACTGCTGGCGCTGCCACACCGCGCTCCTCTACTACGCGCAGCCGTCCTGGTACATCCGCACCACGGCCGTCAAGGACCGCCTCCTTCAGGAGAACGAGAAGACCAACTGGTTCCCGGAGACCGTCAAGAACGGCCGCTTCGGCGACTGGCTGCAGAACAACATCGACTGGGCGCTCTCCCGGAACCGCTACTGGGGCACCCCGCTGCCGATCTGGCGCTGTGAGGAGAACCACCTCACCTGTGTCGGCTCGCGCGCGGAGCTGTCGGAGCTGACCGGCACCGACCAGTCGCAGCTCGACCCGCACCGCCCGTACATCGACGACGTCACGTTCCCCTGCGCCCACGAGGGCTGCTCGGCGACGGCGACGCGCGTGCCGGAGGTCATCGACGCCTGGTACGACTCGGGCTCGATGCCGTTCGCGCAGTGGGGCTACCCGTACCAGAACAAGGAACTGTTCGAGTCCCGCTACCCGGCGCAGTTCATCTCCGAGGCCATCGACCAGACCCGCGGCTGGTTCTACACGCTGATGGCGATCGGCACCCTGGTCTTCGACAAGTCGTCCTACGAAAACGTCGTGTGCCTCGGCCACATCCTCGCCGAGGACGGCCGCAAGATGTCCAAGCACCTGGGCAACACGCTGGACCCGATCCCGCTGATGGACCGGCACGGCGCGGACGCGGTGCGCTGGTTCATGGCGGCCGGCGGCTCCCCGTGGGCGGCCCGCCGCGTCGGCCACGGCACCATCCAGGAGGTCGTCCGCAAGACGCTCCTCACGTACTGGAACACGGTCGCCTTCCAGGCCCTGTACGCCCGTACGTCCGAGTGGGCGCCCAGCGAGGCGGACCCGGCCCCGGCCGAGCGCACCGTCCTGGACCGCTGGCTGCTGTCCGAGCTGCACCAGCTCACCGGCGAGGTCACCAAGGCCCTGGAGGCGTACGACACCCAGCGCGCCGGCAAGCTGCTGTCGGCGTTCGTCGACGACCTGTCGAACTGGTACGTGCGCCGCTCGCGCCGCCGCTTCTGGCAGGGCGACAAGGCCGCGCTGCGCACCCTGCACGAGGTGGTCGTCACGGTCACCCAGCTGATGGCGCCGCTCACGCCGTTCATCACGGAGCGGGTCTGGCAGGACCTGGTCGTCCCGGTCACCCCGGGCGCCCCGGAGTCGGTCCACCTGTCGTCGTGGCCGGAGGCCGACCTGTCGGCCGTCGACCCGGAGCTGTCCGTCCAGATGGCGCTGGTGCGCCGCCTGGTCGAGCTGGGCCGCGCCACGCGCGCGGAGTCGGGCGTCAAGACGCGTCAGCCGCTGTCCCGCGCGCTGGTGGCCGCCTCCGGCTTCGAGACCCTCTCCCCCGAACTGCACGCGCAGATCACGGAGGAGCTGAACGTCTCGTCGCTGGCCTCGCTCTCCGAGGTGGGCGGCAGCCTGGTCGACACGACCGCCAAGGCGAACTTCCGGGCGCTCGGCAAGCGCTTCGGCAAGCGCGTCCAGGACGTCGCCAAGGCCGTGGCGAACGCGGACGCGGCGGCGCTCTCCCTCGCCCTGCGCGAGGGCACGGCGTACGTCGAGGTCGACGGCGAGAAGGTCGACCTGGCCCCCGACGAGGTCATCATCACCGAGACCCCGCGCGAGGGCTGGTCGGTGGCCTCCGACTCGGGCGCCACGGTCGCCCTGGACCTGGAGCTGACCGAGGAGCTGCGCCAGGCGGGCCTGGCCCGTGACGCGATCCGCCTGATCCAGGAGGCCCGCAAGAACAGCGGCCTGGACGTCGCTGACCGCATCGCGCTGCGCTGGACGTCCACGGACCCGGCCGTGATCTCGGCCCTGTCCGAGCACTCCGGCCTGATCGCCGACGAGGTCCTGGCGACGGACTTCGCCCAGGGCGAGGCGGACACCGCATACGGCACCCCGTTCACGGACGAGGGCCTGAGCCTGGAGTTCCGCCTGCGCAAGGCGTAAGCACACGACCTCTGGAGGGGCCCGACATCTGTCGGGCCCCTCCGGCGTATGCGCGCCCTCTCCGGGGGCCCTGTCGAGTCCCTCCGGCACCACATTCAAGCCCCTCCGGCGATTGAGGAGCGGGGTCCGGGGCGGAGCCCCGAGACAGCACCCCCACTGCCCCGGAAGCCGCGGAACACAAAGACCTCGGCCCGGATCGCAGAAACGATCCGGGCCGAGGCCTGAATGAACGCCGACGCCTCTAGGGCGCTACAACCGGGTTCAGTTGTCGTCCTCGTCGATGAGGAACCCGCGCATCGGCGACGGAGCCTGTCCCATCGGCTGCGGACCCTGCGGCCGCACCGGAGCCATCGGCTGCGTCATCGCGGGCGACATCTGCTGCTGGCCGCCGTACGACGGGCCACCGGCGGACGGGTTGCCACCCATGCCCTGGTTGCCACCGTAGGACGGGGCACCGGCACCGGCGGGAGCCATCGACGGCGCCGGGGACGGCGGCAGCGAGGCGGCGGCCGGGGTGCGCGGCGGAGCCAGCGAGTCGTCGGACTGGGACTCCAGCTGACGCAGCTGGGACTCCAGGTACGACTTCAGACGCGTGCGGTACTCGCGCTCGAAGCCGCGCAGGTCCTCGACCTTGCGCTCCAGCGTGGCGCGGGCGGACTCCAGGGAGCCCATCGCGACGCGGTGCTTCTCCTGCGCGTCCCGCTCCAGGGCGTCGGCCTTGGCACGGGCGTCACGCTCGAGACCCTCGGCGCGGCTGCGAGCCTCACCGACGATCTTGTTGGCCTCGGAGCGGGCCTCGGCGATCGCCTGGTCGGCGGTCTGCTGGGCCAGCGAGAGGACACGGGCGGCGCTGTCGCCACCGGGGCCCTGACCGGGCTGCGGCATCTGCGGCGGACCACCGTGGCCCATGGGGCCACCCATCGGGCCGCCGAGCTGCGGCTGCTGGCCCATCGGACCCTGACCCATCGGACCCTGGCCCATCGGGCCGGGACCCTGCGGGCCGCCCTGCGGACCGTGGCCACCCGGACCGGCCGGAAGCTGCGGGGCACCGCTCGGCAGCTGCGGCGGACCGCCCATGGGGCCGCCCATCTGCTGCTGCGGCGGGCCCGATATCCCGGCAGGCACCGGAGCGCCCGGGCCTCGCATGCCCTGCGGGGGACCCTGCTGGTCCTGCGGACCACCGGGACCACCGGGACCACCCGGACCGTCGGGGCCACCCGGGCCGCCAGGACCCTTGCGCATACCACCCTGCTGCTGGTTCTGCGCGGCGGCGCGCGTAGCAGCGGCCAGCTTGGCGCGCAGATCCTCGTTCTCACGCAGGAGACGGGTCAGTTCGGCTTCGACCTCATCGAGGAAGGCATCGACCTCGTCCTCGTCATAGCCTTCTCGGAGGCGGACGGTCGTGAACTGCTTGTTCCGCACGTCCTCGGGGGTCAGCGGCATCTCTTCACCTCAACGTTGTCGTCGGCATTCGGCAAGACCGTAGTTGACATCGCGCTCACAGGCCGCTCACGACAGTGATCAGAATGTAGACGATGATCATCAGTACGAAGAAGGACAGGTCGAGCGCCACGCCCCCGAGACGCAGCGGCGGAATGAACCGCCGCAGAAGCTTGAGCGGTGGATCAGTGACAGTGTAGGTGGCCTCCAGAACGACCACCATCGCCTTGCCGGGTTGCCACGAGCGGGCGAACTGGAAGACATAGTCCATGACCAGCCGAAAGATCAGCACGATGAGGAAACACATCAGCGCGATGTAGACCACATCCAAAACCACGCCCATGTCGGTGGTTCCCTCTCCCCTGTGACTCGTGCCTCATGACTAGTACTGAGCTAGTCGTTGAACTAGTGCTGCGTCTCAGCTCTGGTTGAAGAACCCGCCCTCTGCGATGCGGGCCTTGTCCTCCGCCGTGACATCGACGTTAGCAGGCGACAACAGGAACACCTTCTGAGTCACCCGCTCGATGCTTCCGTGGAGACCGAAGACGAGACCGGCGGCAAAGTCGACAAGTCGCTTCGCGTCGGTGTCGTCCATCTCCGTCAGATTCATGATCACCGGAGTGCCCTCGCGGAAGTGTTCCCCGATGGTACGGGCCTCGTTGTAGGTCCGGGGGTGCAGCGTGGTGATGCGGTAGGGCTCCCGCTCGGACACGACCTTGGGCATGATCACCGGTGCGTTCTTCTCCAAGCTCTGACGTTCAGGTGTGATGGATGCCACGGGGGCGATTCGTGCCGGACGTCCCGATTCAGCGCCGAGCGAAGCCGATTGACGGGCCGGCTCACGCTGAGCGGGCGGCTGCACCACTCGTACCGGTTCGTCCTCTTCGATCACTGAACGCGCACTGTGTGACTGATGCGACGGTTCATGCCGTCGACGGTCACGCTCGGGTTCCGGGTCGAGCTCGGGTTCGAAGTCGTCGTCGGGGTCGAACCCCCGGCCGTCGTACCCATCGTCCTCCACGAGGCCGAGGTAGACCGCCATCTTGCGCATCGCGCCGGCCATGCTCTGAGTCCTCCGCTCTGTGGTGGATCGGCTGACGTCAACCAAAGTGCCCGCGATCCACTCGATCTCCCCGCCCATCAGCGAGAATGACCATATTTTCTGCTGTGGTCCGACTTCTTGGCGACGTTACCCGAGCCTCGGCCGGACACCGAGGACCGCCGTACCGACGCGCACATGTGTCGCTCCGGCCGCCACAGCCTGCTCGAGATCCGAACTCATCCCTGCCGAGACCATGTTCGCAGCCGGATGGGCCGCGCGCAGGGCAGTCGACAAATCCATGAGGCGCTCGAACGCCGCCTGTTGCCGTCCCGCGTAGTCCCCGGTGAGCGGCGCGACGGTCATCAGTCCGTCGAGCCGCAGCCCCGGCGCCTCGGCCACGCGTGCGGCCAACTCCTCGACTCCACCGGGCCCGACGCCTCCGCGCTCGCCCCGGCCGTTCTCCTCCGCGTCGAGCGCGACCTGGATCAGGCATCCCAGCTCGCGCTCGGCACGTACCGCTTCCTTCGAGAGCGCCGTGACGAGCCTCGCCCGGTCCACGGACTGCACCAGATCGGCATAACCCGCCACAGAACGCACCTTGTTGGTCTGCAACTGACCCACGAAGTGCCAGGTGAGCGGGAGGTCCGCGCACTCGGCCGCCTTAGGCGCCGCGTCCTGGTCGCGGTTCTCCGCCACGTGCCGCACACCGAGCCCGGACAGGATCCGGACATCGCTCGCGGGGTAGGTCTTGGTGACCACGATGAGGGTGACGTCCTCGCGCTTGCGCCCTGCCGCGGCGCAAGCGGTGGAGATACGTTCCTCCACCTGGGCCAGGTTCGTGGTGAGTTGTTCGGTACGCACCTGAAGGTCCGTCATGTCGTTTCAGTCCAGCCAGACATAGCTTGCGAGACGCCCGGTGGTGCGCTCGCGGCGGTACGAGAAGTGGTCGTGCGACTCCAGCGTGCACACCGGCGATCGGCGCCGGTCACGCACCCCGAGCCTTTCGAGTTGCGCATGCACACCGGCGGTCACATCGACGGCCGGAGTGCCCCAACTGGTCTCGGCGTACGCCGCCGGCTCGATCGCGGCGACCTCGGCGCGCATATCGGCGGGGACTTCGTAGCAGCGCCCGCAGACCGCGGGCCCCGTGCGGGCGACGATCCGGTCCGGCTCCGCGCCGAGCTTCATCATCGCCTCGACCGTGGCCGGTACGACCCCCGCGACCATGCCGGGGCGTCCCGCGTGTGCGGCGGCAACGACTCCGGCGACCGGGTCCACGAGCAGGACCGGCGTGCAGTCCGCGGTGAGCACGGCGAGCGCGAGGCCGGGCCGCACGGTGACCAGGGCGTCGACGCTCGGGATGTCGGCGTCCGTGGCCCAGGGCCCGTCCACCACCGCGACATCGGGCCCGTGCACCTGGTTCATCCAGACGACCCGGGACGGTTCGAGGCCGAGCGCGCCGGCGGCCAGCTCCCGGTTGCGGAGCACGGCGTCACGGTCGTCGCCGACCGCCCCGCCGAGATTGAGCTCCTCGTACGGAGCGGCGCTCACCCCGCCCCACCGGTCGGTGAAGGCGAAATGCGCGCCGCTTGCCGAGGACGCCGTGGTCACGGCGTCGAGCTGTCCTATCACTTCAATGGTCCGAGATTCCCGGGGTCACTTCAGGAAGTCCGGGACGTCCAGCTCCTCGGCCTGGCTGTCCGGGTAGGACGGCCGGGGCACGTGGGGCGGGGCGACCGGGGCCGTCGGCGCCTCGTTCACCGGGGCGGGCGTCTCGGCCGGTTCCGGCTTCAGCTCCTCGCGGGGCGTGACGCTGCCGAGGCTGCCGAAGGTCGGGCGCGAGGGCTCGGGGGCCGACGCGGCACGGGCCGCCGCGGCCGGGTCCTCGCGCTTGACCGAGGACGAGCTGATCACGTTCTCCCGCTTGGCCGGCGGCTGTCCGCCGTCGAAGCCTGCGGCGATCACGGTGACCCGCACCTCGTCGCCGAGGGCGTCGTCGATAACGGCGCCGAAGATGATGTTCGCCTCGGGGTGCGCGGCCTCGCTGACCAGCTGCGCGGCCTCGTTGATCTCGAAGAGACCGAGGTCCGAGCCGCCGGAGATGGAGAGCAGCACGCCGCGGGCGCCGTCGATGGACGCCTCCAGGAGCGGCGAGGAGATCGCCATCTCGGCCGCCGCCACCGCGCGGTCGTCGCCGCGGGCCGAGCCGATGCCCATGAGGGCGGAACCGGCTTCGGACATCACGGACTTGACGTCGGCGAAGTCGAGGTTGATCAGACCCGGGGTGGTGATCAGGTCGGTGATGCCCTGGACACCGGAGAGCAGGACCTGGTCCGCCGACTTGAAGGCGTCGAGGACGGAGACCTGCCGGTCCGAGATGGACAGGAGCCGGTCGTTCGGAATGACGATGAGGGTGTCGACCTCTTCGCGGAGCTCGGCGATGCCGTCCTCCGCCTGGTTCGCCCTGCGCCGTCCCTCGAAGGTGAACGGGCGGGTGACCACGCCGATCGTGAGGGCGCCGAGCGAGCGCGCGATGTTGGCCACGACGGGTGCGCCGCCGGTGCCGGTGCCGCCACCTTCACCGGCGGTGACGAAGACCATGTCGGCCCCCTTGAGGACCTCCTCGATCTCCTCGCGGTGGTCCTCGGCCGCCTTGCGGCCGACGGCCGGATTGGCTCCGGCGCCGAGTCCGCGGGTGAGTTCACGGCCGACGTCGAGCTTGACGTCCGCGTCGCTCATCAACAGGGCTTGCGCGTCGGTGTTGATGGCGATGAACTCGACGCCCTTGAGACCGACCTCGATCATCCGGTTGATGGCATTGACACCACCGCCGCCGACACCGATGACTTTGATGACTGCGAGGTAGTTCTGCGGTGCTGCCACGTCGAAGGCCTCTCGCCTCGAGTTACGTGTCGTCGCTCGCCTTCTGCGCTGCGACGACTGATGCCGAATTGGGGCGGTCCGGACGACTAGTTGACTACTAGTCGGCTGCCGACCCGAACCCTAACGCTGAAGTTTAGGGTTACCAGTGTGTCTGTTCCCTGGACTCTTCCGAACCTGACACTAAGTCGACAAGTGGCGCCCGTTCAACGAACACGCCGAACCTCCCGTTTTTCTTTTCACCCTATGTGATCAGCCGTAGCGCTGCCCAACCAGGGTGCTGGCCTGCGCTGATGCTCGTCAACTCCCCACCGAGGCAGGGGCGGTGGGAACGCTCACGTCGAAGTGCCGTGCCTTCGGAGCGGCTTTCATGAGAGCGGCGAGAACGTGTACCTTCTGCGCGCTCTTCTCGCCGCTTCCCCAGACGACGGTCCGTCCACCGGTGAGTTCGAGCGAGATGTCGTCGTAGGAACGGACCTTGACGGTCCGGGTGTCGTGCGCCACCGCCGCAGGCAGCCGGCCCGCCACACGGACCGCTTCCCGGGTCAGCCGCTCGGGGCCGAAGCGGCGCAAACTGGCCGACGCGCCCTTCTGATCGGGCGTCAATTCCAGTCGGGGAACGCCCTTCGGGGCCTTGTCGACCGTCGCGAAACGCACGCCTTCTTGGTCGACTTCGACGAACTTGCCCGAATTTCGTTCCTCGGCGGCAATCAGAACCGGCTTGCGTTCCGTCACTTTCAACCCGATTCCGTGCGGCCAGGAACGCACCACATCAACCGAGTCAATTCGGGGCAATTTCTGGCGCAGCCGGTCCGCAATGGCATCCGTGTCGACGGAAATCAGCGGGGCGCCGACCGGAACGGCGGCCGCGTCGCGCACCTGGGCGGGCGTCAGGACATCGGTTCCGGAAGTCGTGACGCGTTCCACGCGCAGCCATTGCGAGCCGTAGAGCGACCAGGTGCCGCCCGCCCCGATCAGGACGAGCAGCACCCCGGTCACGATGAGCGTGCGCGTGCTCGGAAGACGGAAGCGGGGCGGGGGCGGGCCGGCCTCGTGCGCCTCGGCGTCCTCCCGGTCCGTCACAGCCGATCCGGCCACGCTCGCTCCTTCTACGTCACTGGTGACGCGAGTTGATCGCCTCGTACACCATTCCGACGAGCAGATCGTCGGCGTCCCTGCGACCGAACTCGGACGCGGCGCGGGACATCTCGAACAGGCGGTGCGGGTCGGCGAGCACGGGCAGGACGTTGCCCTGGACCCACTCGGGGGTCAATTCCGCGTCGTCGACCAGCACACCGCCGCCGGCCTTGACCACCGGCTGGGCGTTGAGCCGCTGTTCGCCGTTGCCGATGGGCAGCGGGACGTAGGCGGCCGGGAGCCCGACGGCGGAGAGTTCAGCGACGGTCATCGCGCCCGCGCGGCAGAGCATCATGTCGGCCGCGGCGTACGCGAGGTCCATCCGGTCCACGTACGGTACCGGGATATACGGAGGCATTCCCGGCATCTGCTGAACCTGCGGCAGTTCGTTCTTCGGGCCGACCACGTGCAGGATCTGGATGCCGGACTGCTGGAGCAGCGGCGCGACGCGCGTGACCACCTCGTTCAGGTGCCGGGCGCCCTGCGAGCCGCCGGACACCAGCAGCGTCGGCAGGTTCGGATCGAGGCCGAACGCGGCGCGGGCCTCGGGACGCACCGCGGCCCGGTCCAGCATGGCGATGGTGCGGCGCAGCGGGATGCCGATGTAGCGCGAGCCCCGCAGCTTGCTGTCCGGGGTGGAGACGGCGACCTGGGCCGCGTACCGCGAACCGATCTTGTTGGCGAGACCCGGCCGGGCGTTGGCCTCGTGCACGATGATCGGCACTCCGAGCCGCTTGGCGGCCAGGTAGCCGGGCAGCGCCACATAGCCGCCGAAACCGACCACCGCGTCCGCCTTGGTCCGCTCCAGGATCTGCTCGGCGGCCTTGATGGTGCCGCGCAGCCGCCCGGGCACGGTGATCAGCTCGGGGGTGGGCTTGCGGGGCAGCGGTACGGCGGGGATCAGCGCCAGATCGTAGCCACGCTCGGGTACGAGCCGTGTCTCAAGCCCCTTCTCCGTGCCGAGGGCCGTGATGCCCACGCTCGGGTCCTGCCTGCGCAGGGCGTCCGCGAGGGCGAGCGCCGGCTCGATGTGGCCGGCGGTCCCCCCACCGGCGAGTACGACATGCACCGAAATTCACCGCTCTCCGGACGTACGCGCCGAAGCGCGCCGTCGCATCGTGTTCCATCTCATCCCGCGCTCCCCCGAGGTTCGCCGCATGGCGAGTGCCGCCCGCGCCGCGGGCTCGTCCCGCGCGAACGCGATCAGTAGCCCCACGGCGAACATGGTCGGCAGCAGCGCGGAACCCCCGTACGAGAACAGCGGGAGCGGGACACCGGCGATCGGCAGCAGGCCGAGCACCGCACCGATGTTGACCACGGCCTGCGCCGTGATCCAGGTCGTCACGCCACCCGCGGCGTATCGAACGAAGGGGTCCTCCGTGCGTCCGGCCACGCGGATACCCGCATAGCCTAGAGCCGCGAAGAGGGCGAGCACCGACAGCGTCCCCGCGAGGCCCAGTTCCTCACCGGTGACGGCAAAGATGAAGTCGGTGTGCGCTTCGGGAAGTTGACCCCATTTTTCCACACTGGCGCCCAGGCCGGAACCGAAGAATCCGCCGGAGGCCAGGGCGTAGATCCCGTGCAGTCCCTGCCAGCACATGTCGTCGGGGCCCGCGTCGGCCCGTCCCAGACAGGCCAGGCGTGCCATGCGGTTGGGGCTGGTCTTGATGAGCATGACGCCGATGGCGGCCGCGACGGAGAGCACCCCGACGAAGAGCCGGGTGGGCGCTCCGGCGAGCCAGAGAAGGCCGAAAAGGATGGCTGTGAGGAGGATCGCGGTGCCCATGTCGCCGCCGAGCATGATCAGTCCGAGCAGCAGGAAGGCGACCGGGACCAGCGGCACCAGCATGTGCTTCCACTGGTTCAGCAGCCGCTTGTCGTGCTTGCGGGCCAGCAGGTCGGCGCCCCACAGAATCAGTGCCAGCTTGCCGAACTCGCTGGGCTGGAGCATGAAGGGGCCGCCGAGCGAGATCCAGTTCTGGTTGCCGTTGATCGACACTCCTATCCCCGGAACCTGCACCAGCGCCATCATGAAGACGCTGACGGCGAGGATGGGATAGGCGAGCGCCCGGTGCAGTTTCACCGGCATCCGCATCGCGAGCACCAGCAGGATCGAGCCGAGGACGGCGGCGACGAACTGCTTGCGGAAGAAGTAGGAACCGGTCAGGCCCATCTGCAGGGCCGTGATCATCGACGCCGAGTACACCATCACCAGGCCGAGGCCCGTGATGAGCAGGGCGGAGCCGAGGATCAGGTAGTAGGCGGTGAGCGGCCGGTCCCAGGCGCGGCGGGCCTGGGAGTACAGGCGGCGCAGCGGGTTGGCGCGGGCCCGGTAGACCTTGCTGGTCCTGCGCGGTGGTGCGGCGGGACGCTTGGTGGTGCTACCGGCCATCACGGACCCCCGTTCCGCGATCGGTCTGCGCTGCCACGTCCCCTCCCGAAGGGTGCCCGGCGTCACCGGGCACCCGTGGGTCCCCTCAGACGCTGGTGGCGCCGAGTTCGCGGACTGCCTCCGCGAACGCTTCGCCACGCTTGTTGTAGTTGGTGAACATGTCCATCGACGCACAGGCCGGGGCCATCAGCACGGTGTCCCCCGGGCGGGCGAGCCGTGCTGCCTCCCGGACCGCCGCCGACATCGCCCCAGTGTCGGTCCGGTCGAGGTCGACGACGGGTACTTCCGGCGCGTGTCGCTCCAGGGCTTCACGGATCAGGCCACGGTCGGCGCCGATCAGGACGGCGCCCCGCAGGTGCTTCGCGGCGCCCGCGACCAGCTCGTCGAAGGTGGCACCCTTGGCGAGCCCGCCCGCGATCCAGACGATGGACTCGTACGAGGCCAACGACGCCTGTGCCGCATGGGTGTTGGTGGCCTTGGAGTCGTCGATGTACGCGACCTCGTCCACGTCGGCGACGTGCGCGATGCGGTGCGCGTCCGGCGTGAAGTTCCGCAGCCCGTCCCGTACGGCCTGCGGCTCGACGCCGAAGGAACGGGCGAGGGCGGCGGCCGCGAGGGCGTTGGCGATGTTGTGCGGGGCCGGCGGGTTCACGTCGGTGACCTCGGCCAGCTCCTGCGCGCTCTTCTGCCGGTCCTCGACGAAGGCGCGGTCGACCAGGATGCCGTCCACGACACCGAGTTCGGAGGGCCCCGGCGTGCCGAGGGTGAACCCGATGGCGCGGCAGCCTTCTTCGACGTCGGCCTCGCGGACCAGATTCTCCGTGGCCTTGTCCGCGACGTTGTAGACGCAGGCGACCTGGTTGCCCTCGTAGATGCGGCCCTTGTCGGCGGCGTACGCCTCCATGGAGCCGTGCCAGTCGAGGTGGTCGGGCGCGAGGTTGAGGACGGCGCCGGAGTGGGCGCGCAGCGACGGCGCCCAGTGCAGCTGGTAGGAGGACAGCTCCACGGCGAACACGTCGTAGGCGTCGTCCCCTTCGAGGACGACGTCGATGATCGGCGTACCGATGTTGCCGACGGCGGCGGTCCGCAGACCGGCCGCCTCCAGGATCGACGCGAGCATCTGCGTCGTCGTGGTCTTGCCGTTGGTGCCGGTGATGGCGAGCCAGGGGGCGGCGTTCGGGCCGCGCAGTCGCCAGGCGATCTCCACGTCGCCGACGACGTCGACACCGCGCGCGCGTGCCGCGTCGAACAGCGGGCTCTCGGGCTTCCAGCCGGGCGAGGTGACGACGAGTTCGGTGCCCTCGGGCAGCGTGGCCGCGTCGCCGAGACGTGCGGAAATCCCCGCTTCTTCAAGAAGAGCGGCTTTTTCGCGGTGGGTCTCGCTGTCGCCGCCGTCGACGACGGTGACGGACGCGCCGAGGCCGGCCAGGGCGCGGGCGGCGCTGAGGCCGCTCACGCCGAGACCGGCGACGGTGATGTTCTTGCCTGCCCAGGGGGAGGTCACTTCTTGGCTGCCCATCCGGCGTAGAAGAGGCCGAGTCCGACGATCACGCACATGCCCTGGATGATCCAGAACCTGACCACGACAAGGACTTCGGACCACCCCTTTAGTTCGAAGTGGTGCTGGAGTGGCGCCATGCGGAAGACCCGCTTGCCGGTCATCTTGAACGAGCCGACCTGGATGACCACGGACATCGTGATCATCACGAACAGGCCGCCCAGCAGGGCGATCAGCAGCTCGGTGCGCGAGCAGATCGCGAGACCGGCGAGGGCGCCGCCGAGGGCGAGCGAGCCGGTGTCACCCATGAAGATCTTGGCCGGTGAGGTGTTCCACCACAGGAAGCCGAAGCAGGAGCCCATGAGTGCCGATGCCACGACCGCCAGGTCGAGTGGGTCTCTGACCTCGAAACAGGCGCCCGGGTTGGTGAGGGTCTGCGCGTTGGCGCAGGACTCCTGGAACTGCCAGACACCGATGAAGGTGTAGGCGCCGAAGACCATCACGGAGGCGCCGGTGGCGAGGCCGTCGAGGCCGTCGGTCAGGTTCACGCCGTTCGACATCGCGAGGATCATGAACAGCGCCCAGACCACGAAGAGCACCGGGCCGATCGTCCAGCCGAAGTCCTCGACGAAGGAGAGCTTGGTGGAGGCCGGGGTGTTGCCGCGTACGTCCGCGAAGTTGATGGCGAGCACCGCGAAGGCGATGCCGACGATCAGCTGTCCGGCCATCTTCGCCTTGGCCCGCAGACCGAGCGAACGCCGCTTGACGATCTTGATGTAGTCGTCGAGGAAGCCGACCAGGCCCATGCCCGCCATCAGACCGAGGACGAGCAGGCCCGACAGGGTCGGGGCGGCGCCCGTGATCAGCTTGCTGAGGAAGTACGCGATGAGCGTCGCCAGGATGAAGGCGATACCACCCATGGTCGGAGTACCGCGCTTGGCGTGGTGCTCGCGCGGGCCGTCGTCACGGATGTACTGGCCGTAGCCCTTGCGGGCCAGCAGCTTGATGAGCAGCGGGGTGCCGACCAGGGTCAGGAAGAGACCGATGACACCCGAGAAGAGAATCTGCTTCATCATCGGGCATCAGCCCCGCCCTGTACGTCGTCAAGGAGAGCCTGCGCAACGCTCTCCAGGCCCACCGACCTGGACGCCTTCACGAGCACGACGTCTCCCGGGCGCAACTCGCTGCGCAACAGGTGGACCGCCGCCTGTGCGTCGGACACGTGCACCGACTCCTCACCCCACGAACCCTCGTTATAGGCGCCCAGTCGCAGCCAGGACGCTTCCCTGCCCCCGACTGCCACGAGCTTGCTGACGTTGAGCCGGACGGCGAGCCGCCCGACCGCGTCGTGCTCGGACAGCGCGTCGTCGCCGAGCTCGGCCATCTGGCCGAGCACCGCCCACGTACGACGCCCCTTGCCCATGGCCACAAGTGCACGGAGAGCCGCGCGCATGGACTCGGGGTTCGCGTTGTAGGCGTCGTTGACGATCGTGACGCCGTCCGGGCGCTCGGTGACCTCCATCCGCCAGCGGGACAGGGTGCCCGCCTCGGAGAGCCCGAGGGCGATCTCCTCCACGGACATGCCAAGGTCGTGGGCGACGGCGGCCGCAGCGAGCGCGTTCGACACGTGGTGCTCACCGTACAGGCGCAAGGTCACTTCGCTGCACCCGGAGGGTGTGTGAAGGCTGAAGGAGGGCTGACCGTTCTCCGTGAGACGGACATTCTCGGCACGGACCTCGGCTTCGGCGGACTCTCCGAAGAGGAGCACCTTCGCCTTCGTGCGCGAGGCCATCGCCTTCACCAGCGGATCGTCGGCGTTCAGGATCGCGGTGCCGTCGGCGGGCAGGGCCTCGACCAGTTCGCCCTTTGCCTGTGCGATCTGCTCGCGGCCGCCGAACTCGCCGATGTGGGCGGTTCCGACGTTGAGGACGAGGCCGACCTTCGGAGGCGTCAGGTCCGTCAGGTAGCGGATGTGGCCGATGCCGCGGGCGCCCATCTCCAGGACGAGGAAGCGTGTCTCGTCGGTGGCGGAGAGGGCGGTGAGCGGCAGCCCGATCTCGTTGTTGAGCGAGCCGGGCGTGAAGACCGTGGGGGCCTTGCGCCGCAGCACCTGGGCGATCAGGTCCTTGGTGCTGGTCTTGCCGGCCGAGCCGGTCAGCGCGACGAGGGTGGCGCCGAGCCGGGCGACGACGTGCCGGGCGAGCGCGCCGAGCGCCGCCGTGACGTCGTCGACGACGATGGCGGGCACTCCGACGGGCCGGGTGGCCAGGACCGCGACGGCGCCTTTGGCGACCACGTCGGCGGCGTAGTCGTGGCCGTCCACGCGCTCACCGGCGAAGGCGGCGAACAGGCTGCCGGACTCCACCTCACGGGAGTCTCTGACCACCGGTCCGGTGACCCGGACCCGCGGATCCGGTATGTCGTACGTCTGCCCGCCGACGACTGTGGCGATCTCGGCGAGGGAGAGGGCGATCACAACTTCATCCCTGGGTTTGCTCGATGGCTTCGCGAAGCACCAGGCGGTCGTCGAAGGGACGCACCACCCCGGCGATGTCCTGTCCCTGCTCGTGGCCCTTGCCGGCGACGAGCACCGTGTCGCCGGGCTCGGCGCGCGCGACGGCTGCGGCGATGGCGGCGGCCCGGTCCTCGAAGACGGCGACGTCGCCGCGCTCGTGGGCCGGCACGTCGGCGGCGCCGGCGAGCATCGTCGCGAGGATCGCGAGGGGGTCCTCGCCACGGGGGTTGTCGGAGGTGAGGATGGCCGTGTCGGCGAACCGCGCGGCGGCGGCGCCCATCGGCATCCGCTTGGTCCTGTCCCGGTCGCCGCCGCAGCCGAGCACGATGTGCAGCTTGTTCTCGGTGACCTTGCGCAGCGCCCTGAGGACGGATTCGACGGCGTCGGTCTTGTGCGCGTAGTCGACGACGGCGAGGTAGTCCTGCCCGGCGTCCACGCGCTCCAGGCGGCCGGGGACGCCCGGCACGGCGGCGACGCCGTCGGCCGCGGTCTGCGGGTCGATCCCGGCGACGGCGAGGGTGACGATCGCGGCGAGGGTGTTCGCGACGTTGAAGGCGCCGGGCAGCGGCGCCCTGGCGGTGATCCGCTCGTCCTTGGGGCCGACGACGGTCAGCGTCGAGCCGAGCGGCCCGACCTCGACGTCCTCGGCGCGCCAGTCGGCGTCCGGGTGGCCCTCGGCGGAGAAGGAGACGACCGGATACCCCGAGGACGCGGACTCGTCGATGAGCCGGCGGCCGTACTCGTCGTCGAAGTTCACGACGCCCTGTTTGCTGCGCGCACGCGTGAACAGCTGCGCCTTCGCCTGGAAGTAGTCCTCCATGTCCCGGTGGAACTCCATGTGCTCCGGGCTGAGGTTGTTGAAGACGGCGACGTCGAAGACGCAGCCGTCGACCCGGCCGAGCACGAGGGCGTGGCTGGAGACCTCCATGGCGACGGCGTCGACGCCGCGCTCGCGCATGACCGCGAACAGGGCCTGGAGATCGGTGGCTTCGGGGGTGGTCCGCTCCGACTTGATCCGCTCGTCGCCGATGCGCATCTCGACCGTGCCGATGAGCCCGGTGGAGCGGACTTCCTTCAGGCCGCCCTCGACCAGGTACGCGGTCGTGGTCTTGCCGGACGTGCCGGTGATGCCGATCTGCAGCAGATCCCGGCCGGGATGGCCGTAGATGGTGGCGGCCAGCTCGCCCATGCGTCCGCGCGGGTTCTCGACGACGAGCGCGGCGAGCCCCGCGGCGGTGACGCGGTCGGCGCCCGCCGGATCGGTGAGGGCGGCGACGGCGCCGAGACTCGCGGCCTGCGCGGCGAAGTCGGCGCCGTGGGCGCGGGCTCCGGGCAGGGCCGCGTACAGGTCGCCGGGGCGCACCGCACGGGAGTCATGGGTGATGCCGGTGACCTCGACGGCGGCCTGGGGTGCGGCGACGCCCAGCTGACCGGCCAGTTCCGCGAGGGGTGCGGCGGTGACCTCGGCCGGTCGCGGCGGCCCGGGATATGTCACGGGTGCGCCCTTCTGGGTGGTTTGGGACTGATCAGCGTGTGGCACGGCGGTGAGCGTACCGGGCCCGGCCCGCCCTGAGCGAAGCGAGGGGCGTGGCGCGGGCTGGTTCCCTGGATCGGGGGTGATGGTTGTCACGGGGTCTTCAGGCTGTCTTCACTGTGTGGGGTGATCATGGTCACGGCAGGTCCGGCCGGTTCCCTGCAGTCATGGCTTGAAAGAGACGGGCAGCTTCGCGGAATTGGCGCCCGTGGGCGGCACTTGGAGGGTCTTGAGGGCGAACTCCATGACCTTCTTGTAGATGGGGCCGCAGATCTGGCCGCCGAAGTAGCTCCCCTTCGTGGCGTTCTGGATGGCGCAGTAGACGGTGACGCGCGGCTTGTCGGCGGGCGCGAACCCGGCGAACGACGACGTGTAGCCCTTGTAGCGGCCGGTGGCGGGATCCACCCGGTTGGCGGTGCCCGTCTTGCCGGCGACGCGGTAGCCGGGGATCCGGGCCGCCGTGCCGGTGCCCTCGACGTCGTCGACGACGGACTCCAGCATCTGGGCGACCGTCTTCGCCGTCTTCGCGCTGACGACGCGGGTCTGCTTGGGCTTGGGCGCGGCGACGAACTTGCCGTCGGCGCCGGTGGAGCCGCGCACCAGGGTGGGCTCGACCCGTACACCGCCGTTGGCGATGGTCGAGTACACGGAGGCCGCCTGCATCGCGTTGATGGAGAAGCCCTGGCCGAACGGGATCGTGTACTGCTGCGACGTCGACCACTTGTCGGCGGGGGCGAGGATGCCGGGCGTCTCGCCGGGGAAGCCGAGTCCGCTCGCCGAGCCGATGCCGAACTTGTGCAGGTACGAGAAGAGCGTCCGGTTGGCGTCCGGCTGGGACTTGCCGAGCTGGCCGGTGGCGAGGATGGTGCCGATGTTGCTGGACTTGGCGAGCACGCCGTTGAGCGTGAGGTGCCAGGTCTCGTGGTCGACGTCGTCCTGGAAGAGGCGGTCGCCGCGGTGCAGCCGGTTGGGCACGGTGACGTGGGTCAGCGGGGTCGCCGCGTTCTCCTGGAGGACGGCCGCCATCGACATGACCTTGGCGGTGGAGCCGGGCTCGTAGGCGTCCTGGAGCGCGGCGTTGCCGAGCGCCGCCGAGTTGGCGTGCGACAGGTCGTTGGGGTCGAAGCCGGGAGCGTTGGCCATGGCCAGGACCTCGCCGGTCTGCGTGTCCTGCACTATCACGTAGCCGCGGTCGGCCCCGGACTTCTTGACCTGCTCGGTGATCGCGTCCTGCGCGGCCCACTGGATGTCCCGGTCGATGGTCAGCTCGACGTCGGAGCCGGCCACCGCGGGCTGCTCGGTGCTGCCGGCGGTCGGCACCTGGCGGCCGCCGGACTGCGCGTACCGGATCTTGCCGTCCTTGCCCGACAGCTGCTTGTCGAGCTGCTGCTCGACCCCGCCGCCGCCCTTGCCGTCGGCGTTGACCCAGCCCAGTATCCCGGCGGCGAGATCGCCGTTGGGGTACACGCGCTTGCTGCTGGGGTCGGCGAGGACGCCGGAGAGCACGCTCGCCTCCCGGCCCTCGGCGTTGGCCTTGTCGGTCAGGGTCGACCTGAGGTCCTTGATCTGCTTCCAGACCTGCGGCGTCTGCCGCGCGGCGAGCCGCACGTACCGGGTGTTCTTGGTCTTCAGCCGCTTCGTCAGGGTGGCGGTGTCGACCCCGACGATCGGTGAGAGGAGCGCCGCCGCCTGCTCGGGGGCGTCCGGCACCTTCGTGACCTTCCTGGTGAACATCGTCGGGTCGGCCGTGATGTCGTACGCGTCCACGCTCGAGGCCAGCGCGACGCCGCCGCGGTCGGTGATCTGCCCGCGCTCGGCGGCGATCGTGTGGCTGACGTAGCGATTCAGCTGGGCCTTGGCCGCGTACGCGCTCGCGTCGACGCCCTGGACCTGGAGGAGCCGCACGGTGAAGACCATGAGGACGAGCGTGAGGCCCAGGCTCACCATCCGCAGGCGGGGCCGCGGGCTGCCCAGGCGCAGTGGGGCGGAGGCCTTGGGGCGGGCGGGGCGCGGGCGCCGTGCGGCGGGGCGCGCGCCGGGGCCGGAGCGCCGCTGGGCTCCGGGCCTGGCGGTCCTGACGGGGCGCGCGGGTCCCGGGACGCGACGGCGCGGGGGCTGCCTGTCGGTCATGGCGTCACCTGCCGGAGCTGGAAGGGGCGGGAACGGTGGGAGCGGTGGGCGTGGCGGGCCGCACGGACGACGTGCCCGGTGCCGGCTGCCCGGGCGGTTCGGTGGAGGCCGACGCGGCGGGCGTGGGGCTGCCGGACGGGGTGGCGCTCGGGGCGGGGGCCGTCGGCTCGGTCTCCGGCGGGCGGGGCGTCTGCTGCCGCGGCGGTGCGGGCAGCGAGGCCGGGCTCGGCAGGCCGCGGACGGTGCCGTCGGGGTTCAGGAACGCGGGGTCGCCGCCGGGGACCATGCCGAGTTCGCGGGCGCGGCGCTGGAGGGCGTCGGGCGCGGAGTAGGAGTCGACCTCGCGCTGGAGTTCCTGCTCGTCGTCGGTGAGCTCGGTGGTCTGCTTCCTGAGCTTGGTGAGCTTGAACGATCCTTCGTTGAGCGAGGAGTTCAGCATCAGCAGGGTGATGAGCCCGCCGCCGAGCAGCAGCACGACGAGAAGGACGAACGGCGTGCGTGCGGCCTGGGAGCCGCCGGAGGGCGCGACGGGGAAGAAGCGCGCCAGTCGTGCCGCTCGTCCGCGTGGTCCCCCGGGCGGGCCGCTGGAACTGCGGGAGCCCTTGGCTCCTTGGGAGTTCTTGGTTCCTTGCGCGTCACTCTTGGCGCTCATGACCACCCCTCCACGCGCGCGTGCCTCACTCGACCGTCATCCGTTCACGTCCTCGCGGATCCGCTGCGCACCCCGCAGCCGTGCCGGGGCGGCCCGGCGGTTCTCGGCGACCTCTTCCTCCGTGGGGAGTTCGGCGCCGCGCGTGAGCAGTTGCAGACGGGGCTGGTACTGCTCGGGGACGACGGGCAGTCCGGGCGGCGCCGTGGTGGCCGCTCCTGCCGCGAGGACCTGCTTGACGAGGCGGTCCTCCAGCGACTGGTAGGACAGCACGGCGATCCGGCCGCCGACGGCGAGCGCCTTCACCGCGGCCGGAACGGCCCGCTCCAGGACGCTCAGCTCGCCGTTGACCTCGATGCGCAGGGCCTGGAAGGTGCGCTTGGCCGGGTTGCCGCCGGTGCGCTTGGCGGCCTGCGGCAGCGCGTCCCTGATCAGCTCGACGAGCCGCGCGCTGTTGCTGAACGGCTCCTTCTCGCGCTCGCGGACGACGGCCGAGACGATGCGCTTGGCCTGCTTCTCCTCGCCGTACTGGCGCAGGATGCGCACCAGTTCGCCGGGCGCGTACGTGTTGAGGACCTCGGCGGCGCTCATCCCGGTCGTCTGGTCCATGCGCATGTCGAGCGGTGCGTCCTGCGCGTAGGCGAAGCCGCGGTCGGCCTCGTCGAGCTGCATGGAGGAGACGCCGAGGTCGAACAGGACGCCCTGGACGCGCGGGATGTCCAACCGGTCCAGGACCTCGGGCAGTTCGTCGTAGACGGCGTGCACCAGGGTGGCCCGGTCACCGAAGGGGGCCAGGCGCTCGCCCGACAGGCGCAGCGCCTCCTTGTCCCGGTCGAGCCCGATGAGACGGCAGGCGGGGAACGTGGAGAGCAGGGCCTCGCTGTGGCCGCCGAGGCCGAGCGTGCAGTCGACGACGACCGCGCCCGGCTGCGCGAGCGCGGGAGCCAACATGTCCAAGCAGCGCTGGAGCATGACCGGGACGTGTCGCTGACTCAAGAGGCCCTCTCAGGTCCGGCGGCCGGCGCGGACGCACTGCCGGGTCCCCGCCCGCTCATGAAGGGGATGGTGGTCCGTCGGCGCCGGGGAAGTGACGCCGGCCGACCGGAGCGGGAGGAGGCCGAGCCGTACGTACGCGCCGCGCACGCGGGGAGTGTCCGGCAGCGCCGGGATCTCCGTGTTGCTTCGTTAATGGGGTTCGGCGTCACTTTAGTCCACGGTGACCCCCGGTCAATCAACCGGCCTGCGCGTCGCGGGCCGCTTCCCGAGGAAGTCGTATCTCCCCCGAATTCACCTGTTCGGAGGAGGTGTGCGCCCCCTGTGGGTTAGCTCACAACAAGGCTCGATGACGTTCTTTGTCCCCTCTCACAGCAGGCCACGCACCCCGGTGACCAGTAACGTCGTCAGCATGACGACTTCCGCATCCCTTCCCTCCGAAGGCGCCATACCGGCCGACGGCACCGTGACGGACCGCCTGGTCGAGGCGAACGGGCAGTACGCCGAGGCGTTCACCGACCCCGGCATGGACGCGCGCCCCGTGTTGCGCGTCGCCGTGGTGGCGTGCATGGACGCGCGTCTCGACCTGCACAAGGCGCTCGGTCTCCAGCTGGGCGACTGCCACACGATCCGCAACGCGGGCGGTGTGGTGACCGACGACGTGATCCGTTCGCTCACCATCAGCCAGCGGGCGCTCGGCACCCGCAGCGTGGTGCTCATCCACCACACGACGTGCGGTCTGGAATCCCTCACGGAGGAGTTCCGGCACGAGCTGGAGCTGGAGGTCGGACAGCGCCCGAGCTGGGCCGTCGAGGGCTTCCGCGATGTCGACCAGGACGTGCGGCAGTCGATAGAGAAGGTGCGCACCTCTCCTTTCCTGCTCCACACCGACGACATCCGCGGATTTGTCTTCGACGTGAAGACCGGCCGGCTGCGGGAAATCACTCCCGCCTGAGCCGGCGAAAGAGCGGACGGCCGCTCGGCCGTCCGCTCAAAAGGTCGTAAGCCCCGACATATCGCGGCCAGTTATCCACAGGCGAGTGACACGAACCGGTAACGCCAACAAGAATGCGTAGGTGGCACCTCGCGCGGGCGACGGAACTCTTCGCGCGTGGTGTCCGTGTTTCGGGGTGGGCCGGTCCGCGTCACAGAGCGTCGGCCCGGAAAGTACGGGCCGAGGAGGGCCGGGTGACGACCTATGACGATCGAGCGAGCCTCACTGATCTGACCACCACTGCGGAGCGGGTCCGCAGGTCGGTGGAGGGTGTGATCGAGGGCAAGCCGGAGGTCGTACGGCTTTCGCTGACGGTGCTCCTGGCGGAGGGGCACCTGCTCATCGAGGATGTGCCGGGCGTCGGCAAGACGATGCTCGCCAAGGCGCTCGCGCGGTCCATCGACTGCTCGGTGCGCCGTATTCAGTTCACCCCCGACCTGCTGCCGTCGGACATCACCGGCGTGTCCATCTGGGACCAGCAGCGGCGGGACTTCGAGTTCAAGCCGGGCGCGATCTTCGCGCAGATCGTGATCGGCGACGAGATCAACCGCGCGTCGCCGAAGACGCAGTCCGCGCTCCTGGAGTCCATGGAGGAGCGCCAGGTCACCATCGACGGCAAGACCTACGAACTGCCCAGTCCCTTCATGGTGGTGGCGACGCAGAACCCGGTCGAGATGGAGGGCACGTATCCGCTGCCCGAGGCCCAGCGCGACCGCTTCATGGCCCGCGTCTCCATCGGCTATCCGAGCCCGGAGGCCGAGCTGCAGATGCTGGACGTGCACGGCGGGGTGTCGCCGCTCGACGACCTCCAGCCGGTGGCCCACGCGCACGACATCGTGAAGCTGGTGGACGCCGTGCGCACGGTCCACGTAGCCGATGCCGTACGGCGCTACGCGGTGGACCTGGTCGCCGCCACGCGCACCCACCCGGATCTCAGACTCGGCGCCTCCCCGCGCGCGACACTGCACCTGCTGCGCGCGGCCAAGGCGTCGGCGGCCCTCAGCGGGCGCGAGTACGCGCTGCCGGACGATGTGCAGGCGCTGGCCGTGGCGGTCCTGGCGCACCGTCTGCTGCCCACCGCCCAGGCGCAGTTGAACCGGCGCACGGCCGAGCAGGTCGTCCTGGACATCCTGCAGCGCATCCCGGTCCCGGCCGCGGACACCCGCACCCCCCAGCAGGGCTTCGACAACGCGACGCCCCCGGTCTACGGCCAGCAGTCGCCCGGCACACGGAGGCCGTGATGGCGTCCGGGGGGTACCACGCGGCCGACCCCGGGGGCGGGTTCACGGACGGCGGCGCGCCGGGCGACAGGGGAGACAGGGGGAACAAGGCGGACAAGGGCGGCCTGCGCACGGCGCTGTCCGGACTGACCACCCGCGGCCGTTCGTTCCTCGCCGCCGGTATCGCCGCGGCCATCTGCGCGTACGTCCTGGGGCAGAGCGATCTGCTCCGGGTCGGTCTGCTGCTCGCGACGCTGCCGCTGGTCTGCGCGGGCGTGCTGTACCGCACCCGCTACCGGGTCGCGGGCAGCCGCCGCCTCTCCCCCGCGCGCGTGCCCGCGAGTTCCGAGGCGCGGGTGCATCTGCGGATCGACAACATCTCGCGGCTGCCCACCGGTCTGCTGATGCTCCAGGACCGGGTGCCGTACGTGCTCGGGCCGCGGCCCCGCTTCGTCCTCGACCGGGTCGAGGCGAGCGGCCGCCGCGAGGTGTCCTACCGGGTCCGCTCCGATCTGCGCGGCCGCTATCCGCTGGGCCCGCTGCAGCTGCGCCTGACCGATCCGTTCGGCATGTGCGAGCTGACCCGGTCCTTCTCCGCGTACGACACCCTGACGGTGATCCCGCGCGTGGAGGCGCTGCCGTCGGTGCGGCTGGCCGGCGAGGCCAAGGGGTACGGGGACGGGCGGCAGCGCTCGCTGGCGCTGGCCGGCGACGACGACGTGATCCCGCGCGGGTACCGCTACGGCGACGACCTGCGCCGCGTCCACTGGCGTTCGACCGCGCGCTACGGCGAGCTGATGGTGCGCCGTGAGGAGCAGCCGCAGCGGGCCCGCTGCACGGTGCTGCTCGACACGCGCGACGGTGCCTTCCGGGGCGCGGGCCCCGACTCGGCCTTCGAGTGGGCGGTGTCCGGCACGGCCTCCGCCCTGGTGCACATGCTCGAACGGGGCTTCTCGGTAAGGCTGCTGACCGATACCGGTGCCTCCGTGCCGGGCGAGGGCAGCGACGGTTTCGCGGGCGCCAGCCAGCAGTCGGCGGACGCCGCGGGCCTGATGATGGACACGCTCGCCGTCGTCGACCACTCGGACATGGTGTCGCTCTCGTCCGCGTACGAGGTGCTGCGCAGGGGGAACGAGGGACTGTTGATCGCCTTCTTCGGCGACCTGGACGAGGAGCAGGCGGCCGTGGCCGCCAAGATGCGGCAGCGCAGCGGCGGCGCGATCGCCTTCCTGCTGGACAGCGAGACCTGGGCGCAGGGCTCCGGCGCCGCCCCGGCCGCGCGCTGCGCGGAGCGGCTGCGGATGCTGCAGGAGGCGGGCTGGACGGCGGTGGCCGTACCGGCCGGCGCGTCCTTGGTGGACGTGTGGCGGCAGGCGGACCGGGACCGCTCGGGCGCGCAGACGGCGGGTACGAGCACGGCTGGGGGCTGGTCATGAGCGGTGGTGCCCGACTGTCGATCTGCGCGACGCTGGCGACGTTCCTGGCCTCGTGCTCCCTGCTGCCCCTGGTCGACAAGTCGAGCTGGTTGCTCGAAGCGGCGATCCTGCTGACGATCCAGGCCGCGGTGGGGGCCGCGGCCCGCCGGGTGCCGCTCGCCCGGCCGCTGACCATCGGCGCGCAGGCGCTGGTGTCGCTGCTGCTGCTCACGCTGTCCTTCGCCCGGGAGCAGGCGATCGGCGCGATCGTCCCCGGCCCGGAGGCCTTCCGGTACTTCGGGATGCTTCTGGAGGCGGGCGGCGACGACGTCGGCCGGTACGCGATCCCGGCGCCGGTCTCCGACGGCATCCGGCTGATGCTGGTGGGCGGCACGCTGGTGATCGGCCTCGCGGTGGACGCGCTGGCGGTGACGTTCCGCAGCGCGGCCCCGGCCGGACTTCCGCTGCTCGCGCTGTACTCGGTCGCCGCCGGGCTCTCCGAGGGCGGCGCCGACTGGCTGTGGTTCGTGCTCGCGGCCGGCGGCTATCTGGTGCTGCTGCTCGCCGAGGGGCGCGACCGGCTCTCGCAGTGGGGGCGGGTCTTCGGCGGCACGGGGCGCGGTTTCGGCAGCGCGCCGGTGGCCGACGGTCCGGGTGCCGCGACCGCCCCGGTCCGCACCGGGCGGCGCATCGGCGCCGTGGCCCTGGGCATCGCCTTGGTCGTTCCGCTGGCGCTGCCCGCCCTGGACGGCGGTGTCCTCGGCCCGTCCGGTTCGGGTGTGGGGGCGGGCTCGGGCGGTGGCGGCACGATCTCCGCGGTCAATCCGCTGATCTCGCTGCAGAACAGCCTGAACCAGCCGGAGGACCGGACGGTGATGACGTACCGGACCAACGCCGAGCAGGCCCAGGAGATGTATCTGCGGATCGTCTCGCTCGACGAGTTCGACGGCACCGCCTGGCGCCCGTCGGTGCGCCCCATCACCGATGTCCCCTCGACGCTGCCGAACCCGCAGGGCCTCGATTCGGACATCCGCAGGACCGAGGTGCAGACGAACATCAAGGCCGCCGACTGGTACACCCAGACCTGGCTGCCGATGCCGTTCCCCGCCTCGAAGGTGTCGATCGACGGGCGCTGGCGGTTCGAGAAGGTCGGCCGGACCCTGGTGGGCGACCACGGGGAGACGACCCGCGGCAAGCAGTACAGCGTGAACAGCCTGGTCGTGCAGCCGACGGCGCAGCAGCTGGCCAACGCCGGGCAGCCGCCGGCCAATGTGCTGAAGGAGTTCACCAAGGTGCCCGCGTCGCTGCCGGACGTGGTGAGCCGGACGGCGCTCCAGGTGACCCAGGGCGCGGCGAACAACTACGAGCGCGCGGTGAAGCTTCAGGACTACTTCGCGCTCGACGGCGGCTTCACGTACAACACCGACGTGCAGACGGGCACTGGTTCCGCCGCCATCGTCCGCTTCCTGAAGCAGAAGGAGGGCTTCTGCGTCCACTTCGCCTTCTCCATGGCGGCGATGGCGAGGACGCTGGGCATCCCGGCCCGGGTGGCCGTCGGCTTCACCCCGGGCTCCGCCTCGGGCGACGGCACGTACACGGTGGGGTTGCGGGACGCGCACGCCTGGCCCGAGCTGTACTTCGAGGGGGTCGGCTGGACCCGCTTCGAGCCGACGCCGACCCGTGGCTACACGCCGGAGTACACGCAGGACACCACTCCGTCGGACGGCTCGTCCGTCTCGGCGGCGCCCGACGAGTCCTCCTCGGCCGCGTCGTCCTCGGCGCAGCCGTCGGAGTCGGACAGCTGCTCGGTGCAGGAGCGCAAGGAGGGCGGGTGCGCCAGCACGGCCCCCGCGCTGGTCACGGGCTCGTCGGACGACGGACCGCCGCTCGGTACGATCCTGCTGGTGACGCTCGCGGCCCTGCTGGTCCTGGTGGTGCCGCTGCTGCCGATGCTGTGGCGGCTGCGGGTCCGGGCGCTGCGGCTCGGTTCGGGGGGCCGCACCGACGCCGATGTCGCCGGGCGCACCCTGGCGGCCTGGCGCGAGGTCACGGACACGGCGTGGGACCACGGCATCCCGCCGGACGATTCGCAGACGCCGCGCAAGGCGGCGGCCCGGATCGTGCGTCTCGGGCAGCTGGAGGCACCGGCCGCCGACGCGGTGCGGCGGGTGGCGACGGCGGTGGAGCAGGTGCTGTACGCGCCCCGGCCGCAGCCGGCCTCGGGGCTCGGCGACGATGCGCGGCGGGTGCACGCCGGGCTGCGCGCCGAGGTGAGCCGTACGACGCGGCTGCGGGCGACGCTCGCGCCGCGCTCGGCCGTCCGGGTGGCGTGGGCGGTGGCGGAGCACCGGGCACGGTTCACGGCGGGGCTGCGGGCCCGCTGGAGCGCGGCCCGTTCCCGGCCGTCCGGTCAGGAGAGCTGAGCCGGTTCATGGTGTGCGACGAAGGCGCCGGCCCCTGCGGGGGCCGGCGCCTTCCTGTCCGTTACGCACAAAGGGTGACCGCACCTCGCGGTCACCCTTCACACACGTACGTTCGTCAACGGGACCCGTGAGGGGGCCCGGAGGTACTCAGCGGCCGCCCTGCTCGTCGCGGCGGCGCTGCCAGCGCTCCTCGATGCGGTCCATCACCGACCGCTTCGGTTTGCTCTGGCGCCGGGCCGCGGTGCCTCCCGGCACGGCTCCGGCCGACTGTTCACCCGGCTTGGGCGCTTTGCGCCAGCCGGTGACGGCGAGCACCGCGCACCCCAGCATGACGAGGAATCCCACCACGCTGATCCAGATCTGCTTCGCGACCATTCCAGCCATGAGGAGCGCGATACCCACCAGGAAACCGGCCACGGCCTGGTAGACCCGACGTCGGGTGTATGTACGCAGCCCGCTTCCCTCAAGCGCTGTCGCGAACTTGGGATCTTCGGCGTACAGCGCTCGCTCCATCTGCTCGAGCATTCGCTGCTCGTGCTCCGAGAGCGGCACGGAGTCCTCCTCATCGTGCAGTCGCCGGGGCGACCGGGGGTCCCCTTCAGGATAGGCAGGGAATCGCCCCCGTGAAACCCGCCCCTCTACGCCAACTTCACCATTCCGGACCGCGTCACGCCGCTCCGGCCTCCAGGGACGTCATTCCCCGGTGGCCGACCCGTCATGCCGGACGGTCTGCTCCGATCATACGGCGCCGGACGCCGGATCGGGGGGCCTGTGGCGTACTCCATCTGCCGCTGCGCCGCTGATCAGCGGTGCGGCGTGATGGTCGCTCAGGCCTCGTCCTGCACCTGCTTCTCACCGAGCACGTGCAGCTGGGTCGCCACGGCGTGGAAGGAGGGCAGTTCGGCGGCGGCCGCCTCCAGCTTGAGCAGCTCCTGAAGGGCGCCGGGCTCGGTGTCCACGAGGACTCCGGGGACGAGGTCGGCGAAGACCCGCACGCCGTGCACCGCGCCGACATCCACGCCCGCGCCTGCGACCAACCGGGTGAGCTGCTCGGCGGTGAAGCGCCGGGGCACCGGGTCGGCGTCGCCCCAGCGGCCCGCCGGATCGTCGAGCGCCTGCCGGGCCTCCTTGAAGTGGCCGGCGAGGGCCCGCGCGAGCACGGCGCCGCCGAGGCCCGCGGCGAGCAGGCTGAGCACGCCGCCCGGACGCAGCGCGCCCGCGGCGTTGCGCACGCCTTCCTCCGGCTCCTCGACGTACTCCAGGACGCCGTGGCACAGCACCGCGTCGTAACCCCCGCGCTCGACGACGTCGAAGAGGCCGGAGACATCGCCCTGGACGCCGCGCACCCGGTCGGCGACATCTGCCTCGGCGGCGCGGCGCTCCAGCGCGAACAGCGCGTTCGGACTCGGGTCGACGACGGTGACGCGGTGGCCGAGACGGGCGACCGGCACCGCGAAGTTGCCGCTGCCGCCCCCGGTGTCGAGCACGTCGAGCGCCTGGCTTCCCGCGGCCTTGGCGCGACGGTCGAGGGCGTCCTTGAGGACTTCCCAGACCACGGCGGTACGGAGTGAGGCGCGGGGGCCGAAGGGGTCGGAGCGCTGCGACGTCGGCTGCGGCCGGCGAGGGGAGGCGGGCGGGCGAGTCGGGTCCGACACTGCAGGTGACTCCTCGGCGCGGCTCCGGCCGACGGGCGGAGCGTGAACTGATACGGGCGCCTCCACCCTAATGGGCCCGGACGTGGGGCATCGCCAGCGCTCACCCGGCGTCGGGCACGCCCCGCTCCCCGCTCTCCTGCCGGGGGCCGGGCAGCACCGGCTGGAGGACGAGCATCCGCTCGACGAGGCGCAGGAACATCGCCGCGTCGCGCAGCAGATCGTCGGCGTCGCGGGCACCGGCCGCGCCGCGGATGCCCGCCTCCGCGCGGGCCCGGCGGGTGGCGCCGGAGGCGAACAGCGCGCTCCACTCGGTCAGTTCGGGCGCTATCTCGGGGAGCACTTCCCAGGCGCTGCGGATCCGGGCACGGCGCTTGGCGGTGGACTCGGGGCGGCCGCGGGCGGCGAGCACGGCGGCGGCGGTGCGCAGGGCGGCGAGGTGAGCCGTCGCGTACCGCTCGTTCGGCGCTTCGAGCGTCTCCGCCTCGTCGAGCCCCGCGCGGGCCTGGGCGAGCAGGTCGAGAGCGGCGGGTGGCGCACCGGCCCGGCGCAGCACCGGGTGGACGTCGCTCGCCGGGCCGGTCGGTGAGGGGGCAGGGCCAGTGGCGGCGCGGCGTCGTGCGGCGGCGGCCGCGGTGGATGCGCGATGTCCGGCCATGACGAACCTCCTGTCGTCTGTGTGACGGCGCAGTGGCCGTATGTGCCCATCGTGAAGGACGCCACTGACAATCGGCCCTGACCTGCGCCTTTGCTTCGATCGAAGGTTCGCGTTAGTTTTTTGCACTGACCAGTCAGTTCAAAAGAAGTCAGCTCAAAAGGTGGCCCCTTGTCGGGCGCCGAGGGGGAGGGTCATGGACGGGCCGCAGGGCGGGGCCGCCGTCGCCGCCGCGGGGTTCGGGGTGAAGGGACCGCGCGGGTGGGCGTTCCGGGGCGTCGACATCGACGCGGAGCCGGGAGCGCTCATCGCGGTCGAGGGGCCGTCCGGCAGCGGCCGCACCTGCCTGCTGCTCGCGCTGACGGGCCGGATGCGCCCGGCCGAGGGCGAGGCCCGCGTCGCAGACCTCGGGCTGCCGAAGCAGATGGCCGCCGTGCGGCGCGTCAGCGCACTCGCGCACGTGCCCGGGGTGACCGATCTCGATCCGGCGCTGACCGTCGCCGAGCACCTGCGGGAGCGGGAGCTGCTCCAGCGCCGGTTCGACGGCTCGTGGCGTGCGCTGCTGCGCCCGCGCCGGGAGCGGGCGGCCCTGGCCCGGCGGCGGATCGACGCCGCGCTGGCCGGAGCGGGCCTCGCACTCGACACGCTGCCCAAGAAGGCCCGTACCGCGGTGCGCGACCTGGAGCGCGTGGAGGCGCTGCGCCTCTCGCTGGCCCTCGCCCTCATCGGCCGGCCGCGGCTGATCGGCGTGGACGACACCGACCTGAAGCTCTCGGACCGTGAACGGGCCGAGGTCTGGGACCAGTTGAGGGCCGTCGCCGCCGGCGGCACCACGGTGCTCGCCGTGTGCAGCGAGGCCCCCGACGACGTACTCACCGTGTCGACCGCCCCCGTACGTACCGCCGACCCGTCCACGACCGACAAGGAGACGGCCGATGCGTTCGCCGAAGCTGGCCGCGCTTGAGCTGAGGCGCTTCGGCAGAGGGAAGCTGCCGCGCGCCGCGCTCGTCGCGCTTCTGCTGCTGCCGCTGCTCTACGGGGCGCTGTACCTGTGGTCCTTCTGGGATCCCTACGGGCGGCTCGACAAGATCCCCGTGGCGCTCGTCAACGACGACCAGGGGGCGAAGGCGGGCGGCCGGAAGATCACCGCGGGCGACGACATCACCAAGGGGCTGTACGACAGCGACACCTTCCAGTGGCACGAGGTCGACTCCGCACAGGCCGCGAAGGGCGTGGAGGACGGCACGTACTACCTGTCGCTGACCATGCCGAAGGACTTCAGCACGCGCATCGCGTCCAGCTCCGGCGACGCTCCCGAGACCGGCGCCCTCCAGGTGCGCACGAACGACGCGAACAACTACATCGTCGGGCAGATCTCGCGGACGGTGTTCTCGGAGGTGCGCTCGGCCGCGTCCACGAACGCGTCGCGTTCGTTCCTCGACAAGATCTTCATCTCGTTCTCGGACATCCATGACGCGACCAAGAAGGCGGCCGACGGCGCGGACGACCTCAAGGACGGCATCGGAAAGGCCGAGAAGGGCTCGAAGGACCTGGCCGAAGGGCTGAAGGACGCCAAGAAGGGCAGCGGCGACCTGGCGAGCGGCCTGACCAGGCTCGACAAGGGAGCCGGTGACCTGGAGTCCGGGTCCCGGCAGGTCGCCGACGGCACGCGGCAGCTCGCGACCCGGGTCAACGGCGCGGCCGACCAGGTGCTGCCCTTCCTGAAGGACAACAAGAAGGCGATCGGCGACACCGCGCGGCTCGTCGCCGACTCGGCCGCGGGCGTCCGGCACCACCTGGACGACCTGGTGAAGCTCGCCCCCACCGCACGCCAGGGCGCCCACGCGGGATCGGACATCCTCGCCGCGATCTACGAGCGCCGCTGCGAGAAGGCGCTGCTCGACGACCCGGCCTGCCCCGACCTGAAGAAGGCCATGACGGCGGCCGCGGACGTCGCCACCGTCTCGGACGACCTGAACACCCTCATCCAGGACCAGAACGGCGACCTGGCCGCCATGGACAGGCAGCTGGCGACGCTCCAGGAGCAGTCCGCGGCACTGGCACGGCACGCGCCGACGCTCGACAAGGACGTCGAGAACGCCGTCGCGCAGATCAACCGGCTCGACAAGGGGGCCGGGCAGGTCGCCGCGGGCGCCCGGACGCTGCACACGGGCCTCGGCACGGCGTCGGCCGGCGCCGACGACCTCGACTCCGGTGTCGGCAGGCTGGAGAGCGGCGCGCAGGAGCTCGACGGCGGCATGTACCGACTGGCCGACGGTTCGGGGAAGCTGGCGGGCGGACTGCACGACGGCGTCGGGAAGATCCCCGACTACGACACCAAGGACCGCGACCAACGCACCGAGGTGATGGCGGACCCGGTGCGGCTCGCCTCCCAGTCGCTGCACAAGGCACCCAACTACGGGACCGGTTTCGCCCCGTACTTCATTCCGCTGTCCCTGTGGGTGGGCGCGATGGTCGCCTACATGCTGATCGCGCCGCTGAACCGGCGGGCGCTCGCCGTGGGCGCCTCCTCCTGGCGGGTGACACTCGCGGGCTGGCTGCCCGTGGCCGCGCTCGGCGTGCTCCAGGTGGCGGCCCTGATGTCCGTACTGCACTGGGCCCTCGGCCTCCAGATGCTGCACGCGGCCGGAACGGTCGGCTTCCTGTGCCTGGTCACGGCCTGTTTCGCGGCCATCGTGCAGTGGCTGAACGCACGCTTCGGGGCGGCCGGCCGCATCCTCGTCCTCGCCTTCCTGATGCTGCAACTGACGTCGGCGGGCGGCACGTATCCCGTGCAGACCAGCCCCGGCTTCTTCAACGCGATCCACCCGTTCCTGCCGATGAGCTATGTCGTGGAGGCGCTGCGCAGGCTGATCTCCGGCGGCGGGCTCGGCCCCGTGTGGACGGCGTGCGCGGTCCTCGCGGCGTTCACAGCGGGCGCACTCGCCCTCACCGCGCTGACCGCCCGGCGCAAGCAGGTGTGGAGCCTGGACCGGCTGCATCCGGAGCTGAGCCTGTGAGCGCGCCCGCCGGGCAGCCTGTGAGAATCAGGGGCATGGAAAGCAGCACACGGCGCCAGGCCACCCGGCAGAAGCTCTACGAGGCCGCTGTCACGCTCATCGCGGAGCAGGGTTTCTCCGCCACGACGGTCGACGAGATCGCCGAGCGCGCCGGGGTGGCGAAAGGCACCGTCTACTACAACTTCGCCAGCAAGTCGGTCCTCTTCGAAGAGCTGCTGCGGCACGGCGTCGGGCTTCTCACCGCCTCCTTGCGGGACGCGGCACAGAAGGCGGCCGACAGGGGCGGCAGCAAGATCGACGCCCTGGACGCGATGATCCGCGCGGGTCTGGTCTTCATCGACGAGTACCCGGCCTTCACCCAGCTCTACGTGGCCGAGCTGTGGCGCACCAACCGTGCCTGGCAGTCCACGCTCGCCGTGGTCCGCCAGGAGGCGGTGGCCGTCGTGGAGGGCGTGCTGCGCGACGCCGTGGGCAGCGGCGAACTGAGCGACGAGATCGACGTGCCGCTCACGGCGGCCGCGCTGGTGGGCATGGTCCTGGTGGCGGCCCTGGACTGGCAGGCGTTCCAGCCGGAGCGCTCGCTGGACGATGTGCACGCCGCGCTGTCGCTGCTGCTCCAGGGGCGGGTGGGCGGCGGTCAGCCGCTGACCGGAAAGGCGTGACTTTCCGGGGGCATCCCCGAAAAGGCGCCACTACGTAGAGCGCCGGTCCGGCAAGGCCTGTGACTGTTCTCAGGCCTCACCGGACCGGCGCATCCCCCGTTTCCCCCGTGAGATCCCCGTCGTTCCCCCGTCGGGTCTCCCTCGGTCCCCCGTGCCTCGCTCCCGCCCTGACGGGCGAGAGGAGCGGTCAAGGGCGCTGTGTCACCGTTCCGCCGCCCCGTGTCGGCGGTGCCGGGGGCCGCGCCCTTCCCCGTGGCCTCCACTCTTCCGTCTACGCAGGTAGAACCCCATCCGCGCATCTACTCATCTCCCTACCTAGGTACGGATACTCAGACCTGCGCGCTCATCCCCAGGCACGGAGAGTTCCGTACTGGTTACGATCACCTGCGTGTCCGTACTTCCTCTGGTCTTCACCAGTGGCTGGGCGAGCGGCATCAACGCGTACGCGGTGGTCCTGCTGCTCGGTGTCTTCGGCGCGACCGGGTTGACCGACGACGTCCCCGAGTCGCTGCAGCGCCCTGACGTGCTGATCGCGGCGGGCGTGCTCTTCCTGTGCGAGGCCGTCGCCGACAAGATCCCGTACGTGGACTCGGTGTGGGACTCGGTGCACACCGTGATCCGGCCGGTGGCGGGCGCGGTCGTGGGGGCGCTGCTCGCCGGGCAGAGCGGATCGCTGTCCGATCTGGCGGCGGGCGCGGTGGGCGGTTCGACGGCGCTGGCCAGTCATGCCGTGAAGGCCGGTACCCGGATGGCGATCAACACCTCGCCCGAACCGGCGTCGAACTTCCTGATGAGCACCGCCGAGGATCTCGGGGTCGCCGGGATCGTCACGTTCGCGATGTTCCATCCGGTGGCGGCCGCGGTGATCGCGGCGGTGCTGCTCGTCGCCGGCCTGGTGGTGCTGGTCTTCCTGATCAGCCGCATCCGCAGATTCCTGCGCAGACGGGCCCAGCGGCGCGAGGAGAGACGGATCGCCCGCGAGGAGCCGCAGCCCCCGCCCTGACCTGGCGGCGGCATTGTCAGAGGTGGCCGATACAGTCCCTGGCATGGCACGAATTGCGGTGATCGGCGCGGGGATGGGCGCCATGGCGGCCGCCGCTCGGCTGGCCGTGGCGGGCCACCGACCGGTGGTCTTCGAGCGCGCGTCGACGTACGGCGGAGCGGTGGGCCGCTTCGAGCGCGACGGCTTCGCGTTCGACACGGGCCCCGGCCTGCTCCCGCTGCCCGCGGTCTACCGCGACCTGTTCATCAAGACCGGCAAGGAGCCCCTGGAGGACCTCGTCCGTCTCACCCAGGTGGAGCCCGCCGCGCGGCACGTCTTCGCGGACGGCACGACGGCCGACCTGCCGAACGCCCGGCGGGCGGGCGTCGCCGAGGCGCTGGACGCGACGGTCGGCGCGGGCGCGGGCGCCCGCTGGTCGGCGTTCATGGACCGGGCGCGGGAAGCCTGGGACCGCTCGCGCCGCCCCCTGCTGGAAGAGCCCCTGTGGCCGAACTGGCAGGTGCTGGCCGAGCGCGAGCCCTACCCGTCGGTGCCGCACAAGCGGCTGCTGCGCAAGGCGCGCTCGGCGACCACGCTCGCCGACATCGGCGTCCTGGAGCTCGGCGGGGACCCGCGTCTCGTGGCGCTCCTGGAGAGCTACGCGCTCGCGTACGGTCTCGATCCCCGCACCGCACCGGCGAGCGCGGCCGTCCTGCCGTACATGGAGCAGACGTTCGGCACCTGGGCGGTGGCCGGCGGCCTGCGGGCCCTCGCCGACGCGGTGTACGCGCGCTGCCTGAAGCGGAAGGTCGAGTTCAGATTCGGTGCGGGCGTCGCCCGGGTCGTGGTGAAGGACGGGCGCGCGGCGGGCGTCGAGCTGGCCGACGGGTCGGTGGAGGACGCCGAGTTCGTGGTGGCGGGCGTCGCGCCCGGTGTGCTCGACGCACTCGTGCCGGGGCAGTCCGTACGGAGCTCGGTCCCGGCCCGGGCCGAGACGGCCGTGCCCAGCCGGCTGACGGTGCATCTCGCGCTGCGCGGAGCGCAGCCCGAGGGCACACCGCACCGCACGGTGGTGCACGGGTCGGACCGGGCCGCCGAGACGGCCTGGCTGTTCGACGGCGCCGCGTGGCCGGACAGACCGACGGTCGCGGTGCTGCGCCCCGGCGATGCCTCCCAGGTGCCGGACGACGGGCACGAGGCGGTGACCGTCACCGTGACGGTGCCGCCCGGCGCCGAAGTGTCCGACGCCGGGGCCGATTCGGTCGTCGAGGCGGCCGGGCGCGCGGTGCCCGGTCTGCGCGAGCGCCTTCTGTGGCAGGAGATCCGCACCCCGCGCGACATCGCGGAGGCGACCGGCGCGGACGGCGGCGCCGTGCCCGCGCCCGCCATGGCGGCGGCGCGGGGCGAGCTGCTCCACCCGGCGAACGGCACACCGCTGCCGGGGCTCTTCGCGGTCGGGGGCTGGTCGCACCCGGGCGGCGGACTGCCGCACGCGGGCATGTCCGGCGCCCTGGTGGGCGGGCTGATCGTGGAGGGGCCCCAGTTCCGCGGCTCGCAGTGAGCCGGGCCGCGGCCCCAACCGCTCAGTACCGGTACTGCTGCTCCTGCTGATACCCGGTGTCGTACCCGGCGTTCGGGTCGTGCTGCGGGTACGCGGGATAGGGCTGCTCGGGCGGCAGTTCCCCGCCGTACTCGTCACCCGCGCGCTGCTGCGGCACCCAGACCCCGCCGGGCGGAGTCTCCCCGCCGTAGCCGGCGCCCGTCGCGTACGGGTCGCTGTACTGCTGCTGGCCCGTGGCGTACGGGTCGCCGTACTGGGGCTGCTCGGGGTAGCTCTGCGCGCCGATGTACGGGTCCGAGTACGGAGCGGCATAGGGCTGCTGCCCGGTGTCGTACCCGTAGGTGTTCTGGTCGTAGCCGTAGGACCCGGTGTCGTAGCCGTAGTCCTGGGCGCCCTGGCTCGCCTGGGCGTACGCCGCGTCGCTGTAGACGCCGTACTGGCCGGTGTCCTCGGGGATCGGCTCCGGGGCGTACACCGAGGTCGACTCGGCCGCGCTCTCCGGCACCGGCGCGTAGTCGTCCGCCGCCGCGCCCTGCGCGCCCTGCTCATACTCCAGGTCGGAGACTTCGAGGGTCGGGTCCTGCCGGACCGTTTCCCTCCTGCCTCGCCTGCCGCTCTTGCCCTTGGCCTCGGTGTCGGTGCCGGCCTCCGGGCCGCCCTTGAGGGCCCAGCCGGACGCGAAGCCGCGGCGGAACGACAGCGTGACGTAAGTCTGTCCGATCGCGAAGGCGATGGCGCCGAGCCCGATGACGATCACCGAGGGCATCAGGACGCCGAGGACCACTCCGAGGAAGCCGCCGAACGCCAGCAACCGCCAGCGCAGTCGCGCCTTGTACTGCAGCAGCACCTCACCGAGCAGCCACAGCGCCACCAGTCCGAACGCGATATAGAGGACCGCCCAGCCCATGTACGCCCCTCTCGTACGGCCGCAGCCCCGGGTGGGTACGGCCCATCAGGCCCGCTGGTCGTGCAGGCCCAGGTTTTCGTAGATTTCCAGCGTCGCAGTCGAGTTGTTGAGCGTAATGAAGTGCAGACCCGGCACTCCCTCGTCAAGCAGCTTGGCGCAAAACTCCGTAGCGAACTCGATGCCAATGGAGCGTACAGCGGCCGGATCGTCTTTGGCTGTGAGGATCCGCTCTTTCAACTCCGGAGGGAAGTCCGCGTTGCTGAGCTTGGGCAGGCGTTCGAGCATCCGCACGCTCGTGACCGGCATGCATTCGGGGATGATCGGGGTGTCGCAGCCCGCGGCGGCGACCTTGTCGCGCAGCCGCAGGTACTCCTCCGGGTAGAAGAACATCTGGGTGATCGCGTAGTCGGCGCCCGCACGGCACTTGTCGACGAAATGCCGCACGTCGGAGCCCCAGTCGGCGGAGCGCGGGTGCATCGCGGGGAAGGCCGCGACGCCCACGCAGAAGTCGCCGGACTCCTTGATGAGCTCGACGAGTTCGGCCGCGTACGTCAGGCCCTCGGGGTGCGAGATCCAGTCGCCCATCGGGTCGCCGGGCGGGTCGCCGCGCACCGCGAGCATGTTCCGGATCCCGGCATCCGCGTACTGGCCGATGATGTTGCGCAGTTCGGCGACGGAGTGCTCGACGGCGGTGATGTGGGCGACCGGCGTCAGCGTCGTGTCGGCGACGATCTGCTCGGTCTCCTTGACGGTGCCCGCGCGCGTGGAGCCGCCCGCGCCGTACGTCACGGAGACGAAGTCGGGGGCGACGGCCTCGACCCTGCGCAGCGCGTTCCACAGGTTGCGCTCGCCCTTGGCGGTCTTCGGCGCGGAGAACTCGAAGGAGTACGTCGTCTTGCCGGTCGCGAGCATGTCGCGCACGGTGCGGGCGCGATCAGTCCTGGTGGAAGGGGTACCTAGGGCCATACGGGCAGGTTACTGACGGATTCCGGGAGACCCTAATCCCCGTCCACCCAGCGGACACGCGCTAGGCGGAGCGCAGGCGCTTGGCGAACTCGGCCGCGGCGGCGCCCGGATCGTCGGCCTCGGTGATGGCCCGGACGACCACGACGCGGCGGGCGCCGGCCTCCAGGACCTCGTCCAGATTCCCCAGGTCGATGCCGCCGATGGCGAACCAGGGGCGGTCGGTGCCGAGGCCCGCGGTGTGGCGCACCAGGTCGAGACCCGGTGCGTGGCGGCCCGGCTTGGTGGGGGTCGGCCAGCAGGGGCCGGTACAGAAGTAGTCCACGCCCTCCTGGACGGCGGCCGCCTCGGCCTCGGCCTCGGCGTGCGTGGAACGGCCGATGAGCACGTCCGCGCCGAGGACGGCGCGGGCGGCGGGCACGGGCAGGTCGCCCTGGCCCAGGTGCAGCACGTCCGAGCGGGTGGCGTGGGCGACGTCCGCCCGGTCGTTGACCGCGAACAGCTTGCCGTGGCGGCGGGCCGCATCGGCGAAGACGGCGAGGTGCTCCAACTCCTCGCCGGCCTCCATGCCCTTGTCGCGGAGCTGGACGATGTCCACCCCGCCCGCCAGCACGGCGTCGAGGAACTCCGGGAGGTCTCCCTGGCGCTTGCGCGCGTCGGTGCACAGGTACACGCGTGCGTCGGCGAGCCGGTCGCGCTTCGGGTCGGCCATGGAAAATCCCCCGCTGGGTCGTCGCCGACGGGGGTGGGGAGGGGGTTGCGTGGCGCCCCCCCCGGAAGGGTGTTGGGTCAGACGGCAGGAGGCCGGGAGCGGAGGGCCGCCCCCCCGCCCCCACCCTCGCTC
>NZ_JBHVIX010000031.1:54592-113956 GCF_042799415.1 Streptomyces sp. NPDC057694
CTCCCGATTTTTTGCGCTGGTGGGTAAAGAGACACACGTGTTTGTGGGAACCCTTCCCGCTTTTTGGTCCGCCCAGGAAAACTCCCCCTTGGGTTTGTCCCGGGGGGGGGGGGCAGGTGGTTCGCGTCCCACCCCTGCCGGACGGTTGTCAGGTCAGACGGCGAGCGCCTGGGCGCGGCGCTTCACCTCCGTGCCGCGATTCTCGCTCAGGGCCTGCGCGGGCGTGCCCGGCAGGGTCGGGTCGGAGGTGAAGAGCCACTCCAGGATCTCTTCGTCGCTGAAGCCGTCGTCCCGCAGAACCGTCAGGAGGCCGACGAGCCCCTTGACGATCTTGTCGCCGTCGATGAAGGCGGCAGGCACGTGCAGTGCCCTGTTCTCACCACGACGTACGGCGATCAGCTGGCCTTCCTTCACCAGCTGTCGCACGCGCGTCACCTCGATGTCGAGTTGCTCCGCGATGTCGGGGAGGGTGAGCCATGCAGGGACGAGAGCATCGATCTTTGCGTCAATCTCGGTCACAGGACAAGCCTGCCATCCCGGACCGACAGTCGGAAGTCGGGGCGGCCTGACCAGGCGATTCCCTGACGCGCCGGATACGGCTCGGCGTCGTGGACCCGGATCACGCCACGGCGGACTTCAGCGGCCGGGCGGGGTCGGCCAGCAGGTCGGGGTCCAGGACGGTTCCGGCCTCGATCAGTTTGCGGCCCTGGGCCAGGTCGCGGGGCTTGCCGACGGCGAGGACGGCGACCAGGGCGCCCTCGCGCAGCCAGCACACCGACCAGGCGGCGCCCGCCGGGTCGCCGCGCCACACGGCCGAGTCGGCGCTCTCGTGGTGGCCCGCGTACTGCACGAAGCGGCCGAACTGCTCGGACCAGAAGTAGGGCACCGGGTCGTAGACGGCGGGCGTCTCGCCGATGATGTTCGCTGCCACGGTGCGCGGGCCCTGCAGTGCGTTGTCCCAGTGGTGGACCATCAGCCGCTGCCCGTAGCGCCCCGAGGGGAACGACGAGCAGTCCCCCACCGCGTAGACGTCGGGCACGGACGTGCGCAGACGGTCGTCGGCGACGACCTCGTGGTGATCGCCCAGGTCGATGCCGGAGCCGGCCAGCCAGCGGGTGGCGGGGCGGGCCCCGATGCCGACGACGACGGCTCCGGCGGGCAGGCGCGTGCCGTCGTCCAGGACCACGGCCCCGGGTTCGACGCGCTCCACCCGCGCGCGGGTGCGCAGTTCGGTGCCGGAGTCCGCGTACCAGGCCGCCATGGGGGCCGCGACCTCGGCGGGCAGCGTCCCCGCGAGAGGCCGCTCGGCCGCCTCCACGACGGTGACCCGGCAGCCCGCCTCGCGCGCGGCGGTGGCGAACTCGGCGCCGATCCAGCCCGCGCCGACGACCACCACGTCGTGCTGCTCGGCGAGGACGGGCCGCAGCCGCTCGGCGTCGTCGAGGGTGCGCAGCAGGTGCACTCCGGGAAGGTCCTCCGTGCCCGGCAGCCGTACCGGTTCGGCGCCGGTGGCGACGACCAGTACGTCGTACGGGACCGGGCCCCGGGCCGTGTCCAGCTCGTGGTCGCCGGGCCGCAGGCCGGTGACTTCGAGCCCCAGCTCCAGCGTGACGCCGAGCGCCTCGAAGTCGACGTCGAAGGCGGAGCCCTCGGCCTTGCCCAGCAGCACCGCCTTGGACAGCGGCGGCCGGTCGTAGGGCTGGTGGGGCTCGGCGCCGATCAGCGTGACCGTGCCGGCGAAGCCCTGTTCGCGCAGGGCCACCGCCGTCTGCACTCCGGCCATGCCCGCGCCGACGATGACGACGCGCCGTTGCGCCGAAGCCGTGTTCCCGCTCTGCTCGCTCACAGGATCACCTTAGGCACCTGATCTTGCGTCAGTCAGCGGAGCGGGCCACTCGGACTCCGTGACGTCCTGCACACGTGTCACCGGGTTTGAAACCGTCAGGCGGGGGCGATCTCCTCGACGACGCTGGTGCCGCGGCCCTCCTGCGACTCCCACTGCCAGCTCTCGTCGAGCCGTATCCGCCCGTCGGGCAGCTCGGACACGGCGGAGACGCAGTGCCCCGAGGAGGTGGACCCGTCGGTCTTCAGCTGGACGTAGCGGAAGTCGAGCCGGTCGCCGGAGCGGGTACCGACGAGGTGGCCCCGGACGATGTCGCCGCCCTCGTAGCCGGCCCAGATCCGGCCGTCCTCCTCGTGGTAGGCGAAGCGGGTCCGGGTCCCCACCTGGCCCGGCGCCTGGTCGGCGACAGGGGCGAGGAAGAGGCCGTCGAGCGAGCGGGCCACGGGCGTGGGCTCCCTTACTGGGGCGGGGACGGAAGAGCTAGGGTGGCCACCGTAAAGCACTCGCGGGAGCCCGTACGCAGCGGGCTGAGAGGGAGGCTGGGACGGCCTCCGACCGTACGAACCTGATCCGGGTCATGCCGGCGAAGGGAGGGGCTGGACGCCCATGTCGCGTACGCCACCCGAAGCATCGAAATCCAACGCTTCAAAGAAGGTCCCCGCCACCGACGTCCTCGTCGTGGGGGGCGGCATCATCGGTCTGGTCACCGCGTGGCGGGCCGCGCAGCGCGGTCTGTCCGTCGCGGTCGTGGACCCCGAACCGGGCGGCGGCGCCGCCCAGGTCGCGGCCGGGATGCTGGCCGCCGTCACCGAACTGCACTACGGCGAGCTGACGCTGCTCGGCCTGAACGTCGCCTCGGCCCGCCGCTACCCGGAGTTCGCCGCCGAGCTGTCCGAGGCCACCGGCCAGGACCTCGGCTACCGCGCGTGCGGCACACTCGCCGTCGCGCTCGACTCCGACGACCGGGCCCACCTGCGGGAACTGCACGCGCTGCAAGAGAGGTCGGGACTCGACTCGGAGTGGCTGTCGGGCCGCGACTGCCGGCGCCTGGAGCCGATGCTCGCTCCGGGCGTGCGCGGGGGCCTGCGGGTCGACGGCGACCACCAGATCGACCCGAGAAGGCTCGCGAGCGCCCTGGTGACGGCCTGTGAGCGGGCCGGCGTGGTCTTCCACCGGGCGTGGGCGGACCGGCTCCGCGTCGTGCGGGACCGGGCGTGCGGCGTCACGCTGGCCGACGGCACGGACCTCGCCGCCGGTCAGGTGGTCCTGGCGGGCGGGAGCCGCAGCGGGCAGCTCGCGGGAGTCCCCGACGAGGTGCTGCCGCCGGTGCGTCCGGTCAAGGGCCAGGTGCTGCGGCTCACGGTGCCCCGGCGGTACGCGCCGTTCCTGAGCCGCACGGTGCGCGCCGTGGTCCGCGGCAGCCACGTCTACCTGGTGCCGCGCGTGAACGGCGAGCTGGTCGTCGGCGCGACCAGCGAGGAGCTGGGCTGGGACACCACGGTCACCGCGGGCGGCGTCTACGAGCTGCTGCGCGACGCCCACGAACTCGTCCCCGGCATCACGGAACTGCCGCTGACGGAGACCCGCGCGGGCCTGCGCCCGACCTCCCCCGACAACGCCCCGCTGCTCGGCCCGACCGCGCTGCCGGGCCTGCACCTCGCCACCGGCCACCACCGCAACGGCGTGCTGCTCACACCGGTCACCGGCGACGCCCTGGCACACGTCCTGGTCACCGGTGAACTCCCGGAAGAAGCACGTCCGTTCACCCCGAAGCGGTTCAGCGCCGCCACTCTGGAGCAGCCCGCATGAACGTCACCGTCAACGGCGAGCCGCGCGCCGTGGCCGCCGGGGTCACCCTCGGCGCCCTGGTGGCCACGCTCACCACCGCGCACTCGGGTGTCGCCGCCGCGCTCAACGAGACCGTCGTGCCGCGCACCCGATGGCCCCTCACGGCGCTCTCCGAAGGAGACCGCGTCGAAGTCCTCACCGCCGTCCAAGGAGGCTGACTCACTGATGGCTGACGACGCTTTCGTCCTCGGCGGCACCACCTACTCCTCGCGCCTGATCATGGGCACGGGCGGGGCGCCGAGCCTCGACGTCCTCGAACGCTCTCTGGTCGCCTCCGGCACCGAGCTGACCACGGTGGCGATGCGGCGCGTCGACGCCGGTGTGCACGGCTCGGTCCTGTCGGTCCTGGAGAAGCTCGGCATCCGGGTGCTGCCGAACACCGCGGGCTGCTTCACCGCGGGCGAGGCGGTGCTCACGGCCCGCCTCGCGCGCGAGGCGCTGGGCACGGACCTGGTCAAGCTGGAGGTCATCGCGGACGAGCGCACCCTCCTGCCGGACCCGATCGAGCTGCTCGACGCCGCGGAGACGCTGGTCGACGACGGTTTCACCGTCCTGCCCTACACGAACGACGACCCGGTCCTGGCCCGCAAGCTGGAGGACGTGGGCTGTGCGGCGGTCATGCCGCTCGGCTCCCCCATCGGCTCCGGGCTCGGCATCCGCAATCCGCACAACTTCCAGCTGATCGTCGAGCACGCGCGCGTGCCGGTGATCCTGGACGCGGGCGCGGGCACGGCCTCCGATGTGGCGTTCGCCATGGAGCTGGGCTGCGCCGGTGTGATGCTCGCCTCCGCGGTGACCCGCGCCCAGGAGCCGGTCCTGATGGCCGACGGCATGCGGCACGCGGTGGAGGCCGGGCGGCTCGCACACCGTGCGGGGCGCATCCCGAGGCGCCATTTCGCCGAGGCGTCCTCGCCCCGGGAGGGGCGCGCGCACCTCGATCCCGAGCGCCCCGCCTTCTGACGCCCTGCGCCGGTCACAGCTCTGCTTACGCCGGTCACAGCTCTGCTGCAGTACGGGTCCGGTCCTGCCGCACGGGACCGGCCTGTCGGTGACTCCTCGTAGACTCCCTGCGTGGACACGACCCTCCAAGACCCGTTGCTCGGGCATGTGCTCGACGCCAGGTACCGCATCGACGCACGCATCGCGGTCGGCGGGATGGCCACGGTCTACCGGGCCGTGGACACCCGCCTCGACCGCGTGCTCGCGCTCAAGGTGATGCATCCGTCGCTGGCGGCCGACGCCTCGTTCGTCGACCGGTTCATCCGCGAGGCCAAGTCGGTGGCCCGTCTCTCGCACCCCAATGTGGTGGGGGTCTTCGACCAGGGCACCGACGGTCCGTACGTCTATCTGGCGATGGAGTACATCGCGGGCTGCACGCTCCGCGACGTCCTGCGCGACCGCGGGGCGCTGCGGCCGCGCGCGGCTCTCGACATCCTGGAGCCGGTGCTCGCCGCGCTCGGAGCGGCGCACCGCGCGGGTTTCGTGCACCGCGACATGAAGCCGGAGAACGTGCTGATAGGGGACGACGGCCGGGTGAAGGTCGCCGACTTCGGTCTCGTGCGCGCGGTGGACACGGTCACCAACACCACGGGATCGGTCCTCGGCACGGTGTCCTATCTGGCGCCCGAGCAGATCGAGCACGGCACGGCGACACCCTCGGTGGACGTCTACGCGTGCGGCGTCGTCCTGTACGAGATGCTCACCGGCGGCAAGCCGCACCTGGGGGACTCCCCCGCGCAGATCCTGTACAAGCATCTCAACGAGGACGTGCCCCCGCCGTCGGCCGCCGTCCCCGGCCTGCCCTACGAGCTGGACGAGCTGGTCGCCTCGGCGACGGCGCGCACGCCCGGTGTCCGCCCGTACGACGCGGTGGCGTTCCTCGCCCAGGTCCGCGCGGCCCGTTCGACACTGGCCGACGCCCAGCTGGACGCGGTGCCGCCGCAGGCCCATGACGCGGAGCACGTGGGGGCCGACGACCGGACGAGCGTGATCCCGCGCGCGGTGGGCGGCACGAGCCCGGTGCAGCTGCCGCTGCCCGTGCAGGACGAGGATCCGTACCACCGCACGAGCGTGCTGCAGACCCCGCCGCCCATGCCGCCGGCCCCGCCGCGCGGCAGAGGCGGCGCCCCGCGCCGCAGGCTGTTCGTGATCATCGCGGCGGTGCTGCTCGCCCTCGGCGTCGGCACGGGCGTCTGGTACATCAACTCGGGCCAGTTCACCAAGGTCCCCACGATCCTGAGCCAGAGCCGGGCCGAGGCCGAGCGCCGCGTCGAGGCGGCGGGCCTGAGAGTCGGCAAGGTCACCGGGAAGTACAGCGACGCCTACGACCGCGGCACGGTCATGGGCAGCGACCCGGCGCCGGGCAGCCGCATCAGGGACAACGGCACGGTGAATCTGACCGTGTCCAAGGGCCCCGAGACCGTGAAGGTCCCCGATCTCAAGGGCACCCCGCTCGCCAAGGTCAGGAGCGGGCTCAAGGAGGCGGGGCTCGAACCGGGCATGGTCACCAAGGCGTTCAGCGAGGACATCGCCAAGGGCTCCGTGATCAGCTCGGACCCGAAGGCGGGCTCGACACGCAAGGCCGGCACGGCGGTGGCCCTCGTCGTCTCCAAGGGCTCGCCCGTCGACGTCCCGGACGTCACCGGTGAGTCGCAGGAGGACGCGGTCGCCGATCTGGCGGACGCGGGCCTGAAGGCGAAGATCGCCCCGGACCGGGTCACCTCGGACGAGGACAAGGGCGACGTGGCGAAGCAGTCGCCCGGCGAGGGCAGGCAGCTCGCCGAGGGCGACACCGTGACCCTGACGATCTCCAAGGGCCCCGTCATGGTCGAGGTCCCGGACGTCACGGGCATGGACGTCGACAAGGCGACGTCCACGCTGGAGGACGCCGGGTTCCAGGTCGACGAGGACCGGGGGCTGCTCGGGCTGTTCGGCGACCACGTGGACAAGCAGTCCCCGGAGGCCGGCGACGAGGCGCCCAAGGGCTCGACCATCAAGATCACGATCAGGTAGTCCGGCGGGCCCCGCCCCGGGGCCCGCCGCCGGATCACCCCCGGCCCCCATGACACCCTGGGCCGGGTGAACAGCAGCATCCGCAACCCGATCGGCGGGCACGTCCCCGTGGCCGGCGGCCTCGCCTCCGTAGGACTGTCCTACGCGCGTGACCTCAAGGCCGAAACCGTCCAGGTCTTCGTCGCCAACCCGCGCGGCTGGGCCACTCCCCCCGGCAACCCCCGGCAGGACGAGGACTTCCGCGCCGCGTGCGCCGCCGAGAACATTCCCGCGTACGTCCACGCGCCCTACCTGATCAACTTCGGGTCGCACACCGAGGCCACCGTCGAGAAGTCGGTCGAGTCGCTGCGCCACTCCCTGCGGCGCGGCCGCGAGATCGGCGCGCTGGGCGTGGTCGTGCACACCGGTTCCGCCACCGGCGGGCGTCCGCGCGAGGTCGCGCTGGCGCAGGTGCGGGAGTACCTGCTGCCGCTGCTCGACGAGCTGACGCACGACGACGATCCGTTTCTGCTCCTGGAGTCGACCGCGGGGCAGGGTTCGTCGCTGTGCTCGCGCACCTGGGACTTCGGGCCGTACTTCGACGTGCTCGACCGCCATCCCAAGCTGGGTGTCTGCCTCGACACCTGCCACATCTTCGCGGCGGGCCACGACCTGACCGGCCCCGCGGGGATGAAGCAGACCCTCGACCTGCTCGTGGAGACGGTCGGCGAGGGCCGCCTCAAGCTGATCCACGCCAACGACTCCAAGGACGTCGCGGGCGCCCACAAGGACCGGCACGAGAACATCGGCTCCGGCCACATCGGCGCCGACCCGTTCCGCGAGCTCATGGCGCATCCGGCGACCGAGAACGTGCCCCTGGTCATCGAGACCCCGGGCGGCAAGGAAGGCCACGCCGCGGACGTGGCCCGCCTCAAGGAGCTGCGCCCGTAACGATCACCTCCCCCGAAACAATCCCCATGACGGAATACCCCAGGGGGGTATACGGTTCTTGTCGGTGACAGGAACCGCGTACGGACATTGGGGGACCCATGCAGCACGCCGGGCACACGGAGCACCACCACACCCACGACCACGGGCACGGGCGCGGGGCAGGGAGAGTCAGCTGGTCGACGGCCGCGCAGGCGACCCTGCACTGCCTCACCGGCTGCGCCATCGGCGAGGTCCTCGGCATGGTGATCGGCACCGCGCTCGGCTGGGGCAATGTGCCGACGATGGTGCTGGCGATCGCGCTGGCCTTCGCCTTCGGCTACTCGCTCACGCTGCGCGGGGTGCTGCGGGCGGGCGTCGGCTTCCGGACCGCGTTCCGGGTCGCGCTCGCCGCCGACACCCTGTCGATCGCCGTCATGGAGCTGATCGACAACGGGGTCATCGCCCTGTGGCCGAGCGCCATGGACGCGCACCTCGACGACGCGCTGTTCTGGGGCGCCCTCGCCGTGTCCCTCGCGCTCGCCTTCGTGGTGACGACGCCGGTCAACCGCTGGATGATCGGCCGCGGCAAGGGCCATGCGGTGGTGCACCGGTACCACCACTGAGGACGGACCCCGGGAAGGGCGGGAGCTTAGAGCTCGGGCCCTTCCCCCGGCCCCTCCTGGTACGAATAGCGCTGCTCACGCCACGGGTCCCCCACGTTGTGGTACCCGCGCTCCTCCCAGAAGCCCCGCCGGTCCGCGGTCATGTACTCCACACCGCGGACCCACTTGGGGCCCTTCCACGCGTACAGGTGCGGCACCACGAGGCGCAGCGGGAAGCCGTGCTCGGCGGTGAGCTGTTCACCGCCCTTGTGGGTGGCGAAGATCGTGCGCTCGGAGACGAAGTCCGAGAGCCGGAGGTTGGAGCTGAAGCCGTACTCGGCCCAGACCATCACATGGGTGACGTCGGCGGCCGGCGGAGCCAGTTCGAGGACGGTCGAGGCCCGTACCCCGCCCCACTCGGCGGCGAGCATGCTGAACTTGGTGACGCAGTGCAGATCGCCGACCACGGTCCCGTACGGCAGCGCCGAGAACTCCTCGTGGTTCCAGGTGTGCTTGTCACCGTCGGCGGTGGCCCCGAAGACCCTGAACTCCCAGCGCTCGGGGCGGAACTTGGGCACCGGGCCGTAGTGCGTGACGGGCCAGCCGCGCTGCAGACGCTGTCCCGGCGGAAGCTCCTGCTGCACCGCTCCCCCAGACTCGCGACCCACCGGATGACCCATGCCTCCATCCTGACAGACCCCGGGCAGTGGGCATGACCACGCGGACGGCGACGGTCGACAGTCGATCATCGATTCGGGCAACTCCTACTAAGCGTGCACTTACTGGACGCGTTTCTGCGCCGGTGCGAGGATGCGCGAAACCTGCCCAGTCCACCCGCTTGGAAGGAGCCTCTGCGATGCAGGGCGACCCCGAGGTCATCGAATTTCTGAACGAGCAGCTGACCGCCGAGCTCACCGCGATCAACCAGTACTTCCTGCACGCCAAGATGCAGGAGAATTTCGGCTGGACGAAGCTCGCGAAGTACACGCGATCCGAGTCGTTCGACGAGATGAAGCACGCGGAGCTGCTGACCGACCGGATCCTCTTCCTGGACGGCCTGCCCAATTACCAGCGGCTCTTCCACGTCCAGGTGGGCCAGACGGTCACCGAGATGTTCCAGGCCGACCGGCAGATCGAGGTCGCGGCGATCGACCGTCTGAAGCGGGGCATCGAGGTGATGCGGGCCAAGGGCGACGTCACGTCCGCAAACATCTTCGAGTCGATCCTCGAGGACGAGGAGCACCACATCGACTATCTCGACACGCAGCTGGAGCTGGTGGAGAAGCTGGGCGAGCCGCTCTACATCGCGCAGCTCATCGAGCAGCCCGACAGCTGAGCCAGGGACCCTCAGGCCGCGTCCGGCAGCTCCACCCGCGGCGTCAGGGCGGCGACGGTCTCGCCCTGCTCGACGAGTTCCCGGCGGGGGCACGCGCCGCGGCCGAGCAGCGCCTGGATCTTGCGGACGCACGAACCGCAGTCGGTGCCGGCCTTGCAGGCCGAGGCTATCTGGCGGGGGGTGCAGGCACCGTCCGCCGCGTGCTTCTTGATCTGCGCATCGGTGACGCCGAAGCAGTTGCAGATGTACACGCGGGTTCACCTCCCGGTCGGGACGAGGTCGAGACTCATCAGCGGTGCCGTCCCGATTGATCGGTGAGGCTAACCTAACCTTACCCGGCCTCCCGGGAGCACAAAAGTGCCGTGGGGCGCGGATCGTTGTGATCCGCGCCCCACGGCTTTTACGCAGGGTGAGGGAACCTCACTGGTCGCGGTACATCTCCGCCACCAGGAACGCGAGGTCGAGCGACTGGCTGCGGTTCAGGCGCGGGTCACAGGCCGTCTCGTAGCGCTGGTGCAGGTCGTCGACGAAGATCTCGTCGCCGCCGCCCACGCACTCGGTGACATCGTCACCGGTGAGCTCGACGTGGATGCCGCCCGGGTGCGTGCCGAGCTCCTTGTGGACCTCGAAGAAGCCCTTGACCTCGTCGAGCACGTCGTCGAAGCGCCGGGTCTTGTGACCGGAGGCCGCCTCGTACGTGTTGCCGTGCATCGGGTCGGTGATCCAGGCGACGGTCGCGCCGGAGGCGGTGACCTTCTCGACCAGCTCGGGCAGCTTGTCGCGGACCTTGTCGGCGCCCATGCGGACGATGAAGGTCAGCCGGCCGGGCTCGCGGTCGGGGTCGAGGCGCTCGATGTACTGAAGCGCCTCCTCGGCCGTCGTGGTCGGGCCGAGCTTGATGCCGATCGGGTTGCGGATCTTCGAGGCGAACTCGATGTGCGCGCCGTCCAGCTGACGGGTGCGCTCGCCGATCCAGACCATGTGGCCCGACACGTCGTACAGGTTGCCGGTGCGCGAGTCGACGCGGGTCAGCGCCGACTCGTAGTCGAGCAGCAGCGCCTCGTGGGAGGCGTAGAACTCGACGGCCTTGAACTCGGCCGGGTCGGTGCCGCAGGCCTTCATGAAGTTCAGCGCGCTGTCGATCTCGCGGGCCAGCTGCTCGTAACGCTGGCCGGAGGCGGACGCCTTCACGAAGTCCTGGTTCCAGGCGTGCACCTGGCGCAGGTCGGCGTAGCCGCCGGTGGTGAAGGCGCGCACCAGGTTGAGCGTCGAGGCGGACGCGTTGTACATCCGCTTCAGGCGCTCGGGGTCCGGGACGCGCGCGGCCTCGGTGAACTCGAAGCCGTTGACCGAATCGCCGCGGTAGGTCGGCAGGGTCACGCCGTCGCGGGTCTCGGTGTTCTTGGAGCGCGGCTTGGAGTACTGGCCGGCGATCCGGCCGATCTTCACGACCGGCACGGAGGCGGCATAGGTGAGGACGGCGCTCATCTGGAGCAGGGTCTTCAGCTTCGCGCGGATGTGGTCCGCGGAAACAGCGTCGAAGGCCTCGGCACAGTCGCCGCCCTGGAGGAGGAACGCCTCTCCCTTGGCGACGGCCGCCAGGCGGGTACGCAGCTGGTCGCACTCGCCTGCGAAGACGAGCGGCGGATACGACTCGAGGTCCGCGATCACATCGCGCAGAGCCTCGGCATCGGGGTACTCGGGCTGCTGCGCCGCGGGCAGGTCTCGCCAGGTGTTGCCAGCGCTGGCGCTGGTCTTAGCGTTCACGGTCACCTCGCCAACATTACGGGGTCATGTCGTGTGTCCATTCCGCCGCTCATCTTTTGAGACGGCGTCGCCACGCATGAGCCTCCGCTCGGGTATGGTTCCGCACATGTTCGCGCAGCTTCAGACCCGCACCTGGTGGTGGACCGCACATCCGGCGGCCCACTGACTGCGCGTATCCGAATCCGCGAAGGCCGCCCGAGGGGCGGCCTTCAGTGTTTTCCGACACCGCCGGCGGCCGTTCCTCCCGATCGACTCTCACCTCTGACAGTCACTGGAAGGAACACCCCCGTGTTTGCTCCGATCCACCAGCTGCTCACCGACGACCGCCCCTTCGCCCTGCTGCGCCGCCGCACCCCCGGCCGCGACCACGACACGGTCGAGGTCCTGATCGGTTCGGTCGGCACGTACGAGAAGCTCGCGGACGTCCCCGAAGGTCTGGCCCTGGTCCCCTTCCGGCAGATCCGCGAGCGCGGCTTCGACGTCCGTGACGACGGGACCCCGCTGGCCGTCCTGCGCCCCGAGGAGTCCTGCGAGATCCCGCTCGCCGAGGCGCTGCGGCAGCTGCCCGCCCACGACGTGGCCGTCCGGGACGGCGGCTTCGACGTCGACGACGACCGGTACGCCGACATCGTCGGCCGGGTCCTGCGCGAGGAGATCGGGCGGGGCGAGGGCGCGAACTTCGTGATCCGCCGGACGTACGAGGGTGAGATCCCGGGGTTCTCACGGGCCGACGCCCTCGCCCTGTTCCGGCGACTGCTCGACGGTGAGCGGGGCGCGTATTGGACGTTCGTCGTGCACACCGGGGAGCGCACCCTCGTCGGTGCCAGCCCCGAAGTGCATGTGCGGATGTCCGGCGGCACCGTCGTCATGAACCCCATCAGCGGCACCTACCGCTATCCGGCCGCCGGACCCACCCCGGACGATCTGCTGGAGTTCCTCGCCGACGGCAAGGAGATCGAGGAGCTGTCGATGGTCGTCGACGAGGAACTGAAGATGATGTGCACCGTCGGCGACATGGGCGGGGTCGTGATCGGCCCGCGGCTGAAGGAGATGGCGCACCTCGCGCACACCGAGTACGAGCTGCGCGGGAAGTCGACGCTCGATGTGCGCGAGGTACTGAAGGAGACGATGTTCGCGGCGACCGTCACGGGGTCGCCGGTGCAGAACGCCTGCCGGGTCATCGAGCGGCACGAGGTCGGGGGCCGTGGGTACTACGCGGGGGCGCTGGCGCTCATCGGGCGGGACGCGGGCGGGGCGCAGACCCTGGACTCGCCGATCCTGATCAGGACCGCGGACATCGACGCGGCCGGGCGGCTTCGGGTCCCCGTCGGCGCGACGCTGGTCCGCGGTTCGGACCCGAGGAGCGAGGTCGCCGAGACGCACGCGAAGGCCGCCGGGGTGCTGGCCGCCCTGGGGGTGCGGCCCTCCCGGCCGCGCGAGGAGAGCGCGCGCCCGGCGCTGGCCGACGACCCTCGGGTGCGGGCGGCGCTCGACGGGCGCCGGGCCTCCCTGGCCCCGTTCTGGCTGCGGATGCAGGAGCGGGCCGGAGAGCTGAGCGGGCATGCGCTGGTCGTGGACGGCGAGGACACGTTCACCGCGATGCTGGCGCACGTGCTGCGCTCGTCGGGGCTCGACGTGAGTGTGCGGCGCTACGACGAGGAGGGGCTGCGGGAGCGGGTGCTCGCGCACGAGGGGCCGGTCGTGCTCGGTCCCGGCCCCGGCAATCCGTCGGACCTCACCGACCCGAAGATGCGCTTCCTGCGCTCCCTCACCGCCGAGGTGCTGCGCACGCACGGCCACGGTGTCCTCGGCGTCTGCCTCGGGCACGAGCTGATCGCGGCCGAACTGGGCCTGGACATCGTCCGCAAGGAGGTGCCGTACCAGGGGGCGCAGACCGGCATCGAACTGTTCGGCCGCACCGAGACCGTCGGGTTCTACAACAGCTTCGTGGCGGCCTGCGACGACGAGGCGGCGCGCGAGCTGGCCGCCCACGAGGTGGAGGTCGCCCGGGACGCCGGCGGTGAGGTGCACGCGCTGCGCGGCCCGGGGTTCGCGTCGATCCAGTTCCACCCGGAGTCGGTGCTGTCGCTGCGCGGCGCCGGGATCGTACGGGAACTGCTGACTCAGCTGACGGCCGGCACCAGGACGTTCTCGGAGCGGCGGCCCGCCTGATAGTCCAGGACGTTGTTCACCGTGGCCTCGATGATCTGCCCGATCGCGTCCACGGTGTAGTACGCCTGGTGGGACGTGACCAGCACGTTCGGGAAGGTGACGAGGCGGGCCAGGGTGTCGTCCTCGACGACGTCGAGGGACTTGTCGAGGAAGAACAGGCCCGCCTCGGCCTCGTAGACGTCGAGGCCCACGCCCGTGAAGCGGCCCTCGCGGAGTTCGGCGACCAGCGCCTTGGTGTCGATGAGGCCGCCGCGGCTGGAGTTGATGAGGATCGCGTCGTCCTTCATCGCGCGCAGCGCGGCGGCGTCGACGATGTGCTCGGTGGCCGGGAGCAGCGGGACGTGCAGGCTGATCAGGTCGGCCTCGCCGAAGAGCTGCTCCTTGTCGACGTACTTCATGCCGAGCTCGACGCAGTTCGGGTTCTCGGCGACGTCCCAGCCGAGCAGGTTCATACCGAAGCCGTGCGCGATCCGGGTGAACGCCTCGCCGATCTTGCCGGTGCCGAGGACGCCGACGGTGCGCCCGCGCATGTCGCGGCCCATCAGGCCGTCGAGGCGGAAGTCGAAGTCGCGGGTGCGGGTGCTCGCCCTCACGATGCGCCGGTTGACGGCCATCGTGAGGGCCCAGGCGAACTCCGCCACCGAGTACGGCGAGTAGTACGAGACCCGGGACACGGTCAGTCCCAGGCGCTCGGCGACCTCCAGGTCGATGTTGTTGAAGCCGGTGGAGCGCTGGGCGATCATCTGCGTGCCGCCGGCCGCGAGGGTCTGCAGGACGCGGTTGTTCAGGGTGGCGTTGACGCTGGTGGAGATGATCTCGTAGCCCGCCGCGATGGGCGCCGTGTCCTCATTGAGAAAGACATCCAGGCACCGCACGTCGTGGTGCCCCGCGAAGGCCTTCTCAATGAGGGGCTTTTCATCCGATTGCACACCAAATGCGAGAATCTCCATGGCCCGAGTCTAGGCCGCCCAGCCCCCTCCGGCGATTCCCGCTCAAGCCCCTCCGGCGATTGAGGAGCGGGGTCCGGGGCGGAGCCCCGAGACCTCAGCCGAAGAACACCCCCACCTCTTCATAGAGGGCCGGATCAACGGTCTTCAACCGCGCCGTGGCCTCGGCGATGGGCACCCGCACGATGTCGGTCCCCCGCAACGCGACCATGGCCCCCCACTCCCCGTCCCGCACGGCATCGATGGCATGCAGCCCGAACCGCGTCGCCAGCCACCGGTCGAAGGCCGACGGAGTCCCCCCGCGCTGCACATGACCGAGGACGGTGGTGCGCGCCTCGTTGCCGGTGCGCTTCTCGATCTGTTTCGCCAGCCACTCGCCGACGCCGGACAGCCGCACGTGCCCGAAGGAGTCCAGGGACTCGTCCTTGAGGACCATCTCGCCGTCGCGCGGCATGGCGCCCTCCGCGACGACCACGATCGGGGCGTACGACGCTCGAAAACGGGAGGTGACCCAGGCGCAGACCTGCTCGATGTCGAAGCGCTGCTCGGGTATCAGGATGACGTTGGCCCCGCCGGCCAGGCCGGAGTGGAGGGCGATCCAGCCGGCGTGCCGGCCCATGACCTCGACGACCAGGACCCGCATGTGCGATTCGGCCGTGGTGTGCAGCCGGTCGATCGCCTCGGTCGCGATGCCGACGGCCGTGTCGAAGCCGAAGGTGTAGTCGGTGGCGGACAGGTCGTTGTCGATGGTCTTCGGTACGCCGACGGCCCGGACCCCGTACTCGTCGGTGAGGCGCGCCGCGACACCCAGGGTGTCCTCGCCGCCGATGACGATGAGGGCGTCGACCTCTCCCTCGGCCAGGTTCTCCTTGACCCGGCGGACCCCGTCCTCCACCTGGAAGGGGTTGGTGCGCGAGGAACCGAGGATGGTGCCGCCGCGGGGCAGGATGCCGCGTACCGCGGGGATGTCGAGACGGACGGTGTCGTTCTCCAGGGGACCGCGCCAGCCGTCCCGGTAGCCGACGAAGTCATAGCCGTACTCCTGCACGCCCTTGCGGACGATGCCCCGGATCACGGCGTTGAGCCCGGGGCAGTCGCCGCCGCCGGTCAGTACTCCGACCCTCATCGCGTAACTCCCTTGTCACGGTGAGCAGTTCAGGAAACTGTCCCGCGCGGGGTCACTCGTCGTCCAGACCCCGCTCGATCGCGTACCGGACGAGCTCGACGCGGTTGTGCAGCTGGAGCTTGCCGAGGGTGTTCTGCACATGGTTCTGCACCGTGCGGTGGGAGATGACCAGGCGCTCGGCGATCTGCTTGTAGCTCAGCCCCTTGGCGACCAGGCGGAGCACCTCGGTCTCCCGGTCGGTCAGCTCGGGCGCCTTCGGCCCGCCGGTGTCCGCGGCGGGCGCGGGCTCCGAGGCGAGGCGGCGGTACTCGCCGAGCACGAGACCCGCGAGACCCGGAGTGAACACCGGGTCGCCGACGGCCGTGCGGCGCACCGCGTCGGTCAGCTCCTGCGTCGACGCGGACTTGAGGAGATAGCCGGTCGCGCCGGACTTCACCGCCTCCAGGACGTCCGCGTGCTCGCCGCTCGCGGACAGCACCAGGACGCGCAGCGCGGGGAACGCGGCGACGAGTTCCTTGCAGACCTGGACGCCGGGCTTGACCGGCAGGTTCAGATCCAGGACGAGGACGTCGGGGGCCACGGCCCGGGCACGGCGCACCGCCTGCTCGCCGTCGCCCGCGGTGGCGACGACGTCGAAGCCGGCGGCGGCCAGGTCGCGGGCGACGGCGTCGCGCCACATCGGATGGTCGTCGACCACCATGACTCTGATCGCCGGCTGTCCGGTCGGCTCCTGCCCCGTCGGCTCCTGCTCGGCCTGCTGTTCGCTCATCGCCCTGTCCCGCCTTCCCCCGTGCGGCCCTTTCGGGCCCTTTCACTTCTTCTTCGGTACGTGCAGTTCGACCTCGGTGCCCTGGCCGGGCACGGAGATCAGCTCGGCGGTGCCGCCGATGTCGCGCAGTCTGCCCCGGATGGACTGGGCCACGCCGAGCCGTCCCTCGCCCTCGGCCTGGGCGAGGCGGCCCTCCGGGATGCCGGGTCCGTCGTCCCGTACGGTCACGATCACCGCGTCCGGCTCGTCCTCCACCAGGATCCAGGCCCGCGCGCCCTCGCCCGCGTGCTGTCGCACATTGTCCAGGGCGGCGCCGACGGCGGCGGCCAGTTCACGGGCGGCCGCGGGCTTCATCAGGACGGCGGTGCCGGGCGCGGAGAACGTCGTCCGGGCGTCGGCGTGTGGGGACAGCAGGGGACGCAGGTCCTGCGGGTCGTCGGCGCCGCCCGGTGCGTCGGCCGCGGCATAGGTGGTGACCGCGCGGACGACCGCCCCCTGGGAGAGGTCCTCCGAGGTGCGGGACGGCTGGCGCAGGCCCGCGGCGACCAGGGTGCGCAGCGCGATCTCCTGCTCGCCCGCCATCCGGCCCAGCTCGGCGGCCTCGCCGCCCAGGGCGGTGCCGCGCCGCTGCACCATGGCGAGGACCTGGAGCACGCTGTCGTGGATGTCGCGGGCCAGGCGCTCCCGTTCCCGGGTGGCGGCCTCGATCTCCAGGGCGCGGGCGAGGGTCCGCTCGGAGGCGCGGGCCACCTCGACCACGTAACCGATCGCTATGCCGGCGATGCAGACCAGCAGGACGTTGTGGATGATGCTGCGGCTGATGTCGCCGCGCTGCACGACGTTGACCACGCCGATCAGCACCGACGCGAAGGCCGCCCACCGCCAGCCGCCCTTGAGCGCCCAGGCGAGGACCGCGCCCGCCGTCCAGATCGACGGCAGTGTCGAGCCGCCGGTGATGGCCCGCTCGTGCCCGGCGACCGGGGAGAGCAGGATGCCCGCGACCGCGACGGCCAGGTCGATGGTGAGGAACCGCTTGGTGCAGCGCCGGGCGCCCGACACCTGGGGCAGCGTCGCCAGGGTCCACACCGCGAGGACGACGAAATAGGTGATGCCGACCCACGGACGCTCGTACACCTCGTACGCGGAGGCGAAGAGCCCGATCGCGTACACCATCGTCAGCACGCGGTAGGCCGTCAGGGCACGCCACAACGGCTGCTCCACCGACATCCGCACCACGCGTTCCCGCCGGGTCGCGCTCCCCATGTCCCCCACCCCCTGGGAAGACGACGCGGCTAGGCGCCGCTCCGTTCCCCGCTCTTCTCCACTGCCTTCTGCGCTTCTTTCTGCGCTTCCTTCTGTGCTTCCTTCTCGGCCTTCGCCGCGTCCGCGATCTGCCGCTTGGCGGCGGTCGCGTACATGTCGACGTACTCCTGGCCGGAGAGCTTCATGATCTCGTACATGACCTCGTCGGTCACCGCCCGCAGCACGAACCGGTCGCCCTCCATGCCCTGATAGCGGGTGAAGTCGAGCGGCTTGCCGATGCGGATGCCCGGGCGCATGAGCTTCGGCATCACCTTGCCCGGAGGCTGGATCTTCTCCGTGTCGATCATGGCGACCGGGATGACGGGCGCGCCGGTGGCGAGCGCCACGCGCGCGAGGCCGCCCGGCTTGCCGCGGTAGAGACGGCCGTCGGGCGACCGCGTCCCCTCCGGGTAGATGCCGAACAGCTCGCCGCGCTCCAGGACCTCGATGCCGCTCTTGATGGCGGCCTCGCCCGCGCCGCGCGAACCCGAACGGTCCACCGGCAGCTGTCCGACGCCCTTGAAGAAGGCGGCCGTCAGCTTGCCCTTCACACCGGGAGTGGTGAAGTACTCGGCCTTCGCGATGAAGGTGACCTTGCGGTCGAGCATCGTCGGCAGGAAGAAGGAGTCGGAGAAGGAGAGGTGGTTGCTGGCCAGGATCGCGGGGCCGGTGGCCGGAATGTTCTCCAGGCCCTCCACCCACGGCCGGAAGCCGAGCTTGAGCGGCCCCCCGATGGCCACCTTCATTGCGCCGTAGATCAACCCTCTGCCTTCCCTCGTTCTCGGACCCCGTACACGGACTCGTACGCGGATCGGTCCGAGGATCAGACCTTAACCCGCAGGGCCGGTACGGGGCCCGACGACCCTGGTCGGTGTCAGTCCGGTCGCGTACGGTGAAGACCTCACGCGCGATGTCCTCATGCCCTCCCGCATACCCACGAACAGGAGACCGAAGGTGCCGGTCCTTCCTGGAGCCGAGCCGTACCGCCACGAAGGCGGCGAGATCGGCGTCCTCCTCTGTCACGGCTTCACCGGAACACCCCAGTCCCTGCGCCCCTGGGCGGAGTATCTGGCCGGGCACGGTCTGACCGTCTCGCTCCCCCTGCTGCCCGGACACGGCACCCGCTGGGAGGACCTTTCGGTCACCGCCTGGCAGGACTGGTACGCGGAGGTGGACCGCGCGCTGCGCGATCTCGGGGAGCGCTGCTCGCAGGTCTTCGTCTTCGGCCTGTCGATGGGCGGCGCGCTCGCGCTGCGGCTCGCGGCCCGGCACGGGGACGACGTGGCGGGCCTCGTTCTGGTGAACCCGGGGAACAAGGTGCACGGGCTGGCCGCGCACGCCCTCCCCGTCGCCCGGCACCTGGTCCCCACGGTCAAGGGGATCGCCAGCGACATCGCCAAGGAGGGCTCGCAGGAGGTCGGCTACGACCGGGTGCCGCTGCACTCGGCGCACCAGCTGCGCCAGTTCTTCCGGCTCGTCGACCGTGAACTGCCGCAGGTGACCCAGCCACTGCTGGTGCTGCACAGCGTGCAGGACCACGTGGTGCCGCCCGCCGACTCCGCGCGCGTGCTCAGCCGCGTCTCGTCGACGGACGTCACGGAGATCCTGCTGGAACAGAGCTACCACGTCGCGACGTTGGACCATGACGCGGACCGGATCTTCGACGAGAGCCTTGCGTTCATCGACCGGATCGCCCCCCGCGTCGGCAAGATCCCCGGCGAGGGCGGGACAAGCCCCGGCGAGAGCGCGGAAGGGACGGCCAGCGGTGGCTGAGCAGGAGGAGCGGCGGGAGCCCGACAAGCCCGAGCCGCAGGAGCCGGAGCAGACGGAGAAGACGGAGCAGACAGAGAAGACGGAGCAGCCGGACGGACAGCAGCAGCCCGACCCCCTGCTGCCGGCCGACGAGGACGCCGCCTGGGCCGAGATCGTCGCCGGGTACGGCGTGGAGCCGCCGGACCCGCCGGGCGCGAAGCCGTTCAAGTCGGTGGAGGACCTTGCGCTCCTGGACCCGGAGAGCAATGACTCCCCCGACGCCGGACCGCGGCACGACACCCCGGGCCCGCTCGGCTCCTCGGTGTCCTTCGCCCCGGGTGTCGCCTCGGCCCCGGGCCCGCGGGACCACACGGTGCCCGAGCCCGCGGACGACGACCTCGGGGACGACGACGAGGGCCACTTCGTGCCGCCGGACCCGCAGCTCCCGGAGGCCGACGTCACGGCGAAGTTCGCCTGGCTGGCCGTGGTCGGCGGCCCGCTGCTGCTGCTCCTCGCGGTGCTGCTCGGCTGGGACATGACGTGGTGGCTGGCGACGCTCTGCATCGGCGGCTTCCTCGGCGGTTTCGCGACGCTGGTCGCCCGGATGCAGCCGGGCGACGAGGAGGACGACGACCCGGGGCGCGGCGCGGTCGTCTGACCTGCACACGTACGGGGATGAAGGCCCGGCCGGGCTGCTTCCGGCCGGGCCTTCGCCGTGCCGGATGGAACCCGATCGGGCGCTGCGGCGAAGTACCGGTGAACCAGCCCAAGCCTTCAAGGCGTTCACACGGACGAAAGGAGCCCCGATGGCCGTCAGACCCCGGGAGCACTGCCGGCATCCGCACGGCGAGAGCGACGCCCGGGCGATCGAACGGTCCCGGGAGGAGCCCGAGCAGTTCGCCGCCCTCTTCGACCGGTACGCCGACGCCGTGCACCACTACGCGGCGCGGCGACTCGGCCCCGAAGCGGCGGAGGATCTGACGGCGGAGACCTTCACCACCGCCTTCAAGCAGCGCCACCGCTACGACCCCACCAGGTCCGACGACGCCCGCCCCTGGCTCTTCGGGATCGCCACCAACCTCGTCGGCCGACACCGCAGGGCGGAGGCGCGCCGCTTCAAGGCGCTGTCCCGCCTGCCGGAGCCGGTCGAGCACGAGGAGCCGGTGGCCGAGCGCGCGGTGTCCCGGGCCGGCGCGCACGGCCTGCGCCGGGAACTGGCGGCCGCCCTCGCCGCTCTGCCGGCGAGACAGCGGGACGTGGTGCTGCTCGTGGCCTGGACCGACCTCAGCTATGACGAGGCGGCCGAGGCCCTGGGGGTGCCGGTGGGCACGGTCAGGTCCCGCCTGAGCCGGGCTCGCAGCGCGTTGCGTGAAGCACTGGGCGGTACCGATCCGACCGCTCCGACCGCCCTCCGGGAGGCATCCGCCCATGAATGACCGCGACTTCGATCCCGTTCTCGACGAATTGAGCACCTGGGCAGGGGACGCCGGGCCCCTCGACCCCGCCGCCCGCCACCGTGTCCGTAACCGTCTGCTGTCCACGATGGAGGTCCGCCGCCGTCCGCTGTGGGAGCGGCCCGGTCCGCGCATCGCCGTGTCGGGACTGGCCACGGCGGCGATCGCCGCGACCGTGCTGGTGGCGGTGCGCGACGACGGCGGCACGGACCAGGGCACGGCCACGGCCAAGCCGACGGCCACGGCCGACACCCGGCAGCCGGCGATGCGCCCGGTGTCGGCCCGCACCGTGCTGGCCGGGGCCGCCGCCTACGAACGCAAGCACTCGCAGGCGCCCGCGACGCCGCCGCGCGGCGACCAGTTCATCTACACGAAGGAGATCATCAAGGAGACGAACCAGAAGACCGGCGAGACCAAGACGCACGTCGACGAGATCTGGCGCTCGGTCGATGACTCCCAGCGCTCCTGGATCATGGAGATCGGCAAGGGCTGGTGGTCGGATCCCCCGAAGAAGGACGAGTCGTCCTGGCCGCCGCAGGACTGGGCGACCCTGGAGAAGCTGCCGACCGACCCGGAGAAGCTGATCCTCTCGCTGGTCCCCAAGAGCGGCCCGAACGACAAGAACGACTCGCTCGCCGGGATCACCGACCAGGAGTGGTCCGTCGTCCACTCCGACCTCGCCGGGCTGCTCAAGCTCGTCCCGGTGATGCCGGAGGGCCTGCGCCCGGCGGCGTACGAAGCCCTGAGCAGGGTGCCGGGGGTGCGGACGGTGCCGGACCAGAAGGACGCGAAGGGCCGGACCGGCGTGGCCATCACGTACAAGGACCCGACGCTCCCCAAGGGCGTCACCAGCTTCGGCGGCTACTTCATCTTCGATCCGAAGACCTACGAATTCCTGGGCTTCAAGGACGACCGCACCTCCGGTGACGGCGCGAAGAAGAAGACCTACATCCAGCTGTCCTACCTGGACAGCTGGGCGATCACCGACAAGGTGAAGCAGCGCCCGTAGGCGTCACGCGGCGGGGATTCTGAGGGCGGCCAGGACCGGCAGATGGTCCGTGGCCGCCCTCAGTTCGTCCGCGTCCAGGAAGTCCGGCACCCCGCACCCCAGCACCTCCAAGCCCTTCGTCGCCAGGATCGCGTCGATCCGCTGATGGGGGTCGTCCGGCGTCGACGTGTACTCGCCGCCCCAGGGTGCCTTCGCCCAGCAGTCCTGGAGCGCCGCGCTCAGCCGCCGGAAGGTCCGCCCGTCCGGCCGCTCGTTGAGATCGCCGCCCGCGACGACGTGCTCGACGCCCAGCTCCGCGATCCGGTCGAGCAGCAGCTCGCCCTGCGCGTACCGCTCGTCCTTCTGCAGGCTGAGGTGGCAGCTGACCACACCGAGGCGTGGCCCCTGGGCGTCCCCGAACCGCACGACGGCCGTGGCGAAGCCGCGCCGGTGCAGCCCCGGCGTCATCGGCAGCAGCACGTCCTCGGTCCGCTCGACGGTGGCGCGCAGGGAGCAGAGCAGCGCGGGCCCGGCCGCGCTGCCGCCGCCGGAGAGGTACACCAGGTTCGCGGCGCGGGCCAGCCGGGCGAGGTGCTTGCGCCAGCGGAAGAACCGGGGCGCCTCCTGGATCAGCACCAGGTCGGGGTCGCAGGCCTTGATCACCCGGGCGAGGGCGACGGGGCTGTCGCGCATCGAGCGGATGTTGTAGCTGAGGACGCGGATGACGGCCGAACCGTCGGGTTCCGTAACGGAGTTGGGCAGTTCGGGAAGGTCGCTGAGGGAGCCGGAGTCCATGACGATCAAGATACGCCGGTGCCCGCCGCCCCTGTGGGGAACGACGGGCACCGGGCCGTACGGATGTCACATGACGGGGTCGGGCTCCCGCGCCAGGTCGGCGGCGCCGACCAGGCCCGCCTTGTTGCCGAGCTGGGCCGCGATCACGTCGGCCACCGGCCGCCAGTTGCCGCCGACCAGCCAGCGCTTGTACGACTTGCGGATCGGGTCGAGGACCAGCTCGCCCTCGTCGGAGAGGCCGCCGCCGACGATGAACGCCGACGGGTCGAAGAGCGAGGCCAGGTCGGCCAGGCCCGCGCCGGCCCAGCGGGCCAGCTCCCGGTAGGAGTCGACGGCCACCAGGTCGCCCTGCCGGGCGGCCATGGAGATGTGCTTGCCCTCGATGCCCTCGGGGGTGCCGTCGCCGAGCGACAGCAGGTACTCGGCGCTCTCCGGCGTCGCGTTGGCCCGCTGGCGTGCGTAGCGCACCAGGGCGCGCCCCGACGCGTACTGCTCCCAGCAGCCCTGCGAACCGCAGCCGCACAGCAGTCCGTCCGGCACCATGCGGATGTGGCCGAACTCGGCGGCGACGCCGAAGTGACCACGGCGCAGCTTGTTGCCGATGATGATGCCGCCGCCGAGGCCGGTGCCCAGCGTGATGCAGATGACGTTGCGGTGGCCCTTGCCCGCGCCGAACTTGTACTCGCCCCAGGCCGCCGCGTTCGCGTCGTTCTCCACGACGACGGGCAGGCCGACGCGGCCCTCGACCTTCTCCTTGAGCGGTTCCTGGCGCCAGTCGATGTTCGGCGCGAAGTACACGGTGGAGCGCTGACGGTTGACGTATCCGGCGGCTCCGATGCCGACGCCGACGATCTCGTGTCCGGCCCTGGCACCTTCCACGGCCGAGGCGATCGCGTCAACGATCCCGTCAGGCGTGGAAGGCGTCGGCACCTTGAACGTGGAGAGGATGTTCCCCTCCTCGTCGACCACGCCGGCCGCGATCTTCGTGCCGCCGATATCGACGCCGATGGTGAGTCCCATGAATCCCTCAGTTCGGTCGAGCCCCGCTACGGCCCACCGTACCTGAGCGCCTGTGGACGACAGGTCCTCGCCGGGGGTCAGTCGAGATCGATTTGCTCCCCGCCGGGGCCTTCGTCCTCGCCCTTGCGGGGTGCGGGCGGCCTGGGCTCCTGGGAATCCTTGGTCCAGCGCCGCTCCTGGCCCTCGACCGCGGAGCGGTAGGCGGCGAGCAGCTCGGACCCGGCGGCGGCGAGGTGGTCGAAGACGTCGGAGTTCCGCTCGATGACGGGCTCGACGACGGACCTGGCCTGCCGGACGACCTGTTTGGCGACCTGCTCCGCGGTGCCCTGCGCGACGGAGCCGAGGAAGGGGGCCTGGGCGCCGGAGAAGCCGGAGAGCTTTTCGGCGACCGCGTCGACGAGCTTCTTCAGCTCCTCGGCGGCCGAGCCGGGCGGTGGGCCGTACTCGGCGCGGCGGCGGGCCTTCTCCTCCGCGAGGTCCTCGGCGCACGCCTTCTCCCACGCGTCGGCGTCTACGGGCTTCTCGGTGGCGTCGCTCATGGCGCTGACTCCTGCGGAGAGCTGAGGGTTTCCTGAACCGGTTGCACCTTCGACGTTACCCGAACGGGTGCATGGGGTTCACCGTGCTTGCGGCCACAGATCCGGGTCGGGTGCGAACCGCACGCACAGTTCCCCGTCGACGAGACCGGCTCCGGCGACGGTGCAGCGGCGCGGGGCGGAGGGCAGCGGGACGATCCGGCGGAAGGGGCCCGCCCCGATGACCAGCTCGTCGCCGCGGCGGATCAGGCTCAGCTCCTCGCGCACGGCGCCGGGCAGCGGGATGCGCCAGACCAGCACCCCGTCGTCCGCGAGCCGGTCCTCGACGGGCCAGGTCACGGCAGGGACGGACTCGGCGGGCGGCGGCGGCACGTCCAGGTCGGCGGGGCGCGGGTCCCGTCCCAGGTGCGCGATCGCGTACGTCTCGTGCTCCCATTCGGCGATCACCTTGCGCTGCCGGGCCGCGGCGTCGGCGAGCCAGGGGTCGGTGGATCCGTCGGGCAGGAGGCGGTTGGCGAGTACCGCGTCGAGGCGCAGTCCGTGCAGCGCGAGCCCGGCGACGGTGGTGCGCAGGATCTCGGCGGCGGCCTCGGTGGGCTCGGCGACGAGGCGCACGCAGGTGTCGTCGGAGTCGATCACGGCCTGCGCGGCGGCGAGTTCGCCGTCCCAGCGGGTGGCGGCCTCGTACAGCCACTCGGCGGGCATCGGCACTCCGGCCAGGCGGCCGAGGACGGGCCGCAGCGCGCGGGCGGCCTGCCGTTCGGCGGGCAGCAGCCGGCGCAGGTAGCGGCGCAGCTGCTCGGGCAGGGCGAGCAGGGCGACGGCGCGCGGGGCGGCCGGGAGGTCGACGACGACCAGGTCGTACGGTCCGTCGGCGGTGTCCCGCAGGGCGCGCAGCAGGGCCAGTTCCTCGGCTCCGGGCAGCGCGGTGAGTTCGTCGCCGTCGAGCCGGGAGGCGCCCAGCAGATCGAGGCCGGAGCCGGCCCGCTCCTGGAGCGCGAGGAGATCGGCGCGGAAATCGTCGGCCGGGGTGAGCCGGGTGACGGTGACGCCGGGAAGATCGTCCTCGGCGCCCACGGCGTCCCCGGTGATCAGATGCGCGCGCAGCCCGTCGCGAGCGGCCCGGAGAGCGGTGGCGGAGGCGACGGTCGTCCTGCCGGAACCGCCGGGGCCGGTGACGAGAAGGGTGCGCATGAGCCTTGAGGCTACCTGGAGGCGGGCGCCCCCTTCAGGGGCGCCGGGAACCTCCGGCGCCCGGGGCCTGTCCGGAGGGGCGCTACTTGGCGGCGCCCGACTCCACCCACTTCTTCAGCCCGGCCAGCGCGCGGTCCGTGATGACCTTCTCGGCCTTGCGCTTGATCATCCCGAGCAGCGGGATCTTGACGTCCACGGTCAGGGAGTACGTGACCTCGGTGCCCGAACCGGCGGGCTTGAGGACGTAGGACCCGTCGAGCGAGCGCAGCATCTGCGACTTCACGAGGGACCAGGACACCTCGTTGGGACCGGCCCAGGTGTACTTCAGGACCTGGTCGTCCTTGATCGCGCCGGCGTCCATGACGAGCCGGACCTGCTCGGCGCGGCCGGCGTCGTCGGTCCCGAGGACCTCGGCCTCCTTCACCTCGCCCGTCCAGTCCGGGTAGCGGGCGAAATCGGCGATCACGCCCATGACGTCGGCCGGTGCCGCCTCGATCGTGATGCTCGAACTGGTGTGTTCCGCCATCGCCGTGGCTCCTCCGGATACCGGTCAGGGGTAGGTGCGCCGTGCTGGGGTGCGTGCCTGCACGCGCGTCCCGTGCAGGCTATCGCGCGTGAGTGGCCGCGCCGTCACCACTCCAGGGCCCAGGGCCTGCCGGAACCCGCGAAATGGCCGACGTTGACGCATTCCGTGGCGCCGATCCGCATCCGCCGGGCCAGCGGCTGGTGGACGTGGCCGAACAGGGAGTAGCGGGGGCGGGTCCTGCGGATGGCTTCGAGCAGCGCCCGGCTGCCGCGCTCGAACCGCCGCGCCACGGTGTCGTACACCAGCTCGGGCACCTCGGGCGGGATATGGGTGCACAGCACGTCGACCTCGCCGACGGCCTCGATCTTGGCGGCGTACTCCTCGTCGTCGATCTCGTAGGGGGTCCGCATCGGGGTGCGCAGGCCGCCGCCGACGAACCCGAAGACACGGCCGCCGATCTCGACCCGCTGGCCGTCGAGCACGGTCGTGCCCGGTCCCGCGTACTCGCTCCACAGCTGCGGCATGTCGACGTTGCCGTACGTGGCGTACGTCGGAGTGGGGAAGGCCGCGAACATCTCCGCGTACTGCTTGCGCACCGCCTTTTCGATGGCGGGCCTACGGTCGATGCCCGCCCACAGCCGCGCCCCGAACTCCCGTGCCTCCTCGAAACGGCGGGCCGTGCGCAGTTCCACGATGCGCGAGGCGTTCTCCTTTCCGAACAAGTCGGGGAAAATGCCGCGCGAGTGATCCGCGTAGTCGAGGAAGAGCACCAGGTCACCGAGGCAGACGACAGCGTCCGCCCCGTCGCCGGCCCGTGCGAGGTCGGTGGAGTTTCCGTGCACATCGCTGACCACATGAACGCGCATGCGATCACCCTAGGACGACCGGCCTAAGGTGGGTAGAGCCCGCCGGACCTGCGGTTACTTCCGAGTCGGGAAACTCCTGGACTACTGTGCGCAGAGCAACGCCTTGACGTGTGACGCAGCGAACATCTGGCCTGGACCCCCTACCGAAAAAGCAGTACCGGTGGGTAACGTCCGGGCAGTCCAGTCGTGCTCAGTTCAACCAGATCGACCAGTTCAGGGACTGAGCACCTGCCCGATCTTGGACCGCACCGACGCAGCACACAGAGTCGTGGCGCCGGCGCCCTATGAGGAGCAGCAGTCTTGCGCGAGTTCAGCCTTCCGGCTTTGTACGAGGTCCCTGCCGACGGCAATCTGACCGACATCGTCCGCAGAAACGCCGCGCAGCATCCGGACGTCGCCGTCATCGGCCGCAAGATCGACGGCACCTGGCAGGACGTCACCTCGACCGTCTTCCTCGCCGAGGTCCGCGCGGCGGCCAAGGGCCTGATCGCCTCCGGCGTGCAGCCGGGCGACCGCGTCGCCCTCATGTCCCGTACGCGCTACGAGTGGACGCTGCTCGACTTCGCCATCTGGAGCGCGGGCGCGGTCACCGTCCCGGTCTACGAGACCAGCTCGCCGGAGCAGATCCAGTGGATCCTCGGTGACTCCGGCGCCGTCGGGATCGTCGTCGAGTCGGACGGGCACTCCGCGGCCGTCGACTCCGTGCGCGGCGCGCTGCCGCAGCTCGCGCACGTCTGGCAGATCGACGCGGGCGGGGTCGAGGAGCTGAACCGGACCGGCGCCGAGGTCCCGGACACGACGGTCGACGAGCGCAGCGCCGTCGCCAAGGCCGACGACCCGGCGACCATCGTCTACACCTCGGGCACCACCGGCCGCCCCAAGGGCTGCGTGCTCACCCACCGCAGCTTCTTCGCGGAGTGCGGCAATGTGGTGGAGCGGCTGAAGCCGCTGTTCCGCACGGGCGAGTGCTCGGTCCTCCTCTTCCTCCCGGTCGCGCACGTCTTCGGCCGGCTGGTCCAGGTCGCCTCGCTGATGGCCCCGATCAAGCTGGGCCACGCCCCGGACATCAAGAACCTCACGGACGAACTCGCGGCGTTCAGGCCTACGTTGATCCTGGGCGTCCCGCGCGTCTTCGAGAAGGTCTACAACTCGGCGCGGGCCAAGGCGCAGGCCGACGGCAAGGGCAAGATCTTCGACAAGGCCGCCGACACGGCGATCGAGTACAGCCGCGCGCTGGACACCCCCAAGGGCCCGTCGCTCGCCCTCAAGCTGAAGTACAAGACGTTCGACAAGCTGGTCTACAGCAAGCTGCGGGCCGTGCTCGGCGGGCGCGGCGAGTACGCGATCTCCGGCGGCGCCCCGCTCGGCGAGCGGCTCGGCCACTTCTTCCGCGGCATCGGCTTCACGGTCCTGGAGGGCTACGGCCTCACCGAGTCCTGCGCGGCCACCGCCTTCAACCCGTGGGACCGCCAGAAGATCGGCACGGTCGGCCAGCCGCTGCCCGGCTCGGTCGTCCGGATCGCCGACGACGGCGAGGTGCTGCTGCACGGCGAGCACCTGTTCACGGGCTACTGGAACAACGAGGGCGCGACGGAAGAGGCTCTCGCCGACGGCTGGTTCCACACCGGTGACATCGGCACCCTCGACGAGGACGGGTACCTCCGGATCACCGGGCGCAAGAAGGAGATCATCGTGACGGCCGGCGGCAAGAACGTCGCCCCCGCCGTCATCGAGGACCGCATCCGCGCGCACGCGCTGGTCGCCGAGTGCATGGTCGTCGGGGACGGGCGGCCGTTCGTCGGCGCGCTCGTCACGATCGACGAGGAGTTCCTCGGCAAGTGGGTCGCCGATCACGACAAGCCCGCCGGGTCGACGGTGGCGTCGCTGCTCGGGGACGCCGATCTGCTGGCCGCGATCCAGTCGGCGGTGGATGACGGGAACGCCGCCGTGTCCAAGGCGGAGTCGGTCCGTAAATTCCGCGTCCTGGGTACGCAGTTCACCGAGGAGTCGGGGTATCTGACGCCCTCGCTGAAGCTGAAGCGAAACGTTGTGGCGAAGGACTACGCCGACGAGATCGAGGCGCTCTACCAGGGCTGACGCTTCCGCGCCGCTGGGTCCGGTGCCGGTGAACGGGCGCGGCTCTCGTCGTGGCTGATCGCGCAGTTCCCCGCGCCCCTGAAGGCTGCGGCTTCGCCGCATGCCTTCATCGATGGAGATCGCGCACGAAGTGCGCATCTCCAGGGGCGCGGGGAACTGCGCGAGAAGCGGCCACCGGAGCCGCGCCCGAAGACGAAACCGGCGTTACAGAAGACCCCGCAGGCGATCGGCGAGCAGATCCCAGCGCCACCGTTCCTCGACCCAGGCGCGCCCCCGCGCCCCCATCCGCGCCCGCAACTCGGCATCGAGCAGCAACGGCACCACCCGATCCGCGGCCTCCTCGGCGGAGCCGCCCCGCACGACCCAGCCCGTCTCCCCGTCGAGCACGGCGTCCGGCGCCCCGCCGGAGTCCCCGGCGACCACGGGCAACCCCGTGGCGGAGGCCTCCAGATACACGATGCCGAGCCCCTCGACGTCCAGCCCCCCGCGCCGCGTCCGGCACGGCATCGCGAAGACGTCACCGGCGCCGTAGTGCCCGGGAAGCTCCGCCCACGGCACCGCCCCGGTGAACCGCACGGAGTCCGCCACCCCGGTCTCCCCGGCGAGCCGCCGCAGCTCCTTCTCGTACGGCCCGCCCCCGACGACGAGCAGCACGGCGTCCGGCACGGAGGCCAGAATCCGCGGCATGGCCAGGATCAGCGTGTCCTGCCCCTTGCGCGGCACGAGCCGCGACACACACACGACGACCGGCCGGTCGGCCAGCCCGAGCCGGGCCCGGATCGCGTCCCCGCCGGACCCGGGGTGGAAGGTCTTCTCGTCGACCCCGGGCGGCAGTTGGACCATCCGCGCCGCGGCCTCGGGCGTGAGCGCGGCGGCGATCCGGGAGCGCGTGTACTCGCCCAGGTAAGTGATGCAGTCCGTCGACTCGCCGATCCTGCGCAGCAGTTGGCGCGAGGCCGGCAGCTGCGCCCACCCCGCCTCGTGCCCGTGCGTCGTCGCGACCAGCCGCCGCGCGCCGGCTTTGCGCAGCGCGCCGCCCATCAGGCCGAGCGGGGCGGCCGCCCCGAACCACACCGACGTACAGCCGTGCTCCTGCAACAGACCCACCGCGCGCCGCGTCACGCGCGGTGTCGGCAGGAGCATCGTCGTACGGTCGCGTACGACGGTGAAGGGCTGCTCGGCGTCGAACGCCGCGGTCTCCTCGGCGCCCTCCCGGCCACGCTTCCACGTGGAGGCGTACACAACCAGCCGCTCTGGATCGAGCCGCAGCGCCATGTTGTGCAGAAACGCCTGGATGCCGCCGGGACGGGGCGGGAAGTCGTTGGTCACGAGCAGCGTCTTGTTTGTCTTGTGCATCGCCGCAGACAGTACCGAACCGGGCCGTTCGATCGCGCCACGCCGCCGGGTTCCATGGCCACGGCACAGTTCTCCCCGGCATGATGACTCGAATGAAGACGCGAAACCCCGCCGCACTCCTGTTCACCTGGGCCCTGACCAGGACCCTGCTGCTGCTCTGCGTCTTCAAGGTCGTCGTCGTCCCCGGACCGGATGTGACCAGCGATGTCTCGGTGATCTACCACGGCTGGTTCGACATTCTGCGTACCGGAACGTTCCCTCTGGACGACGTGACGTGGCAGTACCCGCCGGCCGCCGCGGTCGCGATCCTCTCGCCCGCCCTGCTGCCGTTCCTGGAGTACGCCTCCGCGTTCTTCCTGCTGGCCTTCCTGGCCGACGCGGCCGTCTTCCTGATGCTGCTCCACGTCTCCGGCGGGCAGGGCAGGTCGCGGCGCGGCGTGTGGGTGTGGGTCGCCGGTCTGCCGCTGCTCGGACAGACGGTGTACGCGCGCTACGACGTGATGGTCACCGCCGTCGCGGTCGCCGCGCTGCTGGCCGCGGCCCGGCACCCGAAGGCCGCTGGGGTGCTGGCCGCGATCGCCGCGATGCTGAAGGTGTGGCCGGCGCTGCTGCTGCTCGGCACCCGGCGCGGCCGGGCCACCCGGGAGGCGTGGAGCGCCGCCGCGCTGACGGTCGGCGGTCTTGTCGTGGCCTTCACCGTCGCGATGCCGGGCGCCATGGCCTTCCTGACCTTCCAGCGGGACCGGGGCACCGAGGTCGAGTCGCTGGGCTCGCTCGTCTTCCATGTGGCGCGGCAGTTCGGCTGGTCGGGCACGGTGCAGCTGAACTACGGCTCGGTGGAGTTCCTCGGCCCGTACGTGGACGTGGTGAGCATGCTCGCGCAGGTGCTCACCGCGCTCGCCTTCGGCTGGCTGCTGCTGTGGCGGCTCAAGGCGCGTGCCTGGGGTCCTGCCACGCTCGCCGACGCGGCGCTCACGGCGGTGCTGCTGTTCACGACCACCAGCCGGGTCATCAGCCCGCAGTACATGCTGTGGCTGGTCGGGCTCGCGGCGGTCTGTCTGCTGTTCCGCGACAGCCGGATGGCGCTGCCGGTGTGGCTGGTGCTCGCGGCCACGTTCGTCACCTTCCTGGAGTTCCCGATCTGGTTCTCGCACGTGGTCGCGAGCGACTCGCTGGGCCTGACCCTGCTGCTGGTCCGCAACGGCCTGCTGGTCGTGGCCTCACTGTCGGCCTGCCGCCGCCTGTGGCGGGCGACGGTCACCGAGCCGCGCCGCGCCGAGGGGCAGCGGCTCCCCGCTCAGGCCGCCCGCGAGAACTCGGTGATCGGCTCCTGAGCCAGGTCCCGCCGGGCCAGGAACAGCAGGGCCGCGCACTGCACGGCCATGCAGGCCCCGAGCGCGGCGCACACCCCGGGCAGCCCCCACAGCCCTGACAGCCAGAAGGCGCACGGGAGCTGAAGGACCGTGCCCAGCAGCGTCACCCGCAGCACCCGGCCCGCTCTCCCGCTGCCCTCGAAGACGCCGCCCAGCGCGATGAAGACGGCCATCAGGACCAGGTACGGGCCCACGCAGCGCAGGAACAGGGCCGCATCGGCGGTGACCTCGTGCGGTGCGCCGAACGCCCGCGGCAGCCACGGCGCGAGGGCGAGGAAGAGCCCGGCCGCGACGAGCCCCGCCGCCCCGGCCACCAGGACCGCCTGCCGGCCGACGGCCCCGCGCTCGTCGTGGCCCGCGCCCCGGCGGTGCGCGGTGTGGATGGAGGCGGCCTGGCGCACCGCGTAGGCGGCCATCGTCGCGAGGTAGAGGACCTTGTAGGCGACGGCGTACGCGGCCACCGACGTCACCCCGAGCCGCGCCACCACCGCGATCAGCGCGAGCGTGCCCGTCTGCCGCACGGTGAAGTCGGCGGACATGGGCAGGCCGGTGCGCAGGGTACGCCGCACCGAGGTGATCACCCGCTCCCCGACGGCCGCCGCGCGCGCCGCGCGCACCACCGCGTCGCGCCGCATCACCACCACCCCCACGGCCAGCGAGACGAGCCGGGCCGCCACCGTGGAGACGGCGGCGCCCACGACCCCGTACGCATGGATGAGCAGCGGGTCCGCGGCGAGGATCAGGCCGTTCGCGAGCAGGGCGAGCCGCATCGGGGTGCGGGTGTCGCCCGCGCCCTTGAGGATCCCGTCGACGAGCTGCTGGGCGAAGAAGACGGCCATGCCGGGCATCGACACGGCGAAGTACGAGGTCGCGAGGCGCAGCGCGCCCTGCTCGTCCCCGCCGCCCAGCACGAGCCGCGCCAGGTCCGCCCGGAACAGCCAGCCGCCGGCCACGACGACCGGCACGACCAGCGCGCACAGCCAGGCTCCCCCGCGCACGGCGGCCCGCACCGCGCCCGGGTCCCCGGCGCCCCGCGCGTGGGCGACCAGCACGGTCGTGCCGGAGCCGAAGACGAGGGCCACGCCGAGCAGCACGTTCTCCACGTTCGTGGCGACGGCGACGGCCGCGACGGCGTCGCCCCCGAGCCGGGCGACCCACACGGTGTTGATGATCCCGGCCGCCACGGAGGCGAGCAGCGAGAAGTAGACGGGCCGTGCCAGCCCGATGAGCGTTCTGCGGTGTTCGGCGTCCTTCATTCCCGCCACGGTTTCCATCCCAGCCCCCACGCCATGCCTCTTTTCGAGGTATCGATTACCTCGAAAAGAGGTAGCATGAGCGTCCCCGCATTCACAAACCCCACCGGAGACCGCGTGCTGGAGCTGCCGATTCTCGGCTTCCTCTGTGAACGGCCGCTGCACGGCTATGAGTTGAAGGAGCGCATCAAAGCGCTCAGCGGCCACGTCCGCCCGGTCAGCGACGGCGCGCTCTACCCGGCGATCACCCGGCTGGTGAAGGCGGGAAGTCTCGACGAGCACACGGCGCCGGGCACACGGGCGGCCCAGCGGCGCGTGCTCACGCTCACCGACGCGGGCCGCGCGGACCTCCTGGACCGGCTGCGCCGGCCCAAAGACATCGAGATCAGCGACCACACCCGCTTCAACACGCTCCTGGCGTTCCTGCGCCATCTGCCCGACCCCGCCGAGCAGGCCGCGGTCCTGCGCCGCCGCCTGGACTTCCTGGAGACCCCCGCGAGCTTCTTCTACGACGCGAAGGGCCGGCCGGTGCGCGCGGAGGAGCCCGACGATCTGTTCCGGCGCGGCATGCTGGAGGTGGCGCGGGCGACGGGGCGGGCCGAGCGGGCCTGGCTGCGGGAGGCGCTCACCGCGCTCGGGGCCTGACCCGGGCGGCTCAGCCCAGCTGTTCCTGCACGTAGGCGCGCCAGCGCGCCACGAACTCCCGCTCGTCGATGCCGAGCACGCTCTGCGCCGCGTCGTCCACGGCCCCGGTCCGCTGCCGGTGGCCGCCGACCGCCTTGTAGAAGGCGTTGAGCTTCTCCTCGCCCCAGCCGTCGGCGATCATCCGGCAGGCCAGCCAGCCGCTCTCGTAGGCCTGCGCGAGGTCGGCGGAGTCGCCGCTGAAGCCGAAGTCGGCGTCGTCCGGGAGGGTGCCGGGGGCGGCGCCGCCGCGCACCGCGCGCTGCAGCTCGGGCGCGGCCTCGCCGGGGGTGCGGCCGCTGCCGCGGTATCCGGCCCAGTCCGCGTACCCCTCCGACAGCCACAGCGGCGTCGCCGCCGAGGTGACCGACCGCGTCGCCACGTGCGCCGTCTCATGGGTGAGGACGACCTGCTTGCCGAAGTAGCCGAGCACGCTGTACGCCTCGGGGTTGACGATCACCCGGTCCGCGGGCGCGGTGCCCGAGCCGCCCGCCTCGCCCGTCGTGACGGCCGCGATCCCCTGATAGCCGGAGGCCGGCGCGCCCAGCAACTCCCCCATGCCGTCCAGCGACTTGGGGACGACGACGACCACGCGCCGCGCCCAGTCGGTGCCCCACGCGCTGTCCACGGCGGGCACCGCGTCATCGGCGTCGTCGGCGTAGGAGCGCAAGGTGGAGCGGCGCTGGCCCACTCCGAGGACCAGGCTGTGCTCCCCCTCGACCACCGTCACCCTGCCCTGTTCCCACAGCTGCTCGGCGGACTTCTTCGCGGGCCGGTCGTCGGTGACGGTCCAGTGCCCGCCGCTCTGGCGGAGGGTGAGGGTGCGCTCGGTGACGACGGGGGCCTTGTCATAGCCCTCGACGCGGTAGCGCAGTTCGGCGGTGGCGGTGGCGCGGGCGTGCTCGGTGCGGCCCAGCGCGGTGAGCCGGTAGCTCCAGCCGTCGAGCGGGACCTCCGCCAGGTCGGACAGGAGCGTCGGGTCGGCGCCGCCGGTGGCCCGGTACGCCGTCGCGTCGCCCGCGACGACGGCCGCGGCCCGCCGGTCCAGGACGTGCTGCACGGCGGTCGAGCGGGCGTCCGCGGGCGCCCCGTCCCCGCCGCCGCACGCGGACACGGCGGCGAGCAGGGCGCCGAGCGCCACGAAGGACCCCGCCCTGCTCATCGCACGCCGACGACCAGCCATCTTTCCGATCGTACGGCGGACCGGCGCAGGAGTGCCTACGGCCGGGTCACGGATGAGACGGGCATCATGCCGACCGGGTCGTAGCGGACCGCGGCGCCCGGGTAGGGCGCGTGGATCACCTGCCCGTTGCCCGCGTAGATGCCGACGTGGCTGGCGTCGTTCCGGTAGGTGACCAGATCGCCGGGGCGGGCCTGCGACAGGCTCACCTGCTGCCCCGCGTACCGCTGCGCCTGCGAGGTGCGCGGAAGGCCGACGCCCGCCTGTGCGTACGACCACTGGGTCAGGCCCGAACAGTCGAACCCGGACGGCCCGTTGGCGCCCCAGATGTAGGGCTTGCCGAGCGCGGACTGCGCGGCGGCCAGGGCGGCGGCGGCGCGCGACGAGGACGCCGGGCCCGCGCCCGCCAGGTCGGGGCGGGCGCCGCCGCGCGAGGCCCGCTCGAACGCGGCCCGCTCCGGCGCCGCCATGTCGTTGAGCAGCCGCCGCGCCTTGGCCAGCTTCTTCTCGACGGTGTGCTTGTGCCGGGCGACGGCCTTGCGGCTCTGCTCCAGCTCGGCGAGCTTGTGCTGGGCCTCGGCGCGCTGCTGCGCCAATTGCCGCTGGGCGTCCTGCAGTTCTGCCAGCTCGTCGGCCTGCCGGGCGCTGATCCGGTCCATCGTGCCGGCCCGGTCGAGGTAGCCCTCCGGGTCGGAGGAGAGCATCAGGACGAGTGAGGGATCCATGCCGCCGGTGCGGTACTGGGCGCCGGCCACCATGCCGAGCGCCTGCCGCATCCGGTTGATCCGCTCCTGCCCGCGGGCCACCTCGTCCTGGGTCCTGGCGAGGTCCTTGCGGAGCCCGTCGGCGCGCTCGTCCGCCTTGTTGAAGGACTCGGTGGCCTGCTCCGCCTGCTCGTAGAGGCGGTCCACCTCGGCCTTGGTGTCGGCGGGCCTGTCCTGCGGCGCGGCGCCCGCCGGAGCGGCGCCGAGTGCGCCGACGGCGCCCGCCGCGGCCACCGTGAGGACGGTGATACGCGTGCCCAGGTCGAACCCTGACCGAGAGTGCGCTGTACGGCGATGGGACCCCACGGGCGGCAGCTCTCCCTTCGGCTGACGGTCCCCCGTGCTCGCGCTCGGGGGAAGTGCGGGCCGACAGTAGCCGGGCAACCACCCCCTCACCAAAGACCCTTCACGGGGCGCACACACCGGCGCCCCGCCTCTGACGCAGGTCATGGGCGGGGCGCGGGGTCAGCGAAAGGTGTCGGGATTCGCCCGAACGGGCGCGTTTCTCGATCTCCTCAGACCGTTGGTACGAGGATCAGATGCGGACGCCGAACTGGAACGAACCGATCGTGCTCATCGACTCGTAGCGGACGACGGCGCCGGGGTGCGGGGCGTGCAGCACCTGACCGTTGCCGGCGTACAGGCCGACGTGCGCGAGGTTGTTGAAGAAGACGAGGTCACCCGGCTTGAGCTGGCTCATGCCTATCTTGGTGCCGTCGTTCTGCTGGGTGTACGTGGTCCGGGTGATGCCGACCCCGGCCTGGTTGTACGCGAACTGGGTAAGCCCCGAGCAGTCGTACGAGTTGGGGCCGGTGCCACCGGAGACGTACGGCTTGCCGAGCTGGGTCGCCGCCGCGCTCAGGGCGGCGGCGCCGAACTTGGAGGCGGCCGCCTCGTTGCCGAGGTCGACACGGCCCGCGGAGGAGCGGCTGGCGCGCGTCTCCGCGTCGGCCATCGCCTGGCGCTCGGCGGCGGTCAGGGAGTTGAGCAGCTTCTGCGCCTCGCCCAGCTTGCCCTGGACTTCCTTCTTCTTCTTGCCGAGCTCGGTGCGGGTGTCGGCGAGGTCCTTGAGCTTCTCGGACGCCTCGGCACGCTCCTGGGCGAGCGTGCGCTGCTTCGCCTGGACCTTCTTCAGCGACTCCAGCTGCTGCGCGGAGAGCGCGTCGAGCGTGGACGCCTTGTCGAGGTAGTCGTCCGGGTCGGCGGAGAGGAAGAGCTGGACGGAGGAGTCGATGCCGCCGGAGCGGTACTGCTCGCTGGCCATCGCGCCGATGCCGGTGCGCAGTTCGTTGAGCTCGTCCTGCTCGCGGGCGACCTTGTCCTGGAGGTCGCCGATCTCCTTCTCGAGCTTCTTCTGCTTTTCCTTGGCCCCGTTGTAGAGGTCGGTCGCCTTGCCCGCCTCTTCGTAGAGCTTGTCGACCTTGGCCTTGACCTCGCTCTTGTCGGGCTTGGGGGCGGCACTGGCCGCCTGCGACGTAAGGGCCACGGCAGCGGCGGCGGTCGCGGTGAGCACGGTCACGCGGGTGCGGCTCGGCTGCTTGGGTCGACGGTGGGACGCCACGAAGGCGAGCTCCTTCTTCCTCCAGCCGCCCAAAGAACACCCGATGGGCGGTGCCCCTCCACCGTCACTCACCTCATGTGAGTGATCAACCGAGCGGAGGTTCGAGGCCTGACCCTAGTGACCTTCTTGTGATCAGTTCAAATCCTGTCGAGAAAAATCTCGGTCACCGACTGCATTCTTTGCACTCAACTCACATGCAGTGATGTCACTTTGACGCTACGTTGCGTGAAGGTTTCGCCAATTCGGGCAAGCGGAACGGAGGTTGCAGTTCCGCCGAATGCGGACATCAGCCCCGGGAGAGGCGCTTCAGGAGCATGACGGACGCGACCGGACGTGCGCCCGCCTTCGCGACGCCGTCGGCGACCTCGCGGTCCGTCGAGACGACGATCACGGGCCGGCCGGGCGGCTCGGCGCGCACCAGCTGCCGGATCAACTCGTCGGCCGTGACACCCGCCTTGGAGAACAGCACCCGGACCCCGCGCGGCGGCGCGAGCAGCACCGGCGCGGCCAGCTCCGCCCCGTCGAAGACACAGGTCACCTCGGCGCCGGTCTGCGCGGCCAGCTGCGAGAGCGAACCGAGCAGCCGCAGCCGCTGCTTCTCCAGCGGCATCGTCGGATAGCCGGTCTTGGTGACGTTGTAGCCGTCGACCACGAGGTGGGCCTGCGGCAGCGCCAGCAACTGGTCGAGGATCGCGGGGTCGTGCTCGTGCAGGGCGCGCGCCGCGATGTCCTTGGGGGTCATCTTCCCCGGCTCGACGGCGTCCACGGAGTCGGCGGGCCGCGCCGACACCGGCGGCAGCGCCAGCTCCCGGCGCAGCCCCTGGGCCGCGTCGAGCACGGTGTCCAGGAGCAGCCGTACGCGCATGTCCTCGACGCTGCGCCCTTCGCGGGCCGCGCGCCGGGAGGCCTCCAGAGCCGCCTCGACCTCGCCGAGCCGCCCCTTGAGCCGCCGCGACTCGCTCTCCGCGGCCGACACCTGCGCCTGCGCCTCGGCGCGCGCCGCGTCGATCTCGCCGCGAGCCTTGCGCACCGCGGCCTCGCCGCGCTTGACGTCGCTCTGCGCGGAACGCAGTTTGCGCTGCACGGCGTCGCACTCGCGCCGGGCGGCGTCCAGCTCCGTGCGCAACCGTTCCGTCTCGGTCCTGGTCTGGGACTGCGCCTCGGCGAGCTCGGCGCGCAGCCGCTCCAGCTCGGCGCGGGTCTCGTCGTCGGCGCGCTCGGCGTCGGCACGCTGCGCCTCCTCGCCGGCGGCGGCGACGAGCTTGACCCAGCCCGTGGGCCGCAGCACGTACGCGGCGGCGGCGACGTCGAGGGGGTCGGCGGCGGGCGGGGGCGAGCCGGACTCCAGGGCGCCCGCCAGCTCGGGCTGCGCCTCACGGAACCGCTCGGCGATCCGCTGCCGGAAGATCGTGTCGCTCTCCACCGCGGCGGCCATGGCGTTGCCCGCGAACTTGGCCCGTCGCGTGGGGGTGAAGCGGGCATACTGCCGCAATTGCGAGGGAAGTTCGCCGATGGTCAGCCCACCGAAGCCGTCGGAGACGATCTGCACGACCCTGCGCCGTACGCCTTCGGGCAACGGCCGGTCGAGCACCTCGGCGGCGGCCTGCTCAGGGTCTTTGGCCTCCCCGCCCGTGCTCTGCACCATCCGTCACCCCAACTGTCTCGAGTGCACCGGCTCCGTCAGGAGTCGGTGCCCGGCCTGTCGACGAGCTCCACCTGGTCCACCGCGTTGCACCAGCGGCAGCGGACCGACTCGATGGTCTCACTGACCACGTCGCGTTCCTCGACCTTCGGCTCACCGGCCAGGTCGAGGTGGACGTACTCGACGACCTTCGAGGAGCGCGTCACGTCGAACCGCGTCAGATTGCCGCACAGCGTGCAGCGCCAGCGGGTGGTGGCGGTCGGCAGGGGAACCGTCATCTCAGAGCATCTCTTCCTCGCGTGCACGGCGTGGTGCGTGGTGCTTGCTGTATTGCCCGTAACCCTACGGCCTGCCGTACGCCGCCCGCTCCCCGCCTTGCGTCATGCTCTTCCCATGATCGGCGACGGACGCGACACGACCGGAAAATTCGGAAAAGTGATCGCATTCCTCAGAGGGCATCCGGCCCCGGTCACGTACGGAATCATCGCGCTGTGCTGCGCGGTCTTCGTGATCTCCCCGGCATCGGGCTTCAACCCCACCTACGGCACGGGTGCCCGGCTGCTCACCGAACAGACCGCCTACTTCGACCGCTGGGGCGTGGTTCCCGTCGATCTCTTCACGGGATCGGCGCGGGCCGCCCTCACTCCGCTCACCGCGCTGTTCGTGCACGGCAGCTGGCTGCACCTGCTGGGCAACATGCTCTTCCTCTATGTCTTCGGCGCGATGGTCGAGGAGCGTATGGGCCGCGTCCAGTACGGGCTCTTCTACCTGATCACCGGTTACCTGGCCCTGCTCGGGTACGCGGTCGCGCACGCCGACTCCGACCAGAGCCTGGTCGGCGCCTCGGGGGCGATCTCCGCGGTCCTCGGCGCCTTCCTGTACCTGTTCCCCGGGGCGCGCGTGACGAGCCTCTTCCCGTTCCTCCTCTTCCTGCCCCTGCGCTTTCCCGCCTGGGTGGTGCTGCCGTTCTGGGTGGCACTGCAGTGGGCTGCGGCGGGCCAGGACACCCAGGGGCCCGCGGTGGCATATCTGGCGCACCTGGTCGGCTTCTCGCTCGGGTTCTTCTACGCGTGGGTGAGGTACAGGGGCCGGGCTAAGGTTGAGCAGACCCATGCCACGGCCACCGAGGGAGACAGCCAGCCGTGATCACCGCGATCGTGCTCATCAAGACCAGCGTGGACCGGATCCCCGAGATCGCCGAGTCGATCGCGGCTCTGGACAGCGTCAGCGAGGTCTTCTCCGTCACCGGCACGTACGACCTGATCGCCATGGTCCGCGTCGCCCGCCACGACGACCTCGCGGATGTCATCCCCGGCCGGATCAGCAAGATCCAGGGCGTAGAGGGCACGGACACCCATGTTGCTTTCCGCACGTATTCCCAGCACGACCTCGAGGCCGCCTTCTCGATCGGCCTGGACAGCTAGCCCCGCAAGGGGCGCGGGGAACTGCGCGAGCAACCACGACGAAAGCCGCGGCCGCAACTGCCCATGAACCAGGCAGACGCGACCGCGGCTTTCGTCAAGCCCGAGCCTCACGACGCCGGGACACAGCGCCCCTGCTCGGTGCGGTAGCTCCACGCGGCGCCGTCCCGGACCAGCTCGGCGACGGCGGCGACGAACCGCTCGACGTGCTCGTCGGGCGTACCGGCCCCGAAGCTGACCCGGATCGCGTTCAGCGACTTCTCCCCCGGCGCCGCCTCGGGCGCCCCGCACTCGCCCTGCGTCTGCGGGTCCGACCCGAGCAGCGTCCGCACCAGCGGGTGGGCGCAGAACAGTCCGTCGCGGACCCCGATCCCGTACTCGGCGGAGAGCGCGGCGGCGAAGTGCGAGGAGTTCCAGCCCTCCACCACGAACGAGATGACGCCGACGCGGGGGGCGTCGTCGCCGAACAGGGACAGCACCTTGACCTCGGGCACGGCGGCGAGCCCGGCGCGCACCTTCCCGATCAACTGCTGCTCCCGCTCGACGAGGCTCTCGAACCCGGCCTCGGTCAGCGCCTTGCAGGCGGAGGCGATGGAGTAGACGCCGATGACGTTCGGCGAACCGGCCTCGTGCCGGGCGGCGTTCTCGTGCCACTCGACGTCCACGCCGCCGTCCGTGCGCCGGGCGACCTTGCGGGAGGCGCCGCCACCGGCGAGGTACGGCTCGGCCTCGGTCAGCCAGTCGGAACGCCCGGCGAGCACCCCGGAGCCGAACGGCGCGTACAGCTTGTGCCCGGAGAAGGCGACCCAGTCGACGTCCAGGTCCTGCACGGAGACGGGGTGGTGGGGCGCGAGCTGGGCGGCGTCGAGCACGATGCGGGCACCGTGCGCGTGAGCGGCCGCCGCCAGCTCGCGCACCGGCCACAGCTCCCCGGTGACGTTGGAGGCGCCGGTGACGCAGACGAGGGCCGGACCGTACGGGTCCCTGTCGGCGAGCGCCCGCTCCAGGGTGGCGACGGCCTCGTCCGGGGTGCGCGGCGCGTTCAGGTAGGTCACGCGGGCGTCCCGCCACGGCAGCAGCGAGGCGTGGTGCTCGGTCTCGAAGACGAAGACCTGGCAGTCGGCGGGGAGGGCGGCGGCCAGCAGGTTCAGCGAGTCGGTGGTCGAGCGGGTGAAGACGACCTGGTCGCCCTCGCGGCAGTCGAGGAACTCGGCGACCGTCGTGCGGGAGTTCTCGAACAGGTCGGTGGAGAGCTGGGAGAGGTACCCGGCACCACGGTGCACGCTGCCGTAGTACGGGGCGTACGCGGCGACGTCGTCCCACACCCGCTGCAGGGCCGGCGCACTGGCGGCGTAGTCGAGGGCCGCGTAGGTCACTTCGCCACCGGTGACGAGCGGCACGGTGACGTCCCGGCCGAGCACGGCGAGCGGGGCGGCAGTCTGGGTACAGGCAGCGGCGTCGACGGAAACAGACATGGGTGAACTCCCTGGCGCGGTAAGCGAATTGACCATGCCGAAGCCACGACTGAGCTCTACGGAACAGGGCTCGACGGCATGGAAAGAAAGATGGAACGGGTACGCAGAGGCGGGGCCGATACGCCCTATCGCATTCGCTTGCTCACGAGACTGCTCCCTCGAGGACCAGGACCCCAGGGTGTGCAGGGGTCCGCGCTTGCCATAGACCTCGCTGCCTACGGCCTGGTCTTCACCCAGGGCACCCCGCCACGGACGGAGGGTTGCCGGACAGCGGGCTGGGGCCTCGATCGCTGTCACTCATGACCTTGAAAAGCATCCTGCCATACGTTCCGCATACGGCAAGGGCGCAGTCCACCTCCTGAGACGAGTCGGACTGCGCCCTGCGTCACACTCAGCGGTTGCTGGCGACGACCCACCGCTCCAGGGTCGCCTTCGCGGCGCCGGAGTCGATCGACTCGGCGGCCCGCTCCATGCCGGCCGCGATCTGCTCGGCGAGCGTGCCGCTTCCGGGGCGTACGGCGACGAGCGCGGCGGCGGAGTTCAGCAGCACGGCGTCCCGCACCGGCCCCCGCTCCCCGTCGAGGATCCGCCGGGCGACCTCGGCGTTGAACGACGGGTCGCCGCCGCGCAGCGCCTCGATGCCGACCGGCTCGATGCCGACGTCGCGCGGGTCGAAGACCTCCTCGCGCACGGCTCCGTCGCGCACCACCCAGACCCGGGAGGTGCCGGTGATGGTCAGCTCGTCGAGCCCGTCGTCGCCGCGGAAGACCAGCGAGGAGTTGCCGCGCTCGGCGAAGACCCCGGCGACCACCGGCGCCATCCGCGGATCGGCGACCCCGACGGCCTGTGCCTTCACCCGAGCCGGGTTGGTCAGCGGGCCGAGCAGGTTGAACACCGTACGGATGCCGATCTGGCCGCGGGCCGCGCCCGCGTACCTCAGCGCCGGATGGAACTTGACCGCGAAGCAGAAGGTGATGCCCGCCTCCTCGGCCACCTGGGGCACGCGGGCCGGCGTCAGGTCCAGATTGACGCCCAGCTTCTCCAGCACGTCCGAGGAGCCGGAGGCGGACGAGGCCGCGCGGTTGCCGTGCTTGACGACCTTGGTCCCCGTGCCCGCGATCACGATGGCGGACATGGTGGAGATGTTGACGGTCTTCGCGCCGTCGCCGCCCGTCCCGACGATGTCGACGCTCTCGCCGGGCACCTCGATGGTGTTGGCGTGCTCGTACATGGCGCGGACCAGTCCGGTGATCTCCTCGACCGTCTCGCCCTTGGCGCGCAGCGCGACCACGAAGGCCGCGATCTGGGCGTCGGTCGCCTCGCCGCTCATGATGCGGTCCATCGCCCACGCGGTGTCGTCGGCGCTCTGGTCGTGCCCCTCCAGCAGGCCGTTCAGCACACTGGGCCAGGAACGGCCCGCCGCGGTGTCGCCTCCAGCGGGGGTCAAAGCGCTCATGGCCGCTCCTGTGGTGTTGTCCGTAAGACGTGACGCTCGATAGGGAACGGACCCACCTTATCGAGGTACGAAGACGGCAAAGAGCCCCCGTCCAGTGCCTGGACGAGGGCTCTTGCCGTGGCGAACAGTGTCTGAGGCAGAACCTCAGAGATCAGTGGTGGCCGTGGCCGCTGGTGATCTCCTTGTACTCCTCGACGGTGGGCTTGGGGATCTGGTTGTTCTCCCCGTAGTAGCCCTTCGACAGCTTGGCGCGCGTCTTCTGCAGGCGCGACACCTTGCGCTCCACACCGTTCTCGTCGACCTCGGGGCCGATCTCGACGGGCTGGTACTGCTCGTGCGCGGTGAGCGTGTGCAGTGCCTCGGAGTCGAGCGGCTGGTGGACCTCGACGAACTCACCGTGCGGCAGGCGCTTGATGATGCCGGACTCGCGTCCGTGCAGCACCTTGTCCTTGTCGCGGCGCTGGAGGCCGAGGCAGATCCGCTTGGTGGCGATGAAGACCACGACCGGCATCACGAAGAAGCTGATGCGGACGAACCAGGTGATCGCGTTGATCGACAGGTGGAAGTGCGTGGCCCAGAGGTCGTTGCCACCACCGATCATCAGCACGAAGTACCAGGAGATCCACGCGGCGCCGAAGGCGGTACGCGTCGGCGCGTTGCGCGGGCGGTCCAGGATGTGGTGCTCGCGCTTGTCGCCGGTGACCCAGGACTCGATGAACGGGTAGACCGCGATCGCGACCAGGACCAGCGGGAAGATCACCAGCGGGATGAACACACCCAGGACGAGCGTGTGACCCCAGAGGTTGATCTCCCAGCCCGGCATGACACGGATCAGGCCTTCGGAGAAGCCCATGTACCAGTCGGGCTGCGCACCGGTGGACACCTGGTCCGGACGGTACGGGCCGATGGCCCAGATCGGGTTGATCGAGGCGATCGCCGCGACGATCGCGATGACACCGAAGACCAGGAAGAAGAAGCCACCCGCCTTGGCCATGTAGACCGGGAGCAGCGGCATGCCGACGACGTTCTTCTCGGTCTTTCCGGCACCCGCGAACTGCGTGTGCTTGTGGTAGAAGACCAGGATCAGGTGGGCCACCATCAGGCCGAGCATGATGCCGGGCAGCAGCAGGATGTGGACCGAGTAGAACCGCGCGACGAAGTCGCCGCCCGGGAACTCGCCGCCGAAGAGGAAGAACGACAGGTACGTGCCGACGATCGGCACGGACAGGACCGCGCCCTCCATGAAGCGGACACCGGTGCCGGAGAGCAGGTCGTCCGGGAGCGAGTAACCGGTGAAACCGGTGAACATGCCCAGGACGAACAGCAGGAAGCCGAACAGCCAGTTGACCTCACGGGGCTTGCGGAACGCACCCGTGAAGAACACGCGCATCATGTGCACGAACATGCCGGCGAGGAAGATCAGCGCGGCCCAGTGGTGGATCTGCCGGATCAGCAGACCACCGCGCACATCGAAGGAGATGTGCATGGTCGAGTTGAACGCCTCGGACATCAGCTGACCCTGCAGCGGGATGTAGCTGCCGTGGTACTCCACCTCGTTCATCGACGGGTGGAAGAACAGCGTCAGGTACACACCCGTGAGGATGATGATGATGAAGCTGTACATGCAGATCTCGCCGAGCATGAAGGACCAGTGGTCCGGAAAGATCTTGCGCATGTTGGACTTGGCCAGGGAGTAGATCCCGAGGCGTCCGTCCGCCCAGTCGGCCACACGCTCGCCGGCCGGTGCCTTCTCGCGAGAAGGCGCGTCGTTCGTGGGTTCAGTACTCATCCGCGCTCCCAGAAGGCAGGACCGACGGGCTCCGCGAAGTCGCCCTGCGCCACGAGGTAACCCTCGTCATCGACGGCGATGTGCAGCTGCGGCAGCGCGTGTCCGGCGGGGCCGAAGATCACCCGCGCACCGTCGGAGAGGTCGAAGGTGGACTGGTGACAGGGGCAGAGCACGTGGTGCGTCTGCTGCTCGTACAGGGAGATCGGGCAACCGACGTGGGTGCAGATCTTCGAGTACGCGACCACACCTTCGTGCGACCACTCGAGCTCCTGCTTGTCCTTGATGTTGTCCGGCTGGATGCGGACGAGCATCAGAGCCGCCTTGGCGATCTCCTTCTGGAAGTCCTCGTCGTGCTCCTCCAGGCCCTCGGGCTTGGCGAAGGTGAGCGAGCCGACCGCGATGTCCGAAGCGCGCAGCGGCTCGTCCGTGTTCATGTTGACGAGCTTCAGGCCCTTCTTCCAGGCCGTGGTGCGCAGCTTCTTCTCGGGCAGCGGGCCGAGGTCGCGCAGCAGGACGACGCCGGAGAGCGGCACCAGGGCCAGCGCGCCGAACATCGTGTTGCGGATCAGCTTGCGCCGGCCGAACTGCGACTCCCGCGCACCGTCCGCGAAGTCGGCCAGAACCTGGGCCTTGACCTCGGGCTCGGCCTCGATCGGGTGACGCTCGGAAGCGACCTCGACGTCCGACATCAGGGTGCGGGCCCAGTGGACCGCGCCCGCGCCGATGCAGAACAGCGCCACGCCCAGGGTCGTGCCCAGGGCGAAGTTGAGGGCGCTGATGTGCCCCAGCGGGAAGATGTAGACGCTCGTGTGGGCGCCGATGGTCACGTAGGACGCGATGAAGCCGATGGTGGCCAGCATCGAGATCGTGAACAGCATCGCCACGACACGCTCGGACCGCCGGGCGGCCCGCTCGTCGATGTCCTGGATCCGGTGCTCGTGCGGGGGCAGGCCCGGGTCGGCGAAGGGGTTGTCCTTCGTCGGCTCGACGGACCCGTGTCCGTCACCCTGCTCTTCGGGCAGGTTCTCTTCTGGAATGTCTTGGCTACTCATGACTTCTTGGCCTTTGCGGTCCGAGCGGCAACCCAGATGGCGACGGCGATCAGGGCGCCGAGACCGAAGATCCAGGCGAACAGACCCTCGCTGACCGGGCCGAGCCCGCCCAGCTTGAGACCACCGGGGCTCTCGGACTTGTCACCGTTGACCGCGTCGAGGTACGCGATGATGTCCTTCTTGTTCTGCTTGGTCATCGTCGTGTCCGGGAAGGACGGCATGTTCTGCGGGCCGGTCTGCATGGCCTCGTAGATGTGCTTCGGGCTGACGCCCTCGAGGCTCGGCGCGAACTTGCCGTGCGTCAGTGCGCCACCTTCACCGGTGAAGTTGTGGCACTGGGCGCAGTTCGTGCGGAACAGTTCGCCGCCCTTGGCGACGTCCGCCCCGCTCGGGTCGTAGTCCTCCTTGGTCGGCGAGACCGGACCGGCGCCGAGGGAGGCGATGTACGCGGCGAGCTGGTCGATCTCGGCCTGCGAGTAGATGACCTTCTTCTTCGGGACCTGCGCGCCCGGCTGCTGGGCAGGCATGCGCCCGGTGCCGACCTGGAAGTCGACGGCGGCGGAGCCGACGCCCACGAGGCTCGGCCCGTCGGTGGTGCCCTGACCGCCGGTTCCGTGGCAGCTGGCGCAGCCGACGGAGTAGAGCTTCTTGCCCTCGTCGATGGCGAGGGACTGGGCGGTTTCATCGGCCTGCGCCTTGTCCGCGGGCGCGAACGCGGCGTAGAGCCCCCCGGTGGCCGCCAGCGCGAGGAGTAGGACGACGACCGCCGCCAGCGGATGGCGTCGTCGTGCGGAGAGCTTTTTCACGGATTACCCCGGTGTCAGGATCTTCTGCGTCGGTGCTGCGGGAATGTTTCGGGTGCTTCGCCCGATGCTGCGATCTGCGAACTACTTGATCAGGTAGATCGTGGCGAAGAGGCCGATCCATACGACATCGACGAAGTGCCAGTAGTAGGACACGACGATGGCCGCGGTCGCCTGTTCGTGAGTGAACTTCCGGGCCGCGTACGTCCTGCCGAGGACGAACAGGAAGGCGATGAGGCCACCTGTCACGTGCATGCCGTGGAAGCCGGTGGTCAGGTAGAACACCGAGCCGTACGGGTCGGACGAGAGCGAAAGCCCGTCCTTCTTGACCAGCTCGGTGTACTCGAAGACCTGACCGCCGATGAAGATCGCACCCATGATGAAGGTGACGATGAACCACATTCTGAGCTTCTTCACGTCCCCGCGCTCGGCGGCAAAGACGCCGAGCTGGCAGGTCAGAGAGGAGAGCACCAGGATCGTGGTGTTCGTCGCGGAGAACGGAAGGTTCAGGCTGGACGCCATTTCCTTCCAGTGATCCGGTCCTGTCACCGATCGCAGGGTGAAGTACATCGCGAAGAGGGCCGCGAAGAACATCAGCTCGGAACTCAGCCAGATGATGGTTCCGACGCTGGTGAGGTTCGGTCGATTGACCGACGGGTGCGCGTGCCCGGTTTCTACTGTCGTTGCTGTCGCCACGACCGACATTATGTCGGTCGCTTATCTCGCCCTCACTCCGGGGGGTGCCGTTCGGAGTGTCTGGGGGGTGTGTCCAGCCCATATGGCCCATCGGAGGCGTGTGCGAACCGGTGTTGACGGGGTGTCGGGAGGAGTAGGCTCCGCGCCAACGACGCCGTACAGATGCCCCATGACGACGATGTCTCGGAGGAACGATGCAGTCGACCGCGACGGTTCTGGTCTACAGCGACGACGCGAACACCCGCGAGCAGGTCCGGCTCGCGACCGGCCGCAGGCCCGCATCCGATGCCCCCGAGGTCCAGTTCATCGAGTGCGCGACGCTTCCCGCGGTCCTGAAGGAGCTGGACCGGGGCGGGATCGACGTGTGCGTGCTGGACGGCGAGGCCGTTCCGGCCGGGGGCATGGGGGTCTGCCGGCAGATCAAGGACGAGGTCTTCCGCTGCCCGCCGGTGCTGCTCCTGATCGGCCGCCCGCAGGACGCCTGGCTGGCCACGTGGAGCCGCGCGGACGCCGCGGTGACGCTTCCGGTCGAACCGGTCGAGTTCGCCGACGCGCTGGCCTCTCTGCTGCGCGCACGGCTCGCCGTCGGGGCCTGACACGCGCCGACTCCCGTGCGCGGACCGCGTACGGGAGTCGGAAGTCTCACATCCGGCGTGTTCAGAGCTGCGGGCTGAGCCGCGCCTGCTGCGCCGGGCCGGGCGTGTCCGTGGTGTTCAGGGCGCTGCCCTTGCCCCATTCCTTCCAGCCGAGGTTCCAGTCCCCGAAGCCGTTGCCGAACGGGTCCATGTCCTCGCCGTAGCTGTTGACGACCTTGACGACGTCACCCTTGCGGAAGGTGTCGAAGAACCACTCGGCGTTCCCCGTGCTCATGCCGGTGCAGCCGTGGCTGACGTTCGCGGCGCCCTGGGAGCCGGTGGACCACGGCGCGGCGTGCACATATTCACCGCTCCATGTGACCCGGGTGGCGTAGTACACGGGCAGGTCGTACGAGTCCGACGAGCCGTCCGCGATGCCGATGCTGGTGCCGCGCATCCGGACGTAGTACTCCTGGCCGAGCACGACCTTGGTGCCGTTGCGGGTCTCGAAGCCGGGCTTGCCGGTGGTGATCGGGATGGAGTTGATCTCCTCCCCGTTGCGGTAGACCGTCATGTAGTGCGAGCCGGCGTCGGTGATGGCGACCATCTTGTCGCCGGTGGTGATGGTCAGCGGCTTGGACTTGCCGCCCCACAGCCGGTCGGTGACCTTGATGCCCTGCAGATTGCTGCGGGCGGTGATCGTGGCGTGGGCGGGCCAGTACTCCTTGGGGCGGAAGTGCAGTTCCTTGCTGTCCACCCAGTACCAGGAGCCGTCCACGGCGGGCTTGGAGTCGACCTTCAGGGCGCGCTCCACGATGGCGCGGGCCTTCTTGTCCTTGATGGGCTTGTTCAGCTCGGCGACCAGGGGCTGGCCCACGCCGTACTTGCCCGCGTCGGGACCGAAGGTGACCTTGAGGGCCTTCTCCTTGGACGGGTTGCCGGTCTCGAAGGTGAGGACCTTGCGGCCGGGTGCCCCGTCCTCGTCCTCGGTGGAGACGCGGACCGTGTACTGGGCCTCTGCGGCCAGCGGAGCCGTGGAGTGCCACCGGCGGCCGTCGGCGGTGAGTTCGCCCGCGACGTAGCGCCCCATGGCGTCCGTGGCCGTCACATCGGTGATGCGCGTCTCGTCGCCCTGTGCGGTGACTTCCAGCGGCTTGTCCGGATCCGCCTTCTTGGCTCCCACGGGCCCGCTGAAGGCGATCTGGCCCGCCGCGTCGTACGGCGTGGCGGAGAGCGGGTGCGAGGAGCTGCCGCAGGCCGTGAGGCCCGCACCGAGGGCCGCCACGACGAGCGTGCAGCCCAGAACCGTACGGATGCGCGGTGAGTGGTTCATGAACAGAACCGTATGAAGGTTCATCAGGTCCGGCACGGTGATTGGGCCGCACGGGGCATGTCGGACACACGGAAGGGCCCGGACGCTCCCTCAGGAGTGTCCGGGCCCTTCACGTACGACAGTTCAGAACACGTGCGGTGCTACTGGTTCTGGTTCTCGCCGCGGTAGTACTCGAAGACCCAGCCCCACAGGCCGAACAGGATCACGGGGCTGGCGAAGTACAGCAGCCACCAGCCGAAGACGACGCCCAGGAAGGCGAGCGCGCCACCGACGGCCAGGGAGAGCGGCTGCCAGGAGTGCGGGCTGAAGAAGCCCACCTCGCCGGCGTCGTCCGCGACGTCTGCCTCCTTGTTGTCCTGCGCACCGGTGTCGACCCGCCGGGCCGTGAAGGCCAGGTAGTAGCCGATCATGATGCACAGGCCGAACGCCAGGAAGAGCGCCGTCGTACCGGCCGGCTCCTTCGACCACACGCCGTAGACACCGGCCATGATCAGGACGAAGAGGCTCAGCCAGATGAACATCTTGCCTTGGACCTTCACTTGCCGGCCTCCTTGCCGCCAGCGAGGGCGGTGTCGCCCTTGGCCCCGTGTCCAGCGTTCTCCAGCTGGTCGAGGGCCGCGATCTCAGGGTGATGCAGGTCGAACGCCGGCGATTCCGAACGGATGCGCGGCAGGGTGAGGAAGTTGTGCCGCGGCGGCGGGCAGGAGGTGGCCCACTCGAGCGAACGGCCGTAGCCCCACGGGTCGTCGACCTCGATCTTCTTGCCGTACTTGGCGGTCTTCCACACGTTGTAGAAGAACGGCAGGATCGACAGACCGAGCACGAACGAGGAGATCGTCGAGATCGTGTTCAGAGCGGTGAAGCCGTCGGCCGCGAGGTAGTCCGCGTAACGACGCGGCATGCCCTCGACGCCCAGCCAGTGCTGCACCAGGAACGTGCCGTGGAAGCCGCAGAACAGCGTCCAGAACGTGATCTTGCCGAGCCGCTCGTCCAGCATCTTGCCGGTGAACTTCGGCCACCAGAAGTGGAAGCCGGCGAACATCGCGAAGACGACCGTTCCGAAGACGACGTAGTGGAAGTGCGCCACCACGAAGTACGAGTCGGAGATGTGGAAGTCCAGCGGCGGGGCCGCCAGGATGACACCGGTCAGACCACCGAAGGTGAAGGTGATCAGGAAGCCGATCGCCCAGAGCATCGGTGTCTCGAAGGACAGTGAGCCCTTCCACATCGTTCCGATCCAGTTGAAGAACTTCACGCCTGTTGGCACGGCGATGAGGAACGTCATGAAGGAGAAGAACGGCAGTAGCACGCCACCGGTGACATACATGTGGTGCGCCCACACGGTCACGGAGAGACCACCGATGGCGATGGTCGCGCCGATGAGGCTGGTGTAGCCGAACATCGGCTTGCGTGAGAACACTGGAATCACTTCGGAGACGATTCCGAAGAATGGCAGAGCGATGATGTACACCTCTGGGTGTCCGAAGAACCAGAAGAGGTGTTGCCATAGCAACGCGCCGCCATTCGCGGCATCGAATACATGGGCCCCGAACTTGCGGTCCGCCTCCAGGGCGAACAGCGCGGCCGCGAGGACCGGGAAGGCCAGCAGGACCAGCACACCGGTCAGCAGCACGTTCCACACGAAGATCGGCATGCGGAACATCGTCATGCCGGGAGCGCGCATGCAGATGATGGTGGTGATGAAGTTGACCGAGCCGAGGATCGTGCCGAAGCCGGAGAAGGCCAGACCCATGATCCACATGTCGGCGCCGATGCCCGGCGAGCGGACGGCGTCCGACAGCGGGCTGTAGGCGAACCAGCCGAAGTCGGCCGCGCCCTGCGGGGTGAGGAAGCCACCCACCGCGATCAGCGAGCCGAACAGGTACAGCCAGTAGGCGAACATGTTCAGTCGCGGGAACGCGACGTCGGGGGCACCGATCTGCAGCGGCATGATCCAGTTCGCGAAGCCCGCGAACAGCGGCGTCGCGAACATCAGCAGCATGATCGTGCCGTGCATCGTGAACGCCTGGTTGAACTGCTCGTTCGACATGATCTGCGTGCCGGGACGGGCCAGCTCGGCGCGCATGAAGAGCGCCATCAGACCGCCGATGCAGAAGAACGCGAACGACGTGACCAGGTAGAGCGTGCCGATCGTCTTGTGGTCAGTGGTGGTCAGCCACTTGATCACCGTCGCGCCGGGGCGCTTGGGCCGAACCGGCAGCTCGTCCTCGTAGGAGTCATCAGCTGCGGCGGCACCCTGGGGTTCATTGAGGATGCTCACAGGTTGTTCGTCTCCCGGTTCTTCTCGTGTTCCGTCTGGGCGATGCCAGACGGGACGTAACCGGTCTGCCCCTTCTTGGCGAGGTCCTTGAGGTGCTGCTCGTACTTCTCCGGAGAGACGACCTTCACGTTGAACAGCATCCGGGAGTGGTCGACGCCGCAGAGCTCGGCACACTTGCCCAGGAAGGTCCCCTCCTTGTTGGGGGTCACCTCGAAGGAGTTGGTGTGGCCCGGGATGACGTCCATCTTCATCAGGAACGGCACCACCCAGAAGGAGTGGATGACGTCACGCGAAGTGAGGACGAAGCGAACCTTCTCGCCCTTGGGGAGCCAGAGGGTCGGACCGGGGTTGTTGGTCTGCGGGTTCCGCGTACCGGGGGTGCCGACCTCGTAGACGCCGCCGGCATTCGCCGGGAAGTCCTTCTTGAAGCGGTCGGGGATCGCCGAGAGCTCCTTGGAGGTCTTCGCGTCGCCCTCGACACCGGGCACGTTCTCGACGTAGTTGAAGCCCCAGCTCCACTGGTAGCCCACGACGTTGACTGTGTGCGCCGGCTTGTCGTCGAGCTGGAGAAGCTTCGACTCGTCGCGGGCGGTGTAGTAGAAGAGCACCGAGACCATGATGAGAGGCACTGTGGTGAACAGCGCTTCCATGGGCATGTTGTAGCGGGTCTGGACAGGAGCCTCGATCTTGGTCCTGCTACGCCTGTGGAAGATGATGGACCACAGGATCAGCCCCCAGACCAGCACGCCCGTGGCGAGCGCAGCCGCCCACGAGCCCTGCCAGAGGGAGAGGATCCGGGGACCCTCCTCCGTCACTGGGGTGGGCATACCAAGACGAGGAAAGTCCTTGTATGTGCAACCGGTAGCGGTTACCAGGATCAGGCCCGCAGTCAGCACCTGCGGCAGCTTCCGCCGCATCGGGCGCCGCGACGAGCGGTCGGAGCCGTTGGGACTCACGTAGCGCCTTCCCGAGAGTCTCGCCCGCGCTCTTTGGTTGGCTACGGCCGCCATCTCGCTGGTCGCTCGCCGCCCTGGCACACGGGCAGGGGTTTGGATGTTTATGCGGAGCAAACCCTACTGGACGCTATTTGGGGTCGCGCGGGGAGGGTGCCTAACGCGCCGCGGGTCACTCCGAAGGGTGGGATGTGGCTGCTCCGGGGGTTTCTGACGGGGGGTCGGGGGCGTCCTGGGGGGTGGGGGATTTGTCCGGTGGGCGGGTGCGGCTTTCGCGGTGGCTGAGCGCGCAGTTCCCCGCGCCCCTGGCGGCGCTCTTCTTGCTCGGGGTTCTAGCCTCGGCGTGTGTCGTACTTCGATGTGGCCTCGTCCGCTCCCCTGCATCCCGTTGCCCGGCAGGCCCTGCAAGCCTCTCTCGACGAGGGATGGGCCGATCCGTCGCGGCTGTACCGCGAGGGGCGGCGGGCCCGGATGCTGCTCGACGCCGCTCGGGAGGCGGCCGCCGAGGCGGTCGGGTGCCGGGCCGACGAGCTGGTGTTCACGCCCTCCGGCACGGCCTCCGTGCACACCGCGGTCGGCGGCGCACTCGCCGCACGTCGGCGTGTCGGACCGCACTTGGTGGTATCGGCGGTGGAGCACTCGGCCGTACTCCATTCGGCGGCGGCCCACGAAGGACGCGGCGGTTCGGTGACCGAGGTGGGTGTGGAGCGGTCCGGCGCGGTGCGCGCCGACGCGTTCCGGGAGGCGCTGCGCGAGGACACCGCCCTGGCCTGTCTGCAGTCCGCCAACCACGAGGTGGGCACCGTGCAGCCGGTCGAGGAGGTCGCCGAGAGCTGCCGGGCCGCCGGCGTACCGCTGTTCGTGGACGCCGCGCAGTCGCTGGCGTGGGGGCCGGTGGCGGGCGCGTGGTCGCTGCTGGCGGGCAGCGCCCACAAGTGGGGCGGGCCCGCGGGGGTCGGGCTGCTCGTGGTGCGCAAGGGTGTGCGGTTCGCGCCCCAAGGCCCCGGTGACGAGCGCGAGTCGGGGCGGGCGCCCGGGTTCGAGAACATTCCGGGCATCGTGGCCGCCGTGGCGTCGCTGCGCGCGGTCCGCGCCGAGGCCGCCGCCGAGGCGGTGCGGCTGACGGAGTTGACGGACCTGATGCGGGCGCGGGTGCCGCGCCTTGTGCCGGACGTGGAGGTCGTCGGGGATCCGGCGCGGCGGCTGCCGCACCTGCTGACGTTCTCGTGTCTGTACGTGGACGGGGAGAGCCTGCTGCACGGCCTGGACCGGGCCGGCTTCTCGGTGTCGTCGGGTTCGTCGTGCACCAGCAGCACGCTGACGCCCAGCCATGTGCTGCGGGCTATGGGCGTGGTGAGCGAGGGGAACGTACGGGTGTCGCTGCCGCTCGGGACGCCCCGGTCGGAGGTGGAGCGGTTCCTGGAGGTGCTGCCGGGTGTGGTGCACGAGGTTCGCGAGCGGCTGGGGGCGCCGGTCGCCGCGGCGCCGGGTGACGCCGACGCCGTCACCGTGGACGCCCTGGGCATGACCTGCCCGCAGCCCGTCATCGAGCTGGCCCGCGCCATCGGCAAGGTGCGGGCCGGGGGCACGGTGACCGTCATCGCCGATGACGAGGTCGCCGCCGTGGACATCCCGGCGTGGTGCTTCACGCAGGGCCACGAGTATCTGGGGGCCGAACCACGGCCCGGCGGTGCTACGGCTTATGCCGTGCGTCGGGCCCCGTAAGGGGCGCGGGGCTGTGTCGATTTGCGGCTCCGCCGCGTGGGCGCGCTCAGCCATAGAAAAGCCGCAGACGCGTCTGCTCGGTGCATGAGCAGTCGCGTCTGCGGCTTCGTCGTGGTTGCTCGCGCAGTTCCCCGCGCCCCTTACGGGGCGCTTCAGCTGAGGTAGGACTCGACCTCGGCGGCGGCGTCGTCGCCGTAGGCCTTGCGGAAGCGCTCCATGAAGGGGACCCGGCGCAGCGCGTACTCCTGGGTGCCGAGGGTCTCGATGACCAGCGTGGCGAGCATGCAGCCGACCTGCGCGGCGCGCTCCAGGGAGACGCCCCAGGACAGACCGGACAGGAAGCCGGCCCGGAAGGCGTCGCCGACGCCGGTCGGGTCGACCTTCGCCTCCTCGTCCGGGCAGCCGACCTCGACCGGCTCGTCGCCGACGCGCTCGATGCGGACGCCGCGCGCGCCGAGCGTGGTCACGCGGTGGCCGACCTTGCCGAGGATCTCGGCCTCGGTCCAGCCGGTCTTGGACTCGATGAGCCCCTTCTCGTACTCGTTCGAGAAGAGGTACGTGGCGCCGTCGAGGAGGGTGCGGATCTCGTCGCCGTCCATGCGCGCGATCTGCTGCGAGAAGTCGGCGGCGAACGGGATGGAACGGCTGCGGCACTCCTCGGTGTGCCGCAGCATCGCCTCCGGGTCGTCGGCGCCGATCAGGACGAGGTCGAGGCCGCCCACCCGGTCGGCGACGGTCTTCAGCTCGATGAGGCGGGCCTCGCTCATCGCGCCCGTATAGAAGGAGCCGATCTGGTTGTGGTCGGCGTCCGTGGTGCACACGAAGCGGGCCGTGTGCAGCGTCTCGGAGATCCGCACCGACGTCGTGTCCACGCCGTGGCGGTCGAGCCAGGCGCGGTACTCGTCGAAGTCGGAGCCGGCGGCGCCGACCAGGACGGGGCCCGTGCCCAGCTGGCCCATGCCGAAGGCGATGTTGGCGCCGACGCCACCTCGGCGCACGTCGAGATTGTCGACGAGGAAGGAGAGGGAGACCGTGTGCAGCTGGTCGGCGACGAACTGGTCGGCGAAGCGGCCGGGGAAGGTCATCAGGTGGTCGGTGGCGATGGAGCCGGTGACTGCGATTCGCACAGCGGGAACACGCTTCCTGAGGGGCGGCGGTTGACAGTTCACGCTACCCGGTCGGCACCCCTGCCCTGAAGTGCGGAAACTACCTGATAGTAGGTCTTTTTTCCGGAGCTGCCGCGTGCCTACGGTGCGTACATGACCTACGACGTGTCCTTCATGACGCAGGACGGGCTCGCGGCGCTGCGCGGCGACTGTGCCCGGATGGTTCCGCACTGGGTGCTGCCGCGTGCTCCCTGGGAGAAGGAACCGCGGGTCACCGTGGTCGGTGCGGCCGGGATCCACGGGGTCGTGGTGCCCGCTTCGTCCGCGCGTCTCGTCGACTCCCTGGCAGGTTTCGACGACTGACGGCGCCCGGAAGGGAACCGCGCGCCCCTTCACCGCGTCCCATCGCTGTCCCCTTCCGGTGTCCCCCATCGAGGGGATGCGGGATACGACACGGCAGGCGAAGGAGCGATGCGGTGAGCACGGAAGAGCAGACGCAGGATCGGCACCGGCGGCGGCGCACGCCGGTGGTCGCCTCGGCCCTGGCGGCTGTCCTCCTGGCCGGTGGCGGTGGCACGTACCTGGCGATGAGCGCGTCCGGCGGGGGCCGCCCGGGCGGGGCCGGGGGCGACGGCACTCCCCCGCCGCTGGCCCTGGACGGTTACGGCGCGGGCGGAAGCCCGGGGGCGTCGAACGGGATCGCGCCGGGCGAGCCCGATCCGAACGGCTCGCGGTACAAGGCCTCCGGTGACCTGCCCGACGGGCCGGACGAGGCCGCGGTGTACCGGCCGAAGGGCGCGGTGACGGCCGCCGACGTGAAGGCGCTGGCCAAGGCGCTCGACGTGGCCGGCACGCCGAAGCTGCAGAGCGGGACGTGGCGGCTGGGACCGGCGCCGGACGGCTCGGGCCCCTCGCTTGAGGTGACCGGCAAGGCGCCGGGCACCTGGACGTACGCGCGCTACGCGGGGTCGGCGACCGGCGGGAAGTGTCCGCAGGACGCCAAGTGCGCGGGCGCGGTGGGCAGCGGGAGCGAGAAGGACGCGGTGAGCGAGGCGGCGGCGAAGAAGGCCGCGGCGCCCGTCCTCAAGGCGCTCGGGCAGGACACCGCGAAGCTCGACGCGAAGCAGCTCATGGGAGCCACCCGGGTGGTGAACGCCGATCCGGAGGTGGGCGGGCTGCCGACGTACGGCTGGTCGACCGGCATCCAGATCGGCTCCGACGGTCAAGTGATCGGCGGCAGCGGGAAGTTGAAGACCCCGACCGAGGGCGCCACGTATCCGACGATCGGCGCGCAAGAGACGCTGAAGGGGATGAACGACGCCGCGGCGGGCGGCCGTGTCCCGGCCGACGCGTGCGCGAGCGCGGTGCCGCTGGACGGTGACTCCCCGTCCGCGAGCGGCGGTTCGGGCTGTACGCCGTCGTCGCCGAGGCCGCCCGCGTCGACGACGGTCGGCGTCACCGATGCCACGTTCGGGCTCGCCGCGTACGCCACCGGCGGTGCGCAGGTGCTCGTACCGTCGTGGCTGTTCACGGTGGAGCAGCCGGGGGCCGAGCGGGCGATGGTCGTGACCCGTCCGGCGGTCGCGCCGAAGTACCTGGTCGCGCCGGGGAGTTCGACGGCCTCACCGGATCCGTCGGCGCCGTCGGCGTCCGCTTCGGCTTCGGGCGGGTCGGGCTCCGACGTCCGGAACGCGCGGGTGCAGGGGTACCGCGCGGACTCCTCGGGGAAGAAGCTGACCCTGCACTTCACCGGTGGTGTGTGCGCGACGTACAAGGCGTCGGCGGACGAGTCGGGGAAGGCGGTGACCGTGCGCGTCACCGGGACCGAGAAGAAGGGGACCGTCTGCATCCAGCTGGCGAAGTTCTACACGCTGCCGGTGACGCTGGACGCTCCGCTGGAGGGGCGGAAGGTCGTGGGGACGAACGGGACCTCGGTACCGGTCGCGGAGAAGAACCAGCCGGGCGGGAGCGAGCCGGCGCCTCGGGACTAGGTTTTCGGGATCCGGGCACGACAAAGGGCTGGGGCACCCCCGTGGGGGTGCCCCAGCCCTTTGTCGCTCGAGACGGCCGAACCGCTCGTGCTGTCTAGCTGAACGAGTCGCCGCAGGCGCAGGAGCCCGTCGCGTTCGGGTTGTCGATCGTGAAGCCCTGCTTCTCGATGGTGTCGACGAAGTCGATGGAGGCGCCGCCCAGGTACGGGGCGGACATGCGGTCGGTGACGACCTTGACGCCGCCGAAGTCCTTGACGACGTCGCCGTCGAGCGAGCGCTCGTCGAAGAAGAGCTGGTAGCGCAGGCCGGAGCAGCCACCCGGCTGAACGGCCACACGCAGGGCCAGGTCGTCACGGCCTTCCTGGTCGAGCAGCGCCTTGACCTTGGCCGCGGCTTCGTCGCTGAGGATGATGCCGTCGCTGACGGTGGTGGTCTCGTCCGATACGGACATCTACATCTCTCCCGGGTTGTACGGAGACTGCTTGCCGACCATTGCAACCGGCAAAGGCCCGGATCCATTCCGGATCCGCCAAGGGATTCGTACTTCTTCTCTTCATGCTCGCACACCCCCGGCGTGCGGGGCACGGGACGACCGGGGCGGATTGCGTCACATCGACGACATCACCGTCGTCAAACTGACGTGAAGCACGTATGATAGATAGCGTCATTTCGACGAGAAGTGTTCTGCAGAACTCAAGAAAGGGTGCGTGACGTGACCACGGCCCAGACCCCCGTTGACCTGGATGTGTCGCCCACTCCGCTGGCGCTGCTCCTGCTCGGCCGCGAGGCCGACACCCGGAGCGAGCGCGGCGTGGAGTGCCCCGGCGACCTGCCCTCCCCGTCCGACCCGGACCTGGTGGAGCGCGCCCGCGCGGCCAAGGAGAAGCTCGGCGACAAGGTGTTCGTGCTCGGACACCACTACCAGCGCGACGAGGTCATCCAGTTCGCCGACGTCACCGGCGACTCCTTCAAGCTGGCGCGGGACGCCGCGGCGCGCCCCGAGGCCGAGTACATCGTGTTCTGCGGTGTGCACTTCATGGCGGAGTCCGCGGACATCCTGACCGGCGACGACCAGAAGGTCGTCCTGCCGGACCTCGCGGCCGGCTGCTCGATGGCCGACATGGCCACCGCCGAGCAGGTCGCCGAGTGCTGGGACGTGCTGACCGAGGCCGGGATCGCCGAGTCCGTCGTGCCCGTCTCGTACATGAACTCCTCGGCCGACATCAAGGCGTTCACCGGCAAGCACGGCGGCACGATCTGTACGTCGTCCAATGCCGAGCGCGCGCTGAACTGGGCGTTCGAGCAGGGCGAGAAGGTCCTCTTCCTGCCCGATCAGCACCTCGGGCGCAACACGGCCGTCCGTGACCTCGGGATGTCGCTGGACGACTGCGTCCTCTACAACCCGCACAAGCCCAATGGCGGGCTGACCGCCGAGCAGCTGCGGGACGCGAAGATGATCCTGTGGCGCGGGCACTGCTCGGTGCACGGGCGCTTCTCGCTGGAGTCGGTGGAGGACGTGCGGGCGCGCATACCCGGGGTGAACGTCCTGGTGCACCCCGAGTGCAAGCACGAGGTCGTCGCCGCGGCGGATCAGGTCGGCTCGACCGAATACATCATCAAGGCGCTGGAGGCCGCGCCCGCCGGGTCCAAGTGGGCCATCGGGACCGAGCTGAACCTCGTACGGCGGCTCGCGAACCGGTTCGCGCCCGAGGGCAAGGAGATCGTCTTCCTCGACAAGACGGTCTGCTTCTGCTCGACCATGAACCGGATCGATCTGCCGCATCTGGTCTGGACGCTGGAGTCCCTTGCCGACGGGAAGCTCGTGAACCGGATCGAGGTCGACCGCGAGACGGAACAGTTCGCGAAGCTGGCCCTTGAGCGCATGCTGGCGCTGCCGTAGCGGGGTTCCGTGTCGGGTGCGGGCCCGGTGGGGGCTGGTCGCGCAGTTCCCCGCGCCCCTGAAGCATGCGCTGCGCGCAGCTTCCCCTGATGAGATGCCGCACGAAGTGCGCATCTCAGGGGCGCGGGGAACTGCGC
>NZ_JBHVIX010000032.1:0-6013 GCF_042799415.1 Streptomyces sp. NPDC057694
ATCCGGTCACCGATCTCGTACTCGGTCGCCGCCGTGAAGTTCGAGCCGAAAGTATTGGTCTCGACGCAGTCCACACCGACCGCGTAGTACGCCTCGTGGACGGAGCGGACGATGTCCGGGCGGGTGACGTTGAGGATCTCGTTGCAGCCTTCGAGGTCCTGGAAGTCCTCGAGCGTGGGATCCTGCGCCTGCAGCATGGTGCCCATCGCACCGTCGGCCACCACGACACGGGAGGCGAACGCCGCGCGCAGGGCTGCGACCCTGGCCGCCTGTGGCGTACTCATGCCGCACCCGTGAGGCGCGGCTCGACGGTGCGGGCCGCCTCGCGACCGTACGTGGCGTCGATCCGGGCGACCAGCTCCGCCGGCAGGAGTTTGTACTCCTGTGTGCCCACCGATTCCAGGACGATGGCGGCCAGGGCGCAGCCGAGTCGGGCCGCCTGCTCCTGCGACCACTGCCAGGCATGTCCGGCGAGGAAACCGGCGCGGAAGGCGTCGCCCGCGCCCGTGGGGTCGGCGACGGTGTCGACGGGTACGGCCGGTACGACGAGACGGGGTTCGTCGCGGGCGGCCAGCGACACTCCGCCCGCGCCGAGGGTGGTGATCCAGGTGCCGACCCGTTCGAGGAGGTCCCGTTCGCTCCAGCCGGTACGGTCCTGGAGCAGCGCGGCCTCGTACTCGTTGGTGAACAACCACCGTGCTCCGTCGACCAGTTGCCGGGCCTGTTCACGGTCGAGCCGAGCCAGCTGCTGGGAGGGGTCGGCGGCGACGGGGATGCCGAGCCGGTGGGCCGTGGCGGTGTGCCGCAGCATGGCCTGCGGATCGTCGGCTCCGACGAGGACGAGGCCGGGCCGGCCGGCGCGGACGGCGACCGCGGCGAGGTCGATGCGGGGGGCCTCGGCCATGGCACCGGCGTAGAAGGTGGCGATCTGGTTCTGGTCGGTGTCGGTGGTGCACACGAAACGGGCGGTGTGCAGGGTGTCGCTGACCCGTACGCCGGAGGTGTCGACGCCGCCCGCCCGCAGCCATGCGCCGTACTCGGCGAAGTCGACGCCCGCGGCGCCGATCAGCAGCGGCTCGTGGCCGAGCAGGCCGAGGCCGAAGGCGATGTTGGCGCCGACGCCGCCGCGGCGCACTTCGAGCCGGTCGGCGAGGAAGGACAGGGAGACCCGCTCCAGCTGCTCCTTGATCAACTGCTCGGCGAACCGCCCGGGAAACACCATCAGATGGTCGGTCGCTATCGATCCGGTCACAGCCAGACGCACGGGAGTACTCCTTGCACCTCGGGAAAGCTCGGGGCGGGACGTGGGCACCGGCTACCGGCCGCGGGCGGCCCGGTCGGCGGGAGAAGAGCGGGGAGCGACGGGACGGGGGATGAGACCGCCGCTCCCCGCTGGCTCGGGATCCGCGGAGCGTTCAGGAAGCGTCCGCGGCGGCGCGCAGGGCCTTGGCGCGGTCGGTGCGCTCCCACGTGAAGTCCGGCAGCTCACGGCCGAAATGGCCGTAGGCGGCAGTCTGGGAGTAGATCGGGCGCAGCAGGTCCAGGTCGCGGATGATCGCGGCCGGGCGCAGGTCGAAGACCGACGTCACGGCTTCCTTTATGCGCTCCACCGAGACCGTGCCGGTGCCGAAGGTCTCGATGAACAGACCGACCGGTTCGGCCTTGCCGATCGCGTACGCGACCTGGACCTCGCAGCGCGAGGCGAGGCCCGCGGCGACGACGTTCTTGGCGACCCAGCGCATCGCGTAGGCGGCCGAGCGGTCGACCTTGGACGGGTCCTTGCCGGAGAAGGCGCCGCCGCCGTGGCGGGCGTAGCCGCCGTACGTGTCGATGATGATCTTGCGGCCGGTCAGGCCGGCGTCGCCCATCGGGCCGCCGATCTCGAAGCGGCCCGTCGGGTTGACCAGCAGCCGGTAGTCGTCCGTCTCCAGCTTGATCCCCTCGTCGGCGAGCTGCTGGAGGACGTGCTCGACGACGTGCTCGCGGATGTCCGGGGTGAGCAGTGCGTTCAGATCGATGTCGCTCGCGTGCTGCGAGGAGACCACGACGGTGTCCAGGCGGACCGGGCGGGTGCCCAGGTACTCGATGGTGACCTGCGTCTTGCCGTCGGGCCGCAGATACGGGACGGTGCCGTCCTTGCGGACCTCTGTCAGCCGCCGCGACAGACGGTGCGCCAGCTCGATCGGCAGCGGCATCAGCGTGGGCGTCTCGTCACAGGCGTAGCCGAACATCAGGCCTTGGTCGCCCGCGCCCTGCTTGTCCAGCTCGTCGCCCTCGTCTCCGCGGGAGGCACCCTCGACCCGCTTCTCGTACGCGGTGTCGACACCCTGCGCGATGTCCGGGGACTGCGAGCCGATCGACACCGAGACGCCGCAGGAGGCCCCGTCGAACCCCTTGGCCGACGAGTCGTAGCCGATCTCGACGACCTTCTCCCGCACCAGCGTCGCCACATCGGCGTACGCGTTGGTCGTCACCTCCCCGGCGATGTGCACCTGGCCGGTGGTGATGAGCGTCTCGACCGCTACGCGCGAGGTGGGGTCCTGGCGCAGCAGCGCGTCGAGGATCGTGTCACTGATCTGGTCGGCGATCTTGTCGGGATGTCCTTCGGTCACGGACTCCGAGGTGAACAGACGGCGGGACATGGCTCTCCAGGGCTGATGGATGGGCGGACAGGAGGAGTTCGGGCTCGGCAGGTCACGCAATCTTCGTCGCGGACAGAATGGCCTGTACGGGGATGACGTCAGGCGGAATCTCGCTGGAGTCCTTGGTCAGTGCCCTGGTGACCTTGAACCCGGCCTCCTCCAGCCAGCTCTGGTAGACCGACAGTTTCTGCGGTCCTCCCTGGCCCATGGCGGCGCCGATGAAGAAGGCCGGGAAGAAATCGACGTTGTAGTTGTCGGTGTCCTTGATGTTCTCGGGGTACACCGGCACGAGGATGTGCACCTCACCGCCGGGGTTGAGCGACTTGTGGACGCCCTTGAGGATGGTGAGGACGTCGGCCTTGTCGAACATGTCCAGGAAGTGCTTGATCAGGGCGACGTCGAAGCCCGCCGGGATCTCCTCGAAGACGTTGCCGCCGATGAAGGACAGGTGCTCTTCGAGGCCCTCGGAGCGGAAGTTGGCGAGCGCCTCCTGCTCCTTGTGCGCCAGGTCGAAGGTGGTGACCTTCAGGCCGGGGGACTTCTTGTGGCGGTAGGTGTGGATCGCGCCGAGGCCGGTGTTGCCCGCGACGTCGAGGACCCGGCTGCCCGCCGGGATGTCGACGTGGGCGAAGAACCAGGGGTCGATGTTGGCGGTGACCGTGTTCATGAGGGTCAGCCAGGAGTCGTTGAGATCCTGGTGGTCGTCGACCGCGTCGTAGAGCGTGCCTTCGGCGCCGTAGAGCTCCTTCAGGCCCACGATCGTGCCGGTCCGTACGCTCTCCGTGAGATAGAAGAGCTGCCGCAGCGCGGTCACCTTGATCAGGTTCATGTAGGACAGGGCACGCTTCAGGTCACTCTCGGGAACGTCGGCGAGCGCGTCCAGCCGGTATCCCCCGGTGGTCTCGTCCTGGGCGATGAAGCCCTCCTTGACCAGCAGGAAGAGAAGCTGCTCCACGGCGTCGGGACGGGCCGCGCCGACGGCATCGGCGAGCTGGGCGGCCGTCAGGCCCGGGGTGGCCCGGAGCGTGTCGACGATGCCCAGCTCGCACACGGACACCAAGGTCATGAACCGTGAGGGCCCCACCATGTATTCGCGCAGCCGGGCGAGGGTGGCCTGTGTCGTCATTGCAGTGAACCCCTTCGAGAATGAGTGATCCGCGGGAAGGCACGCCGGCTCCGGTCAGTGCTTGTCGCCCAGCCGTTGCGTGAAGCGGTGGGTCAGGGCGCTCCGCTGCACCTTCAAGGTGGCGGTGCGGGGCAGTTCGGCCTGAGGGATCTGGACCGGGTCGGCCAGCTGGGGGAAGTCGGCGGCGGCGGACCGCCAGCGCGCCGGGTCCAGCGGCTCGTCGTCGACGGTGCAGATCACCGGGACCGGCTCCGAGTCGGGGCCCTGGACCACGACCAGTTCGCTCAGCTCGTCGAGCCGGCTCAGGACGACGTCCTCGATCTCCAGGGAGCTGCGCACCCCGGGGATCATGTCGACCTCCCGGTCGAGCATGTGCAGACAGCCGTACCGGGTGCGGTAGCCGACGTCCCCGGTGCGCCACCAGTCGCCGTTGCGGTTGGTGTCGTAGCGGTCCTGCTCGGCGTGGTACGTCTTGGCGAGGCCGTCCCACGCGACCTCGATGAAGCCGGGATTCTTCTCGGACGGGGTGCTGCCGTTCCGGCTGACCACGCGGACCTTCGCGGCGCCCCTGGGCATGGCCCAGCCGACGCAGCGGCCGTTCGCCTTGTGGGCGGAGTTGCGGAAGTAGGCACGGCCCACGGCCGGGCCGACCTCGCTCTGCCCGTAGATCTGGAAGAACAGGGCACCGCGCCGCACGGAGGCCTTGAGCAGCCGGCTCATCGTTCGCGGATGGATCGCGTCGAAGGTGCTGCTGAAGATCTTCACGGAGGCGAACGGGTGCCGCGGATCGTCGGCCAGGTCCTCCCACTCCATCAGGGAGTTGGGCAGTGCCTCGACGAACGCGGGCCGGTGCCGCACGAACTGCTCCGCGACGGCCCCCGGGTCCGGCTCCCGCAGGAGCAGGATCGGATACTCCTTGGCGAGGGCCAGGGACATCGCCGCGACCATCCGGGAGTGCACGAAGGGGATGTGGATCGCGACGGTCTCCTTCTTGCGCAGCAGCGCGAGCAGCCGCCACTGCGGTATGAGGCGTACCGCCTGGGTGCGGGGGGTGTGCACCACGAGCTTGGGTGTCCCGGTGGTGCCGGAGGTGTGGGTGATCACGGCCGCCTCGTCGATGGGCCTGATCACCGGCTCGACGCGCGGTGCGCCCGCGAGGCCGGCGAGCGACTGCGTCCCCGGCCGTTCACCGCCGGCGCAGACGACCCGCCGGGTGAGTTCGGTCAGCGGCAGTTCGGCGAGGACGTCGAGCTTGGCGCCGTCGGTGAGCAGCGTCGGCCTGCCGACCCGCTGCAGCAGGACTCCCACGGTCGTGGCGTCCAGGGCCGGCGACAGGTTCACCACGATCCCGCCGATGCGTGACACCGCCGCGGCGAGCATCCAGTGGTCGGCGTTGGCGGTCTTGTAGAGCACGACGTGCTCGTCGGGCCGCACGCCCGCCGCCCACAGCCGGGCCGCCAGATCGTCCACGTGGTCCGCGTACTGAGCCACCGTCAGGTGCCGTCCCGCCTCGGGGAAGACGTCCAGGTCGTGGTCGAGCATGATCGGGGTGGCGGGGTTCACCGCTGCGGCCATCGCCGGCAGCAGGCCGATGTGCAGACCGCGCCTCTGTATCGATGTGTAGACCGTGGAGCCCTTCATCGCACTGTCTCCCTTGCCGGTCAGAAGGAGTAGGGGCCGAAGCGGCCCCACACGACGAAGCCCGCCACGGCGAGCAGGATCACGTTCACCGCGATCGCCTGGGCCTCATGGCGGCGCAGGTGCGTGACGGCGGCGCCGATCATCAGGAGCACGAGGCCGACAGCGGCCAGCGGCACCAGGACCGGTGCGACATCGAGCGCGCCGGGCAGGATCAGCCCCACCCCGGCGAGCACTTCCAGGGCCCCGATGGCCTTGACGGGCCCGGAGCCGAAGTCGTCGACCCAGCCGAATCCGGCGGCGGCCAGCTTCTCCGTGGGCTGGGCGATCTTCATGGCTCCGCCGGCCAGGCACGCTGCGCCCAGCACGGTCGCGACGATCCACAGCGCGATGTTCACGAGAGTTCTCCTAGACGTTCGGGGTGACAGCAACGGATGCGACGGCGGCCCCGGGTGCCGTGCCCGGGGCCGCCGCGGTGCCGGTCGCTCGGGCGGCGGGGGGGGGGGGGGGGGGGGGGGGGGGGGGAGGGGGGGGAGGGGGGGGGGAGAGAGAGGAAGGAGGCAAGAGAAAGAGGGGTGTGGAGGGCTCCAACGTGGGCTTACTGTAG
>NZ_JBHVIX010000032.1:6023-47221 GCF_042799415.1 Streptomyces sp. NPDC057694
CCTGGCGTTACCACCAACACCCCTACTCCTCCACTCCCGTTCCTCCCCCGTTCCTCCGTACGGCCCCAACCGGCCCCCCTGTCGACCATGTTTCCCCTCCCCCGTCCCCCCCCCCCCCCCCCCCCGCGGTGCCGGTCGCTCGGGCGGCGCGGGCCGCTCGGGCCGTTCAGGCGGCCGCGCGGCCCGCCTTGAGCGCCGCCGCCGTCTCGACGACGCGCCGGGCCTGGTGACGGGCCGACTCCAGGGTGTCCTCGCCGGGCGCGCCCAGCGCGGCGACGTGCGAAGTCCCGTACGGATTGCCCGTCTTGAACTGGATCGGGTCGGTGTAGCCGGGGGGCACGATGATTCCGCCCCAGTGGTAGAACGTGTTGGACAGCGCCAGGATCGTCGACTCCTGTCCGCCGTGGGCGGTGTTGGAGGCGGTGAAGGCCGAGCACACCTTGCCCGCGAGCTGGCCCTGCGCCCACAGCGGACCGGTCGTCTCCAGGAACGCCCGCAGCTGGCTGGCGGGGTTGCCGAAGCGGGTCGGCGTGCCGAGCAGGACCGCGTCGGCCCAGCCGAGGTCATCCAGGGCGGCCTCGGCGATGTCGGCGCTGTCCTGGATGTGCTGCGCCCAGGCCGGGTTGGAGTTGATCGCCTCGGGCGGGGCCAGTTCACGGACCTTGCGCAGCCGCACGGTGGCGCCGGCCTTCTCCGCGCCCTCGGCGGCGGCCTGCGCCAGGGCGTGCACGCTGCCGGTCGCGCTGTAGTAGATGACGGCGACGTTCACGGGTGACATATTCCGTTTACCTCTTCCCTCTTCAGCTGTTGTCGGAGACCAGCAGGATGTTCTCCACCCGCGACTGCCACTTGTAGTACGACTGGAGCTTGTGGTACTCGCCCTTGGGCGACGACGTGATCGCGTAGACGAACTGACGGTCGTCGGTGCTGTAGGGCGCCTCGTTCACGAAATGCTCGATCTTGGGCTCGATGCGCACCGGCAGCGTCGTCGGATCGGGCGTCATGGCCGCGATGGTGATCCGCTCGACGTTGGGCGAGTCCCAGGTCAAGGTGGCGTAGATGCCGAACGCCTGCTCGCCGAGGCGCAGCAGCCGCTCGCTCGGCTCGGCGAGTCCCGCGTCCCGCAGGATCGAGCGGATCCCGTCGGCCTGGAAGGTCTCCTCGGGGGCCGCGCCGAAGTACAGGTTCACCGACCTGTTCGGGTAGTCGATCCCCACCAGACTGACCCGGTCGGCCAGTCGGTAGCTGGTGAAGAACTCGAGGTTGCCCGCCACGCTGGGCGGCAGCGACTCCAGGCGGACCAGGTCGGACAGCGACTGGAGGTCGTCGGTCGGGAAGAAGGACCAGGTCTTCTTGAAGCCGCCGACGACCCCGAAGTCGATTCCGCTGCTGGTGACGGGGAATTCGCGGTGCAGCTCCCCGAGCAGACTCCCGACGGGATGGTCGGTCTTCGGGCTCAGGCCGCTCTCCAGAGCGACCGCGTACGGGTCCATGTCCATGGGCAGCATGGTGAAACGGCAGTCGAAGTCACCGTCGTTGCGCTCCCCGGTCGCCACCCGGAAGGCCACCACGGCCTGCGCCAGGGTGTCCCCGTAGGCGGTCAGGATCGGCCAGACCGTCTCGCGCGAGCAGGTCACGTCCACCAGCCGGGCGGATTCCTCGATGACCGAGTAGAGCCCTGTCAGCTCATGGTTGTTCGACATACATCCCCACGTTCGGTTGACGGGCGCGGTTGTGACGGCCCGTGAGGGCGGTTACGCGTGGTCCGGTGCGCCGAACCAGCGGTCGAGCGCGGCCGTCAGACCGGCCGCGTCGTCGCCCACCCAGGCGATGTATCCGTCGGGGCGGACCAGCAGCGCGGGGACCTTGTCGAAGGCCCCGTCCGCGGGCAGCGTGCCGGTGACCGTGGTGACCCGGTCCTTGTGACCGGCCGCGGCGTACCGCAGCTCGGCGGAGTCGGACAGGTCGAGCAGCACGCCGAGGGCCGGGTGCAGCAGTTCCGGCGTGGCGACCGGGCCGTTCGCGGTGTCGAGCGTGCGCGCGGGCAGCCGGCGGCCGACGAGCGGGTGGCCCTCCGGGTCGATGTCGTAGCGGATGTCGACGTGGCTGACCATGCCGGCCAGGTGACGCTTGACCTCGTCGAGGGCGATCAGCTCCGCGTACAGGTCGCGCAGTCCCTGCGACTCGTCCCCGCCGAAGATGGACATGGCCTGCGCCCGGGTATTGGCGAGCAGCCGCCGGCCCACCGGGTGGCGTTCGCCGTGGTAGGTGTCCAGCAGGCCCTCGGGGGCCCGGCCGCGGACGGTGGCGGCGAGCTTCCAGCCCAGGTTGACCGCGTCCTGCACACCGGCGCTCATGCCCTGGCCGCCGACCGGCAGATGGATGTGCGCGGCGTCGCCCGCGAGCAGCACGCGGCCCTTGCGGTACTCGGCCGCCTGGCGGGTGGCGTCGGTGAAGGAGCTGACCCACAGCGGCTTGCCCGCCGAGATGTCCTCACCGGTCACGCGCAGCCACGCCTCGGCGACCTCCGCGTACTCGGGGGTCTCGTCGTGGTTGTCGACCGGGGCGTCGTACTCGGTCATGATGACGCGGTCGATGTCGCCGCCGGGGAAGACCTGCACCAGGCCGAGCGGGAGGCGCTCGCCGAAGGGGCGCGGGCGGACCCCGGAACCGGCCACGTCCGCCAGGTGCATGACCTGGGTCCCGGAGGTGCCGGGGAAGTCGATGTCGGCGGCCTTGCGCACCGCGCTGTGCGCGCCGTCGGCGCCCACCACGTACTGGGCGCGCAACTCCTCGCGGGTGCCGTCGGGGGTGGTCACGGTGACGGTGACGCCGTCCTCGTCCTGCTCCAGGGCGATCAGTTCGCGCCCTCGGCGGATGTCCGCGCCCAGTTCGCCGGCCCACGCCTCAAGGACCGCCTCCGACTGGGACTGCGGGATGCCGCGGGCGCCGAAGTTGGCGTCCTCCAGGACGGTGTAGTCGAAGGGGATGCCACCGAAGTGCCCCATCGGCATGGTCTCGACGGTGCCGAAGCGGGGCACGAGGCCACGCTGCTCGAACGACTCCAGGGCGCGGGTGGTGAAGCCGAGGGCACGCGACTGGCCGGTCGGCTGTTCGAGGGCCTCGGCGACGATGACGTCCGCACCGCCCAGGCGCAGCTCCCCGGCCAGCATCAGGCCGGTGGGACCGCCCCCGACGACGATGACATCGGTGTCCAACTTCCTGGCCATGTCAGTCCTTTCCTCGCGCGCGCCGACGCGTGGTGATGTTGTGGTGAGGGAACGCTCAGTGCGGTTTCTTGACGAAATGTCAGTTATGGGCCGTGCACCCGTTCAGACGGCCCCGGTCACCGCGGCGGGTTCGGGGCTGCGGGGCGCGGCCGGTGCGGGCCGCTTCCTGCCGCGGCTGAAGCGGTTCATCATCGGAACCTCGACCAGGCGGTACAGCAGCCAGCCGGCCAGCAGGTTCGTGAGCAGGAGCGCCAGCAGCATGCCGAGGGCGGGAACGACGGCGAAGGTATGGGACCCCAGCACCTTGGGGCGGCCGTAGAAGACGACCACGTCCTGAATGACGTAGAAGGCGAAGGAGACCTTGCCCAGCCAGACCATGGTCCTGCTGGCCAGCCAGCCGCCCTCGCCGCGCAGGTCACGTGCGGCCGCGGCACAGATGAGCATGCCGATCGGGATGATCGTGCCGACGTAGAACTTGTACGGGTAGGGCAGGGCGAACGTGAGCCAGTACCCGGCAGCGAAGGCGACGGCCGAGACGGTGAGTCCGATACGGGGCCACAGGCCCGCGGCGACGATCCTGGCCAGGACAACGCCGAGCCCGAACTCGAAGAGCCGCCCGGGCGGGAAGCCGTAGCTGAACCAGAGCTGGTTCATCCACAGGTCGTATCCCGGCACCCGGACACCGCCGGAGATGAACGCCTGCGTCACCGCCGGCACGGCCACGACGCCGGCCACCATCACACCGGCCCACAGCCACAGCCTGCTCTCCCTGATCCGTCGCGCCAGGACGAGGAACAGCGGGAACAGCGCGTAGGCGAACACCTCCACGCACAGCGACCAGGCCGGGAGGTTCACGCTGGAGATGACCTCCGGCTGGTTGCTCCAGGTGTGCACCAGGAAGAGGTTCGGCAGCCAGGCGTGCACCGGGGTGGACGAGGCGAACAGCCACATCGCCAGCGCGAACACCACGAGGTGGTTGGGGTAGATCTTCACGGCGCGCCGGCGCCAGAACGCCGTGACCCGCTCTCCGGGTTTCGACGACCACGTCAGCACGAAGCCGCTGAGCACGAAGAAGAAGGACACCCCGACGAAGCCGGGCGAGAAGAAGTCGGCCACCCCCTTCGCGATGTCCTGGTCCGCGAAGAAGCTGATCGGCAGGTCCGGTCTGACGGGACCGGAGAGCAGCGACGCGTGGGAGAGGAACACGAGCGTGGCCGCCCACCATCGCAGGCCGGTGAGCGACGGCAGCGCGGCCGCACGCTGCGGTGGACCGCTCAGGGTCGGTGCGGCGATTCGGTCTGCCATGGGCGTGCTGCCTTTCGGTCACCTGTACGGTCTGTTGAGGAGGTCGCGTGCGCGGCAAGAGGCGCGGGCAAGAAGTGCGAGCAGGAGGAACCGCCGCGCATTCACGTGCACGGCGTGGAGCGGTGATCGAAGGTCCGCCGAAGGCCCTGGAACGGACCTGTGAAGGGGCTTGAAGGGCCTAACCGACCAGATAGCGCTGAATGGTCGGGGCGATAAGCGTGACGAGTTCGTCGGACGATGCCGAGGAAATCGGTTCGAGGCGGAGAATGTAGCGCAGGATGACCATTCCCCATACCTGTGCCTGCGCCGCATTGATGTTCAGCGGCGGCACTTTGAGGATCTCCGCCACTTCATTGATGTCGAGGGTCTGCTCCAGTCCGAGCGCCTTGCCCAACTGGCTGAAGATCTGCGAGGACTGGGCGGACATGAAGGCGCGCATCTTCTCCGCGCCCGCCTCGTCGGTGATCGCGGCCGTCAGATCCGCGAGCAGCTGCGGCCGGACCGCGGGGTCCTCCCACTGCTTCAGAGAGGCCCGCAGCAGACCCTCGGCCAACTTCTCCCGCTGCCCGGAGATGGACTCCGCGCCGGCCTTGGCCAAGGCGTCCCCCAGTGCGCCGAGGGCGGTCTGACCTTCAGTGATCGTGTGTGCTTCGGGCATGTTTCCCTCCGTGGGGTACAGGAGATTTCCGTGAGCGACGAAACCCGGGACTGCAATCGTCGCTCACCCCCTCTAGAGCCCGGCTGGAGTTCTGCTGCGCCCTGGAATTACCCGTGATCACCGTCAGGAAGGATCACACCTCTTGTCCGGTGAGATTCCGCAGCAAGGTCCGCATCAGAGGTGAAACCCGGGTGTAGGGGCCGAGATTCAAATAGGGCCCGTCGGCGGTCCACTTGCAGGCCGCGATGACGATGGGATCTCCGCCATAGGTGCGTCGGGCGCCTCGCACGAACTTCTCGACCTCCGGCTCGATGCGCACCGGAAGTGCCGAGGGGTCCCAGTCACGCACCGGCGCGGGGGCGTAGCAGATGCGCTCGACCCGCGCGGAGTCCCAGCTGAGGGTGACGTACACCCGGAACGACCGTTGGGCGAAGGCGAGATGCTCCGCGTCGGGCCGTGGCAGGCCGAGCTCGCGCTGCAGCGACAGGATGTTCTCCGCCTCGCCGAACTCGGCGGGGAGCCCGGCGAAGTACAGATTGACCGTCCGGCGCCGGTAGTCGATCCCGATCATCGCGGCCTGGTGCAGATGGTGACGCGCGAAGAGGCCGACGTTCTCGGCCACGGCGCGCGGCATGGACGGTACGGCCGCGAGCTGCTCCAGGGTGAGCGGGTCGAAGGGGAAGTGGGCGTAGATCTTGCTGAAGCCGGCGCTCACCCCGCCGTCGATGAAGTACTCGCTGACGGGCACCCGCTCCCGGATGTCCGCGAGCAGGGTGGCCGCCGGGTGGTCGGCGACCTCGACGAAGCCGTGCCGCACGGCCGTGGTGTAGGGGTCGGGGCCCTGGGTGGGCACGGTGATGGTGTAGTCGAGCTCGGCCGTGGGGTGTTCGCCCGTCGACACGCTCAGTACGATCCCGGCGTCGGCGAGGGCGTCCCCGTACGCGGTCAGGACCGGTTCGATCCTCTCGCGCGAGCAGGGCACCCCCACCAGCCGGGCCGATTCCTCGATGGCCGAATAGACGTCCTCGACCTCGGTGGCTTGGGACACGGGTCCTCCAAATGTCTGCCGGTTCCGCCGGTGGCGGCGAAGGGCCGTCCCGCTAGCGGGCGACGACCAGGGTTGCGGGCGGGGCGGAGTGGAACGAGACGTCTCCGAAGCCGGCCTTGAGCAGCCAGTCGCGGTATTCGGAACGCCGCCAGGTGCCGCCCTGGTTGGACTTGAGGAGCATTTCCGAGGCGAACAGCAGCGGGAACGCCGGGCCACTGCGGTCGTCGTCGACGACGTAGTCGCAGACCACGAGGGCACCACCGGGCTTGAGGGACCGGCGCAGCCGCTCGAAGACCTCGGTGTTCTCCTCGGGGCCCTCCTGGTGGGCGATGTGCGAGTAGAGCGCGACGTCGTAGAGCCCCTCACCGAAGTCGGTGGAGTGGAAGTCGCCGTCGATGCAGGTGAACCGGTCGGACAGGCCCCGCTCCTCCAGGAGCCCGCGGGCGATCTTGTTGATCGGCTCCCAGTCCAGCTGGGTCGAGCGGGCCCGCGGGTTGGCCTCCAGCCACAGGGCCGAGTAGATGCCCGAGCCGCCGCCCACGTCGAGGATCGACACCTCGCCCGCCTCCGGCAGGTTCAGTACCTCCGCGGCGAGCGTGGCCGCGGGGACCGACTGCGCGGCGATGGCCGGGACGACCAGCGCCCAGTGCGGGTTGTCGGCGACCTCGGTCGTCGGATCCGTCACCGGCCCGCCGGTGCGCACCACTTCGGGCAGGGTGGACAGGCTGCCCATGTGGGTCAGCTTCAGCTGGGCGAAGCTGCTCAGGCACGCGGGCTTGCCCTCGACGAGGTACTCCGACGCCTCCGCGGTGTTGCGGTAGCGGCCCTCGCGCAGCTCGACCAGGCCCACGCTGACGAGTCCGTCGAGGAGCGTCTGGGCCCCGCGTTCGGAGATCTGCGCGCGGGTCGCGAGCTGGTCGGGGGTGTCGGCGCCGTTCTCCAGATGGGTGAACACCGCGTGCCCGGCTGCCGTGCCGACGATGCCGGTGGCCCAGTAGCCGTTGACGAGTCGCAGGACGGTGTCCGGTGTCGGCTGGTTGTTGGTCATGCTGCCCTTCCTGGGGCCCGGGTGGACGCCGAGTTGGCGCGCAGCGCGGTACGCACCGCGGCCACGACCCTCTCGACCTGGTGCGCGGTGAGCTCGGCGTGCATGGGAATGGCGAGGTTGCGCCGGAAGAGGTCGGCGGAGACGGGGCACGTCTGCTGTGCGGCGAACACGGGCTGCACATGGGACGCCCAGGTCCCGTGCCCGCAGCCGATCCCCTGTGCCCGCAGGTCGGTGGCGACCCCCGCGCGGTCCACGCCGGCATCCAGTGTCACCACGTAGGACTGCCAGGCGTGGGTGCGGTCCGCGGGCACGTGCGGCACCGTGAGCAGTTCCTCGTCGGCGAAGTGTTCGGCGTATTGCGCCGCGACGGCGCCGCGGCGTTCCAGCAGCTCGCCGATCCGGTCCAGTTGGACGCGCAGGATCGCCGCGGCGATGTCGGACAGCTTGAAGTTGTAGCCGATCTCGGTGAACTGCGAGATCGGCAGCCCGACGACCTGCGCCTGGTCGAAGATGCTGCCGATGCCGAAGGACGACCGCAGCCGGGCGTCCGCCGCGATCGCCGGGTCTGTGGCGATCAGGGCACCGCCCTCACCGCTGGTGGCTCCCTTGCGTCCGTGGAAGGACAGGCAGGCCACCTCGGCGAGCGTGCCCGCCTCCCGCCCCTGGTACGTCGCGCCCACCGCGCAGGCCGCGTCCTCGACGAGGAACAGCCCGTGCCGGTCGGCGATCGCCTGCAGCGGCGCGTAGTCGGCGGGCAGTCCTACGGTGTCGACGGCGATGATGCCGACGGTGCGCGGACCGACCAGCGCGGCGACGGCCTCCGGGTCGACGGTGCCGGTGTCCGCGCGCACGTCGGCGAAGACCGGGGTCGCACCGACGTAGCGCACCGCGTGGGCCGGGGCGGGGAAGGTGTAGTCGGCGACGATCACCTCGTCGCCCTGCTTGACGCCGAACGCGAGCATGGCGAGGTGCAGTGCGGCGCCGCAGTTGCTCACCGCAACCGCGCCCCCTGCGTGGTAGCGCTCCTTGAGCTGGGCCTCGAGGGCCTTGCCCTGCGGGCCCTGGCCGGCCGGCCAGCCCGAGGCGAACACCTCGGCGACGGCGGCCAGTTCCGCCTCGCCGAGGCTCGCGTGGACCAGGGTTATCTCCTCGGTCATCCTGCCGCCTCCGGTTCGAAGCGCATCGGCGTGATCTGACGGACGTCGTAGCGCCGGCGCATCTCCTCCACTGCCTCGGGATCCACCGCCCTGCCCGTCGACCAGATCTCGGTGATCTCCTCGAAGTAGTGCTCGTGCTCGGGAGACGGGTAACTCTGGAAGAGCATCGTCGTGGGCTTGTCGGTGGGGTTTCTGAACGCGTGCGGCGTCCCCGACGGAACGAACATGCAGCCGCCCGCCCCGACCCGTACCGCTCGCTCGCCGTCGGCCGATTCCCAGTGGTGCCAGGTGTCGTGGGTGCGCTCCTTCGGCTCGAAGCACAGGATCTCCAGCTCGCCCTCCAGGACGTAGAAGAACTCCTGCGACTCGCTGTGCACATGCGCGCCGACGTCGAAACCGGGCGGGACGACCACTTCGAAGATGGAGATCGAGGAGCCCTGCTCCTTGGTCGCCTTGAAAGTCACTTCCTGCGCCTTGGTCACCAGCTTTCGTCCCTGGCCCGCGGGAGTGATGAGGTTGCTCATGCCAATCCGCTTCCTTTGTCCGTACGGGATCCGGCTCGGGGTCAGTCGACGAGCTGCGGTGTGTCCACGGCCCAGCGGCCCAGTGCCATCTCGGCGGTGATGCCGGGACCGAATCCCGCGATCAGACCCGTGGCATCGGGGGCCGGGGCGTCTTCCTCGAAGAGCCTGCGTGCGGCGTCCAGGACGACGGCGCTGGCGATGTTGCCGTACTCGCTCAGCGTCGCCCAGCTGTGCCGGAACACCTTGCGGTCGACCTCGAGGAACTTGGCGAGGTCGTCCAGGATGCGCGGACCGCCCGCGTGCACGATGTAGAAGTCGAGGTTGCCCGCGTCCCAGCTGTGGTCCTTGGCGAACTCGCGCAGCACCGGGGCGAGCGGCTCCATCGTGCCCGGCACCCGGCGGTCCAGCTGGAAGTGGAAGCCGGTGTCCTTGACCGCGTAGGAGATCCAGTCCTCGGTGTTCGGGATGAGATAGGAGGCGTTGCGCTCCAGCTCGATGCCGACGCCACCGATGCCGCGCACCACGGCGGCCGCGACCGCGTCACCGAACAGGCCGTCGGACAGCAGGGATCCGATGTCGTCCGCGTCGGGCTGATAGCACAGCGAGCACAGCTCGCACGACACGATCAGGACGTTGCTGCCCGGGTGGGCCGCGCAGAAGTCGTGCGCGCGGTTGATGGCCGCGCCACCCGCCGCGCAGCCCAGCTGGGCGATGGGGATCTGCCGGGTGTCGGAGCGCAGCCCGAGCTTGTTGATGAGCCACGCGGTCAGCGAGGGCATGGAGAAGCCCGTGCAGGACACGTAGATGATCGCGTCGATGTCACGCACCGTCACATCGGCGTTCTTCAGCGCCTCTTCGATGACCTCGGGGCACCGCTTCTTCGACTCGAGCTCGTAGATGCGGTTGCGTTCCGTCAGGCCCGGGTGCTTGAGCGTCGCCTCGATGGGCTGGACGATATGCCGCTTCTGAACACCCGTGTTCCGGATCAGCCGCAGGGCCAGCGGCAGTTGTGGCTTTCCGCGATGGACTCTTTCGGCGAACGCCAGAGTCTCTTCCATGGTGATGACGTTTTCCGGCGCCCTCACCGCGGGCTTGCATAGCCTTGGCATACCTGGGGTCCACTTTCTCTAGAGTCCGCTTTCCGTACGTACATGAGCGATCCGCGCGCAGGGGCAGCGGCCGACCTGGCGGTACGGCGGACGGACGTGCTGACGCCGGCCCGCACGAGCGCGTCGGCGCATGCGAAAGCCCCCTGCCCCGCGGACGGCCGCGGACGACGGCGAGGGAGGGTGAAGGGAGGTGGAACGCGAGGGGGATCTGTGCCGATCACGGCACGGAAGCGGTCTGATCGGACGATGCGACCGGACCGTCTGGTGAAACGCCTGAATGCCTGCCGCTCATCAGCTTTTGGGCAGGCGTGGCGTGCCGAAATAGTGACATGCCTTTCATCGCTCCGCCAAGGGCGAGTGAAAGTGACGTAGGTCACGTTGCGGTGCGACGGTGCGCCGCACCGCCCGGACCGAGTCGCTCCCCACCGGTTCTGTAGCCCTCTGCTGCCACCATCGGTCAGCAGACCCAGTAGTCCCGCACCACACCGCACGACTGGACACGGAGGCGGCATGTCTCAACGCATCGAGGAATCCGGCGCCGACGGGCGGCCCCCAGGGCGGCGCGCACCGGCACGGACAGGGCACGATGCGGTCGGATCGGTACAGGGGCGGCGGCGTACCGGACTGCTGGTCACGCTCATACTCGGCGGGCTCGCCGCGGTGCCGCCGCTGTCGATGGACATGTATCTGCCGGCTCTGCCGGAGGTCACCCACTCGCTCGGCACCTCAGCCACCAATGGGCAGTTGACGATCAGCGCCTGCCTCACCGGGATGGCGCTCGGGCAGCTCGTGATCGGTCCGATGAGCGACAAGTGGGGGCGGCGCAGGCCGCTTCTGACCGGTCTCGTCGTCTATGTTCTCGCCGCCACGATGTGCGCCTTCGCGCCGAGCGCGGAACTGCTCATCGCCCTGCGGCTGTTGCAGGGACTGTCCGGCTCGGCCGGCATCGTCATCGCGCGCGCGGTGGTGCGCGACCTGTACGACGGCATGCGGATGGCCCGCTTCTTCTCGTCGCTGCTGCTGATATCCAGCGTCGCCCCGATCATCGCGCCCGTCCTGGGCGGGCAGATACTGCACTTCACCAACTGGCGCGGCATCTTCGCGCTGCTCGCCGCGATCGGCGTCGTGCTCATCGCGCTCGTGTGGCGCCGGCTGCCCGAGACCCTCGCCCCTCAGCGGCGGCAGAGCGGCGGCTTCCGCGAGGCGCTGTGGATCATGCGCGGGCTCTTCGCAGACCGGGTGTTCACCGGATACATGCTGGTCAACGGCTTCGCGTACGGCACGCTCTTCTCGTACATCGCCGCCTCGCCCTTCGTGGTCCAGGAGATCTACGGAGCGTCCCCGCAGATGTTCTCCCTGCTCTTCGGGCTCAACTCGCTCGGCCTGATGGTGGTCGGCCAGATCAACGGCAAGGTCCTCATCGGCCGGGTCGGCCTGGACAAGGCGCTCGGGTGCGGGCTCGCGGTGATCGCTCTCGCCGGATCGGTGCTGATGGCGGTGACGGCCGGCCTCTTCGGGGACGCGGGAGCGACTCCCGTCGCCGCCTGCCTCTTCGTCATGATCTCCGCGCTCGGCCTGGTCCTGCCCAACACCAACGCGCTCGCCATGATGCGCACCCCGCACGCCGCAGGTTCCGCCTCGGCGCTGGTGGGCATGTCCTGCTTCGTCATGGGGGCGATCACCTCGTCGCTCGTGGGCATCGCGGGCAAGGACACGGCGGTACCCATGGCCGCGGTCCAACTGGGCAGCGCGCTGACCGCGCTCGCCTGCTTCGTCGGCGTGTGCCGGCCCTGGCAGGGGGCGTCCGTGCCGCCGGGGACACCCGTCACATCCAAGTCCTGAACGGGCGGGTGCCCCTCCCCCGCTCACCCGTGCGACCGGACGACCTGTTCGTAGAGCCACCGGCGAAGCCGGTGGCTCAGCCTGGGCGCGTGCCGCTCGACGGCCACCGGCCGCGCGGGGAGCGGCCGGTGACACACCTGGTACGAGACGTCAGGGCGCACGGCGCGTCCCGGCGACGGTGCGGCCTGCGGGCGTGGCATCGGCGAGCGCCCGGTCGACCAGCGGGCCCGCGACACCGGTGTACCGGCCCGGTTCGAGCAGGGCAGCGGCCTCCTCACCGGTCAACACGCCCTTGAGCCGCGGGTGTTCGGCCAGCACCAGGTGCAGGGGCCGACCGGAGGCGGTGGCGGCGAGCGAGGCCTCGGTGAGCAGCGCCTTGGCGGCCGCCTTGCCCAGACGCGGGGCCAGGACGGCCGAGACACGTTCGGAGACGAGCTGTCCCCCGGTCGCCTCCAGGTTGGCGCGCATCCGGTCGGCGTCCACGGTCAGGCCGCGGGCGAGTTCGACGGCCGTGTGCGCGGCGCCGCCGGTGAGCCGCAGGCACTCGCGCAGCGGCTGCCACTCGGCGTGCCACACTCCGGCGGAGCGTTCGTCCTCGGCGCTCAGGCACTGGTGCAACACGGCGGCGAGAGCGGGGACCTGGAGGGCCGCCGAACGGATCAGGCAGGCCAGCACCGGATTGCGTTTGTGCGGCATCGCCGATGAGGCGCCCCGTCCCGCCACCGCGGGCTCGGCGGCCTCGGCCACCTCGGTGCGGACGAGTACCAGTACGTCCGCGGCGATCTTGCCGAGTGCGCCGGCCGTGTGCGCGAGCCCGGCCGCCAGATCGGCGATCGGGGTGCGCAGCGCGTGCCAGGGAAGTACGGGCACGGCGAGTCCCGTCTCGGCGGCGAAGGCGGCCACCAGTTCGTCGAGGACGCGGGCGGGGTCGGCGTCCTCGCCCGCGTACTGGAGGTAGCCGGCCAGTGTTCCCGCGGCGCCGCCGAGCGCCACCGGAAGCCCGTCGCGAGCGATGCGTTCCAGGCGTTCGGCCGCGTCCAGGACCAGCTCGCGCCAGCCGGCCGCCTTGAGCCCGAACGTCGTGGGCACGGCATGCAGGGCGAGCGTCCGGCCCGCCATCACCGTGTCCCGGTGAGCGGCCGCGAGTTCGCCGAGGGCGGCTGCGACCTCCCGCAGATCGGCGACGATCAGACGCAGCGTCCGCGCGGCGACCAGCATGGCGCCCGTGTCGAAGACGTCCTGGCTGGTCGAGCCGCGGTGCACGAACTCCGCGGCCTGCGGGGAGCGTTCGGCGACCAGCGCGGTGAACGCCTTGACCAGTCCCACGACCGGGTTGGCGGTCTCCCGTGCGGCCAGCGCCAGCTCCCGTGCGTCGAGCAGCTCGGCGCGCGCCGCGGCCGTGATGGCCTCGGCCGCGGCGGCGGGCACGGTGCCGCAGCGGGCCTGGGCGCGGGCCAGGGCCGCCTCCGCGTCGAGCATGGCCTGCAACCAGGCGCTGTCGCCGACGGCGGCCTCGGCGGGGGTGCCCGCCCTGACCGGCGAGAGCAGTCCTGCGTCCAGATGTGCGGGGAAGGGGTTCATGTGCTCGCCTTCGCGTTCGGTACCGGGCGGGGAGCGGAAGCGACCCGGCCCGTCGGCACCCCGCCCGGTCCCGCGGGGACGAAGGGCAGCCGGGGCAGCGCGAGGACCGCCGCCGCGATGGCGTCGGAGTCCTCCAGGGTGACGGAGCCGACGCCGGGTCTGATGCCGGCCGCGGTGACCCAGTGCACCGACTCGGTGGGCACCCCGTAGGCGAAGCGCCTCGCATGCGGTACGCCCTGGGCGTCGATGACGTGGAAGGGGCGCTCGGTCACCGCCAGGCCCCCGGTCTCGTACGGGATGCCGTCGGCGCCGGGGATGCGGTACGTGCGGCACTGTCCGGTGCGCAGCAGCTGGTCCAGCAACGGGTCGGCGGTGCGCCGCAGATCGATCTCGGGCAGCCGGGCCTCGACGAGCGCCGAGGCCCGCACCCGGGTGTCCGCGATCTCGCTCGACGTGGCGGTGAAACACGGGCCGAGCGGGTCGCGGGCGTCGGCGGTGATCCGCAGACCGGGTCCGGTCACGTCCAGGACGCCGGCCTCGATGAGCGCGGACATCTCCTCGATGCGGGAGGCCGGCGGGCCGATGGACAGATAGGCGTTCAGCGGCGTGTACCAGCGGTCGAGGTCATCCCGGTGGGACGCGGCGGTCAGGCCCGCGTGGTCGATGGCGAGCCGCAGTTCGTTGCGCAGGTCGCGCAGGACGTCGAGGGCAGCCTTGACCGGCCCGCTGACGTTGCCCTGCCGGGCGAGGCGGACGTCGTCGTCGAGATGGCCGCGCAGCCAGTCGCGGAAGGTGGCCCGGTCGCGCAGGGCGCGGGTGCCGTAGGGGCGGGCGATGCGCTCCCAGTCCCAGTGCTCGGCGGGCGCGACACCGGTGGCGTCAAGGAGCGCGTCCTCCTCCGCGCCCGGCTCGGCGTACAGATAGCTTTCGATGAACTCCTCGACCGTTTCGGGGAGTTCGCCCCGGGCCGTGAGCAGAGCCGCGTAGTAGACGGCGCACACCTCCTTGGAGATGAGCGGCCACAGGTCGGCGGCGAAGTCGATGCCGCCGCGGCCCGGCTGCCTCGCACGCAATCGGGTGATGTAGCCGGCGGTCAGCAGCCGGGGCAGGTGACGGCCGTGTGCGCCCTTCTGGTTCTCGCCGCGCGAGTGGTAGGGCACCCCGCGCCGGGATCCGGCGTGCAGGCGCGGCTCGCGGCCCGACGGCCGGTAGACGAGTCTGCCGTCGACGCGGGTGAAGACACCGCCGCGGCCCTGGGTGAACAGGGCCAGATAGTCGAAGAAGTTGAGCCCGAGCCCGCGTACCAGCACGTCCTCGTCGGGCCCGATGTCCGACAGGTCCACATCGGCCGGATTGGCGGGCGGCAGATAGACCAGCCCGTGCCGGGCCGCGAACTCGGTCATCTCCCGCTCCGTCCGGGTGAGGTGCACCGGAACGTGCCCCTGGGCGAGGACGACCGCGCCGAGTCCGGTCAGCCGGGCGCCGTCCTCGAGCACGACGGTCTGCGTGCGTGCGGGCCCCTTGCCGTGATCCTCCAGCGCGACGGCCCGCACCGGGTGGGTCCGCACCGTCACATGCGCCGGTGCACCCGTGACGACCTGCTGGAACGCCCAGGTCAGATAGGAGCCGTAGAGCGCGCGGGTCGGATAGCAGTCAGGGCCGAGACGGCGTGCCTCGGAGAGGATCTCCGGGGCGAGGGCGGCCCCGGAGCCGGGTTCGAGCGCCCGTGCCCGCAGCGTCTTGGCCCACTGGTACAGACTCGGCCCCTCCGCCAGTGGCCCCTCGATGCGCACACTGGCGTCGGTGTAGACCGTGACCTGGGACGCGACGGTGTTCATGAGCAGATGACGGGACTGCGTGGGCCGCCACACCCGTCCCGAACCGGGTGGGTCCGGGTCGACGACGTGCACCGTGACGGCGTCCCAGCGAGGGGACTTTCGCTCCTGCGCACAGAGCCGTTCCAGGACGGACAGACCCCGGGGACCGGCGCCGACCAAACACACCTCCAAGTGGGGATCCGGCTCGCTCGAGGACAACTGAACGGCCGCCGCCAGGGGCAGCCCTGCGGTAAGCGCGACACCGATCGGACGTTCGCCTCCGTGTGTTCCAGACACAGCGCCTCCTTGTCGCCGTAACCGTCGGCGCAGACGCTCAAACAGGGCTCGGATTCGCCTGGAACACGGCTTGAGGGGAGTCGCCGAGCGATTCCCGAACAAGGCTTGAGAGGGACTCCACTGCTCGTCCGTACGTTCTCATCGGCAGTCCGGAATCGGCCAGGTGGAATGTCCTTGCGGATCTGAGATGAAGGAGACCCGATGCAGGTTCACTCGTGCCCCAGATGCCACACCGAGGGAATCCGCATCGGTGCCGGCCCGCTGCTTTGCGTCGGCTGCGTCAGGCATGTCGAGCGTCAGCTGCGCGCATTGCCTTATCTGCACCAGGAATGCCTGAACCACGTGTCGCCCACTTCTCGGCGGACGAATCCGACCAAGGTCTCCGGAAGTCGCAGGAACGACTTCGTCGACATCTCCGTGCTCGACAGCCGGCACAACACTCTGGCAGTGCTCGAATCGTGGTCCGGGATCGTCCTGGAGCAGCTTCGGTGTGCCGCACCCGAGCGCACCGTGCCGGGCCTGGCGCGCTTTCTGATCCGCCACCTGACCTGGCTCGCCTCGCAGGCCCCCGCCGTGGAGTTCGCGGACGAGGTCGACGGCCTCAGCGGCGAGCTGCGCCGCATCGTCGACCCCGACCCCGGCAATCTGCAGGCGCTCATCAGGCAGTGCGTCGTGGAGGGCTGCGGCGGGACGATCAGCACTCCCACACAGCACCAGAAAGGCGGGAACTCATCGGTGAGCAGCGTCAGTTGCTCGGCCGGACATTCCTGGAAGATGCACGAGCTGCTCATTCTGGGGCGGCTCATGGAGCGGCAGCGAAAGGGCGTCGACGCATGATCAAGCCACCCCGTCACCGACTCGTTCCCACGAATGTGGCGGCACTCGCCGTGGGAGTGAAGGAAGCGACCATCCGAAAGTGGGTGAGCCGCGGAAAGATCACACGGTACGGCACACCCGGATGCCGCTCCGAGTTCGACATCGAAGAACTCACCCGGATCGCTCTGCAGCGTCAGCTCTGACGTTTTCCGAATATCCGAATCTCCACGGGAGAACGCGCCGGACAGGCGCGCGCTCCCTCATGACGATTTCCGTTCTCGATGCACAAACGACAAGGGGAGCTGAGTGCGTTGACTCTTCCGGCCTCAGTGGAGGGGGCACCGGGAACAGCGAAAGCGCCGGGTGCGCACCCGGCCGGCGGTGTGGTCGGCATCGGCCGCGCCCACGCCAAGGCCATCGTGCTCGGCGAGCACGCGGTCGTCTACGGAGCTCCGGCGCTCGCTCTTCCGGTATCCCGGCTCACGGTCACGGCGCGGGCCGCGCACTCGGGGGGCGACGGCACCGGTGACGACCTGTCGTTCACGATGCCGGGATCCGCCTCACCGGCGGTGGTGGCCCAGGCCTCGCTCAGCCTGCGCCGCCTCATCGACGCGTTCATGGCGCGGGCGGGGGTGCGCGGCGGCCCGCCCTTGGAGGTGAGCCTCGACGGCGCGATCCCGCCCGGCCGCGGTCTCGGTTCGAGCGCGGCCAACTCGCGCGCCGTCGTCCTGGCCCTCGCCGAGCTGTTCGGGCGTGAGCTGACCGAGGACACGGCGTTCGATCTGGTGCAGACGGCCGAGACGATGACGCACGGCCGGGCCAGCGGAGTCGACGCCATGACCGTGGGCGCGAAGGCCCCGTTGCGGTTCCGGGCGGGCCGGGCCCGTCCCGCGGCCGTCGGCTGCGACGACGTGTTCATCGTCGCGGACAGTGGCACCGCGGGCAGCACCAAGGAAGCGGTCGAGCTGCTGCGCGGCGGGTTCGAGCGGCGGGCGGGCGCGCAGGAGAAGTTCGTCGGACGGGCGACCCTGCTGGTCGACCGGGCCTGCCGGTACCTCGCCGAGGGGCGGCCCGCGGAGCTCGGCGGATGTCTGACGGGCTATCACGAGCTCATGCACGACGCCGGTCTGAGCACCGATCGCATCGACACACTGGTGCGGGCCGCGCTCGCGGCGGGCAGCCACGGCGCGAAGATCACCGGGGGCGGCCTGGGCGGCTGTGTCCTCGCGCTGGCCTCCCCGCAGTCGGCCGACCGGGTCACCTCGCACCTGCTCGAAGCCGGTGCCGTGCAGGCCTGGACCGTACCGCTCAAGGGGGCCGCCGGACATGAGCGGTGACCTCATGGCCTCCGGACGGCGGCCGGGCGGTCGGGCCCCGGACGAGGGCGCCACCGCCGTCGCACACCCGAACATCGCGTTGATCAAGTACTGGGGCAAGCGTGACGAACGGCTGTTCCTGCCCTGGACCGACAGCCTGTCGATGACGCTGGACATCTTTCCCACCACGACCTCGGTCCGGCTCGACGCCGCGGCCGGCGCGGACGTGGTCACGCTCAACGGGGCGCCCGCGCACGGCGAGGCGCTGCGTCGCGTCTCCGCCTTCCTCGACCTCGTACGCGAGCGTGCGGGGCTGCGGCAGCGGGCCGTCGTGCACAGCGAGAACACCGTCCCCACCGGGGCCGGTCTCGCCTCCTCCGCCAGTGGGTTCGCCGCCCTCGCCGTCGCCGCGGCCAGGGCGTACGGACTCGGCCTCGACGCCACCGGCCTGACCCGGCTGGCCCGGCGTGGATCGGGGTCGGCGTCACGCTCCGTCTTCGGCGGCTTCGTCGTGTGGCACGCGGGAACCACCGCGGGCACGGACACCGAGGCCGACCTGTCCTCCTATGCCGAGCCGGTGCCCGTGTCCCACGACGCGCTGGACCCTGCGCTGGTCGTCGCCGTGCTCGACGCGGGCCCCAAGGAGGTGTCCAGCCGCGGCGCCATGCGCCGCACCGTCGACACCTCCCCGCTGTACCGGCCATGGGCCCGCTCCAGCGCCGACGATCTGACCGAGATGCGCGACGCGCTGCTGCGCGGTGACCTCGCGGCGGTCGGCGAGATCGCGGAACGCAACGCGCTCGGCATGCATGCCACGATGCTGGCTGCGCGCCCCGCGGTGCGCTATCTGTCACCGGCCACGCTGACGGTCCTCGACAGCGTGCTGCAGCTGCGACGCGACGGGGTGGCGGCCTACGCAACCATGGACGCCGGACCGAACGTGAAGGTCCTGTGCGCCCGCGCGGACGCGCAGCGGGTGGCCGGCGCGGTGCGCGCCGCCGTTCCCGGCCGTGCCGTGCACGTCGCGGGCCCCGGCCCCGGCGCCCGGCTGACCGGTGAGGACGAGTGATGCGCCCCTCGGCCCGCCGCCCGGCCGTGGTCCGGCGCGCGCCGGGCAAACTGTTCGTGGCCGGCGAGTACGCGGTCGTGGACAGCGGCAATCCGGCGGTCCTGGTGGCCGTCGACCGGTACGTCACCGTCACCGTGTCCGGCGCGAGGACACCCGGCGTGGAGATCCGCTCCGATCTCGCCACGCACCCGGTGCACCGCCACTGGCACCAGGGGCGGCTCACGCCGGACGGCACCCGAGGTGGCGGCGACGGTCCGGTGCACGTGCTGTCGGCGATCGAGACAGTGGCCGGACTGCTCGCCGAACGCGGCCTGCCCGCACCGGATGTGGAGCTGTCCGTCACCAGCACGCTGCACGAACACGGCCGCAAGTTCGGGCTCGGTTCGAGCGGCGCTGTGACCGTGGCGAGCGTCGCGGCCGTGGCGGCGTACTGCGGCCTCGAACTGTCGCACACGGACGTGTACCGCCTCTCGCTGCTCGCCTCGGCCCGGATCGACCCCAAGGGCTCCGGCGGCGATCTCGCCGCCAGCACCTGGGGTGGCTGGCTCGCCTACCGGGCACCCGACCGCGGCTTCGTCCTCGACCTGGCCCGCGACCGGGGCGTCGAGGCGGCGCTGGCCGAGCCCTGGCCCGGGTTCGGTGTGCGCAGGCTGCCGCCGCCCGGGGACCTGTGCCTGGAGGTCGGCTGGACCGGGCGTCCGGCCTCCACCACCGCCCTCGTCTCCGATCTGCACCGGCGCGACTGGCGCGGCACGGCCGCGCACCGGAGGTTCGTCGCCGCCACCGTCGACGTCGTGCACGCCATGACGGACGCGCTGCGCGACGGTGACGGCCCAGGGGTGCTGCACCAGATCCGGCGCGCACGCGGGGAGCTGGCCCGTCTGGACGACGAGGTCGGCCTCGGTGTCTTCACCGACGAGCTGCGCGCGCTGTGCGACGCGGCCGAGGGCGCGGGCGGCGCGGCCAAGCCGTCCGGTGCGGGCGGCGGCGACTGCGGCATCGCCCTGCTGGACGCCGCGAGCCCGCAGGGCGTCTCGAACGTTCGCCAACGGTGGTCGGCGGCCGGGGTGCTGCCCCTGCCCGTCCGCGTCGTCATGGAAGGAATCCAGCAATGAGCGCATCGCGCAAGGACGACCACGTCCGGCTCGCCATGGAACAGCAGCACGCGCACAGCGGGCGCAACCAGTTCGACGAGGTGTCGTTCGTGCACCACGCCCTGGCCGGCATCGACCGGCCGGACGTGTCGTCGGCGACGGCCTTCGCCGGCATCACCTGGCAGGCACCGCTCTACATCAACGCGATGACCGGCGGCAGCGCCAGAACCGGTGTCATCAACCGGGATCTGGCGATCGCCGCGCGAGAGACGAAGGTGGCCATCGCGTCGGGCTCCATGCACGCCTACTTCAAGGACCCCTCGTGCGCGCAGACGTTCAGCGTGCTGCGCCGGGAGAACCCGGACGGGTTCGTGCTGGCGAACGTCAACGCGACGGCCTCGGTCGACAACGCGCGGCGCGCCGTCGACCTGCTGCGCGCCGACGCCCTGCAGATCCACCTCAACACGGCGCAGGAGACGCCCATGCCGGAGGGCGACCGCTCCTTCGGGTCCTGGGGTCCGCAGATCGGCAAGATCGTGTCGGCCGTCGGCGTCCCGGTGATCGTCAAGGAGGTCGGCAACGGGCTGAGCCGGCAGACCGTCCTGGCGCTGCGGGACCTCGGGGTGCAGGCGGCCGACCTCAGCGGCCGTGGCGGCACCGACTTCGCCCGCATCGAGAACGGCCGCCGCGAACTGGGCGACTACGCCTTCCTGCACGACTGGGGGCAGTCCACCGCCGCCTGTCTGCTGGACGCACAGGACGTCGGCCTGCCCGTGCTCGCCTCCGGCGGCGTCCGCCACCCGCTCGACGTCACCCGCGCGCTCGCGCTCGGCGCCCGCGCCGTCGGCTCGTCCGGTGGCTTCCTTCGCACCCTCCTGGACGGCGGGGTGCCTGCGCTGGTGGCGCGCATCACGACCTGGCTCGACCAACTGGCGGCACTGCAGACCATGCTCGGCGCGCGCACCCCCGCCGACCTCACGCGCTGCGACCTGCTGATCCAGGGCACCCTCCGTTCCTTCTGCGCCGACCGGGGCATCGACACACGTCGTCTCGCCCAGCGTTCGAGTTCCGGCGGCGCCCTTCACGAGATGACGGGAAGCACACGATGACTGAGACACACGCGACGGCCGCGGTCCCGATGAAGTGGGTGGGCCCCCTTCGCATATCGGGAAACGTCGCCACGACCGAGGCCCAGGTGCCGCTGGCCACGTACGAGACGCCGCTGTGGCCGTCGGTGGGCCGCGGCGCGAAGGTCTCCAGGCTGGCCGAGCGAGGCATCGTCGCCACCCTGGTCGACGAGCGGATGACGCGTTCGGTGCTCGTCGAGGCGACGGACGCGGGCACCGCGCTCGCGGCCGCGCGGATCATCGAGGCGCGGATCGACGAACTGCGCGACGTGGTGCGCACCTGCAGCCGGTTCGCCGAACTGATCGGGATACGGCACGAGATCAACGCCAATCTGCTGTTCCTCCGGTTCGAGTTCAGCACCGGCGACGCTTCCGGGCACAACATGGCGACGCTCGCCTCCGACGCGCTGCTCGGCCATCTCCTCCAGACGGTGCCCGGCATCTCCTACGGATCGATCTCGGGGAACTACTGCACCGACAAGAAGGCCACCGCGATCAACGGCATCCTCGGCCGCGGCAAGAACGTGGTCACCGAGTTGCTCGTCCCGCGCGACGTGGTCGAGGGCGTCCTGCACACGACGGCCGCCAGGGTCGTCCAGCTGAATCTGCGCAAGAACCTGCTGGGCACGCTGCTCGCCGGCGGCGTCCGCTCGGCCAACGCCCACTACGCGAACATGCTGCTCGCCTTCTACCTGGCCACCGGTCAGGACGCGGCCAACATCGTCGAGGGGTCCCAGGGCGTCACGATGGCCGAGGACCGCGACGGCGACCTGTACTTCGCCTGCACGCTGCCGAACCTCATCGTGGGCACGGTCGGCAACGGCAAGGGTCTGCCCTTCGTGGAGACCAATCTGACCCGGCTCGGCTGCCGGGCGGAACGTGTACCGGGTGAGAACGCGCGGCGGCTCGCCGTCCTCGCGGCGGCGACCGTGCTGTGCGGTGAACTCTCGCTGCTCGCGGCGCAGACCAACCCGGGTGAACTCATGCGCGCGCACGTCCAACTGGAACGCGACAACACAACCGCAAAGGTGGGTGCATAGGCCATGTCCCTGTCCATCGGAATCCACGATCTGTCGTTCGCGACCACCGAGTTCGTCCTGCCGCACACGGCACTCGCCGCGCACAACGGCACCGCGATCGGCAAGTACCACGTGGGCATCGGCCAGGAGTCGATGAGTGTCCCCGCCGCCGACGAGGACATCGTGACCCTGGGGGCCTCGGCCGCCGCGCCCATCGTCGCCCGGCACGGCAGCGACCTGATCCGCACGGTCGTGTTCGCCACGGAGTCGTCGATCGACCAGGCCAAGTCGGCCGGGGTGTACGTCCATTCGCTGCTCGGGCTGCCGTCGGCGACCCGGGTCGTCGAGCTGAAGCAGGCCTGCTACGGGGCGACGGCCGGCCTGCAGTTCGCCATCGGCCTGGTGCGTCGCGATCCGGGACAGCAGGTCCTCGTCATCGCCAGCGACGTCTCCAAGTACGACCTCGACAGTCCGGGCGAGGCGACCCAGGGCGCGGCAGCGGTGGCCATCCTGGTCTCGGCCGATCCCGCCCTGGTCCGGATCGACGACCCCTCCGGACTCTTCACCGCCGACGTCATGGACTTCTGGCGGCCCAACTACCGCGACACCGCGCTGGTCGACGGACAGGAGTCGATCGCCGCGTACCTGCAGGCGGTCGAAGGTGTCTGGAAGGACTACACGGAGCAGGGCGGCCACGCGCTGGAGGACTTCGCCGCGTTCTGCTACCACCAGCCGTTCACGAAGATGGCCCACAAGGCGCACCGCCATCTGCTGGAGTACTGCGGCCAGGACGCCGACAAGGACGACATCGCCCGCGCCATCGCGCCGACCACGGCCTACAACACCGTGGTCGGCAACAGCTACACCGCCTCGATGTACCTGGGTCTTGCCGCACTGCTCGACCAGGCGGACGACCTGTCCGGGCGGCTCGTCGGTTTCCTCAGCTACGGCTCCGGCAGCGTCGCCGAGTTCTTCGCCGGGACCGTGGTCGCCGGGTACCGGGAGCGCCTGCGCACCCAGGGGCACCGCGAGGCGATCGGCCGGCGCCGGCCCGTCGACTACGCGGGCTACCGCGCCCTGCACGAGCGCGCGTTCCCCACGGACGGCGGCGACCACTCGACCCCGGAGCAGACGACCGGGTCCTTCCGGCTGGCCGGGATCAGCGGCCACAAGCGCATCTACCAGGCGCGCTGAAGCCGTTCGCGGTTCTCGACGGTGGGCAGCCCGCGCGGGCTGCCCACCGTCGAGAACGCCGGGGCCGCACACCGGCACGCCCCGGCACCAGCACGCACAGCTCATTCCAACCACGGAAGGGGAGGGCAGTCGCATGACCGACGTCAGGATCATCGGCACGGGTGCCTACGTACCGGACCGGATCGTCTCCAACGACGAAGTCGGTGCGCCTGCGGGGGTCGACGCGGCCTGGATCACCCGCAAGACCGCGATCCGGGAGCGTCGCTGGGCGGCCCCCGGCCAGGCCACATCGGACCTGGCCACGGCGGCGGGGCGGGCCGCGCTGAAGTCGGCCGGCATCACCGCCGAGCAGTTGTCCGTGATCGCGGTCGCCACGTCCACGCCGGACCGGCCACAGCCGCCCACGGCAGCCTACGTACAGCATCACCTCGGTGCCCCCGGCACCGCGGCCTTCGACGTCAACGCGGTGTGCTCCGGCACGGTGTTCGCGCTCTCCGCGGTCGGCGGAACCCTGGAGCACCGGGGCGGTCACGCGCTGATCATCGGCGCTGATGTGTACTCGCGCATCCTGGACCCGGCCGACCGCAGGACGGTCGTCCTGTTCGGAGACGGAGCCGGCGCGATCGTGCTCGGCACGACCGGCCGCGGCCCTCGCGTGCGGCATGTCGCACTGCATACGTTCGGCGAACTGTCGGGCCTGATCCAGGTGCCCGCGGGCGGCAGCCGACTGCCGCTGGAGGCCGACGGGCTCGACGCCGGGCTGCAGTACTTCGCGATGGACGGACGGGCGGTGCGCCGTTTCGTCGTCGAGCAACTGCCGCATCTGGTCAAAAGGTTCCTGCACGAGGCGGGTGTCGGCCCGGAGGACATCAGCCACTTCATCCCGCACCAGGCCAACGGCGTCATGCTGGACGAGGTCGTCGAGGACCTGGCCATGCCCCGCGCCACCACGCACCGGACGCTGACGCACTACGGCAACACGGGGGCCGCCTCCATCCCGATCACCCTGGACGCGGCCGCCCGGGCAGGCGCCTTCCGGCCGGGACAACTTCTGTTGCTGGCCGGTTTCGGCGGCGGCATGGCGGCGAGTTTCGCGCTGGTCGAGTGGTGAGCCGGCCCGCCGCGCGGGTCAAGGCCCCTCGTCAGGAGGCCGTACGCCGTCGTGGGCGGGCCACAGCTCCCGGTCGAGGCTGCTCTCCTCCTCGGTGAGTGGAAGGTCGGGGCGCAGGCGCTCCGGATGTCCGGGCGGCGGCCCGAAGTGCGCGGACGGGGCGAGGGGCCCCGGCTCCGGCGTGCTGGCGGACGTCACGAAGTGGTACATCCACGGTCCGGTCTGGACGGCGCCCGTGATCTTCAGGGACCGCCAGGCCGAGCGCAGGAAGCGGCACGTCAACAGCGCGCGGCCCGCCCGCAACCACCGTCTCATGTCCGCCCTCTCGCCGGTCCGCTCGGATCTGTCCGCACAGACTGGCAAGATCCACTCGCGAGGCGGTCGAGGATCGCCCCCGGCCGGGGCCGAGGCGGTGGGTCAGTTCCGCGGCGCGCAGGCGGCGGCCAGCGCCCCCGACAGGCTGTGGGCCCGGTGCCACTCGTCGTCGACCGCACCCGCGAGCACCACCTTGGGCGGACGCCCACCGACGGTCGCGATGCGCCGCGCAAGGTCGCAGGCGAACACACCGGCTCCGGAGAACCCACCGAGCAGCAGCAAGGGATCGTCGCCGAGCGCGGCCAAGGCGGCCTCGGTGCCGTCGGCGACGGTGGTCAGCACCAACAGTTTCTGAGGCCCCTGATAGGTGTAGGCCATCAGGTCGTAGCAGTGCGCGGGCGTGCCCGACGGCGGGATCAGGCAGATGGTGCCCGCCCCCTCCTCGCGCGCCGCACGCAGCGTCACCAGCAGGTCGGTGCCGCCCGCGGAGCCGGTCTCGGGCACCTGTGCCATGTGCGGCACGGCGGTGCTCTCCAGCAGGCGGATGGCCTCGGCCACCGTCGTGGACTCGCCCGCCATCAGGGGCAGTTCGCACAGCAACAGGGCGCTCTGGGCCAGCAGTTCGGCTGCCGCCTCCTCCCCCAGCACAGCCCGGTCGTGCACACCCGTGAGAACGAGTGCGCCCGAGCTGTCGTGGTGGGCGAGCAGTCCGACGGGCAGCACGGAACGGGCGGGCAGCGTGCCGGTGAACTCGGCCTGGATGCCCTGGGCTGCCAGCTGGTCCTCCAGGCCCTGCACCGGATGCGGCGGGTCCTCGAACACCAGGACTGTATCGGCGGGATGGGTGTGCCGGGCGCCGGTCCAGTCACGGATCAACTCCGCGGGCACCCACTCGTAGGCGGCCATGTCCAGGGCCCGGTCACGCAGATGCCGCAGCAACTGCGGCACCGACCCCGCCGGGTCCACCTCGACGGTCATCGGCAGCGCGTTGCGCAGCGGGCCGGGCATCCGGGCCGCGCCGTCCAGCGAGATGCCGCGCCCGGACACGGTCACCGCGAAACAGACCTGGGCCGGTCCCTGCGCGCCGCTGGCCCGGTACAGGAGCATCGACCACACGGCTTGCAGCACGCTGCTCTCGGCGGTGCCCCAGATACCCGCCCAGTGTGCGAGCCGGGTGGTGGCCTCGGGATCGAGGCGCAGCCGGGACCGGCCGATGCCGGTCAGGCCGGTGGGCCCCGCGGCCCTGCCGGGCCGGGATGCGGCGCCGTCGGGCGCGGGCAGGCTCCGCCAGAACCCCCGGGCGGGCTCGAGGTCCTGGGCCGCGACCCAGGTGGTGTAGTCGCGCAGATCGGGACGGCGCTCGCCGCCGGGCAGGCTTCCCCCGGTCAAGTAGGCACGGTAGAACTCGCGTACCAGCAGGTGTGCGCTCCAGTTGTCGATCAGGGCCCGGTGGTAGGTCAGCAGGATCCGCGTGGGGGCGACGCGGCCGTCGGGCGCGGCCGTCGGCCCGGTCTCCAGAAGCGTCACACGCAGCGCTCCGGGGCGGCTCAGGTCGAATCCGCGCAGCCGGTCGTGTTCCAGGAACGGGGACCAGCCGGCGTCGTCACAGACCTGACGGTTGATCTCGGGCACCACCCGCTGGTGCAGCGCGAGCAACAGTTCGCCACCGCCGGTGAACGCGGTGCGCAGCACCGTCTCGCAGTCGAAGACCGACTGCCAGGCCGCCGCGAAGCGCTCCGCGTCGAGGGGGCCGTGCCACACCCACACCAGTTGCTCGACGTGGCGGCCGGTGCCGGGCTCCGCCTCGCCGCCCGTGCAGAGAGCCGTCTGCTGGGCGGTGGGCCGGAAGGTGATGCCGGCCGGCGCGGCGGGCAGCGCGGCCAGCTCCTCCAACTGCTCGCGCAAGAGCCGCTCCAGCTCGTGGACCCGGGCGTCGCCGAGCCGCGCGTCGGCGACCCAGTCGAGGTCGATGTGCAGCCTGCCGCCGATGACCCGGGCCCGTACCTCGACCGGTCGGCCGGGCCTCGCTTGGGCGGCGCCGGCCGCGGTCCGCGCGCGGACGCGCAACGGCTCCCCCGCGCCGTGCAGGATCAGACAGGCCTGGGAAGGCGGCAGTTCGGTCAGGGCGTCCCGCAGCAGCGGGTCGGGACTCCATGCGCGGCAGGCCCCGAAGCCCGCGCCGCCCGCGGCCCGCCCCGCGCAGGCCGTGAGCGCGCCGGCCAGGGCGTCCAGCCGGCGCAGGGGGTCGGGCCCGCGGCCGGGGGCGAGGTGCACCGGATAGGGATCGGTGAGCCTGCCGACCTGCCGCAGCAGCCCCGGGCGGTCCGGCCGGGGGTCGCCCCAGACGTCGAAGTCGACCTCGTCGCGGTCGTACCAGTGGGCGAGGGCCAGGGCGAACACCCCGGTCAGCACCTGCCCAGCGGTCAGCGCGAGCCGCCGGGCCAGGCCGCCGGTGATCCGCTCGGTCGCTCCCTCGGACAGCACGAAGGCGCTGCGCCGCGCGACACCGGACGGAGCCGGCCGGTGCCCTGCCGCCCGCGTCCCCCGGCGGGCGGCCACGGCGCCCCAGTGCCGCGCCTCATCGGTGTCACGGGCCACCGCCCGCAGTTCGGCGACCCAGTCGGCCAGACCGTCCGGCAGGCGGCTCGGCCTCGGCGGGTCCCCGTCGGCGGTCGCGTCGAGGGCGGCCGTCACATCGTCGATCAGGATGCGCCAGGACTCGGCGTCCGCGGCGAGTTCGTGGAGGATGAGCGCGAACCGGTCCCGGCGCGGCCCGTCCGGCCTGCGGTCCCGGGCGAGGAGGGCCCGCAGCTGCACACCGGTACGCGCGTCGACGCTACGGCCTGCGCGGGTCAGCTCCTCGGCGAAGGAGTCCTCGTCGGTGAACTCTCCCTCCACCAGTGGATCCGGCCCTGGGTCGGCGGACGCGACCGCGTCGCTGCGCCAGGTGCCCCTGCCGTCGAGGCGGGAGCGCAACTGGGGGTGGGCGGCGACGACGGCGCGCAGTGCCTCCCGCAGCACGCTCGCCTCCGGCGGGGACTGCGGCTCGATGACGACGGCCTCGTACCGCTGCTCTCCCCCGGGTCTTCGGACGGCGTGCTGGGCGGCGGTCAGCGGGCGCCTGGCGACGGGCGGCTCGGTGAGCAGATCGGCGACACAGCCGGAGACACGGGCCCCGGAGACGCCGCGCGCCGCGGACAACCGCAGGGTGTGGTGGTCGGGGCCGTGCCGCGACAGCCGGTAGCGCACGGCCCGGTGGTCCGGTCCGTCGGTGGCGAGTTCGCCCAGTTTCTTCTCCAGGGCGACGACGTCGAGCGTTCCGTGCAGTTCGAGGGGCCACGGCGTCGGGTAGGGAGCGGACCCGGGTTCCACCACCACACAGATCGACGCGTTCGAGGAGGGGTGAACAGTCATGATGTCCGGGGTGCGCGGTCCGCTGCGCGCGGCCGGGCACTCCAAGCTCCTCTCTGTCCACCGTGTGGAAACTGCCTCTCTTCCCTGGCGGCCCTCGATGTGCCGGATCGACAAGGGTCGGACTTGCACGCTAGCGCCCCGGCGCGACGGCGTCCGATCTCCCGAGCGGGTGTGCAGCGGCGTCCGAGCGACGCCCGAGGGCGGGCCCGCGGTCGAGACCCGGCAGCCCCTCCTGCCGCAGCATGCGCACAGCGCTCTCCGCGTGCTGCTTGGCGAGGGCGAGCAGGGTCCGGCTCGCCTCGGACAGCGAACGGTGCACCTGCCGCCGCACGTCGGCCAGGCCCGCGCGCCCGTCCGGACCCGCGGTGCCGCCGTGCCCGTCGCGCAGCGCGACCCGGTGCCGCATGCTCACGCTCACGCCTGTCTCGTCGGGGGCGACGGACCATTCACCGATGTGCGCCGCCAGCGGGGCCGCGGGCGCCGTCTCCTTGTAGACGATGCGACCCGCGTGCGGGAAACAGATCCGCACCGACTCCGTGGTCTGCGCGCCGTGTTCGGTATGCGTGTCGAGGATCAGGTGTTGCACCCCGGGCACGTCCTCGACGAGAGCGGCGCGGGCGACGTGAGGCACCCGGCCGGGCCAGTCGGCAGCCCGGTAGAGGAAGTCGTAGACCAGCTCCGGGGAGCCGTTGACACGAGTCGATACCTCGAAGGCCAGCGTCAGTTCGTCCAGTCGCGTCCATCGCTCGGCCAGCCCCTTGAGGTCGGCGAGGTGGATACGGCTGTTGCGGTCGACAGCGTCACGCGCCCACGCCAGATCCGCGGGCCGGTCGTCGACGACGCCGAGGGTGTGCCGCACGTGCGCCGCGCTGGTGCGCGGTCCCTCGGCACGCACGCTCAAGGCGCCGGTCATGAAGTCGAGCGGGGCGGCCGGCTGCTCGTGCCACCAGTCGATGCGGCGCTCCACCGGATCGAGGCGCCGGTGCATGATGCACGATTCCAGCCGGCCTCCCATGAGGGCCCACATGCGCAGCCGCTCGTGTTCGCCGTCGAATTCCAGGCGCTCCACGTGGACGTTCTCAGAAAAGTACAGAGGCCAGTTCTCGGCGTCGGCCATGAGTGTGTAGACCACCCCCGCCGGCGCGTCCACCTGTACGTCGTGTGTCGTCCAGTCCGCATGCTCAGCAGACATCTGCACACCTTTCTCTTCGCACCACGCCGTCGCTTTCCAAAGGGAATCCGGACAGCGGGAATTCGGGGACATGCGCCGCGGGGCTCAGGCGGCCGACGTGGTCCGGCGGGTGAGACGTCCGGTGATCCGGCAGGCCCGTCCCAGGAGCCGCGGCAGTTCGCGACCGCGCACGAAGTAGTGCCGCCCCGGGACGGTCCGCAGCCAGGTGGGCCCCTCGGTCCATCGGCGCCAGTCGTCGGCGATCGCGGGCGGTGCCAGCGCGTTGCCTTCGGAGGCGACGACGAGCAGCGGAGTGGCGAGTGGGCCGGCCGTCATCGGCTCACGGACCGCTTCCTGCAGGGAGCGGGCGAGTCGGAGGTCTGCGTGCGACACGGGCAGTGCGGCCCGCTGCCACACCCCCTCCTCGCTGTGCGGCGGCGGCCAGGCGCCCACGGCGAGGAGCGCGGGGCCGGGCAGACCCGCCTCGTGCAGGGCCCGCGTCGCGGCGAGGGCGACGAGCGCCCCGAGGCCGTGCCCGTACAGGACGAACACCCCCCGCCGCGGGTCGGCGAGGCGGGGCAGTATCTCGGCGAGCAGCTCCTCGCAGGTGTGCACCCGCGACGCGCGGCGCCGCCGGCCGTGACCCGGCAGGGACACCTGGACCGGCTCCACACCGGCGCCGACGTTCGCCGCCCAGTGGTCGAAGGTCCCGCCGGAGTGCGCGAAACCGTAGAGCCGCACCGGCGGTTCGTCCGACATGGCGTCCTCCTCCCCTGCGCCTCTGATCGCGCGGAGGGCAGACTCCGAGGATCGCCGAACGCTCTCGAACGGCGGTTGAGAACGGCCGGAGCCGTCAGGCCGCGTACCGGTCGAAGGTGGAGCCGCGCCGCGGGCCGGCCACCACGTCGAGTTCGGGGTCGACCGAGAGGATGGCCTGGTGCAGACGCTGCAGCTGCGGCGAGGGCTCCACACCCAGGTCCTCCGTCAGCCGCCGCCACATCTTGCGGTACACCTCCAGCGCGGCTGCCTGCCGGCCGGACCGGTACAGGGCCACCATCGCCTGGGCGTGCAGGCCCTCGTGCTGCGGGTGGCGTGCGATCAGATCGACGAGTTCGGCGAGCAGTTCGGCGTGCCGCCCCAGCCGCAGATCCGCGTCGATCCGCCGCTCGACGGTGACCAGGCGGGACTCCTCCAGGCGCATGACCTCTATCTCGAGGACCGGTCCGAGCCGTACGTCCACCAGCGCGGTCCCCTGCCAGAGGGCGAGCGCCTGCCGGAAGCGCTGGGCGGCCTTTTCGTCCTCGCCCTCCTCGAAGGCCTCCTGACCCGAGGCGACCAGGCGTTCATAGGCGTGCACGTCCACCGAATCCTGCGGGATCTGCAGCAGGTAGCCGCCGTGCCGGGTGGCCAGCACGTTCTTCGCGTCCTTCGGCTCGTCCGGTCCCATCGCCGTACCGAGGCATCTGCGCAACTGCATGATGTACGTCTGCAACGTGGTCATCGCGCTCTGCGGGGGCTCCGTACCCCATATCTCCTCCATGAGCGTGGCCACGGGCAGCACACGGCTGGGATAGAGCGCGAGCAGGGCGAGTACCTGCCGGGGTTTACCGGCGGTGGGGACGATCGACCCGCCGTTCACGGTGGCACACAGCGGACCCAGAACCCGAATCTCCATGGCTTCCTCCGTTCGTCGCGGGCTCTCCCGCATGGCGGAAAGTCGTCGGCGAATTGGCAGGCTAGCCCCACCCGCTACCGAAGTGCCGACTTCTTCAGTGGAGTTCGAGCAAACCTCGAAGGACGGACCACCAGAACAAGGCGCACGGAGAGAAAACGAATGCACGGATAAAGATCCACTGGTCGTGAGCACCGGTCCGGCAGAAGGTTTTCACCGGAATGCGGTCGATCGCCTACGACCCCGCGAACTCGCGCCTCGGTTCGGGAAATTCGTGCGCCCTCAGTTGCTCCGCACCAGTCGCTCGCCGCCACCGTTCGAGGCGGAGTCGAGCGCGCTGTCGGGGGCGGCCATGAGGATCAGCCGCTGCATTCTGCGCAGGTCGGCCGACGGCTCAAGTCCCAGCTCCCGTACGAGGGTGGTGCGCACCCGCTGATAGGCCGCCAGCGCCTCGCTGCGCCGCCCGGAGCGATGCAGGGCCAGCATGTACTGGCCGTGCAGGTTCTCATGCGTCGGATAGCGATTGACCAGGACGGTGAGCTCGGCGAGCAGATCGCGGTGGCGGCCCAGCCGCAGATCCGCCTCGATGCGCTGGTCGAGGGCGCACAGCCGGGTCTCGTCGAGGCGCTTGGCCTCCATCTGGAGCACCTCGCCGAGCTGTACGTCGGCGAAGGCGGGGCCGGTCCACAGTTCGAGCCCCTTCCTCAACTGCCGTACCGCGCCCTGGAAGTCACCCGCGTCGATCGCCCGGTAGCCCACGCCCGCCAGCCGCTCGAACTCCCTGATGTCGCTCGTGCCGTCACCGCTGTCGAGCAGATATCCGCCCGGCAAGGTGGCCAGCACGTCCTTGGCCGTGCGCCGCTTTCCCTCCTCGGGCCGGCCGTGCTCCAGGGCGGCTGTGATGAGTTCGCGCAGTTGAAGCACGTAGGTCTGCAGTGTGGTCCGGGCGCTGCGCGGGGGTACACCGCCCCACAGCTCCTCGGTCAGTGCCGCGACGGAGACCACTTGATCCGCGTGGAGGGCCAGCAGGGCGAGAACCTGCCGCGGCTTCGGCGCGGTGGGCGTGATGGAGACGCCGTTCTCCCTGACGTCCAGAGTGCCCAGTAGCTCGATGTTCACGCGCTCTCCCTAATCTCATGTCCTCGATCGAGTACTCCGGGTTTTCCAGGGCCGTCGCCGATGGCTGTCCAGCGCGCATCACAATAAAAACAGCACGACCGGTCTGTCAATACAAAACGGCGCGTGCTGTTTTTTTCTGAGACCAGAGAGCCTCGGTAGGGTCAACACAGCGTCAACAGTGCCTGGTTGTAGGGCAGTTGCAGTGCCTCGCGAGCCGGCCTCCGTGCCCTCTTGAGCAACGGCTCTCAAGACCGGAAGCGCCGAATCGAGATCAATTAACAGACCTCACGGACTGTTTACGTGTCGGTCTGCTCGGCCTGTTGCGATCCCACGCACACCAGCGCCTCCAGATCCCGCCGGTCGACGAGACGGGGCAGCAGCAGCTCCCAGAAGCGGGTGACCGTCTGCCGGGAGAGCCAGCTGGCGTCCGTGCCCCCCAGCACCTCGAAGCCCGTGGTCGCGGCGACGATGACAGACGCGCCCGCCGTCCACGACACCCCGTCGGCGAGCACGCCGTTGCGCTCGGCCCCCCGCAGCGCGTCCTCGACCCAACTCTGCCACTGGCGGCGCAGCGGGGATTCCGCGTGCCGGGCAAGGTCGGCGGCGAGCTCGAAGCCACTGCGCATCACCACGTCCCGGGCCAGCAGACCCATCAGATCGTGCGTGGCATCCACCAACCGCTGAAGGGAGTTGTCCCCCGGGACCCGCGCCCTCTCAAGGACCCGCAGCAGTGTCGCGGCGGCCTCCGCCTCCACCGCTTCGGCGAGCGCCCGCTTGCTGGCGAAGTGGAAGTGCAGCGCGCCGTTGCTGACACCGGCGCGTTTGCTGATGGTACTGAGCGACGCAGCAACGAAGCCTTCCTCCGCGAACACCTCGGCCGCCGCCCTGATCAGCGCACACCGGGTCCGGGCGGCTCGTTCCTGCTTGACCATGCTGCGCCTCCTGGAGGGCGTGGGGACGCCGATAGCCAGGAGGACAGCGACGTCAACAGACTACTTTCATAGCGCACTTATTGTGGCGGGTTGCCGTGTTTGCGGGACGGCAGGTCGGCATGCTTGGAACGCAGCATCGCCAGTGACCGGATGAGCACCTCGCGGGTCTCGGCGGGGTCGATCACGTCGTCCACCAGGCCACGCTCGGCCGCGTAGTAAGGGTGCATCAACTCGGCCTTGTACTCCTTGACCATCCGCGCTCGCGTGGCCTCGGGGTCGACGGCCTCGGCGATCTGACGACGGAAGATCACATTCGCGGCGCCCTCGGCGCCCATCACCGCGATCTCGTTCGTCGGCCATGCGTAGGTGAGATCCGCACCGATCGACTGCGAATCCATGACGATGTACGCCCCACCATAGGCCTTGCGAAGGATCAAGGAAATCCGGGGCACCGTGGCATTGCAGTACGCATAGAGCAACTTTGCACCGCGCCGGATGATGCCGCCGTGCTCCTGGCCGACGCCCGGCAGGAAGCCCGGCACATCGAGCAGAGTGACGATCGGGATGTTGAAGGCGTCGCACATCTGGACGAAGCGCGCGGCCTTCTCCGATGCCTCGATGTCCAGGACGCCCGCGAGCGACTGCGGCTGGTTGGCGACGATGCCCACGACCTGGCCGTCGAGCCGGGCGAGGGCGCAGATGATGTTGCGCGCCCAGCGCTCGTGGACCTCCAGGTAGTCGCCGTCGTCGACCAGTTCCCCGATCACACCGGCCATGTCGTAGGGACGGCTGCCGTCCACGGGCACCAGGTCGAGCAGCTTGTCGCCGCGGCGTTCCACCGGATCGTCGCAGCGCACGCGCGGCGCGCTCTCCCGGTTGTTCTGCGGGAGCATCGACAGGAGGTAGCGGACCTCGGAGATGCAGGTCTCCTCGTCGTCGTAGGCGAAGTGCGCGACGCCCGACGTCTCGGCGTGCACATCCGCGCCGCCCAGGCCGTTCTGAGTGATCTCCTCCCCGGTCACGGTCTTGACGACGTCCGGGCCCGTGATGAACATCTGCGAGGTCCCGCGGACCATGAACACGAAGTCCGTGAGGGCCGGCGAGTACGCCGCGCCGCCCGCGCACGGGCCGAGCATCACGGAGATCTGCGGGATGACACCGGAGGCCTTGGAGTTGCGCTGGAAGATGCCGCCGTAGCCGGCGAGCGCGGAGACGCCCTCCTGGATGCGGGCGCCCGCGCCGTCGTTCAGCGAGACCAGCGGGGCACCGGCCGCGATGGCCATGTCCATGATCTTGTGGATCTTCGTGGCATGGGCCTCGCCCAGGGCGCCGCCGAAGATCCGGAAGTCGTGCGCGTAGACGAAGACCGTACGGCCCTCGACCGTGCCCCACCCGGTGATCACTCCGTCGGTGTACGGCTTCTTGACCTCCAGGCCGAAGCCGACCGCCCGGTGCCGGCGCAGCTGCTCGATCTCGCTGAACGAGCCCTCGTCCAGCAGTAGTTCAATGCGCTCGCGCGCGGTCAGCTTGCCCTTGGCATGCTGCGCCTCGGTCGCCTTCTCGCTCGGACCGGACACGGCCCGTCCCTTGATCTCGCGCAGCTCCGCGATGCGCCCACCGACGAGAGTCGGCCCGGCCTCGACCGGGTCCACAGCAGTCCTCGCCACCATGACAGGTCCCTTCCTTGGGTGTGCCGAGTCGCCTCGGGACCCCATCGAGAGATTATGAAACCGCATATGCGGTTTGTAAAGCTGAGATGCGCCTCCCCTGTCCGCCTCTCCCCCGTTCGCCCCTCCCCGGTCCGGAGTACGTCACCGCCAGCTGTCCGGGGCGCGATATGCGTCGCCCCGGTGCCACCAGGGGGTGCCCGCGGTCGCGCGGGTGTCGTCGCCCTCGGCGGGTGCGTCCGCGTCCCTCCGGGCCAGCAACAGCACGGTGAGAGCTGCGAGTTCCTCTGCGGTGGCCCGCCCGCGCTCCACGCGGATCAATGACGGCAGCACGTTGTCGTGTCTCATGCCCCTCCTCAGCCTGCCGTCACCGTCCCGGACCTCGGTCGACGCCTGCTCAACAGCGGCTGTGGCCCCACTGGAGGATCGGTGCGGGCGCGACAAAGATCCCCGTGGCCCTGAGCGGGCCACGGGGACATGTGCCGGACGGGCTCAGCCGAGAACGACGGGCAACTCCCGGTAGCCGTTGATGATGAACGACCCCAGCGGCTCCAACTCGTCGCCGCCGACGGCCAGGGAGATGCCGGGGAACCGCTCGAAAAGGGATCGCAGAGCGATCGTGGCCTCCAGCTTGGCCAGCGGCGCGCCCAGGCAGCGATGGACACCGTGCCCGAAGGACAAACCGTCCTGACGGTCCGCTTTGAGCACGTCGAACGTCGCCGCGTCGGGCCCGTGCGTCTCACGGTCACGGCCGGCGGCGGCGAAGGAGAGCAGGATCGGGTCGCCCTTCTTGATGAGGACGCCGTCCAGGTCGATGTCCTCCACGGCGAAGCGCATCGGCGAGTAGGCGGCGGGGGCGTGCACCCGCAGGGTCTCGGCGATCACATCGTCCCAGTCGGCCCGGCCCGCCCTGACGTGTTCGAGCTGCTCGGGGTCGGACAGGAGCGCCGCGACCGCGTTGACGAGGAGTGTGCTGGTGGTCTCCTGACCGCCGGCGATCATCAGATTCAGCGTGCCGAGGAGCTCCCCCTCCGTGAGCCGGTCACCGTCGTCTCTGGCCTCGACCAGGGCGGAGGTCAGGTCGGTGCCCGGCCGGGCCCGCTTGCTCGCCACGAGGTCGGCGAGGAGACCGAGGACCCTGCCCTGCGCCGCGGCCATCTCCTCTCCTGTGACAGAGGTGCTGAACACGGTGTGCATCGCCCTGCACACCGTGCTCTGGTCCTGCGGGGCCACTCCGAACAGGTCGCAGATCACGCGCATGGGCAGCTCGTCCGCGTACCGCGCACGCAGGTCGATCCGCTCCCCCGGCGGTGTCGCGGCGAGTGCGTCCAGCAGCTCCCGCGTGTTCTCCTCGACACGCGCCCGCATGGTCTCGGTGCGCCTGGCGGTGAAGGCGCCCGCCACCAGGCGCCGCAGTCTCGTGTGCGCCGTGCCGTAGGAGAAGAGCATGTTCTCGTTGGCCACCCACGGGTAGAGCGGCCACGCCTCGGTGATCCGTCCGTCGATGAAGGCCGGCCAGTGCAACCGGGCGTCCTTGGAGACGCGCTCGTCCAGGACCAGTTGCCTGACATGCTGAGGACGCACCACTGCCCAGGCGATGACATTGCCCGGAAGTTCGACCTCGACCGCCGCGCCCTTCTCGCGCAGCAGCTCGGCCTCACCAGCGAGATCACGTCCCGTGACGTCCAACGCGTACGGGCAGACAGTTGTTTCCATCCGTGCACTCCGATCAGTCGGTGTTCACCACAGGTCCAACTCATGCGCGTGCACGGGAGATCAAACCGCATCCCGGTGGGATCAGGCAGGTGGTTCGGTCAACCCGCCACTTCGGCGGCGGCCTCGTCCCGCTTCTGCTGCATGACCGCCAGCAGCTTCGCTCCACGGGCCGGGTCGAAGTCCATCCGGGCCAGCACGCTCGGCATCGCGACCGACGGGATCAGTTGCTGATACAGGTCGGTGACCCGCTCGGTCATGTCCGTCCGGCCGGTCAGGATGTTCGACAGAACCTGTACGCCGGTGAACGCGCCGACCAGCAGCACCGCGAGGGACTTCAGGTCCACGTGCGGGAGGACTTCGCCCCGCTCGGCCGCCTCCTGGAGCAGGTCCAGCGTGTGCGCCACCCATGCCTCCATCGGGACCCGGCGGTCGATCCCGTCCTTCGACGATCCCTGGTCCACGATCAGACGCACCCCGCCCTGGACGAGCGGGTCACCGGTGTCCGGCTTCAGCAGAACGGCGAGAAGCAGCGCCTGGTCCAGCGACTGCTGAAGCTTCAGGTCCTGCGGCGGAACCGCGGGGAGGGCGTGGACCTGCTCCGCGAGGACGCCCTGGGCGAGCTCCTCCTTGGACGCGAAGTGAAAGTAGAGAGCGCCCTTCGTCACACCCGCCCGCTTCAACACCTCGGCGATGGTCGCGGCCTCGTACCCGAGTTCATCGAAAACCTCGGCCGCCGCCACCAAGATCGCCTGTCGCGTCCGGACGGCTCGCTCCTGCCTTGCCACAATCCACCTCCACGCCCCCCGCTCAGCTTTCCGGTCACAACAAACCGGCATGCCGGATCTTAGTGGGACGGCCCCCGCGGACGGAATGGCGGATTCCGGCCAGCCGGCGCACCTGAACCCGGACCTCACATCGGCCCACGCTCCCGAGCAGAATAAAACCTCGCAGCCGGTTTTTCAATGGACCGGGATGACTGACCTGCGCCAGGTGCCTCAACCGGGCCTCTACCTGCAACTCCCTTAGTTTCCAACGGACTTGATCAACAAGGCAAGCAGGTCAACTGTTGCCAAAGACCGTTGCAAAAGAAACCGGTTAGTACGTACTTTACGTGCGTCCGGATCCACCGCCCCATCCCAGTCGTCGTCCTTCCCACAGTGGAGATCGCTATGAACCTGCTGACGCAACCGCCGCAGGCTCCTGGCACCATCGGAGCAGCAGACGAGTACCGCCTCGCGGAGCCGACCCTCCGAGAGTTGACGTACATCCTGTTCGACCGCCACGACCGGAGCCGGCTGCACAGCGGCTGGCGTGCCCTCATCGCCGACGAGAGCTTCCATCAGCAGCCCGGACTCACCGCGCAGGAACGCACCGCCCTGTCCTACGCACGACTGAGAAAGATCAATTCGGCCGTCGCCGATCCTCGGGACCTGGCCCGGGACCCGAGGAAGCTGGCCGGTCTGCATGAATGGACGGGCTTCCTGGACGGCGGTCTGTGCACGCTGGAGAGCATCCACTACAACCTGTTCCTGGGCAGTCTTCTCGACCATCAGACCCCCGCCGACGGCCGGGACCTGAGCGATTACACGACTCTCAGACGGACCGGAACGTTTTTGTGCACCGAGCTGGAGCACGGCAACGACGCCGCCCAGCTGGAGACCACCGCCACGTACGATCACGTCACCGGTGGGTTCGACCTGCACACCCCGAACCCCGGGGCCCAGAAGTTCATGCCCAACACCAGTACGACGGGTGGACCCAAGAGCGCCCTGGTGGCCGCACGTCTGGTGGTGGACGGTCAGGACGAGGGTGCCTTCCTGTTCCTCACCCCTCTCAGCGACGATTTCGGTCATCTGCCCGGGATCCACGTACGCCGGCTGCCCGCCCGCCACGGCACACCGGTCGACCACTGCGTCACCGCCTTCGAGCACGTACGGCTGCCGCGCGAGGCGCTGTTGGAAGGCATGCACGGACATCTCGACCCCGAGGGCGGGTTCGTCAGTGCCCTCGGCAACCCGCGCAAGCGATTCCTGAAGACGATCAGCCGGGTCACCACCGGCAAGCTCTGCATGAGCGCCGGCACACTCGGCATGGCGCGGGCCGCGCTCACCATCGCCGTACGCCACTCCCACACCCGGCTCATCGCCGGCGCGAAGGCCGGCCGGCGCATCCCGATCGCGGACCACCGAAGCCACCACGGACGGCTGCTCAGCTGCCTCGCGACCGCCTACGCCATGACGTTCCTGCACCGCAGCGTGCTCGACCGCTGGGTGGCGCACACCCCCGAGGAGCAGGAGGAGACCGAACGCCTCGTCGCCATATCCAAGGGCTGGATCACCTGGCAGGCCCGTGGGATCGCCATCGAGTGCCGCGAGCGATGCGGCGCCCACGGTCTCTTCTCGCACAACGGGCTGTCCGAACTCCCCTCGAACATCGAGGGCGGTATCACCGCCGAGGGCGACAACCTTGTCGTCTGGGTGAAGGCCGCCTCAGAGATGATCTTCGGGCACGTCGTGGACCGCACCGGCCACGACGACCGCGCACCCGAGGACCGCTCGCTGGACGATCTGTCGTACCTGCGCGAACTGCACGGCCGGGTCGAGGCCATCTGGCAGGACCGGGCCCGTGCGGCGATGCGCCGGGGCCGCAGGGGCGACCCGCTGGGCCGCTGGAACTCCGCCTCCGCCAGCGGCCTCGAAATGGTCTCGGCGCACGCCCGGCTCCAGGCCGCGGACGCGTTCCTCGCGGCGATCGCCATCACGACGGACCCGACGGCCCGCGCCCTGCTGGAGGACCTGTGCCGACTTTTCCTGCTGGAGGAACTCGCCAGGCACACCGGCGATCTGCTCAGCGAAGGGCGGCTGACACCCGGTCATGTCCGCGAACTGCCGACCAACGTCGAGCGGATCATCGAGCGTCTGGCTCCCCGGCTCGCCCTTCTCGCCGAGGCATTCGACCTGCCGGAGGAGTATCTGAAGAGCGTGCCCATCGCCCAGGGGCAGCACGTGATGGGCCTCGACAAGTTCCTCACGCTCGACGCGGTGACCTTCCCCAGCCCCACCCCCGGTGCCGAGCAGCACCTGCGCGGCCCGGTGCCCACCGTGCTCGCCTAGGGCCCGTCCTGCCGCCGTGGCCCGGGGCCGCACCGCCGTCCGGTGACGGTGCGACCCCGGTCCGGCTTGTCCGTGGGCTAGATCTCCTCGACCTCGATGGCCTGCACGGGGCAGGCGCGCACGGCCTCATGCACCAGGGGCTCGCCCGCCCCGTCCTCCCGCCCGGGCAGCACCTCGCTGAGGCCGTCGTCGTCCTGTGTGAAGACGCCGGGCACGGTCAGTGCGCACATGCCCGCGCCCATGCAGCGGTCCTTGTCGATCTCGATCCGTATGCTCATCGCCCTACCACCTGACCGGGAGTCGGATCATGCCCTGCAGTGTGGTGCCCGGTTTGAAGGGGATCTCCTCCGACGGCGCGGCGAGTTTCAGACCGGGCAGGCGGTCGAACAGGCTGCCCAGCCCGATCTCGATCTCCGCGCGGGCCAGGTTCTGCCCCAGGCACTGATGGATGCCGAAACCGAACGCGAGGTGGTGGCGGTCCTCGCGGTGCCAGTCCAGCTCGTCGGGCGCGGGGTGCAGCGCGGGGTCACGGTTGATGAGGGACGTCGACATCATGACGCCGTCGCCCGCGCGGATCGTGCGGCCCTGGTACTCGATGTCCTCCGTCGCCACTCGCATGCCGCCCTCGGCGACCGAGAGGAAACGCAGCAGTTCCTCCACGGCCGCCGGGAGCAGCTCCGGGTGCGCCCGCAGTTCGCCGAGGCGTTCGGGGTGCTCGATCAGCGTGAACGCCCCGAGAGAAAGCATGTTGGTGGTGGTCTCGTGCCCGGCGACGACCAGCAGAGCCGCGAGCGCGATCAGCTCGTCGCGCCTGATGTCGCCCCGGGCGTACGGCTCGTGAATCAGCTCGTCGAGCAGGGCGTCACCGGGTTCGCGCTGCTTCAGCTCGATCAACTCCCCCAGGTAGGCGTCGAGTTGCTCTCCGGCCTCCTGGGTGTCCTGGACCGTCGGTCCGGCCAGCAGACGACGCGACTGCTCCTCGAAGAACTCGTGGTCGGAGTAGGGCACACCGAGCATGAGGCACATCACCTGCGACGAGACCGGCAGCGCGAACGCGCTGACCAGCTCGGCGGGCGGGCCCTGAGCGATGATGTCGTCGATGAGCCGGTCGACGATCTCCTGGATACGAGGACGCAGCGCGGAGATGCGTTTGGCCGTGAAGGTGGGAATCACCGTCCGGCGCAGCGCCTTGTGCTCCGGGTCGTCCATGCCCAGCAGCGAAAGACGGCGCCCGCGGACGCGGTTCTTGAAGCCCTCCGTGGGCGAGGGGAACGCCTCGTTGTCCTGGTCCGCGGACAGGCGCTGGTCACTGAGCAGGTCCCTGGCCGCCGCGAACCCGGTCACAAGCCACACGGCGCGGTCGTCGTAGAGCTTGACCTGGGTCAGCGGCCGGGCCGCACGCAGCGGGTCGTACCCGGCCGGCGGGTGATAGGGGCACGTGCGGTCCTGGGGAAAGGGGACGAGCGGGTGCGGGACAGCTTCTTCCGACATGGATGCCTCGCATCTGTAGCTGCAGGTGAACCGGATCAGGCGGTCCGCTGACGGCCAGGCCCGTGGGCGCAGCGCAGGCGACCGGCGTCACCATAGACGCGGGGTGGGGCACGAACGCACGGTGTGGGAACAGAAAAACCCCCCGATCGCCCCCCCACCCGAAAAAACAAAACAAAAACCCCACCAACAGTTTTTTTTTTGTCCTCCCCACAAATGGCAACGGGAC
>NZ_JBHVIX010000032.1:47231-101435 GCF_042799415.1 Streptomyces sp. NPDC057694
GGGGGGTCGGGTTGTTTGCTGTTTGGGTGTGTTTTTGGGGTGTGCGGGGGTGGAGGCTGGGGCAGGTGGGGGGGGGGGGGGGGGCAGGACCGCGGGGGGCGCCCCCCCGCCCCCCCCCCCCCCCCACACCGGCCGGAAGAGCCGAAACAGGGATCTGACAGGCGGTTTCGGCTCGGCCCGCCGAAGGGCGGGCAGTGGGACTCCACCGACCTTCCGTGGCTCCTCGATCGAGGCTCAGCCGAACTGACCGGGCGTGTAGTCACCGCCCGCGATGCGGTTGAGAACGCCGATGCGGTTCGAGGAGTTGATGAGCGAGATGAAGCACACGATGGCGCCGAGCTGCTCGTCGTCGTAGTACTTGGCGGCGTTGGACCATGCGTCGTCCGTGATGCCGCCGGCGCCGTCGGCGATGCGGGTGCCCTGCTCCGTCAGCTCCAGGGCGGCACGCTCGGCGTCGGTGAAGACCTTCGCCTCACGCCAGGCCGCGACCAGATTGAGCCGCGTCGAGGTCTCCCCCGCGTGCGCGAGGTCCTTGGAGTGCACGTCCGTGCAGTATCCGCATCCGTTGATCTGGCTCGCCCGCAGCATCACCAGGTCCTGGGTCGTCTTCGGAAGCGTCGACTCCTTGATGAGCGCCGCGCTCGCCGCGCCGAAATTCTTCAGGGCCTTGGCGACGACCGGAATGGAGAAGAGGTTCAGACGGGGTTCCATGACAAACTCCTTTTTCCTTTGTCGGTGGGTACATCACTTAAGACACCGCCCACCGCCGGACTGTGACAAGGATGCGCGCGATCCGCTCCCGCCAATCACGCCCTTGAGAGGGACTCCAGCCGGATTCGAGACCGGCTAGCGGCACGTTGACCTCTTCGACGGCACCGCCTGCAATGTTGCTCGGAAACGGATCCGTTTCCGCAGACGCTCCGCAGACGCCGTCAGGAGGCGCACCTTGTCCATGGCCGAGCAGGTGACGTACCGGGCCGACGGACCCGGCGGATTCGCGCCGTCGGCCCGCTGGATCGAGGCTCACCCGGTCACCCGGGTACGCGTCGACTCGCTCGCCCTGGACGGCTCCCCCCGGCAGTCCGGCCCGGACCAGGCCCACGTACAGGTGCTCGCCAAGGCCGGAGACAGCATGCCGCCGATCATCGTGCACCGCCCCACGCTGCGCGTCATCGACGGTGTCCACCGGGTCCACGCGGCCCAGGTCAACGGGGACAGCGAGATCCCGGCCCGGCTGATCGACTGCGACCGGGCCACCGCGTTCGTGCTGGCCGTGCGGGCCAACGTCACCCATGGCCTGCCGTTGTCGCGCGCCGACCGGACAGCGGCGGCGGCGCGTATCGTCCGGGCCTTCCCCCAGTGGTCCGACCGCGCGGTCGCGGCGGCCGTGGGCATCTCCGACAAGACCGTCTCCCGCCTGCGCAAACAGGCGGGGGACGGTCGCGCGGCGCCGACCGGCACCCGGCTCGGCCAGGACGGCCGGACGCGCCCCCTGGACAGCGGGCGGCGCCGCCGCCGGGCCGCCGCGCTGCTGCGCGAGACGCCCGACGCGGGACTGCGTGAGGTGGCCCGCGCCACCGGGCTCTCCCCCGCCACGGTGCGCGACGTGCGGCGCCGGGTCGACCAGGGCGAGGACCCCGTGCCCGGCCGCTACCACGACGGCGGGCCCGCCGCCCCCTCCCCGACGCCAGCCGACCGCAGGCGCCCGCTCACCCCGCCCGCCCGCGATGAACGCGAGGCCGTCGCGGTGGACGGGCCCAGACTGCTCGCCAAACTCCACGAAGACCCCTCGCTGCGACTGAGCGAATCCGGCCGCCGCGCCCTGCGCTGGCTGCACCACTACTCCGTCACCGGCCAGGACATCGAGTCGCTCGCCCACGGGCTGCCCTGTCACTGGGCCCCGGAAGTCGCCGACCTGGCCCGCAGCTGCGCGGCCGCCTGGAGCGAACTGGCCGGACGGCTCCAGGAACGCGCCCGGTAACGCATCCGCTCGTCTCTCACCATCCACGCACCTCAGGAGGACGTCCGTGTCCGAGCACGCCGAGACACCCGGAACATCCACCGGCCCCGACAGCGGTCGTCGGACCGGCGTCTGGTTCATCGGAGCCCGCGGCTCCGTCGCCACCACCGCGGTCGCCGGAGGCGCCGCACTCGCCGCAGGGCTCTACGGGCCGACGGGCATGGTCACCGAGTCGCAGGCGTTCACCGGCGCCGCGCTGCCCGCCCTGTCCGACCTCGTCTTCGGCGGGCACGACACCGTCGAGACACCACTGCCCAAGCGCGCCGAGGCCCTCGCCGAACAGGGCGTCCTGCCGCACGGCCTGGTACGGGCCGTGCACCGTGAACTCGCCGCGGCCGACCGGGAGATACGCACCGGCGGACCGCTGGCCGGCGACACCCGCGCCGACGAGGAGCTGATCGCCGCGTTCGCGGCCGACATCGAGGACTTCACCCGGCGCGCCGGCCTCGCCCGGACCGTCGTCGTGAACGTCGCCTCCACCGAGCCCGCCCCGGCGAAGGACGCGGACCGGCTGCCGGCCAGTTCGCTGTACGCGGCGGCCGCCCTGCGCGCGGGCTGCGCCTACGTCAACTTCACGCCGTCCACCGGGATACGTCACCCGGCCCTGGCCGCGGCGGCCGCCGCGGCCGGAGTGCCGTACGCGGGCCGGGACGGCAAGACCGGCCAGACTCTGCTCCGTGCGGTGCTCGCGCCCATGTTCCGCCAGCGCGCGCTGGACGTAAGGGCCTGGTCCGGCACCAATCTCCTCGGCGGTGGCGACGGCGCCGCGCTCGCCGACTCCGCGGCCGCCGCGGCGAAGAACGCGGGCAAGAACCGGGTCCTTGAGGACAGCCTCGGCGTGCTGCCCGAGGGCGAGGTGCACATCGACGACGTGCCCGCACTCGGCGAGTGGAAGACCGCCTGGGACCACGTCGCCTTCGAGGGTTTCCTCGGCTCGCGGATGATCCTGCAGACCATCTGGCAGGGCTGCGACTCGGCCCTCGCCGCGCCCCTGGTGCTCGACCTGGCCCGGCTCACCGCCCGCGCCCACGAGGCGGGCCTCACCGGAGGCCTGACCGCGCTCGGCTTCTACTTCAAGGACCCCGACGGCACCTCGGCCGCCCTCGCCGAGCAGTACGACGAGCTCCTCGCGTTCGCCGCGACGCTGTCGGAGTCCCGGTGAGCACCCCCCGCGACTGGGCCGAACTCCTGCGGGTCTCCGCCCTGTTCACCGTCCCCGGCGACGCGCTCGCCGGTGCCGCGGCGAGCGGCGCCCGCCCCGGGGGCCGTACCGCCCTGGTGACCGGTGCCTCGCTGTGCCTGTACGAGGCGGGCATGGCCCTCAACGACTGGGCCGACCGGGCCGAGGACGCCGTCGAGCGCCCGCACCGGCCGCTGCCCTCGGGCCGGATCCGGCCCGGCCAGGCGCTGGCGGCGGCCGCCGGTCTGACCGTCGCCGGGGTGGGCCTCGCGCTGGCCGCGGGCCGCCCCGCCGCGCTGACCGCGACCGCGCTGGCCGGCACCGTGTGGGCGTACGACCTGCGCCTGAAGCACACACCGGCGGGCCCGGCCGCGATGGCGGCCGCCCGCGGTCTCGACCTCCTGCTCGGCGCCGTGGCGAGCACCGGCTCCCGTGCCGGTGGCGGCGGTACGGCCGCTGCCGTGCGCCGCGCCCTGCTGCCTGCCGCCGTGCTCGGCGCGCACACCTACGCCGTCACCACCGTCTCCCGGAGCGAGACCCAGGGCGGTTCGACGGGCGCACCGCTGGCCGCGCTCGGCGCGACGACCGCGCTCGGCGCGCTGACCGGCGCCCGGCGGCGCACCGGCCGGCGACCCCAGGTGTATGCCGGCACCGCCCTCGCCGGCGCCTACGTGGCGACGGCCGCGGCCCCCTATCTGCACGCCGCGCTCAACCCGTCGCCGCAGCTGACCCAGAGGGCCGTCGGCGGCGGGATCCGCGCGATGATCCCGCTCCAGGCGGCACTCGCGGCCCGCTCCGGTGCGCTCGCCTCCGCCGCGCTGCTCACCGGGCTCGGCCCGGTGGCCCGTCGGCTCGCCCGGAAGGTGAGTCCCACATGAGCGTCCGCCTCGGCTACGGCACCAACGGGCTGACCGATCTGCGGCTTGAGGACGCTCTCGCCGTCCTGGCCGAACTCGGTTACGACGGCGTCGGCCTGACGCTGGATCACATGCATCTGGACCCCCTCTCCCCCGGCCTCGCGGGCCGCGTCGACCACGTCGCCGCGATGCTGGACAGTTTCGGTCTCTCCGTCACCGTCGAGACCGGCGGCCGCTACGTTCTCGACCCCCGCCGCAAACACGGTCCGACCCTGCTCGACGCGGAGCCCGGGGCGCGGGCCGCGCGGACCGGGCTGCTGGTCACCGCGGTGCGGGTGGCCGCGGACCTCGGCGCGCACGCGGTGCACTGCTTCAGCGGCGTCCGGCCCGCGGGCGTCGACGAGGCCGCCGCCTGGGAGCTGCTCGGCGACTCCCTGGGTCCGGTTCTCGACGCCGCGGAGCGGGCCGGCGTGCCGCTCGCGCTCGAACCGGAGCCGGGCCATCTCGTCGAGTGCCTCGCCGACTTCCACCGGCTGCGCGCCCGAACGGGCGAACACCCGTGGCTCGGCCTCACGCTCGACATCGGCCACTGCCAGTGCCTGGAGCCGCTGCCGCCCGCCCAGTGCGTGCGCGCCGCCGCTCCCTGGCTGCGGCACGTACAGATCGAGGACATGCGGCGCGGAGCGCACGAGCATCTTCCCTTCGGCGAGGGCGAGATCGACTTCCCGCCGGTGCTGGCCGCGCTCGACGCCACCAACTACCAGGGCCTCACCGTCGTCGAGCTGCCCCGCCACTCGCACGCCGGACCCGAACTGGCCCGCTCCTCGATCGAGTTCCTGCGCGCACGGCTCGCCAAGCCGCATGACGCAGCCCCGGCCCCCGTCGCCGCGCTCGCGGCCCCGTCCACGTAGGGAGACCCGCGAGAATGCCGATCACGCAGGAGTGGGAGCTGCGCTTCTCAGCGGCCGGCCGCGAGAGCGACTCGCCGCAGGAGGCGCTGACAGCCCGGGTGCTGCTGCTGCGCACGGCCCGGCCCGACGCGGCCGCCGTGCGCAGGCTCTACGAGCGGGGCACCGGGGCCGAACGCCGGGCCGTCCTGCTGGCCCTGCCGCACCTGCGGCTCACCCCCGAGGAGGGCACGGCGCTGGTCGAGGACGCGCTGCGCGCCAACGACACCGGCCTCGTCGCCGCCGCCGTCGGGCCGTTCGCCGCGACGCACCTGGACGCCCACGCCTGGCGCCACGCCGTCCTCAAGTGCCTGTTCACCGGGGTGCCCCTGGCCGCCGTCGCCGCACTCGCGGAACGGGCCCGCGGCGACGGCGAACTCGCCCGCATGTTGGGCGACTTCGCCGCGGAGCGCACCGCCGCGGGGCGACCCGTCCCCGGGGATCTCAGCCATGTACTCGCCCTGACCGCCAAGGACACCTGATGCGCATCTTCGACCCGCACATCCACATGACCTCGCGCACCACCGACGACTACGAGGCAATGTATGCGTCCGGGGTGCGCGCCCTGGTCGAGCCCGCCTTCTGGCTCGGCCAGCCGCGCACCTCACCGCAGAGCTTCCTGGACTACTTCGACGCACTGCTGGGCTGGGAGCCGTTCCGGGCCGCGCAGTACGGGATCGCGCACCACTGCACCATCGCCCTCAACCCCAAGGAGGCGAACGACCCGCGCTGCACCCCGGTCCTGGACGAACTGCCGCGCTATCTGGTCAAGGACGGTGTCGTCGCCGTCGGCGAGATCGGCTACGACTCGATGACGCCCGCCGAGGACACGGCGTTGGCGGCGCAGCTCGAACTCGCCGCGGAGCACGGCCTGCCCGCCCTGGTGCACACCCCGCACCGCGACAAGCTGGTGGGACTGCGCCGCACCCTGGACGTGGTGGCCGAGTCGAAGCTGCCCGTCGACCACGTCGTCGTCGACCACCTCAACGAGACCACGGTCAAGGAGGCCAAGGCCGCCGGCGCCTGGCTCGGCTTCTCCGTCTACCCGGACACCAAGATGGACGAGCACCGCATGGTCGCCGTCCTGCGGGAGTACGGGCCCGAGCAGGTCCTGGTCAACTCGGCCGCGGACTGGGGCCGAAGCGATCCGCTCAAGACCCGCAAGGTCGGCGAGGCGATGCTCGCCGCCGGCTTCGACGAGGACGACGTGGACCGGGTGCTGTGGCGCAACCCCGTCGCGTTCTACGGGCTCAGCGGCCGGCTCGCGCTCGAACTCCCCGAGCCCGTGTCGCTGCACGAGGGCAACTCCATCCTGCGTGGCGGCGAGTGACCCATGCGCCTGACCCACCCCGACGGCTCCACCGTGCACCTCGCCTACTGCACCAACGTCCATCCGGCCGAAACCCTCGACGGGGTCGTCGCCCAGCTCGCCGCCTACGGTGAACCGGTCCGCCGGCGTCTGGGCACCGACCGCCTCGGTGTGGGACTGTGGCTGGCCCGCGACGCGGTGCGCGCCCTGAACGCCGATGCCGCCGCGCCGCGCCGCCTGCGCACCGAGCTGGAACGGCGCGGCCTGGAGGTCGTCACGCTCAACGGCTTCCCCTACCAGGGTTTCGGTGCCGACGTGGTCAAGTACCGCGTGTACCGGCCCGACTGGAGTGACCCGGAGCGGCTCGACTACACCAGCGATCTGGCCCGTCTGCTGGCCCGGCTACTGCCGCGGGACGTCACCGAGGGCAGCATCTCCACGCTGCCGCTGGCCTGGCGCACCGGCTTCGACGAGGCCGCCGCCGAAGCGGCGCACCGGGCGCTGGCCGAACTGGCCCGCCGCCTCGACCACGTGGAGCAGGAGACGGGCCGCTCGATCCGTGTCGCCCTGGAGCCGGAGCCGGGTTGCGTGGTGGAGACGACCGCCGACGCGCTCGCCCCGCTCGCCGCCCTGCCGGGCCACCGCATCGGCCTGTGCCTGGACACCTGTCATCTGGCGACCTCCTTCGAGGATCCCGTGCAGGCGCTCGCGGCCCTCGACCGGGCGGGCGTCCCCGTGCCCAAGGTGCAGCTGTCGGCGGCCCTGCACGCGGACGACCCGCGCGATCCCGCGGTCCGCGCCGCGCTCGCCGCCTTCGACGAGCCCCGCTTCCTGCACCAGACGCGGGCCCGCGCGGGCGGTGTCCTGCACGGTACCGACGATCTCGGGCAGGCGCTGGCGGGCGGGCTCCTGCCGGACTCCGTGCCCTGGCGCGCCCACTTCCACGTACCGCTGCACGCCCCGCCCGCCCCTCCGCTGGCCTCCACCCTCGACGTGCTGCGCACGACGCTCGCCGTGCTGGTCGGCGGGGAGACGGCCCGCAGCACCCACTTCGAGGTCGAGACCTACACCTGGCAGGCCCTGCCGCCCGCGGCCCGCCCGGGCTCCGGCGCCGAGCTCGCCGACGGTATCGCCGCCGAACTGCGCCTCGCCCGCGACCTGTTGACCGATCTCGGACTCAAGGAGCAGCTGTGACCGCGTCCGCGACAGACCCCACCCCCCTGCTCGTTCTCGACGTGGTGGGACTCACCCCCGCGCTCCTGGAACACATGCCGCGCCTGCGCGCCCTCGGCGGCGCCGGCTCGCGTGCCGGTCTCGGTACGGTGCTGCCGGCCGTCACCTGCGCCGCCCAGTCGACGTTCCTGACCGGCACCCTGCCCGCCGAGCACGGCATCGTCGGCAACGGCTGGTACTTCCGTGAGCTCGGCGAAGTGCTGCTGTGGCGTCAGCACAACGGTCTCGTCGAGGGCGACCGGCTCTGGGACGCGGCCCGCCGTCTGCACCCCGGCTACACCGTCGCCAACGTCTGCTGGTGGTACGCGATGGGCGCGGACACCGACTTCACGGTGACGCCGCGGCCGGTGTACTACGCCGACGGCCGCAAGGAGCCGGACTGCTACACGCGGCCGCCCGAACTGCACGACGAACTCCACGCCGCACTCGGCACGTTCCCGCTGTTCAGCTTCTGGGGGCCGGGCGCCGACCTCGTCTCCAGCCAGTGGATCATCGATGCGACCCTGCACCTCAACCGCACGCGCCGTCCCGACCTGACGCTGTGCTACGTACCGCATCTCGACTACGACCTTCAGCGCTTCGGCCCGAAGGATCCCCGCTCGCTCAGAGCCGCCGCCGACCTGGACGCGGCGCTCGCCCCGCTGCTCGACGACGCCGAGGCGGAGGGCCGCACCGTGGTCGTCCTGTCCGAGTACGGCATCACCGACGTCAGCCGGCCCGTCGACCTCAACCGGGTGCTGCGCCGCGCCGGCTACCTCGAGGTCCACACTCAGGACGGCATGGAGTACCTGGACCCGATGGCTTCCCGTGCGTTCGCGGTCGCCGACCATCAGCTCGCCCATGTGTACGTACGGCGGCCCGAGGACGTCGCCGGGGTGCGTCAGGCGCTGGAGGACGTCGCGGGGGTCGCCCGGCTGCTGGGCGACGAGGGCAAGAAGGAGCACGGTCTGGATCACCCGCGCTCGGGTGAGCTGGTGGCGCTCGCCGAGCCGGACTCCTGGTTCACCTACTACTACTGGCTGGACGACGCCCGCGCCCCGGACTTCGCGCAGCTCGTGGAGATCCACCGCAAGCCCGGCTACGACCCCGCCGAGCTGTTCTTGGACCCGCTCGACCCGTACGTCAAGGTGCGGGCGGCGGGTGCGGTGGCCCGCAAGAAGCTGGGCATGCGCTACCGGATGGCGGTGGTCCCGCTGGATCCGGCCCCGGTGCGCGGCAGCCACGGCAGGCTGCCGGAGCGGCCCGAGGACGGCCCGGTGCTGCTGTGCTCACGTCCCGGCGAGGTGAGCGGGACATTCGCCGCGACCGAGGTGAAGTCGCTGCTGCTGCGGCTCGCGGGGCTCACCTGACGCCTGCCTCCGAGTGCGAACTCCCTATGAAAAACGAGCGGTCCGGGCGGTGTGCACCGCCCGGACCGCTCATGACGCCTGCCGAAGAGCCCTGATCACCTGGCAAGTCGGGCGGGCTCGCCCAGCCGGGTCAGCTTGCTCGGGTTGCGCACCACGTAGATCCGGACGACGCGTCCGTCCTCCACGTCGACACTGATCGCGGTCGGCGCACCGTCGAACTCGACACGGCCCGCGGGCGTGCCGTTGAGCCACACGGCCTTCGTCCCCTGACCGTCGCCCACCTGCTGCACCCGGGCGAGCACCGGTGCCACTTCGGCCGCTCCGTGGATCGGAACGAGCGAGGCGGCCACCACTCCGCCTCCGTCGGTGATCATGACGACGTCGGGTGCCATGACCTCCAGCAGGTCCTGGAGCCTGCCGGTGCGCAGCGCGGCCAGGAACCGGTCCACGACGGCCTCTTGCTCCGAGCGGCTCACGCGCATCCGGGGCCGTCGGGCCGCCACGTGCTCGCGCGAGCGTTTCGCGATCTGCCGCACGGCGGCCGCCGACTTGCCGACGGCCTCGGCGATCTCCCCGTACGGCATGTCGAAGACCTCGCGGAGGACGAACACGGCGCGCTCGGTGGGAGCGAGCGTCTCAAGCACGGTGAGCATGGCGATCGAGACGCTCTCCGCGAGTTCGACGTCCTCTGCCACGTCGGGGCTGGTCAGCAGCGGCTCCGGGAGCCACTCCCCCACGTAGTCCTCGCGGCTGCGCGACAGGGTCCGCAGCCGGTTGAGGGACTGGCGGGTGACGGCCCTTACCAGGTACGCCCGCGGCTCGCGCACCTGGGCGCGGTCGACGTCGGCCCAGCGCAGCCAGGTTTCCTGGAGCACGTCCTCGGCGTCGGCCGCGGAGCCGAGCATCTCGTAGGCCACGGTGAACAACAGGGTGCGGTGGGCGACGAACGGGTCATGGGTCATGGCGTCATGAGTCACACCGATCATGTTGTCAGGCGGCGTCCGATGTCTGAGGGCGCTTCGTGGCCAACGGGATCTGGCACGCCTCGGAGTAGCCCTGCGACGTGATGCCGTGGGCGGTGTTGACCCTGGTCGACAGGTTGGCGAACCCGATGAACACGGTGAGCTCGACCAGGCCTGCCGGCCCGAGCTGCTTGAGCAGGCTCGCCGACAGCTCGTCGGTGACGGTCGGCGGGGTGTTGGTCATCGCCTCGGAGTACTCCATCACCTCGCGCTCCAGCGGGGTGAAGGCTTCGGAGTCGCGCCAGTTGGGCACCTGGCTGGCCTTGTCCAGGTCGAGGTTCTGGTTCAGCGCGGCGAAGTAGTTGATGTCCAGGCACCAGCTGCAGCCGACCTGGGCCGCGACGGCCATGTGCGAGAAGGTCTTGAGGCCCTCGTCGACCTGGTCCCACGCGGCGACCTTGCCCGAGAACTCCAGGTTGGACGTGGCGACGGCGGGGTTGTTGAAGACGACCTCGACGGGCTCCGGCACGGAACCGAGCTGCTTGACCAGAGCCTCAGCCATCTCGGCGGGCAGCTCGGCCTTGGGGATACGCGGGGCCATGGTGTTCTCCTTCTCGAGAGGCCTTGCGGCCTGGTTGTCATGAAGACACCGCCGGGCGTACGAGTGTGACAAACCACCCTCGTACGCCGGCGGGCGTGCCTGCGTCGCGGCCGGGAAGCCCGATCAGACCGCCGGGAACTTCAGGAGTTCACCCGCGCTGTCGCTCTGGGTGTTGTTGGTGACGTAGATGTCGCCCTTGGCGGTGACGGCCAGCCCGGTGGGCTCCGTCAGCTCGGTCTGGGTCGGAATCCGAGTGGCCTCCCGGGTACGGGGGTTGATCCGGGTCAGCGTGCCCGGCCCCCAGTTGTCCGACGGGCCGGAACCGATCGACAGGGCGATCAGGTCTCCGTTGGGCGCCACGGCGAGGTCGATGACATCGGTCAGGCCTGTGAGGAAGACCGTCGGCGCACTCCCGGGGACGTAGCGCCAGATGCGGCTCAGTCCCAGGTTCATTCCACCCATGTCGGCGATGTAGAAGGCACCGTCCCGGCCGCGCACCACACCGGTGGGCACCGCCTGCTGGGGTGTGTTGTCGCTGGTCCGGGTGTTGGTGGGAAAGGCGAACACGGTTTCGGTGGTGCCGTCGGGGTGGACCCGGATGAGGTCGTTGGCACCGGCGTCGGTGACGAGGAAGTCCGCTCCGTCCTTGGCGAACGCCCACGGGTTGGAGAAGACTTCGGTGACGCCGGGGTTGCCGGCGTCGGGGTTGTGCGCCAGCTCGTGCTGCGCCAGGTCGCCCAGCACCTTGCCCTTGGAGGTGCTCAGCGTGCCGAGCGGGCCGCTGCCCGCGCCGAGTGCCGCCCGGTCCGCAGGGACACCGCTCAGGCCGTAGCTGACCCGGTAGCTGCCGTTGCCGGCGTACTCGCCCTGGACCACGCCCGCCATCCGGGTCAGCACGCTGGTGCCGTAGTTCTGGTTGATCTGCTCGGAGGGCAGACCGGTGACCACGCGGCGCTTGGAGGAGCCCTCGACGCGGTACAGCGAACCGGTGAAGCCGAGGCACCGGTTGCGGCCGGCCTCGGCCGGCGGTGTGCAGGAGGCCGAGCTGCTGCCGGCTTCTCCGACGAGCAGTGAACCGTCCGCCTGCACGCGCAGCGACCGCGGGTTGTGCAGGTCGTTCGCCACGACCACGGCGGTCGGCGAGACCTTTGGGGCGGAATGACCGGACGCGGCCTGGCCCGGTATCGCGGTCGCCGCGACGGTACTCACGACCGCCATGGCCAAAAAGGCCCCCACCCAAGACTTTCTTGCACCAGACATGACTCTCCTCAGTGTGACCCGCCCCCGCCGTCAGGGGTGAATGCAAACGGCACGATAGACGCGGAAGTTGGCCGTATCGCGGTGTGCAAGTTCGGAGAATCCGCGCTTGCACATCAGCCGGTGAGGAATGAGCCGACGCCTTTGAAAGGCTGTTCAGCAGGTAGGAAGTAAGCGTGGCCCGAAGAATTCCGCAGGCAGCCCTTAGGGCCGCGCGCAGCGGCCCTCCAGTGCCTCTCCACCACAGCTCAGGCGGCGCGGGACAAAAGGGCCATGCCTCTCGCACCCCGCCGGGCGCCGGACGCGCGAGAGGGGTGGCCGAAGACCACCCCTCCCCCGCGTGCGGATCACTCAGGCGTCTCTGCGCCCCGGCAGGAACTGATCCAGGACAACCGCGAGGAACTTGGTGTGGTCCGGAAGCCCGGACTCCTCCACCAGGCCGTCGATGATGGCGCGCTGCGCCCTGGTGGGCTTGTACTGCAACTGCACGGGGCCGAGTCCGCGCAGGTCCGTGTCGTCGGGCTTGACCGTCACGGCGAACAGCTTGGACTGGAACTTGGGTGCCCTGCGGGCCTCCTCGACGACCTGCGCGATGCCCTTCTCCGCCGCGGCCTCGACGGCCATCAGCACGATCTGGGTGTGCGTGATGTCGTTCTGCTTGCGGTGCTTGCGAAAGCGCGCCGCGACGTTCTGGGACACGTAGAAGCCGACGGGCTTGGCGGTGTCCGCGTCGTTGAGCGGCTCGGGCTCCGGCTCCCGCACGGCCTCACGGGCGGGCTGCGGGATCACCGTCGGAGCGGCGGCCGGGGTGGGCATCGGGGTCACCGGGGCGGCGGGCTGCGTCTGGGCCGGGGTGGCCCAGCCGGCGAGCGCGCTCGCCGAGCCGCCGCCCCCGCCGCTGAACAGATTGCCGACGCCCTCGTCGGACATGCTCTGCTCCTCGGTGTCCTCGGCCGTGTGCTTCTTGCCCTTGGGCGGGGTCATGCGGCAGCGTCCTTCCTCAGCTCGAGTGCCCGAGCGAACATCTCTTCGGTGAATCCTTCGTAGTCGGAGGCCAGTCCTTCGACGGTCTCGGGCACGGAGCGGTCGCCCTCCCTGCGCCGGTCGGCCAACTCCTGCACGAGCAGCCCCCGTTTGCGCACGAGGCGCGCGACCGACTCCGTGTGTCCGATCAGGTGCTTGAACATGTGCGCGTCCTCGCCGAGCACCTTCTGCACCTGTCGCCGTACGTCGGCGTGGATGCCGGTGTACGTACGCCCCGTGTCGAACAGCAGCACCCCGAGCAGTTCCAGATGGGGGTTGAGCTGGCTGACGAATCGGACGTAGGAGAACTCCAGGCCGATCTGCGCCAGACCGTCCTCCGCTCCCCCGTCGCTCTTGACCGGGATGACCAGCCAGCGCGCGGCCGACAGAGCGAGCCGTTGGAGCGACGGGTTCTCGGGCGGGGTGTCGAGAATGATGATCTGGTACTCGTGCGCGATCGGCAGCAGGCACATCAGCAGTCGCAGATACGCGTGCGGCCCTTCCTTCGCGAGCAGCGTGTGGAAGAAGATGCCGAACTCGTCGCCGAGGGCCGGACCGCCCATGACGACGTCCAGGTTCTCCCGGACGCCCCGCCGGGGCCTGAGCGCGGTGCCGGTCCGCAGGGACTCCAGGAGCGCCGCTCCCCCGTCGTTCCACTCGGCGCGCTTGTAGCCGAGTTCCCGCGCGATGTTGCCCTGCGCGTTGCAGTCGATGATGAGCGTCCGCAGACCGCTGCGCGCCGCTTTCCCCGCCGCGTTGGCCGAGACCGACGACTTGCCCACGCCGCCCTTGCCGTTGCCGAACATGAAGATGTGCGACAGCGAGGCCCACGGGATCGGGGGCAGGTGCTGCTGATTGTCAGGTGCAGCGAAGGGACTGGACATGGATCCTCTCAGTCTGGTTCAGGCCCGAAGACGGGTGAGGGCGGGCGGGGACGGGTGGGGAAACCGGTGGAGAACGGCGACGAGCAGAGGGAGTTTTGCCCTTTTCTCGACGGTTTGACCAGCTGAAAGTTCTCTCAGAACGATCCTGCGCTCCGTAGAGGCCGACCCTGATGCCGAGGACCCCACGAAACCCCTCTTCGGGGCCCGGCAGACCCCTGCACGACTCCCTTTCGGCAGGTCGGCGAGGTGTTCTCTGTTGATGCTCAAGCTTGGTGCCCCGCATCTGTCGTCGTCCGGATCTTCGTTGTGGAGCAAACCCGATCGACAACCACTCCCCCAGTGGTGGGGCCGGCAGTGAGCACATCTGGCACTCCCACAGAACCAGCCACCTCCAAGGAAGTTGTGACGCAAAGCGCTGCACACGCTACCAGGATGATCTCCATACCCGCACAGCAACACGCGTCCGCACCGGCACAGGATCAAAGGTGCCCTCAGGCAGGGACACCCAGTCCCGCGCATGACGGCCCATCAACACCTACCCGGACAGGTTCGCCTGTGCAGCGGCAGGCAGCTCCGCGAACAGGCGCGCCATCAACCCCTCGGGCCAGCAGACCAAGACCCCGGCCTGCCCGCCGCCGGGCTCACGGGGCCATCCAGCAGCGCACATGTCCACAGGTGGCAAGGGACACTTGCGTCCGGATCCACACGCGGGTTTGGCCTCCTACCTGCATCCTGGACAGTCCTCAGGCCCGCACCCAAACGTCAATTCGGGCCCCCACTCGCACCTGCACGTTCACCCGCTTCCGCGCCACAGCGCCTGCCCTCCTGTTCACGGCCACGCGGGTAACCGAGCCCGCCTGCGGGCTTCTTCGCATTCCGACGGCCATGCCCGCGACCAGTTCTGCACGGCTCCGTACTCGTCATCGCATCAGCTGGCAGACCTGCGTCCCGGCACGGTGCCCGACCCGCGACCACACACACATTCCCGGGGACAACCAGGCAACCACTCCGACACGCTGACCGGCTTCGAGACCGATACACAGTCTGGCGGTCACTTCGACCGGCAAGAGTGCTGCTGACCCGGTAAGCAAATTGACGGGCAGTTGGGTGCTGCGTCCCACTCCTGGGCACGCACAGCCGCGCATCACTCGTCACACCGCGCTGCCCGTCGCAGCACGTACGGGAATGCGGGCATACCCGTTGGCTGCCATGTACGTGCATGGACTCACATCCATCCGCGCTGGCTGACCGGCACACAGGTGGGCGTACATCGAGACTTGCACACGGGCTTGCAACGTGACTTGGGTGCCCGCCGCCTTCCTGGTGAGGGTCAACGTCACCATGAAAGCACGTGGCATTACTTTCGCCAACGCATCCCATCAGGCAACAGAGTGAGCCAACACGACCATATGGAGCATCACCGAAAGCAGGACACGTCTCCACGCGTGAATCGTCACCGATCCACATGCTTGCCCGCAAGCTTGCGTCCATGTTTGCAGTGATGTTTGTTTCCCCAGGTCAGATGCTGTTTTTTAGCTTCAGTACGTCAGCACTATACGCATCTTCCTGCCGCTGGAACCAGTACCCATCGCAGACCTTGAAGACCTGTCAGACGGAGATCAGGTCGCGCCATCAGATCGTGCACAGTGGTTCTCGTCAGAGGGGACTCACCAGGGCAGTGCCACCCCTGAACAGATCTGGCAGCCCTGCAACGGAAGCGAGGCCGGGTGACCGGGCAGGGGTCGACCCACCGCTCGGCTTGCATCCGGTGTGTTCGACTGCGGGTGTCTCTGCTCCTCCTGATCTCGGCAGGAGCCGACGGCACAGGGGGAGCAGCAGCTCCTTTCGCGACCCAACGATGTCGGCTGCCGGGAAGCGGCTCCCGTACGGGCGTGAGTGAGTGCGCGGAGCGGTATGCGGTGCCGCGGCGCCTCTGTTCTCGCCTTCAGTGAGTCCTGTCCACCCTTTCTGCCACGCGACCCCGCACAGAATCCGCGTCTTTGCGCAGGCAAGCAGGTGCTTGTGCTCGATGCTGCCGAACACTCCGTCAGTATCCGAGTCAGGGGAGTGGCAAGCGGTCGGGAGCGCCTCACTGCCGTGCTGACCGTGAGGCAGTGCCCGGGCGTTCGGCCTCCGGGTCCGGCTCGACACAGCACCCTTTCAGTCCTCGTCAGCTCCCGGCCGGTCGTCACTCTCATTCACCTCCCATCAGCTCTCCTCCCGGGATCCCTGACCGGACAACACCTTGCTGGACGGGATCGATGGAACAGAGAAGTGCATGTATCCGTGCTGCTGCCCTGTCACTTCAGCAGCACGGTGACGCCCTCACGTCACACCGAGATTCCTGCCTTCGGCCATGAGCCCGGCATCCGGCCCGCAGCATCAGCCGCACCGAAAGGGCGCGCGGTAGAGGACCTCACTCGACTCAGGGCAATCCTTCAGAGCGCGAGGGACGCCGGCCGGGTCTCTGCTTGTTCCGCTGCCCGGGGTGGTTCAGGCTCCGCACGGAACACGGCCCGACAGCTCGGCCCGCTCCACGTCGTCACGGCGGGCACAGCTCTCCTGGCTTCTGTGCTCCCGACGACCACTGCGCGGCGCGGCTCTTTCGGAACGGGCGCTGACAGTTGCTTCTCGGCCCGGTCCGTCCGAGGCACAACAGCCGAGCTCCTGACGGCCCAGCAGTCCGCAAGTCCGCCGGCGGTGCGTCTGCTGAGGCAGCAGGTCTCTCGCCCGGAAGGGGAGTTCCTTGCCGGGCAATCAGTTTCCGGACCTGCCGCAGGTAGGTGCGCTGGCCGGCGCCCGCCGGGGCACGCCTCGACGCCGGCACGGCACGGTGGGTGCCGCACTCCGGCAGCGCACCAGGAAAGTCCGACCTGGCCTTGCCTGGTCGGTTCCGGCCTGCTCCTGCTCCTCCCGCCGTGACAGCCAGCAAGGGCGCGGCGGGAGGAGCAGGGAGAGCTCCGCAAGGGCTGTACGGTCCGGGCTGCCGAAGCGGCCGCAGCGGTCCGGCGATGCCGCTCGTCGGGACAGGTCCTAAGGGAAGTGGGGGAGAACCGCCGGAACCGCTCATCCCGCCGTTCTCGACCCCAGCTCTCAGAGCCTCTGAGAGAACTTATTGAGCGTTGAACTATCTGACGGGGGGGCGGGCAGGGAGGGAGACTCCTCAAGGCTCGCCATAAAAGCGCTGAAGGATCGCAGGAGGTCCGCTGGGAATGGTCCTGATCTCCGGTGGGGGAGTGGACCTCCACTCTCTTCGGTGTCCGTCCGGCGGTTCTCGCTCAGCCTGTCGGGGCGGGGTGGTCCGGTACCAAGGCGGGAGAGACCCTCAGTACGGCCCCACTGCCCGCCCGGGTCGTCGCCGACCTCACCCGACCCCCTGCCAGGCTCAGGCCCGCACAGGCCCACTGAGCGCTTGAGACCCACCGCAAAGGTGCTACCGAACAGATGCCACCGACACAGCCAGCTCGGGCGCGGGGGAGTGTGGTGCGGTTGAGGGGCCGGCGCGGCTCGACTGCGGGCGCCGGACCCCGCGCCCCCGACAGCGACTGAAGCGACTCACTCACCGAACCTGAAGAGCAGGCCCGGATCCGCGCGGCACGGGGAGCGACTGTAGAAGAGCGACCCTGGCTCCTCGGGTAGCTGGCTTGGGTCGCTGCGAAAAGACCAGGTCACAGACCTACGGACCCCAGGACAGCGACTGAAGCGACCGAACATCGCTATATATGAGCTAGTTAGTGTGTGTGCGTGTGCGTTATATATAGAAGCCTTCAGTCGCTTCAGTCGCTGTTGGGTTTGGGATTACCCCTCTGAGCTGCGAGAACGTGATGAGACCAGGGAGCAGCTACTGAAGCCGGTCAGTCGCTGCGCAAAGCCCGCCAGTAGCTGCGCCCACTGGCCGGAGCCCACACCCCCGCCGCCTCCCAGGCAAATATCCCCAGAAACGCACCTTTTGTTCGGGAGACGGGGTCCAGTCGCTTGAGTCGCTGTCAACAGCGACTCAAGCGACTGTCGCGGCAAGCTGTGCCAATGTTCGCCTCCCCTTCCGTGCGGGAGCACCACATAGAGGCAGTTGGGTCGCTAGAGTCGCTGGAGCTGACCGGTTCCGTACTCCCCACCCCGTCGAGGTTCCGGGACCCGACGAACCGACACGGCAGCGGACGCGCTGCGCAGCACCCTCCCCCGCCCCAGCAGGCTCGTTAGCTAGTCTGTGTTCGTCGTTGAGTCGCTTCGGTCGCTGATAGGGGAACAGGATGCCTTCTGAGCTGCGGTTTCCACGCAGCGACTCAGGGCAGTCCGCGGGGGATCGTTCAGTCGCTGCGTCGTCGTTGGCCAGCGCACAGTGGTGTGCCCGCCGCGGCTGGCCCGTGCTCCCGCTCTCTCCCGGCCGCAAGACCCCGGTCGGCAACTGCGCCGACTGCCGTACGAGTTCCCACGCCCCGGCGCAGTGCCCGTGTCTGCCCGCCGGTCGCTGGTGCCACGGTTTCCACGCGGCGACGCTGGACCAGGACCGCATCCGGCAGTGGTGGCGAGAGCGACCGCAGTTCGGCATCGGCGTTGCCTGCGGTGCGGCCGGGCTCATCGTCATCGACATCGATGCCCATGTGACCGAGCCCCCGGCCCGGGACCGCATCCTGCCCGGGATTCCCATCGGCGAGCAGGTCGATCTCACCGGCCTGACCAACGGATTCCACACGCTCGGCGTCCTGGCCGCGCTGCGGGGCAGGACCAGCCCGGACCAGGACACCGAAACGCTGCGGGTGCGCACGCCATCGGGCGGCATGCATGTCTGGTACCGCTCCGACCGCAGCTGGCAGTCCTCCGTCGGCTCCAGCCCCGCCCGGGCCCTCGCCTGGCAGGTCGACATCCGTGCCCACGGCAGCTACATCGTCGCCCCCGGCACGCACGTACGGAACGGCCCCTACACGCCGATCGGCGCCACCAGAGAACCCGCCCCGCTCCCGGCCTGGCTGGCCCACGAGTTGGAGCGCACCGGCCACCTGCCCGCCCACATCCCCGCGCCCAGGCTCGTCCCGCCCCGCGCCCGGCAAGCCGTTGCCGCCGCCGGCAGTGGCGACAGCGACCTGCTGACAGCGATTCTCGCCCCCGTGCACGAATGCGGCCGGGTCGCCGAAGGCGCCGGCTTCTCCTACCTCCTCAACCGCGCGGCCTACACTCTGGGCGGACTCGTCGCCGCAGGCCGTCTTGCCCGGCAAGAAGCCGACTCCTTCCTGCGAGACACCGCCCTCCAGGCCCGCCCAGGACAGGAACGACGCATCGACACCATCATCCGCAGCGGACTCGCAGCAGGTATCAAGCGTCCCCTCCACGACAGCGGGAGGCAGCCGTGACAGCCCCCAGATCCGACGCTCTTTTCGAGTTCAACCCCCAGGCGGTCGCCGCCCAGATCCGCGCCCAGGGCAACACCGCTGTCCCCGCGCCCACTCGGTCCGACAGCCACGACAGCCACGACGGGCTCGACGGCGCGGCGACCCCCGACGGACTGCTGCCCGACACCCTCTCGGACCGTGGCAACGCCAAGCTGTTCGTGCGGCTCTACGCCAACGACTACCGGCACGTTCCCGGCATCGGCTGGTACCGGTGGGACACCACCCGCTGGCAGATCGACGAGGACGACAGCGTCCAATGGGCAGCGGGCGACCTCGCCGAGGCCATCGCCGCTCACGACCCGCGCGGCCTGTTCACCACCACCGCCCTGGTCACCCACCGCCGGCGCGCCCTGTCGACCACCGGTATAAACGCCATGCTCAGCCAGGCCAAATCAGCCCCCGGCATGGTCCTCAACGCGGCCCGCCTGGACGCCGACCCCTACGCGCTGTGCACGCCCACCGGAATCGTCGACCTGCGCACCGGCCTGAGCAAAATCCCCGACCCCAACAAGGACTTCCACTCCCGGTCCACGTCCGTCGCCCCGCAGGCCCAGCCCACCCCCCGCTGGGAGCGATTCCTGACCGACACCTTCGGCAGCGAGGCCGAAGGGCGGGAGATGATCGACTATCTGCAGATCCTGCTCGGCTACTCCGTCACCGGCGACGTCGGCGGTCAGATCCTGCCGTTCCTCTTCGGCTCGGGAAAGAACGGCAAGTCCGTCCTCCTCGACGTCCTCATGAAGCTCCTGGGCGACTACGCGGACGCGGCCCCGCCCGGATTCCTCATGGCCCGCCCCTACGAAGGCCACCCCACCGACCTCGCCGAACTCCACGGCCGCCGCGTCATCGTCTGCTCCGAGGTCAAGCCCGGCGACAAGTTCGACGAGGCCCGCGTCAAGCTCCTCACAGGCGGCGACCGGATCAAGGCCCGCCGGATGCGCCAGGACTTCTTCAGCTTCGAGCCCACCCACAAACTGTGGCTGCTCGGCAACCACCGCCCCGAAGTGGGCACCGGGGGCTTCGCCTTCTGGCGGCGCATGCGCCTGATCCCCTTCGAGCGAGTGGTCTCCGACGACCGCAAGATCGACAACCTGGCCGACATCCTTGTCACCGAAGAAGGCCCCGGCATCCTCGGCTGGCTCATCGACGGAGCCCGCCGCTACCTCGCCGGCGACCGGGACCTCACCGGCCCCGAACGCGTCCGCATCGCCACCAGCGCCTACGCGGAGACCGAGGACCACACCGGCCGCTTCTACGACGAAACCTGCGCACTCGCACCCGAACTAAGAGCCGAACAGACATCCCTCTACAGCGCCTACAAGACCTGGTGCCACAATGAAGGAGCACCGGTCATGTCCTCACGGGCGTTCGCCGCACGCACCCGCGAACTCGTCGGCCTCGCCTCTCCCAAGGAGATGATCCTGTCGAACCAGCGTAAGCACTACCCCGGTATCGGACTGCTCACCGACGAGGAAAGGGACGCCCCCGCATGAGCTCCCTGATCACTGAGGACGAGATCAGCCACGAGACCGAACTGGTCTGGCTCGAGGACATCGACCAACTCGACTACGTCCGCCAGAGCCTCGACCGCCTGCCCACGCGGAAGGCAAAACCCGCCTACCACCGCGACGGCCGCATGGTCGGCTACGCCGTCCTCAGCGGCACGGCCAAAGCATCCCGCGCGTCCGGCACTTTCCGACGTCGAGTCTTCTGGCTGCTCCCGCACGACCGCGACAGCCAGCCCACCGGCCTCTACGCCACCGGCGCTCCCGCCGAAGGCGTCGACCCTCGCACCCTCACCCCGCGGGTCAAGGGCTACAAGACCGAACGTTCCGAAGGCGGCCCGCCCTCCTCGGCCATGGAAGAACTCGGGATAACCCTCCCTCTCTAGCGGCTGCCCGCAAGAGCCGTACGACCGCGACCGCCGGGACACTCTGTGTCCCGGCGGTCGTTTCGGTGTGGCACTCAGCAGCGACGGCCTACGGCCGATGCGCACGACGGGCGACCGCAGGGGCGACTAGGGGGCCAACTGGGGTGTGTCTGCGCGGGCGGCACGCCTAGGGTCTGCGTTCGAACGCTGTGGACAGGGCAGCGGCTCTTGGGGGAGGCAGGCACATCATGAGCGGGAACGGACCCTGGGCAGTGCGATCCGGAGGGAAGACGGACGGCATCGTTCTCGCCGTCGACTTTCCCGGTACGGGACGCAGAGAAGCCGGCTTCACGGATCTCGCCGAGCGGCTCGACAGCCCGTACGCCCTCTGGGAAACGCTGCCCCCGCCGCTGGCCTCCGGCACCACGCTCACCGGCGCCGAGTGGATCGACCGCTGGATGGCCGGGGTCGAGGCGAGCGGCCGTCCTGTGCGCGCCGTGATGGGATTCTGCGCCGCCAGCCCCTACGCGGCCGTCCTGGCACACCGCATCGGGGCGACGCAGGGCGAGACGCCGGACACGATCTTCTTCGACCCGGACATTCCGCAGGAGTTCTTCCTCTACTGGCAGTACCAGCAGATCATGGAGCGTTTCCTCCCGGAGCTGACCGCTGAGGAGACCGCCGCGGCGCGGCAGCGCGGCGAGCAGGCGCGCGAGCAGGCCGACGATCTCACCGGTCTGGGCACGCGGCTGAGCGGTCTGTTCCGCGAGTACGGCGAACCCGCCTGCCGCCGCGCCGGTCTCGACGACGAGCGCACGGCGGAGTTCCTCGGCGGATTCACCACGTACGTGTCCTTCGTGTGCGGCTCCAGCCAGATCTCGGCGCAGGAGCCCGAGGCACTGGTCGCGACCTGGTCCACCGCGATCGCCGTGACCTCCGCCGGCAGCGGCGAGGCGGGCCGACTGGTCGCCAAGGAGATCCCCTTCCCCGATGTCGCGCACGTCGACCTGCTGGCGACCGACGAGGTGGCCGCCGCCGTCTCCGCCCTCCTGCGGTGACCACCGTCTCCGGCCGCGAGGACGACACCATGGCAAGCGCGGACGCCCGCCCGGCCGCCGGCCCCGGTCCAGGGGAGCACGCGCTGACCGGGCCCGCGCGGCCCGTCCCCGGCACGCTGCTGCCCGACCTGCTCCATCTCGCGGCCATGACGCGAGCCGACGCCACGGCCCTGGTCGCGCCGGACATGACGTACACCTACGGCGAACTGCACGCGCGCGTGCAGCGGCTGGCCCGCAGACTGCTCGCGGAAGGCGTGGGCTCCGGGGACCTGATCGCCGTACTGCTGCCGCGCACCGCCGACTCCGTCGTCGCACTGCTCGCCGTCCTCACCGCCGGCGCCACCTACGTGCCCGTGGACAGCGGCTACCCGGAGAGGCGCATCACCGGCATGCTCGCCGACGCGCGCCCCCGCCTGCTGATCAGCACCCGCGACCTTGCCGCGCGGCTCGCGCCGGACGCGTCCGCGCTGTACCTGGACGACCCGGGCAGCGCCGCGGCGACGGACACCCTGTCGCCCGCCCCCGTCCGGGATGCCGAGCGCACCCGGCCGCTGACGCCGCACGACGCCGCGTACGTGCTGTTCACCTCGGGCTCGACCGGCCGTCCCAAGGGCGTCGTGGTCGAGCACCGCTCCCTGATGAACCTGATCGCCTCGCACCGCGAGCTGTTCTTCGGACGCGCGACCCGGCACCTCGGGCGGGAACGGCTGCGCGTCGCGCACACCGCCGCGCAGTCGTTCGACGCGGCCTGGGACCCGGTGCTGTGGCTGTTCGAGGGACACGAACTCCACCTCGTCGACGACGACGTCCGCCGGGACCCGGCCCTGCTGGTCCGGCACATCACCGAACAGCGCCTCGACGTCGTGGAGACCACCCCCACCTTCGCCGAACAGCTCGACCGCAGCGGCCTGTTCGACACCGGCCGCGCGCACCGTCTCGGGGTGCTCGCGCTCGGCGGCGAGGCCATCGGACCCGCGCAGTGGGACCGGCTGCGCGCTCTGCCGCACCTGCTCGCGCTCAATCTGTACGGGCCCAGCGAGTGCACCGTCGACGCGTTCGTCGCCGCCCTCGCGGACCATCCTTCGCCGACGATCGGCCGACGCCCCGTCCTCAACACCCGCGCCTACGTTCTCGACGAGCGGGGCCGGCCGTGCGCACCCGGCCGGACCGGTGAACTGCACCTGGCGGGAGCAGGAGTCGCCCGCGGCTATCTCGGCCGGCCCGGCCTCACCGCGGAACGCTTCGTCGCGGACCCCTGGATGCCGGAGGGCGGCCGCATGTACCGCACCGGCGACCTCGTACGGCTGTCTCCCGACGGCACTCTCGTCTTCGCGGGCCGCACCGACGACCAGGTCAAACTGCGCGGTCAGCGACTGGAGTTGGGTGAGATCGAGCAGGTGCTGCTGGAACACGCCCGTGTCGCGCACTGTGCGGTGCTGCTCCGTACGGACACTCCGGGCGCCCAGCACCTCGTCGCCTACGTGGTCGGCGAGGGCTGCGTCCCGGAGGAACTGCGGGCGTACGCCGCCGAATCGCTGGCCGCCTACATGGTGCCGTCGGCGGTGGTCGTCCTCGACTCCCTGCCTCTTTCCCCCAATGGCAAGCTCGATCGGTCCGCCCTGCCGGCCCCCGATTTCGGGGTTCCGGCGGGCGGGCGGCGCGAGCCGGGGACTCCGGGCGAGAAACTGCTGTGCCGGCTCTTCGCGGACATCCTCGGTGTCGGGGACGCCGACATCGGGCCCGAGGACGACCTCTTCGTTCGCGGGGCGGACAGCATGGGCGCCATCCGCCTCGTCGCCGCGGCCCGCGCGGAGGGCGTGGTCCTGCGCCTCCAGGACGTCTTCGAGCACCGTACGGCGCAGGCCCTGGCCGCGTTCGTGGCCGACCAGCTCTGAGAGCCGGGTGGCCGGGGCCCGCGTCTCCCGCGATCCCCGTCCACCCGGCGGTCCGGTCAGACCACGGCCGGCACCTCGGCCACCGGCCAGGGACCGCCCGTCAGGGACTCGTAGAGGCGGCCGAGGCGCAGGAGCGTCTGTTCGCCGTGGGGGCGGCCCATGAACTGCAGGCCGACCGGGAGCCCGTCCTCGGGGGAGCCGCAGGGCACGGAGAGGGCGGGCAGGCCCGTGAGGCTCGCTGGGTGGGCGAAGCGGGTGCTGGCGACGGGGACGACGTCCATGCCGCCGTCGGGCTGCGGCAGGAAGAACTCGCCGTGCGCCACCGGTGTGATGGCGACCGTGGGCAGGACGAACGCGTCGACGCCCTCGAACGCCTCCTGCCACCTGGCGTGCAGGAGCTGCCGGGTGCGCAGCGCGTCGATGTAGTCGCGGGCGGGAACCAGCGCGCCCTCCTCCAGCCGGTCGAGGGTGGTCGGGTGCAGCTCGGCGCCGTCCCGCAGGGCACGGCGGTGGTGGGCGCTCGCTTCCGCGGCCATGATCAGGGTGACGGCGGGCGACACCAGGTCGGCCATCGGAAGGCTCACCCGCACGATGCGGGCGCCCTGTGCGGCGAGTAGCTCCACCGCGGCGGCGACGCGCCGCGCCACGTCCGGGGCGCAGCGCGTGAACAGCTCGTCGTCCGGGACGGCGAGCGTCAGATCCGCCGCCGAGTCTGCAAGCGGATCCGGCCCCCGGTCCGAGGGCGCGGCGGTGTCCGTCCCGGTCAGCGCCGCGAACGCCAGTGCCGCGTCGGCCACGCTCCGGGACAGTACGCCCGGTGTGTCCAGTGACCAGGACAGCGGAGCAACGCCCTCACCCGGCAGCACCCCGTACGTCGGCTTCAGCCCGACCACCCCGCACATGGCGGCCGGGATGCGCACCGAGCCGCCGGTGTCGGTGCCGAGGGCGAGGGGACCCATGCCGGCCGCGACAGCCGCGGCCGCGCCACCGCTGGAGCCGCCGGCGGAACGTTCGGGGCAGCGCGGGTTGCGCGTCCCCGGGGTGACGGTGCCGAACGCGAACTCGTCCATCTGCGTCTTGCCCAGCACGAGGGCCCCCGCCGACCGCAGCCGCGCGACCACGGCGGCATCGGCGGCCGCCGGGCTGCCCCCGGCCCGGCGCAGCGCGGCGGAACCGGCCCACGTGGGCGTGCCCGCCACGTCGAACAGGTCCTTGACCGAGACGGGCACTCCGTCCAGCGGGCCACGCGGGCCCTCCTGGGCTATCCGCTTGGCGGCCCGCTCTGCCTCGTCGAGGACCGGCTCCTCCAGGACGACGGTGTACGCGCCCACCCCGGGGTCGGCCTCGCGGATGCGGGCGAGCACCTGCTGGACCAGGTCGACGGGGCTCAGGCTGCCGTCGGCGATGCGGGCCGCCGCCTCCACCGCGCCCAACTCGTGGCCGAAAGCGGTTGTTCCGGTGACGGTCCCGGTCTCTGACATCGCATTCACGTCCCTGTCACTTCCATTCGAGACGGAACGCGGGGTGCAGCCGCTGCCCGTCCAGGTCGAGGGCCTCCAGAGCCCGGCCGGCGCCAAGGAGCCGGCCGCGCCGCGCCCCGAGATCCGCCCGCCGTTCCTCGGCCACCGTGAGCCCGGCCGCCTCGGCGAGTACACCGACGGCGAAGGCGGCGTCGTCCGCCTGCCCGCCGGACGTAGGCTGCGCACTCTGTGATTCGTTCGACAATTCGTTTTCCTGCCGTCATGGCCGGACGTGGCCGAGCCGATGTGATTCCGTCCGGCAAACTAGCAAGTCCGCGGCCGTCACAGAAGATTGCCGAACGCCGATTCCGGGCAACTCCCGCACAATTTCAGTCCGTTGTTTTCTGTCAGGGGATATTAGGGGGTCAATAGGGGGCCCGCCTTCCGTACGCTGTCGGAAGTGACGACACGTGCAGCGACGATGGACTCCACCGTGCGGAACCGGGCGCCGGGACCCACGGACCCCCCGCAGACCGTCGCGCGGACCGGTCCGCGCTGGGACCGGCGGGCGACGGAACTCCTCGCCCGGTCCGTGCAGGTGACCGACCGGGGGGCCCAGCTGGCCACCGCGGAGTTCGCCGACTGGCTGGCCGAACGCCGACGTGAACACGACTTCGGGGTGCGGCGCATCGATTTCGCCGACCTGAAGGGCTGGAATTTCCTTCGGCCCACCGGGAATCTGACACACCAGTCCGGCAGATTCTTCACGGTGGAAGGGCTGCGGGTCCGGACCTCGGCCGGATTCTTCCCCGAATGGCGCCAGCCGATCATCCGGCAGCCCGAGGTCGGAATTCTCGGGATTCTGGTCAAGGAAATCGACGGTGTTCTTCATTTTCTGATGCAGGCAAAGATGGAACCCGGGAATCCGAACCTGTTGCAGCTGTCGCCCACCGTGCAGGCGACCCGCAGCAATTACACGGGCGTGCACCGCGGCGCACCCGTCCGGTACGTGGAGTACTTCGCCGGGTCACGCCGGGGCCGGGTCCTGGCGGACGTGCTCCAGTCCGAGCACGGCTCGTGGTTCTACCGCAAGCACAACCGCAACATGATCGTCGAAACCAGCGACGACGTGCCCCCGCACCCCGACTTCTGCTGGCTCACCCTCGGCCAGCTCCACGAACTGCTCAGCCGGGACAACACCGTCAACATGGACTCGCGCACCGTGCTGTCCTGCCTGCCCTCGCTCATGGAGCAGCCGGACAGCCGGCTGGCGCTCACCCCGGACGCGGAAGTCCTCAGCTGGCTCACCGAGCACCGTTCCACCCACGACTGGACGATCGAGACGGTCCCACTGGCCGGATTGCCCGGCTGGCACCGCACCGAGCGCGAGATCACCCGCGAGGACGGGCGCTTCTTCGACGTCGTCGCGGTCGCTGTGGAGGCCGGCAGCCGCGAGGTGCCGAGCTGGACGCAGCCGCTGATCGAACCGCACGGTGAGGGCGTCACCGCGTTCCTGGTCCACGAGTTCGACGGTGTGCCGCACGTCCTGGTGCACGCCCGCATGGAGGGCGGCCTGCCCCTGGTGGTCGAGATGGCACCCACCGTCCAGTGCGTCCCCGCCAACTACTCCGAGGACAAGCGCCCCCGCTACATGGACGAGGTGCTGGCCGCGCCACCCGCCCGGGTCCGCTACAGCGCCGTGCACGCCGAGGAGGGCGGCCGGTTCCGCAACGCCGTCAGCCGCTACCTCCTCGTCGAGGCTGACGACACCCTCGCCGCCGAGCCCCCGCCGCCCGAGTACGCCTGGCTGAGCGTGCGCCAGCTGGAACGGCTCACCAGCGCCGGGCTCAGTGTCAATGTCCAGGCGCGGACCCTGCTCGCGTGCCTGCGTTCCGTGGCGCGGCCCGTATGACGGGCAGCACGGAGCGGATCGCGGCCCCGCTGCGGATCGGGGTGCTGGGCGCGGCGGCCATCGCCCGGCGCCGGATGCTGCCCGCGTTCGCCGCCGTGCCGCAGACCCGGGTCACCGCCGTCGCCGGCCGCGTTCCGGGCCGCGCCGACGCCCTCGCCGCCCAGTACGACTGCGCCGCCGTCACCTCGTACGACGCGCTGCTCGACCGGACCGACGTCGACGCCGTGTACATCCCGACACCGTTCTCCCTGCACGCCCACTGGACCCGCCGGGCCCTGCTCACCGGCAAGCACGTGCTGGTGGAGAAGCCGCTGACCGCCGACCCCGGGGAGGCGGCGGAGCTGACCGAACTGGCCGCGGCCCGCTCGCTGGTGCTGATGGAGAACGTCATGTTCGTCCAGCACGGCGCCCACACCCGCATCAGCGCGCTCCTCGGCGAGGGCGCGATCGGCGAACTCCGGCACGTGAACGCCACGTTCACCATCCCGGAGCTGCCTGCCGACGACATCCGGCACCGTGCCGATCTGGGCGGCGGCGCCCTCGCGGACGTCGGTGTCTACCCGCTGAGCCTTGCCGCCCACGTCCTCGGTGAGGGCCTGCGCGTCGTCGGCGCCACCCTCGTCGACGACCCCCGCCACGGCGTCGACACCGCCGGCGCCGTCCTGTTGCGTACCCCGCCGTCCGAGCCCCGCCCGGTCACCGTGCAACTGACGTTCGGCATGCGCCACGTGTACGAGTCGTCGTACGAACTGTGGGGCAGCCACGGCCGGATCCGCCTGGACCGGGCCTTCACCCCGCCCGCCGACCACGAACCCGTCGTCGTGCTGAGCACCGGTGGGCGCGAACGGACCCTGCGGCTCCCGGCCGAGGACCAGGCCACGGCGACCGTACGGGCTTTCGCGGCCGCCGCGTGCGGTCCGGCGGGCGGCACGGACACGGCCCGGCGGGCCGCATCGGCCGCTGTGGAGCGGGCCCGGCTCCTCGCCGCTGTACGCAACACCGCCTCGGCCCCGGCGGCACCACCGGTCGCCCCGCTCGCACACGGAACAGGGGGCTGAGCGCCGTGGAGATCATCGGACGCGGGTTTCTCGCCCGCCATCTGTCCGCCCTCACCGGGGCGCACGAGGCCGTGACCGTGCTGGCCGCCGGGGTGTCGAGCACAGCGGTCGCCTCGCCGGAGTCCTTCGCCCGGGAGGCCGCCCTGGTGCGGGACACCGCCGGGCGTTGCCGGGCCGAGGGCCGCACGCTGGTGTTCTTCTCCACGGCGTCCCAGGCCCTCTACGGCAGTTGCGACACCCCCGCCGGAGAGGAAGCGGCGGCACCCGTCAACCCCTACGGGCGCCACAAGCTGGATCTCGAACGGCGGCTGGAGGAGGAACTGACCGACTCGGACGCCTCCTGGCTGGTGCTGCGGCTCAGCCATGTCGTGGGCAGCCACCAGCGCCCACACCAGTTGCTTCCGGCGCTGGTCGCGCAGATCGCCTCCGGTGACGTCCGCGTCTTCGCGGGCGCCCACCGCGATCTGATCGACGTCGCCGATGTCGTCGCCTGCCTGGACGCGCTGCTCGTCGCCGGCACACACCGCCAAGTGCTGAACGTGGCCGCGGGGACGCCGTACGCCGTCGAGGACATCGTGCGCGGTGTGGAGCGGCAGCTGGGCCGCACGGCACGCTGGGACGTGGTGGACGCCGGTGACCGGGGCGGGTGCACCACGGTCCGCGTCGACCGGCTGCGCCGTCAGGCCGGAGACCGCGCCCCGGCCGGCGGGCCCGAATACCTCGAACGGCTCCTGGCCCGGTACACGGCGGCGTACCGTCCGGCCTCCCTCACCTGACGCACCGTCCTCCTCGGAGGTCACGGCCTCAAACGGGCCTGGACGACGGCGAGGACGTCCGCCGCACGGTCGTTGAGATAGAAGTGCCCGCCGGGGAAGACATGGAGGTCGGTGGGGCCCTCGGAGTGGGCGGACCAGGCGTGGGCCTCCTCCACCGTCGTCATGGCATCGTCGTCGCCCGTCAGCACGGTCACCGGGCAGCGCACCCGGTCACCGGGGCGCGGTTCGTACGTCTCCACCGCGCGGTAGTCGGCGCGGATCGCGGGCAGCACCATGCGCACCAGTTCCTCGTCCTCGAAAACCTGCGCGTCGGTGCCGCTGAGCCGGCGCACCCCGTCCAGCAGGGCGCTGTCGGTGCGCTTGTGCATGTCCTCGCTGGGCCGGACCGCGCTCGGGGCACGCCGCCCCGACACGAACAGCCGCACCGGGGCACGTCCGGCCGCTTGCAGCCTGAGTGTCACCTCGTAGCCGAGGAGCGCGCCCATGCTGTGCCCGAACACCGCGAGGGGCCGCTCGTCGCCGTCGCCGACCGCGTCGACGACCCGGTCGGCCAGCTCTCGCAGATCCTCGACGGGTTCCTCGGAGCGGCGGTCCTGGCGCCCGGGATACTGCACGGCGAGTACGTCGACGCCGGGGGCGAGCGCGGCCGCCACGGGCACGTAGTAGCTGGCCGCACCGCCGGCGTGCGGCAGGCACAGCAGCCGCACGCCCGCGTCGGGGGCGGGCCGGTAGCGGCGGATCCAGACGCCGGTGTCCACTGCGGAGGTCATCAGGTACTGCTTTCTGTAGGAAGGGAACCGGCTGAGGAAAACCGGTCGGACGGAAGGGCGTGCCGGGCCCGGCCCTATGCGCCGGGCCCGGCACGGGAGCCCTCAAACGGTGGTGAGCGCGATGAGTTCGGGGGCGAGTTCGTCCGCGAGGTACTCGGCGAGCTCGACCGGATTGAGGTAGTCGTAGATCAGGGTGGTGGGCAGTTTCAGCCCGGTGATCGCGGTGAGGCGGTGCCCGAACTCGACCGCGGTGAGCGAGGCGAAGCCGAGGTCCATGAAGTCTCCGTCGGCGGTCACGGCGTCGGCCGACGCGTGCCCGAGAACGACGGAAGCCTGCCCGCGCACCAGCTCCACCAGGGTCTGAAGCCGCTGTCCGACGTCCTGCGCGGCGAGGGCGTGGCGCAGCGATTCCGGGCCGTCGACCCCGGCCAGCAGGCCGGATTCCCGCGTCCGCGGGGCGGCCGGAGCCGCCGCGGCGAGCGCCGCCCGCGCCTCGGGAATGCCCTCCAGGAGGCGGCTGCCGCGGGTGTCCGCGCGGGTGCCGGCGTACTGCGCCCAGTCCCGTCCCGTGACGACGAGCAGCCCGTCCGCCCGCTCCCTGGCCCGGTCGAGCACAGCTACGTCGAGCCCGTCGGGGTCGGCGGCGATCAGCCGTACCGGGCCCCTTGCGGCGGCCTGTTGCCGAGCCATCGCCTCCCACCAGCCGGCCAGCGCCGCGACGGCACCCGTGTCCGGGACGCCGACCAGGGCGTCCACATCCACGGCGAGGAACAGGGCGACCGGTTCCTCGCCCGCGAAAAGGCCGGTCACAGCGGGCAGTTCGGCGTCCAGGACCTCGCCGAGCGCCTTGTCCAGCGGGCCGTCGGCCGCGGCGACACGCGGAGCGTGCACCACGCCGGTCAGAGGACGCTCGCCGGGCAGCGATGCGGCGAGGTGGGCCAGGGCGGTGCCGTCCGACACGTCGCAGACGGCATGGGTGATCCCCTCCACGAGAGGTCCCACCGCCTCCGCCGGTTCCGGCTGGTGCGGCGCGGTGACCACAAGAACGTGCGCCGCTCCGGAGGCGAGCAGCCGGTGAGCCACGCCGTCCCGCCAGGTGCCGGTGCCGCCACTCACCACGAGCGTGCCCTGCGGCGAGGGAGCGGTGTCCCCGTCCGGGACGTCTGTCGCGCCGGCTCCCTTCAGCAGGCGCCGCGCGAAGACACCCGCGTCACGCACGGCCACCTCGGTCTCCTCGCCCGGGGCCGCCAGCACACCGGCCAGCCGCTTCAGTACCCGGTCACCGCACCGCACCGGAACGTCTACGACACCGGCCCAGTGCACTTCCGTGGCATCCAGGAGCAGCCTGCCGAGGCCCCACAGCACGGCCTGGCCGGGCGCGGTCACCCGTTCCGAGCCACCCGTCGACACGGCGCCCGAGGTCAGGGACCACACCGGTACCGCCGCCCCGACTCCGGACACGGCACGCAGCAGCGCCAGCGTGGCGAGGGCCGTGTCCCGGGTGTCCCCGGAGCCCTCTGCCGACGTCAGGGCGAGCAGCGACAGGACGCCGGCGAGTTCGCCGCCGTCCGCCGCCAGCGCCGACATCTCGGCGGCGAGCTCGTCGAACGAGGCTGCCCCGGGCCCGCCGACGGTGACCACCCGTACGTCGGCTCCCGCGGCCCTCAGCGCCGACGCGAGGCGCGTCACCATGGCGTCACCGCTCGCCGCCGGCGTCGGCACGGCCAGCACCCAGGTACCCCGCAGCCGTGCCGCGCCGCTGTCCGGCCGCCCGGCCACGGCAGTCCACCCGACGCGGTAGTGCGGAGCGGGAGCGGCGGCCCGCCGACGCCTCAGCCACGAGGTGAGAACCGGCAACGCCTCCTCTATCGCCGCGCGTTCCCGCGCGTCGTCCGCCTCATCGCCGATCCCCAGCAGCGCGGCCAGCGAGCCCAGGTCCTCGGCGGCCACGGCCCCCCAGAAACGGGCGTCGGAGTCCGTCGTCCCCGCGTCGTCCTGGGCGGCGGCGGCCGTGCCGTCCGGTGCCTCCAGCTCCTGCGGATCCAGCCAGTAGTGCTGGTGCTGGAAGGGGTAGGTGGGCAGGTCGATGGGGTGGGCGTGGGGGAGCAGGGCGTGCCAGTCGACGGGGGTGCCGGTGAGGTGGAGTTGGCCCACGGTGTTGATGAGGGTGTGTGTTTCGGGGTGGTTGGGACGGAGGACGGGGTGGGTGGTGATGTCGGTGTCGAGGGTTTGCTGGGTGAGGGTGGTGAGGGTGGTGTCGGGGCCGATCTCGATGTAGGTGCGGGTGTTGTGTGCCCGCAGGGTCGTGACGGCGTCGGTGAAGCGGACGGTGTTGCGGATGTGGTTGACCCAGTAGTCGGTTGTGCGCATGTCTTGTGGGTCGGTGGTTCCGGTGACGGTGGACACGATGGGGATGGCTGGTTCGTGGAAGGTGATGCTGTCCAGGGTGTGCCGGAATGTGTCGAGGATCGGGTCCATGAGGGGTGAGTGGAAGGCGTGGCTGACCTGGAGCTGTTTGGTGCGCCTGCCCTGGGCGGTCAGGGCGGCGGCTATTTCCTGGACGGCTGTGGTGGCGCCGGAGATGACGGTGGAGTGGGGGGTGTTGAGGGCGGCGATGCCGGCCTGGTCGCCGAGGCCGGTGAGCAGGGGCTGGAGTTCGTCCTCGGTGGCTTCTACGGCGATCATGGTGCCGCCGGGCGGGAGTTGCTGCATGAGCCGGCCGCGGGCGGCGACGAGGGTGCAGGCGTCGTCCAGGGAGAGGATTCCGCAGATGTGGGCGGCGGCGATCTCTCCGATGGAGTGCCCGGCGACGGCATCGGGCCGGATGCCCCACGACTCCAGAAGCCGGTAGAGAGCGACCTCCAGGGCGAAAAGAGCGGGCTGCGTGTACTCGGTGCGGGCCAGGGTGTCGGGGTCGGTGCCCCACATCACGTTCAACAGCGGTTGGGGCAGGAGCGGGTCGAGGTGGCTGCAGGCTTCGTCCAGCGCGGTGCGGAAGGCGGGGAAGGCCTCGTACAGTTCCCGTCCCATGCCCGGGCGCTGTGCTCCCTGTCCGGTGAACAGGAACGCGGTCCGGCCCCCGTCGATAACCGTGCCGGCATCGGTATCGGCCAACACGTCCAATTTCTCTGCGAGTTCGTGCAGTTCGGTGCCGATGACTACGGCTCGGTGTTCGAGGGCTGCGCGTGTGGTCGCGAGGGAGAAGGCCACGTCGGCCGGCCGGAGCTCGGGCCGCTGGGTGACGTAGGAGCGCAGTTGCTCGGCTTGTGCCCGCAGGGCTTGGGGGGTGGCGGCTGACAGGATCCAGGGCACGGCGCCGCCGCCCCAGGACTCGGTCCTCTCCACCGGGAGGGGTTCCGGGGCCTCCTCCAGAATGACGTGGGCGTTGGTGCCGCTGAATCCGAAGGACGAGACGGCGGCCCGGCGCGGGTGGTCGGCCTGGGTCCACTCCCGTTCCTCGGTGAGGAGTTGTACGTTCCCTGCCGTCCAGTCGATGTGGGGGGAGGGTTCGTCGGCGTGCAGGGTGCGCGGCAGGGTTCCGGCCCGTAGCGCCATCACCATCTTGATGATGCCGCCGACACCGGCGGCGGCCTGGGCATGCCCGATGTTGGACTTCAACGACCCCAGCCACAGGGGCCGTTCGGTGGCGCGGTTTTGTCCGTAGGCGGCCTGAAGTGCCTGGACCTCGATCGGATCGCCGAGCGTGGTGCCCGTGCCGTGTGCTTCGACGGCGTCGACGTCGGCGGGGGAGAGACCGGCGGTGGCGAGGGCTTGGCGGATGACGCGTTGCTGGGAGGGGCCGTTGGGGGCGGTGAGGCCGTTGGAGGCACCGTCCTGGTTGACCGCGCTGCCGCGAACGACCGCGAGGACCCGATGGCCCAGACGCTCGGCGTCGGAGAGGCGCTCCACGAGGAGCATGCCGGCGCCTTCGGCCCAGCCGGTGCCGTCCGCGCCCGCACCGAACGCCTTGCAACGGCCATCGGGAGCGAGCCCCCGGTGTCGGCTGAAGTTGACGAAGGCGCCGGGCGTCGCCATGACGGTGACGCCGCCGGCGAGGGCCAGAGTGCACTCGCCGGTGCGCAGGGCCTGGACGGCGAGGTGGAGGGCGACCAGGGACGAGGAGCAGGCGGTGTCGACGGTGACCGCCGGTCCTTCCAGCCCGAAGGTGTAGGAGAGGCGGCCGGAGACCACGCTGGCGGCTGTCCCGGTGCCCATCAGGCCTTCCATGTGTCCCGGCACCTCCCGCAGCCGGGTGCCGTAGTCGTGGTACATGACGCCGGCGAAGACACCGGTGCGGCTGCCGCGCAGGGTGGCCGGGTCGATGCCTGCCCGCTCGAAGGCCTCCCACGACGTCTCCAGCAGCAGCCGTTGCTGCGGATCCATGGCCAAAGCCTCGCGCGGAGAGATCCCGAAGAACGCCGGATCGAACTCGGCCGCACGGTGCAGGAACCCACCCTCACGGGAGTAGGTGGTGCCGGGGTGGTCGGGGTCCGGGTGGTAGACGTTCTCCAGGTCCCAGCCGCGGTCGGAGGGGAACTCGGACACGGCGTCGCCGCCGGACAGGACGAGGTCCCACAGGTCCTCGGGCGTCATCACATCACCGGGGTAGCGGCAGCTCATGCCAACGATCACGACGGGGTCGTCGGTACCGGCCGTGGCGGGCACCGGGGTAGCCGTCACGGGGCCTGCCTCGCCGACGACCTGCGTCAGCACGTGGTCGGCGAGGGCGGCGGACGTCGGGTAGTCGAACACCAGGGTGGCGGGCAGGCGCAGCCCCGTGGTGGCGGTGAGGCGGTTGCGCAGTTCCACCGCGGTCAGCGAGTCGAAGCCGAGGTCTCGGAACGACTTCTCGGGCTCGACCGCGTCCGGCGAGGTGTGTCCGAGGACTGTCGCGACTGCCGACCGGATCAGGTCCAGGACATGGGCGGCGCGTGCCGGGGTGTCCAACGGGGCCAGAGCCTGCGCGAGTTCACCACCTTCGGCCCCCCTACCGGTCGAGGTACCCGCAGCCTTGCGTCGGGCCCGGGCCGGGGAGGGCAGGAGGGCGCGCAGGATCGGCGGTATCTGTCCGGTGTCGGTGAGTGCGCGCAGGGCGGGGAGGTTGAGGCGTACGGGGATGAGCAGGCCGTCGTGGTTGGCGGTGGCAGCGGTGTCGAGGAGTGTGAGGCCTTCTTCGGCTGAGAGGGGGCTGGCTCCTGATCGTGTCAGTCGCTGTTTGTCGGTGTCGGCGAGCCCGCCCGTCATCGCGCTCGTCTCGGCCCACAGGCCCCACGCCAGCGACTGACCGGGCAGGCCCTGGGCGCTGCGGGTGTGGGCGAGGGCGTCGAGGAAGGTGTTGGCGGCGGCGTAGTTGGCCTGGCCGGGGTTGCCGAAGATGCCGGCGGCGGAGGAGAACAGGACGAAGGCCGTCAGGTCGTGGTCCCGGGTGAGTTCGTGGAGGTTCCAGGCGGCGTCGACCTTGGGCCGCAGGACCGTGTCGAGTCGGGATTCGTCGAGGGATTCCAGGGTGGCGTCGTCGAGGACGCCGGCGGCGTGGACGACTGCGGTGAGGCGGCGTCCGGTGAGTGCGTGGGTCAGGGCGTCGCGGTCGGCGGTGTCGCAGGCGAGCATCTCCACGGTCGCCCCGAGGCCGGTCAGGTCCGTCTCGAGTTGGTTCATGCCGTCGGCGGCACGGCCGCGTCGGCTCACCAGGACCAGGTGCCGGACACCATGGGTGGTGACGAGGTGGCGGGCGACGATGCCGCCCAGGGTCCCGGAGGCACCGGTGATCAGTACCGGACCGTCACCGAACCCCGGAGCCACGTCCACGGACGTGGGCGGGGTGGGTGCGGGTGCCAGACGCGGGACGCGGATACCACCGTCGCGCAGGGCCCATTGGGGTTCGCCGGTCGCGAGCCCGGCGGCAAGCGCGGTGGCAAGTTGGTGTGCTTCGGCGTCGTGGGGGAGGTCGGCGAGGACGAAGCGTCCGGGGTGCTCGGCCTGGGCCGCACGGACCAGACCCCACACCGGCGCGACACGCACATCGACCGGTCCATCACCAGGAACGGCAACCGCGCCCCGGGTGACCACGACCAGCCGCGCATCGGCCAGCCTTTCATCGGTCACCCACCGCTGCACCACACCCAGCACATCACCCAGCCCGGCCCGCACCGCATCGGGAACCTCGCCCGTACCCGCCGGGCACTCCAGCACGACGGTGCCGGGGACGGTACCGCCGGAAGCGATCAGCGCATCCAGGTCCGCGAAGGCCGGGCCGTTCCCGGCGAGCGGGCCGTCACCGAGCACGGTCCAGGTCTCGTCGGCCGAACCCGAACCCGAACCCGACCCCGTCTGCGTCGGCACCCACTCGACCCGGAACAGCGAATCGGTGCCCTGGGAAGCGGCCATCTGCTCCCTGCTCACCTCACGCAGCGCCAACGACTCCACCGACGCGACCAACTGGCCTTCCACGTCCGCTACGCGAAGGGCGACGCTCTGTCCGACAGGGGTGAGGTGGACCCGAAGGGCCGTGGCACCCGCCGCGTGCAGCGCGACGCGACGCCAGGAGAAGGGGATACGGGCGCCGCCCCCCGGCTCGTCGGTCGCCGCCGCGGCGGCGTGCAGAGCGGAGTCCAGCAGGGCGGGGTGAACCCCGAACTCCTCGGCCGTTTCGGCCGCCTCCTCCGCAAGCGCGACCTCGGCGAACACCTCGTCGCCGCGCCGCCAGACGCTGCGCAGACCCTGGAAGACGGGTCCGTACTCGTAGCCCCGGCCGGCCATCGTCTCGTAGAAGCCGACGATGTCGACCGGTTCCGCGTCGCGCGGCGGCCAGACGGCGAAGTCGTCGGCTTTGTCCGTGGTCCCGGTACCCGAAGCGAGAAGGCCGGTCGCGTGGCAGGTCCAGGGGGCGTCGATCGTGTTGTCCTCGACACGGGCATACACGTTGACCGGGCGAACGTTCTGGGCGTCCGGTTCACCGACGACGACCTGCACCTGGACGGCGCCGGGATCCGTCGCCCCGGTCGCCGGCAGTACCAGCGGCGCCTGGAGGGTCAGCTCCTCGACGGTGTCGCAGCCGACCTCCTGCCCGGCTCGCAGCGCCAGCTCGACCAGGGCGGTGCCGGGCACCAGAACGGTGTCGTGGACGGCGTGGTCCGCCAGCCAGGGATGGGTCGCCAGCGACAGTCGCCCGGTGAGCAGCAGCCCCGAGCGGTCGGCGAGCGTGATGGCACCGCCCATGAGCGGGTGCCGTGCCGCGTTCAGTCCGGCGGCGGTGAGGTCTGCGGTGGTGGTGGGCGCGTCCAGCCAGTAGCGCTGGTGCTGGAAGGGATAGGTGGGCAGGTCGACGGGGTGGGCGTGGGGGAGCAGTGCCTGCCAGTCGACGGATCCGCCGCGGGTGAAGTGGATGCCTGCGGCTTGGATGACTGTGTGTGTTTCGGGGTGGTTGGGGTGCAGGACGGGGTGGGTGGTGATGTCGGTGTCGAGGGTTTGCTGGGTGAGGGTGGTGAGGGTGGTGTCGGGGCCGATCTCGATGTAGGTGCGGGTGTTGTGTGCCCGCAGGGTCGTGACGGCGTCGGTGAAGCGGACGGTGTTGCGGATGTGGGTGACCCAGTAGTCGGCTGTGCGCATGTCTTGTGGGTCGGTGGTTCCGGTGACGGTGGAGACGATGGGGATGGCTGGTTCGTGGAAGGTGATGCTGTCCAGGGTGTGCCGGAATGTGTCGAGGATCGGGTCCATGAGGGGGGAGTGGAAGGCGTGGCTGACCTGGAGCTGTTTGGTGCGCCTGCCCTGGGCGGTCAGGGCGGCGGCTATTTCCTGGACGGCTGTGGTGGTGCCGGAGATGACGAGGGCGCCGGGTGCGTTGACAGCGGCGATGCCGGCTTCGTGCTCGTGTCCGGCCAGCAGGGGCAGGACCTGGTCGGTCTCTGCCTCTACGGCGATCATGGTGCCGCCGGGCGGGAGTTGTTGCATGAGCCGGCCGCGGGCGGCGACGAGGGTGCAGGCGTCGTGCAGGGAGAGGATTCCGCAGATGTGGGCGGCGGCGATCTCTCCGATGGAGTGTCCGGCGACGGCGTCGGGCCGGATGCCCCACGACTCCAGAAGCCGGTAGAGAGCGACCTCCAGGGCGAAGAGAGCGGGCTGCGTGTATTCGGTGCGGGCCAGGGTGTCGGGGTCGGTGCCCCACATCACGTTCAACAGCGGTTGGGGCAGGAGCGGGTCGAGGTGGCTGCAGGTCTCGTCCAGCGCGGTGCGGAAGGCGGGGAAGGCCTCGTACAGTTCCCGTCCCATGCCCGGGCGCTGTGCTCCCTGTCCGGTGAACAGGAACGCGGTCCGGCCCCCGTCGATAACCGTGCCGGTGCCGGTCACCGTGTCGAGTTGTTCGGTGAGTTCGTGCAGTTCGGTGCCGATGACCACGGCCCGGTGTTCGAGGGCTGCGCGTGTGGTCGCGAGGGAGAAGGCCACATCGGCCGGCCGCAGCTCGGGCCGCTGGGTGACGTAGGAGCGCAGTTGCTCGGCCTGTGCCCGCAGGGCTTGGGGGGTGGCGGCTGACAGGATCCAGGGCACGGCGCCGCCGTCCCAGGATTTGGGTGTCTCCGCCGGGGCGGACGGTTGCGGGGCCTGCTCGATGATGACGTGGGCGTTGGTGCCGCTGAATCCGAAGGACGAGACGGCGGCCCGGCGCGGCTGTCCGGCCTGGGTCCACTCCCGCTCCTCGGTCAGGAGCTGCACATTCCCTGCCGTCCAGTCGATGTGGGGCGAGGGCTCGTCGGCGTGCAGAGTGCGCGGCAGGGTTCCGGCCCGTAGCGCCATCACCATTTTGATGATGCCGCCGACACCGGCGGCGGCCTGGGCGTGCCCGATGTTCGACTTCAACGACCCCAGCCACAGCGGTCGCTCATCCGGACGGTTCTGTCCGTAGGCGGCCTGGAGTGCCTGGACCTCGATCGGATCGCCGAGCGTGGTGCCGGTGCCGTGTCCCTCGACCACGTCGATCTGTGCGGGCGTCAGGTTCGCCGCGTCGAGGGCCTGGCGGATGACGCGTTGCTGGGAGGGGCCGTTGGGGGCGGTGAGGCCGTTGGAGGCACCGTCCTGGTTGACCGCGCTCCCGCGAACGACCGCCAGGACGCGATGGCCCAGACGCTCGGCGTCGGAGAGACGCTCCACGAGGAGCATGCCGGCGCCTTCGGCCCAGCCGGTGCCGTCCGCGCCCGCACCGAACGCCTTGCAACGGCCATCGGGAGCGAGCCCTCGTTGGCGGCTGAAGTTGATGAAGGCTTCTGGTGTGGCCATGACGGTGACGCCGCCGGCCAGCGCCATCTCGCATTCGCCGTCGCGCAGGGCCTGGACGGCGAGGTGGAGGGCGACCAGCGACGAGGAGCAGGCGGTGTCGATGCTGAGGGAGGGGCCTTCGAGGCCGAAGGTGTAGGAGAGTCGGCCTGCGATCACACTGGTGGCGTTTCCTGTTCCCATCAGGCCTTCGAGGTGGCCGGGGATTTCGTTCAGGCGTGAGGCGTAGTCGTGGTACATGACGCCGGCGAAGACGCCGGTGCGGCTGCCGCGCAGGGTGGCCGGGTCGATGCCCGCCCGCTCGAAGGTCTCCCAGGAGGTCTCCAGCAGCAGCCGTTGCTGGGGGTCCATGGCCAAAGCCTCGCGCGGGGAGATTCCGAAGAACTCCGGGTCGAAGTCGGCGACGGTGTCCAGGAACCCGCCGTGGCGGCCGTAGGTGGTGCCGGGGTGGTCGGGGTCGGGGTCGTAGAGGGTGTCGGTGTCCCAGCCACGGTCGGTGGGGAACGAAGAGATCACGTCCCTGCCCGACAACACTGTCTCCCACAGCCCCTCCGGAGAGACGACACCCCCCGGGAAACGGCACCCCATCCCCACAATCGCAATCGGCTCACTGGAGGCTGCGCGCAGGGCGTTGTTCTGCTGGCGCAGCAGCTCCGTTTCCTTGAGTGAGGCGCGGAGTGCTTCGACGACCTTTTCGTTGGGCGTTGCCATGATGTGCTCCGGAATACGAGGTGGGTCAGGAGTCTTTGCCGTCGAGCGCCATGCGAATCAGGTTGTCGACGTCCATCTCGTCGATGGATTCCGTCTCTTCCCCTCCCGCGACGGTCTCTTGCTGCCGCGCCGGATCAGCGAGTTGCAGTACCAGGTCCAACAGGCCGGCCTCGCGGAACCGAGACATGGGAATGGCGGAGACGGCCTCCCTGAAGGCCTGCTCCTCGAAGTCGTGCTGCTCTGCGGCGGAGCTGTCCGGCACGAGTTCCAGCCGGAGCTGCTCGGCGAGCAGGGCGGAGGTCGGGTAGTCGAAGATGAGCGTGGCGGGCAGGCGCAGCCCGGTGGCGGCGCCGAGCCGGTTGCGCAGTTCCACCGCGGTCAGCGAGTCGAAGCCCAGCTCGGTGAACGACCTCTCCGGGCTCACGACGTCAGGTGACGTGTGCCCGAGGACGGTGGCGACTTCGCTGCGCACCAGATGGATCAGGTGCCGTTCCGTTTCGGTCCTGGTCATACCCGTGAGTCGTTCGCGCAGGCCGCCGCTGCCTGCCGTCGTCTCTGTCGCACGCCGCGGCTGCGTGCGGACGAGTGCGCTGAGCAGTCTGGGCATCTGTCCGGTGTCGGCGAGTGCGCGCAGGGCGGGGAGGTTGAGGCGTACGGGGATGAGCAGGCCGTCGTGGTTGGCCGTGGCAGCGGTGTCGAGGAGTGTGAGGCCTTCTTCGGCTGAGAGGGGGCTGGCTCCCGACCGTGTCAGTCGCTGTTTGTCGGTGTCGGCGAGCCCGCCCGTCATGGTGCTGGTTTCGGCCCACAGGCCCCAGGCGAGGGAGAGTGCGGGCAGGCCTTGGGCGTTGCGGGTGTGGGCGAGGGCGTCGAGGAAGGTGTTGGCGGCGGCGTAGTTGGCCTGGCCGGGGTTGCCGAAGATGCCGGCGGCGGAGGAGAACAGGACGAAGGCCGTCAGGTCGTGGTCCCGGGTGAGTTCGTGGAGGTTCCAGGCGGCGTCGACCTTGGGCCGCAGGACCGTGTCGAGACGGGACTCGTCCAGGGATTCCAGGGTGGCGTCGTCGAGGACGCCGGCGGCGTGGACGACTGTGGTGAGACGCCGTCCGGTGAGTGCGTGGGTCAGGGCGTCGCGGTCGGCTGCGTCGCAGGCGAGCACCTCCACGGTCGCCCCGAGACCGGTCAGGTCCGTCTCGAGTTGGTTCATGCCGTCGGCGGCACGGCCGCGTCGGCTCACCAGGACCAGGTGCCGGACGTTATGGGTGGTGACGAGGTGGCGGGCGACGATGCCGCCCAGGGTCCCGGAGGCACCGGTGATCAGTACCGGACCGTCACCGAACCCCGGAGCCACGTCCACGGACGTGGGCGGGGTGGGTGCGGGTGCCAGACGCGGGACGCGGATACCACCGTCGCGCAGGGCCCATTGGGGTTCGCCGGTCGCGAGCCCGGCGGCAAGCCCGGCGGCAAGTTGGTCTGCTTCGGCGTCGTGGGGGAGATCGGCGAGGACGAAGCGTCCGGGGTGCTCGGCCTGGGCCGCACGGACCAGGCCCCACACCGGCGCGACACGCACATCGACCGGTCCGTCGCCGGGGACGGCGACCGCGCCGCGGGTGACGACGACCAGCCGCGCATCGGCCAGCCTTTCATCGGTCACCCACCGCTGCACCACACCCAGCACATCACCCAGCCGCGCCCGCACCGCGTCGGGAACCGTCCCGGCCTCGATGGGCGTGCAGTCCCACACCACCGTGCCGGGAACGGCACCGCCCGCAGCGATCAACGCATCCACATCCGCGAACGCGAGACCACCCTCACTCAAAGGCGAGTCCCCCAGCACAGCCCACGGCCCGTCGTCGCCCGAGCCGTCACCCGCCCCGGCCGCCACCCACTCCAACCGGAACAGCGAATCGCCTCCCGCCGCTGAAGCCGCTGCGGCCATCTGCTCCTTGCTCACCTCACGCAGCGCCAACGACTCCACCGACGCGACCGGCAGCCCGGCCTGGTCGAACAGATCCACGGTCACACCACCGCGCTCCTCATCCGGCGCGATCCGCACCCGAAGCGTCGTCGCGCCCACGGCGTGCAGGGAAACGCCGGACCACGCGAACGGCAGCCGAGTGGCACCGTCGACCACGAGCGAGGTCAACCCGATCGCGTGCAGGGCGGAGTCGAGCAGCGCCGGGTGCAGTCCGAACGCGTCGGCCGTGTGGGCGATCTCCTCGGGCAGGGTCACCTCGGCGAACACCTCGTCACCGCGCCGCCAGGCGCTGCGCAGGCCGCGGAACACCGGCCCGTAAACCAGGCCCTTATCGGCGAAAGCGTCGTACACGTCGGAGACGTCGACCGAGATGGCCCGGTCGGGCGGCCAGGGCGCGTCGTACTTGTCAGGAGCGGAACCCGCCGTCGCCAGAACGCCGTCAGCGTGCGCGGTCCATTCGACGGCCGTGACACCGGCCGGAGTGTGAGGACGTGAGTGGATTTGGATGGTGCGGCGGCCTTGTGTGTCGGCTTCGTTCACGGAGACCTGGAGGTGCACGGCGCCGGTGTCCGGGAGTACGAGCGGTGCCTGGAGGGTCAGTTCTTCCAGCGTGGCGCAGCCGACTTCGTCGCCGGTGCGCAGGGCCAGTTCGACCAGGGCGGCGCCCGGGACGAGGACGGTGCCGTGGACGGCGTGGTCGGTCAGCCAGTTGTGGGAGGCGGTCGAGAGGCGGCCTGAGAACACGGTCCGGTCGCTTCCGGCGAGTTGCATGGCTGCGCTGAGCAGGGGGTGTTCGGTGTGCTGGAGTCCGGCGGCGGTGAGGTCTGCGGTGGTGGTGGGCGCGTCCAGCCAGTAGTGCTGGTGCTGGAAGGGGTAGGTGGGCAGGTCGACGGGGTGGGCGTGGGGGAGCAGGGCGTGCCAGTCGACGGGGGTGCCGGTGAGGTGGAGTTGGCCCACGGTGTTGATGAGGGTGTGTGTTTCGGGGTGGTTGGGACGGAGGACGGGGTGGGTGGTGATGTCGGTGTCGAGGGTTTGCTGGGTGAGGGTGGTGAGGGTGGTGTCGGGGCCGATCTCGATGTAGGTGCGGGTGTTGTGGGTGTGGAGGGTGTGCAGGGCGTCGGTGAAGCGGACGGTGTCGCGGATGTGGGTGACCCAGTAGTCGGTTGTGCGCATGTCTTGTGGGTCGGTGGTCCCGGTGACGGTGGACACGATGGGGATGGCTGGTTCGTGGAAGGTGATGCTGTCCAGGGTGTGCCGGAATGTGTCGAGGATCGGGTCCATGAGGGGGGAGTGGAAGGCGTGGCTGACCTGGAGCTGCTTGGTGCGCCTGCCCTGGGCGGTGAAGTGTTGTGCGATGTGGGTGGTTGCGGTGGTGGTGCCGGAGATGACGGTGGAGTGGGGGGTGTTGAGGGCGGCGATGCCGGCCTGGTCGCCGAGGCCGGTGAGCAGGGGCTGGAGTTCGTCCTCGGTGGCTTCGACGGCGATCATGGTGCCGCCGGGAGGGAGTTGCTGCATGAGCCGGCCGCGGGCGGCGACGAGGGTGCAGGCGTCGTGCAGGGAGAGGATTCCGCAGATGTGGGCGGCGGCGATCTCTCCGATGGAGTGCCCGGCGACGGCATCGGGCCGGATGCCCCACGACTCCAGAAGCCGGTAGAGAGCGACCTCCAGGGCGAAGAGGGCGGGCTGGGTGTATTCGGTGCGGGCCAGGGTGTCGGGGTCGGTGCCCCACATCACGTTCCGCAGGGGTTGGGGCAGGAGCGGGTCGAGGTGGCTGCAGGCTTCGTCCAGCGCGGTGCGGAAGGCGGGGAAGGTCTCGTACAGTTCCCGTCCCATGCCCGGGCGCTGTGCTCCCTGTCCGGTGAACAGGAACGCGGTCCGGCCCCCGTCGATAACCGTGCCGGTGCCGGTATCGGCCAACGCGTCCAATTTCTCTGCGAGTTCGTGCAGTTCGGTGCCGACGACTACGGCCCGGTGTTCGAGGGCTGCGCGTGTGGTCGCGAGGGAGAAGGCCACGTCGGCCGGCCGGAGCTCGGGCCGCTCGGTGAGATGCGTCCGTAGCCGCTGTGCCTGTGCCCGCAGTGCCGTCTGAGACTTGGCACTGATCAGCAGCGGGACGATCGGCGAGACGGTTGGCGAGACGGACTCCTGCGCGGCTTCTTCCACGGAACCGGCCGGGGCCTCCTCCAGAATGACGTGGGCGTTGGTGCCGCTGAATCCGAAGGACGAGACGGCGGCCCGGCGCGGCTGTCCGGCCTGGGGCCACTCCCGTTCCTCGGTGAGGAGCTGCACGTTCCCTGCCGTCCAGTCGATGTGGGGCGAGGGCTCGTCGGCGTGCAGAGTGCGCGGCAGGGTTCCGGCCCGTAGCGCCATCACCATTTTGATGATGCCGCCGACGCCGGCGGCGGCCTGGGCATGCCCGATGTTGGACTTCAACGACCCCAACCACAGGGGCCGTTCGGTGGCGCGGTTTTGTCCGTAGGCGGCCTGGAGTGCCTGGACCTCGATCGGATCGCCGAGTGTGGTGCCCGTGCCGTGTGCTTCGACGGCGTCGATGTCGGCGGGGGAGAGACCGGCGGTGGCGAGGGCTTGGCGGATGACGCGTTGTTGGGAGGGGCCGTTGGGGGCGGTGAGGCCGTTGGAGGCACCGTCCTGGTTGACGGCGCTGCCGCGAACGACCGCCAGGACGCGATGGCCCAGGCGCTCGGCGTCGGAGAGGCGTTCGACGAGGAGCATGCCGGCGCCTTCGGCCCAGCCGGTGCCGTCCGCGCCCGCACCGAACGCCTTGCAACGGCCGTCGGGGGCCAGTCCTCGTTGGCGGCTGAAGTTGATGAAGGCTTCTGGTGTGGCCATCACGGTGACGCCGCCGGCCAGCGCCATCTCGCACTCGCCGTCGCGCAGGGCCTGGACGGCGAGGTGGAGGGCGACCAGGGACGAGGAGCAGGCGGTGTCGATGCTGAGGGAGGGGCCTTCGAGGCCGAAGGTGTAGGAGAGTCGGCCTGCGATCACACTGGTGGCGTTTCCTGTTCCCATCAGGCCTTCGAGGTGGCCGGGGATTTCGTTCAGGCGTGAGGCGTAGTCGTGGTACATGACGCCGGCGAAGACGCCGGTGCGGCTGCCGCGCAGGGTGGCCGGGTCGATGCCCGCCCGCTCGAAGGCCTCCCACGACGTCTCCAGCAGCAGCCGTTGCTGGGGGTCCATGGCCAAAGCCTCGCGCGGGGAGATCCCGAAGAACTCCGGGTCGAAGTCGGCGACGGTGTCCAGGAACCCGCCGTGGCGGCCGTAGGTGGTGCCGGGGTGGTCGGGGTCGGGGTCGTAGAGGGTGTCGGTGTCCCAGCCACGGTCGGTGGGGAACGAAGAGATCACGTCCCTGCCCGACAACACTGTCTCCCACAGCCCCTCCGGAGAGACGACACCCCCCGGGAAACGGCACCCCATCCCCACAATCGCAATCGGCTCGGTGCGGGATGTGGCGACGGCACGGGGGGAATCCGTGGGAGCTTCGGCGTGCTTCCCGACGAGGTCGTTCAGTACGCGGTCGGCCAGGGCGGCGGATGTCGGGTGGTCGAAGATGAGCGTGGCGGGCAGGCGCAGCCCGGTGGCGGCACCGAGCCGGTTGCGCAGTTCCACTGCCGTCAGCGAGTCGAAGCCCAGCTCTTTGAAGGACTGCGTGCTCGGGACGGCGTCCGGGGAGGAATGGCCCAAGACACCGGCGACCTCATGGCGGACCAACCCCTGTACGTGCTCGGCCTGTTCGGCCGGCGACAGGCCGGCCAGACGGTCGGCAAGGGTGCGGCTGCCCGCCGCCGCGCCCACCGTCCCGGCCGCGGCCTGACGTCGCGCCGTCCCGGGCACCAGCGCCCGCATCAGTGCGGGCAGGGTGCCTGCCTGGGCCTGGGCGCGCAGCGCCGGACGGCTGAGTCGCATCGGTACGAGGAGATCCGGAGCCCCCTCACCGAGCGCTCGGTCGAGGAGTGTGAGGCCTTCTTCGGCTGAGAGGGGGCTGGCTCCTGACCGTGTCAGTCGCTGCTTGTCGGTGTCGCCGAGCCCGCCCGTCATCGCGCTCGTCTCCGCCCACAGGCCCCACGCCAGCGACTGACCGGGCAGACCCTCGGCGCGCCGTGCGTGCGCGAGGGCGTCGAGGAAGGTGTTGGCGGCGGCGTAGTTGGCCTGTCCGGCGTTGCCGAAGATGCCGGCGGCGGAGGAGAACAGGACGAAGGCCGTCAGGTCGTGGTCCCGGGTGAGTTCGTGAAGGTTCCAGGCGGCATCGACCTTGGGCCGCAGCACCGTGTCGAGACGGGACTCGTCCAGGAATTCCAGAATGCCGTCGTCGAGGACACCGGCGGAATGCACGACCGCGGTGAGACGGCGTCCGGCGAGTGCGTGGGTCAGGGCGTCGCGGTCGGCGGCGTCGCAGGCGAGCACCTCCACCGTCGCCCCGAGGCCGGTCAGGTCCGTCTCGAGTTGGTTCATGCCGTCGGCGGCACGGCCGCGCCGGCTCACCAGGACCAGGTGCCGGACGTTATGGGTGGTGACGAGGTGGCGGGCGACGATGCCGCCCAGGGTCCCGGAAGCACCGGTGACCAGAACCGGACCGTCACCGAACCCCGCAGCAGCGTCCACGGACGTGGGCGGGGTGGGTGCGGGTGCCAGACGCGGGACGCGGATACCACCGTCGCGCAGGGCCCATTGGGGTTCGCCGGTCGCGAGCCCGGCGGCAAGCCCGGTGGCAAGTTGGTGTGCTTCGGCGTCGTGGGGGAGGTCGGCGAGGACGAAGCGTCCGGGGTGTTCGGCCTGGGCCGCACGGACCAGGCCCCACACCGGCGCGACACGCACATCGACCGGTTCCCCGGCTGTGAGGGCGACCGCGCCGCGGGTGACCACGACCAGCCGCGCATCGGCCAGCCGCTCATCGGCCACCCACCGCTGCACCACACCCAACACATCACCCAACCGCGCCCGCACCGCATCGGGAACCTCGCCCGCACCCGCCGGGCACTCCAGCACGACGGTGCCGGGGACGGTACCGCCGGAAGCGATCAACGCATCCAGGTCCGCGAACGCGAGACCACCCTCACTCAAAGACGAGTCCCCCAACACAGCCCACGGCCCGTCGTCGCCCGAGCCCGAAGCCGTCTGCGTCGGCACCCACTCCACCCGGAACAAGGAGTCGGAGCCGGTCCTCCCAGCAGCCGCGGCCATCGCCGCGGTCACCTGCTCGTACGACATCTCCCGCACATTCAACGACTCGACGGCGGCAACCGGCGCGCCCGTCGGGTCCGCCGCGGTCACGGAGAAGCTGTCCGGGCCGACCGGCGCGATCCGCACCCGCAGAGCTGTGGCACCGGTCGCGTACAGGGAAACGCCGGACCACGCGAACGGCAGCCGAGTGGCACCGTCGGCCACGAGCGAGGTCAACCCGATCGCGTGCAGGGCCGCGTCGAGAAGGGCCGGGTGCATTCCGAACCCATCGGCCTCGGACGCTTGCTGCTCAGGCAGGGCCACCTCGGCGAACACCTCGTCACCGCGCCGCCAGGCGCTGCGCAGGCCCTGGAAGGCGGGGCCGTATTCGTAGCCGCGGTCTTCGAGATTCTCGTAGAAGCCTTCGATCTCCAGAGGTTCAGCGTCGCGCGGCGGCCAGGTGATGAAGTCGGCCGCCGGGGCCGGAGAGAGGACGCCCGGAGACAGGAGACCGCCGGCGTGCCGGATCCAGCCGGCGTCGGCGCTCTGGGCGTGCTGCGGGTCGGGCTGCGGCCGGGAGTACACGTGGACGGGGCGCACCCCGTGTTCGTCGGGCGCCCCGACTGCGACCTGGACCTGCACGGTGCTCTCGGGCGGCAGGATCAGTGGCGCTTCAAGCGTGAGATCGTCGAGCCGACCGCAGCCGACCTCGTCGCCGGCGCGCAGGGCCAGCTCCACCAGGGCCGTCCCCGGTATGAGCGTCACCCCGCCCACGGCGTGGTCACCGAGCCAGGACTGAGCCACCGGAGACAGCCTGCCGGTGAGCAGGACGCCGTCACCCTCCGCGAGAGCGACGGACGCGCCGAGCAGGGGGTGGTGGGCGGCGCCGAGCCCGGCCGCGCTCATGTCACCGGTGCCGCCGGGGACGTCGAGCCAGAACCGCTGTCGCTGGAAGGCATAGGTGGGAAGGTCCACCTGTCGCGCGCCACGTCCGTCGAGAACGGCTCCCCAGCCGACGGGTGTCCCGGCCGCGTACAACCGGGACACCGCGGTGAGCAGGGCCTTCTCCTCCGGTTCGGCGCGACGGAGCAGGGCGACGACGACGGCCTGACGGCCGGGGGCGGTCAGACCGGTCGCACCGCCCTTCAGCACGGCCACTGCGTCCACTGCGTCCACTGCGTCCAGCGCGTCCAGGTGCTGCTGGATGGCAGGCAGCAGAGCCGGCGACGGACCGACCTCGACCCAGCGTTCGACACCCTGTGCCCGCAGGGTCGTGACGGCGTCGGTGAAGCGGACGGTGTTGCGGATGTGGGTGACCCAGTAGTCGGCTGTGCGCATGTCTTGTGGGTCGGTGGTTCCGGTGACGGTGGAGACGATGGGGATGGCTGGTTCGTGGAAGGTGATGCTGTCCAGGGTGTGCCGGAATGTGTCGAGGATCGGGTCCATGAGGGGGGAGTGGAAGGCGTGGCTGACCTGGAGCTGTTTGGTGCGCCTGCCCTGGGCGGTCAGGGCGGCGGCTATTTCCTGGACGGTTGTGGTGGTGCCGGAGATGACGAGGGCGCCGGGTGCGTTGACAGCGGCGATGCCGGCTTCGTGCTCGTGTCCGGCCAGCAGGGGCAGGACCTGGTCGGTGTCGGCCTCGACGGCGATCATGGTGCCGCCGGGCGGGAGTTGTTGCATGAGCCGGCCGCGGGCGGCGACGAGGGTGCAGGCGTCGTGCAGGGTGAGGATTCCGCAGATGTGGGCGGCGGCGATCTCTCCGATGGAGTGTCCGGCGACGGCGTCGGGCCGGATGCCCCACGACTCCAGAAGCCGGTAGAGAGCGACCTCCAGGGCGAAGAGAGCGGGCTGGGTGTATTCGGTGGTGTCGAGCGCCTCGGCCTCCACGCTGCCCGGCACGGCGAACATCACGTTCAACAGGGGTTGGGGCAGGAGCGGGTCGAGCACGGCGCACACTGAGTCGAGGGCCTGCCGGAACCGCGGGAACCGATCGCGCAGTTCGCGCCCCATACCGGCCCACTGCGACCCCTGCCCGGAGAACAGGAACGCGGTGGCCCCCGGCGTCGACGTGCCCGTCATCTCGTCGGCCGGACTCTCGGTGCCCTCGACGAACCGTGCGACGGCGGCGAGCAGTTCGGAGCGGTCAGTGCCGAGCGCGACGAAACGGTGGGGGAGCGCGGCACGAGTGACGCCGAGCGAGTACGCGACGTCGGCGGCGCCGAGGTCGGGACGGGCGAGCAGGTGCGCGTGCAGCCGGGCCGCCTGGGCACGCACCGCCTCGGCACTGCGCGCAGAGACCGGCCAGGGAAGGAGGGCGGGGCCCGTGGCAGGTGTCTCGCCGCTCTCCACTCCGGCCGCCGTCGGTTCCGGTTCCAGCACCTGCTCCAGCACCGGCTCCAGCACCTGCTCGATGATCACGTGCGCGTTGGTGCCGCTGACGCCGAACGACGACACCGCTGCCCGGCGCGGTTCCCCGGTCTCGGGCCACGGCGTCGGCTCGGTGAGCAGGCGTACCGCACCGGCCGTCCAGTCGACCTGGCGTGACGGCTCCTGCGCGTGCAGGGTGCGGGGCAGGGTTCCGGCCCGTAGCGCCATCACCATCTTGATGATGCCGCCGACACCGGCGGCAGCCTGGGCATGCCCGATGTTGGACTTCAACGACCCCAACCACAAGGGCCGTTCGGTGGCGCGGTTTTGTCCGTAGGCGGCCTGGAGTGCCTGGACCTCGATCGGATCGCCGAGTGTGGTGCCGGTGCCGTGTCCCTCGACCACGTCGATCTGTGCGGGCGTCAGGTTCGCCGCGTCGAGGGCCTGGCGGATGACGCGTTGTTGGGAGGGGCCGTTGGGGGCGGTGAGGCCGTTGGAGGCACCGTCCTGGTTGACCGCGCTCCCGCGAACGACCGCGAGGACGCGATGGCCCAGGCGCTCGGCGTCGGAGAGACGCTCCACGAGGAGCATGCCGGCGCCTTCGGCCCAGCCGGTGCCGTCCGCGCCCGCACCGAACGCCTTGCAGCGGCCATCGGGAGCGAGCCCCCGCTGGCGGCTGAACTCGACGAACGTGTCCGGCGTCGCCATGACGGTGACGCCGCCGGCGAGGGCCAGAGTGCACTCCCCGTCGCGCAGGGCCTGGACGGCGAGGTGGAGGGCGACCAGCGACGAGGAGCAGGCGGTGTCGACGGTGACCGCCGGTCCCTCCAGCCCGAAGGTGTACGAGAGGCGGCCGGTCGCGATGCTGCCCGCGCTGCCGTTGCCGACATACCCCTCGACACCCTCCGGGAGAGCCGCCGCACCCGCGGCCGTGCCGAAGCGCGCGCCGTAGTCGTGGTACATGACGCCCGCGAAGACACCGGTGCGGCTGCCGCGCAGAGTGGCCGGGTCGATGCCCGCCCGCTCGAAGGCTTCCCAGGAGGTTTCCAGCAGCAGCCGTTGCTGGGGGTCCATGGCCAAAGCCTCGCGCGGGGAGATCCCGAAGAACGCCGGATCGAACTCGGCCGCGTTCCGCAGGAATCCGCCCTCACGGGAGTACGTCTTGCCGGTGCTCGACGGATCCGGGTCGTAGAGGCCCTCGATGTCCCAGCCCCGGTCACCGGGCATGACGTCGATCGCGTCCCGGCCCTCGTCGACCAGCGCCCAAAGATCCTCCGGCGACTCGACACCACCCGGGTACCGGCACGCCATCCCGACGATCGCGATGGGCTCGTGCCGGGCGGCCTCGGCCCGACCGAGACGGCGGCGGGTCTCGGCCAGATCCGTCGTCACCCGCTTGAGGTAGTCACGCAGCTTCTGCTCGTTGGACATCAGTCAGTCACCATTCGAGTCGTCGTCGCAGACGATCGGAGTCCGGGGGCGGCACCAGAGGTCGGCGTCAGGGGGGTGGGTACGGGGCTTCAGCCGAGTTCGTTGTCGATGAAGGCGAAGATCTCGTCGTCCGTCGCCGCGTCGATCTTGTCGGCGACCTGTTCGGTGTCCGCCTGCCGTGCCGCATCGTCGAAGCGGGCGAGCAGGGCGGCCAGGCGCAACTGGATGCCGGTGCTCTCCTCGTCGGCCGGGTCGAGACCGGTCAGCATCTGCTCGATCCGGTCGAGTTCGCCGAGAAGCCCTTCCGGTCCGGCCGGGGGGAGTTCCGGGATCTGTGCGCGCAGATGACGGGCCAGGTCCGCGGAGGTCGGGTGGTCGAAGACGACCGTGGCGGCCAGCTTCAAACCGGTGGCCGAACGGAGCCGGTTGCGCAGCTCCACCGCAGTCAGCGAGTCGAACCCAAGATCCTTGAAGGCGCGCTCGGCCTCGACCGTCGCGGCGGAACGGTGTCCCAGCACCCCTGCGACCTCTGCGCGCACCAGGTCCAGCAGATGCGCCGCGCGACGGCTCTCGCTCATCGCCGTCAGCCGCTCGACCAGTCCGCCGTCCGACGCCGTGGTCCCTCGCGCCGAGGCCTGCCGCCGCGACCTGACGGGCACCAGCGACCGCAACAGAGCGTGCACGCCTTCGGAACGACCGCGCAGTCCGGGGAGGTTGAGGCGGATCGGAGCGAGGAGGGTATTGCTCTTGTCGGTGGTTGCTTGGTCGAGGAGCGCGAGGGCGTGGGTCTGGCTGAGTGGTTGTGCGCCGAGGCGTGCGATGCGCTGTTTGTCGGTGTCGGCGAGGTGGGTGGTCATGGTGCTGGTTTCGGCCCACAGGCCCCAGGCGAGGGAGAGTGCGGGCAGGCCCTGGGCGTTGCGGGTGTGGGCGAGGGCGTCGAGGAAGGTGTTGGCGGCGGCGTAGTTGGCCTGGCCGGGGTTGCCGAAGATGCCGGCGGCGGAGGAGAACAGGACGAAGGCCGTCAGGTCGTGGTCCCGGGTGAGTTCGTGGAGGTTCCAGGCGGCGTCGACCTTGGGCCGCAGGACCGTGTCGAGTCGGGATTCGTCGAGGGATTCCAGGGTGGCGTCGTCGAGGACGCCGGCGGCGTGGACGACTGTGGTGAGACGCCGTCCGGTGAGTGCGTGGGTCAGGGCGTCGCGGTCGGCTGCGTCGCAGGCGAGCACCTCCACGGTCGCCCCGAGACCGGTCAGGTCCGTCTCGAGTTGGTTCATGCCGTCGGCGGCACGGCCGCGTCGGCTCACCAGGACCAGGTGCCGGACGTTATGGGTGGTGACGAGGTGGCGGGCGACGATGCCGCCCAGGGTCCCGGAGGCACCGGTGATCAGTACCGGACCGTCACCGAACCCCGCAGCAGCGTCCACGGACGTGGGCGGGGTGGGTGCGGGTGCCAGACGCGGGACGCGGATACCACCGTCGCGCAGGGCCCATTGGGGTTCGCCGGTCGCGAGCCCGGCGGCAAGCCCGGCGGCAAGTTGGTCTGCTTCGGCGTCGTGGGGGAGATCGGCGAGGACGAAGCGTCCGGGGTGCTCGGCCTGGGCCGCACGGACCAGACCCCACACCGGCGCGACACGCACATCAACCGGTCCATCACCAGGAACGGCAACCGCGCCCCGGGTGACCACGACCAGCCGCGCATCGGCCAGCCTTTCATCGGTCACCCACCGCTGCACCACACCCAGCACATCACCCAGCCCGGCCCGCACCGCATCGGGAACCTCGCCCGTACCCGCCGGGCACTCCAGCACGACGGTGCCGGGGACGGTACCGCCGGAAGCGATCAGCGCATCCAGGTCCGCGAAGGCCGGGCCGTTCCCGGCGAGCGGGCCGTCACCGAGCACGGTCCAGGTCTCGTCGGCCGAACCCGAACCCGAACCCGAAGCCGTCTGCGTCGGCACCCACTCGACCCGGAACAGCGAATCGGTGCCCTGGGAAGCGGCCATCTGCTCCCTGCTCACCTCACGCAGCGCCAACGACTGCACGGACGCGACCGGCAGCCCTGCCTGGTCGAACAGATCCACGGTCACACCACCGCGCTCCTCATCCGGCGCGATCCGCACCCGCAGAGCTGTGGCACCGGTCGCGTACAGGGAAACGCCGGACCACGCGAACGGCAGCGGTGTGCCCGAACCTCCGTCGACGGAGCTGAAGTTCATGGCGTGCAGGGCGGAGTCGAGCAGCGCCGGGTGCAGTCCGAACGCATCGGCCGTGTGGGCGATCTCCTCGGGCAGGGTCACCTCGGCGAACACCTCGTCGCCGCGCCGCCAGGCGCTGCGCAGGCCCTGGAAGACGGGTCCGTAGTCGTAGCCCCGGCCGGCCAGTCCGTCGTAGAAGTCACTCACCAGGACCTCGTGGGCGTCCTGCGGGGGCCATACGTCCATGAGGGCGGCTGGGGCCGGGTGCGCGTTGGCCTCGATGAGGGCACCGACCGCGTGGCAGGCCCAGGCCGCCCCGGCCGTGTCCTGCTCGGTTCGTGAGTGGATTTCGATGGTGCGGCGGCCTTGTGTGTCGGCTTCGTTCACGGAGACCTGGAGGTGCACGGCGCCGGTGTCCGGGAGTACGAGCGGTGCCTGGAGGGTCAGTTCTTCCAGCGTGGCGCAGCCGACTTCGTCGCCGGTGCGCAGGGCCAGTTCCACCAGGGCGGCGCCCGGGACGAGGACGGTGCCGTGGACGGCGTGGTCGGTCAGCCAGTTGTGGGAGGCGGCCGAGAGGCGGCCTGAGAACACGGTCCGGTCGGATCCGGCGAGTTGCATGGCTGCGCTGAGCAGGGGGTGTTCGGTGTGCTGGAGTCCGGCGGCGGTGGGGTCTGCGGTGGTGGTGGGCGCGTCCAGCCAGTAGTGCTGGTGCTGGAAGGGGTAGGTGGGCAGGTCGACGGGGTGGGCGTGGGGGAGCAGGGCCTGCCAGTCGACGGATCCGCCGCGGGTGAAGTGGATGCCTGCGGCTTGGATGACTGTGTGTGTTTCGGGGTGGTTGGGACGGAGGACGGGGTGGGCGGTGATGTCGGTGTCGAGGGTTTGCTGGGTGAGGGTGGTGAGGGTGGTGTCGGGGCCGATCTCGATGTAGGTGCGGGTGTTCTGTGCCCGCAGGGTCGTGACGGCGTCGGTGAAGCGGACGGTGTCGCGGATGTGGTTGACCCAGTAGTCGGCTGTGCGCATGTCTTGTGGGTCGGTGGTCCCGGTGACGGTCGACACGATGGGGATGTCTGGTTCGTGGAAGGTGATGCCGTCCAGGGTGTGCCGGAATGTGTCGAGGATCGGGTCCATGAGGGGGGAGTGGAAGGCGTGGCTGACCTGGAGCTGCTTGGTGCGCCTGCCCTGTGCGGTCAGGGCGGCGGCTATTTCCTGGACGGTTGTGGTGGTGCCGGAGATGACGAGGGCGCCGGGTGCGTTGACAGCGGCGATGCCGGCTTCGTG
>NZ_JBHVIX010000033.1:0-25775 GCF_042799415.1 Streptomyces sp. NPDC057694
CCGATCTGCTCCGCCGCCTGGTCCAGGGCCTCCTTGCGGCGCCCGGTGATGTAGACGTGCGCACCCTCGGCCGCGAAACGCTGCGCCGCGGCCAGTCCGATGCCACTGGTACCGCCGGTGACCACCGCGGTCTTGCCGTCAAGCTGTCCCATGATCTGCTCCTGCGTGCTCGCGGTGGTGGCCTGGTCGGCTGACCCGCCATCCGTTCCGTTCAACGTTCAATCACCATAGAACTAAATAGGTGACGCGTCAACTAAAAGGTGGTGTGTCACCTACGTTTTCTGTTGCTCAGCTACACGTACGGAGTTCGGCAGGCCAGCGGGATCAGGCTTCCTCGTTCCGCCAGCCCTCGCGCAGATCTCAGACCCCCTCGCGCAGATCTGAGACCCCCTCGCCGGAGCGCGAAACGGCTCGCCGGACTCCCGCCTGGCTGTGGACCGTGTCGCGAGGCCATCTGCGATCTTCAGCAGACTGCACCCCGCGAACAGATCCGAATCCGTTGTCCAACCTGCAGGCTGTCAGCGCCAGCCGAGTCCAGGCGCGACGTGCGTGAGGATGTTCTCGATGACGTGTGTGTTGTACTCGACCCCGAGTTGGTTGGGCACGGTCAGGAGCAGGGTGTCGGCTGCGGCGATCGCCTCGTCCTCGGCTAGCTGCTTGACCAGAACGTCGGGCTCGGCTGCGTAGGATCGGCCGAAGATGCTCCGTGTATGGGCGTCGATGTAGCCGACCTGGTCCTTGGAGTCGCGGTTCTGGCCGAAGTAGGCGCGGTCACGGTCGTCGGTCAGGGCGAAGATGCTGCGGCTCACGGACACTCTCGGCCGCCGTGTGTGACCGGCGGCGCGCCAGGCCTCGTGGTAGGCCTCGATCTGCTTGCGCTGCTGGACGTGGAGTGGTTCGCCGCTCTCGTCGTCCTTGAGCGTCGAACTCTGAAGGTTCATGCCCAGCTCGGCGGCCCAGGTGGCGGTGGCATCGGACCCGGATCCCCACCAGATCCGGTCGCGCAGTCCGGCGGAGTGGGGCTCGATCCGGAGCTTGCCCGGCGGGTTGGCGAACATGGGGTTGGGGTTGGGTTCCGCGATGCCTTCACCCTTGAGTACGTCGAGCAGCGTCCGGGTGTGCGTGCGGGCCATGTCGGCGTCCGTCTGGCCCTGCGCGGGAAGATGGCCGAAGAGCTTCCAGCCGTCGATCACCTGTTCCGGTGATCCGCGGCTCAGGCCGAGCTGGAGCCGACCACCGGAGATCAGGTCGGCCGCGCCCGCGTCCTCGGCCATGTACAGCGGGTTCTCGTAGCGCATGTCGATGACACCGGTGCCGATCTCGATCCGGCTGGTCCGCGCACCGATGGCCGCGAGCAGAGGGAACGGCGAAGCCTGCTGTCGAGCGAAGTGATGGACCCGGAAATAGGCGCCGTCAGCCCCAAGCTCTTCAGCGGCGACGGCAAGGTCGATGGCCTGGAGCAGGGAGTCCGCTGCGGATCGCGTCTGCGAGTGCGGTGATGGCGTCCAGTGTCCGAAAGACAGGAACCCGATCTTTTTCATACCGCTTTCAACAATCAGCGGCGTGATTCATTCCGCGGAACAGAGCACTCAACTGCGCTCGCCGGCCGCGCGAGCGTCATCCATGGCCGCAGCGAACGCCGGATCACGTTGGCGCCGCTGGTACACCGTCTGGACGGTGATACCGGCCGCGCGAGACGCGGCCCGCACACTCGCGCCGGTTCCCAGAAGGTCCAGGAAGCGGCGCACGGCCTCCACCGTGACTCGGGACCGACGGGGCACCCGATAGCTCGCGGCGTTGGCCACAGCAGCGGTGGCGGCGGAAGCGAAGACCGGCTCGCGTGCTTTCCAGCGGTGTATTTGGCCCATGCCCACGATGAGTTCGGCGTGTGCGGCGCTGACTCCGAGCGACAGTAACCGAAGGTAGTCGGCTCGCGCGACGCGCCCGGCCTCGTCCCTCGCGTCCGGGTCCCGTCCGGCGAGCGCGATGGTGAGCCGGACGTTGCCACGCGCCGCGGGCCACACTGCCGCCAGAGGCAGGCCCAGATCGTCGACCGCATCCGCCAGGACGCGGCCGGTACGCAGCAGTTGTATCAGTGCGTCAGCCTCTGCCGCGGTCAGGGGAGGAGGTTCGGAAGGGGCAGGGGCGCTCTGGGCTTCGGCAGTCATGTGTCTCCCCGTCCTTCCGAACCGGCAGCGCTCTTCCTGACCGCCGTGCGGGAGGCCGACCATCACCACCCCTACACACCTTACCCGCCGAGATCACACACGTGTGACTGGTGCCACCCCATCCCCCCGCCTCCAGAGACGCGAACGTGTCAGTTCGAGGTCTCCGGGACGCCGGGACCGGACGAACCCTCAGGGTGATCGTCTCCCGCGTCCACCAAGGTGTACAGCACCGACCGCTGTTGCCTGTGCCGCTGAATCTGCCCCTTGGCCACCGAGGCCTCCAAGGTGTTGCGCACGACCTGCGGGGTCGGGTTGCGGTCGGGGTACTTCTCGAGCAGTTCTTCCCGCAGTTCCGCCGCGAGAAGCGGTTCGCCGTGGTGCCGCAGCAGATCGAGCAGCAGTTTCCGGAGCGGTTCCTGGCGGCCGCCCCTCTTCTTCCCGCCGCTCGCGTTCTGGCCCGTGCTCGCCTTCTGCGGCTTGCCGGTCCTGTCGGCAGCAGGCGACAGCGTTCCAGTGACGGGAAGGGGGGCACCGGAATCTGCTGCGGCGGACTCATCCTGTGCTTGTTCCGGCACGGTTGAGGGCTCAGCTCCGGCGGGGTGGTCCGCGAGGCTCAGAATGCTCGTCAGCAGCGTTTCCTCCTGCTGAAGCAGCTCCAGTTCGCGAGTGATCGTGCGCTGGCGGTGCCGGTTCTTTTCCAGATCCGTCACTGCTTGGCCGGCGTACCGCGACCAATTTGCGGTGGTGGCTGATTGGCTGGACACAGCCCATCACTCCCTTATACGTGGATGACGCTGCGCATGGTACTGGGGTGCGCAGGACATACCGAAGACAGGGAGGGGCATAACCGTCACTTCAGACGGGCATCGCCCGCGGCTACGTTGCCCCTGTGAGGGGGTGAAACCGGCTTCGCGTCGTATGCCGAGTGTCGGTGAACCACCGTGTCGGGCGTCGCCGGCCCAAGACGGAACAGACATGCAAATGCAGGGAAGGGACCGACTGCCACACCGGGCCCCTCCTGACGAGTCATCCACTACCCGCTGGCCCGACACTATGCCCTCGGCACCCCCCTTCGGAGCGGACCTCTTCCGGAGGGGGGTGCCTGCGCATTCTTGCTGCCCTTTCGCGCACGTGTGTGCGCCGCGGTGAACTCTCTGCAGCCCGCGAGAGGGGGAGGCAGCCTGCGCGCCACCGCGCCGATCAGTCGGACGACGGATGCGCCGCGCGTTCCCGCTCGTCCAAGCTGGATCCGCCGCACGAAACGCCTCCCGACGACCTCGGGCCGGCCGGCCCGTCGGCCGCACCGATCACACAGACGGTCGTGTCATCAAAACCAACCATGGTCCGTCCCGCGCGACGGCCGATCACGGAGGCGGTCTCCATCGTGCACACCCCCGCAGATGGCCGCGCGGCCATGCGCTGCGAGCCATCGATCACACCCGGGATGCTGCACACCTTCCTCGTTGTCGCCGAAAAGGGACACCTCGGTCAGGCAGCGACCAGTCTTCAGGTCGCCCTGTCCGAACTGGGCAGACAGGTCCAGCACCTTGAGTACCTGCTCGGCGCCACGTTGCTTGAACCGACCTCACAGGGGGTGCGCCTCACCCAGGCGGGGGAACTGCTCGTGCCTCACGCCGAACGTGTACTGGCGCAGAACCGAGCCATGCTTCGGGCCGTACGTATTGCGTCGACAGACAGCGACGGCGGTACCGTGCTCACCGTCGCCGTCTCCTTGCCCGTCCTGCCCGGTGGTCTGATGAATGAGGCAGTGCGCTGCTTCCAGGCCAGCCACGAGAATGTTCGCCTCTCGGTGATCGACCTCGATGGCCGGGAGGAGACGGCGATGCTTGCCGGCGGTGGCGCCGATGTCGTCCTCACCTCGGATGAGCCGGTCCTGGACCAGCCCATGTGTGTGTCCGACGTGCTGGTGGACGAGGACACAGATGCGCTCCCACACCCGGGGCAGCCCTGGGGCCGGCCGAGCGGACTCTACCGCCGGCTGAGGATCGTGCGACGCGGTGACGACGACTCCCGCGCGGTGACCGGCTTCGTCGCGGCCTGCCGGACGGCGGCGCGCGGGCTAGCCGTCGCGCGCCCCGATGTGTGGCGGCTGCCCCGCACGCCCTTCCGGCCGACGCCGGCGGCCGGAACGCAGGTGTCTCCTGCTGCGACGATCCGTCAGACGGCCGACCCCTGCTCCCGCAGTGACGGGAAGAGCAGACGCGCCTCATCGCCGCTCCGGTCCGGCCACACGGCCACCAGAAAAAAACAATCGCACAACTATGATCATCACGAGCCGCCTGGCGGGATGGCCGGACGCGGTGAGACAGGACCTGCTGATCCGGCTGACCGACGTACTCGGAAATCGGTGCTGGACGGTCCGGGCGGAGAACCGTAGCCGATGTTCCCCGCCCGGTGAGAAGAGCGGCGGAGGACGGGCCCGCGGTCTGCTCGGACCCGCGAATGACGGTGCTCTGTGGGTGCATTCGTCCCACGGCGACCGACGAAGAACGAGAGCGCGTCAACGCGCGTGAACATCAGGGATACCGAATGACTGTCAGAAAGGGGCATCGCATGCGTATGCCCGCAGCGACTCCTGTTACCGCAGGCGCACGGCCGGGAGGACCCAACCGGTGAATCAGTGGAGCAGCAATCCGCTGCGTGATCCTGCGGACCGGCGACTCCCGCGCGTCGCGGGGCCGTCGGGCCTGGTGATCTTCGGTGTCACGGGCGATCTGTCACGCAAGAAGCTGATGCCGGCCGTGTACGACCTTGCCAACCGGGGTCTGTTGCCGCCGGGGTTCTCGCTGGTGGGCTTTGCCCGCCGTGAGTGGGAGCACGAGGACTTTGCCCAAGAGGTCCACGACGCTGTCAAGGAACATGCTCGCACCGAGTTCCGCGAGGAGGTCTGGCAGCAACTGGTCCAGGGCATGCGCTTCGTGCAGGGCACCTTCGACGACGACGAGGCTTTCAAGCGGCTCAGACACACCATCGAGGACCTGGACACGTCGCAGGGCACCGCCGGTAACTTCGCCTTCTACCTGTCGGTTCCGCCGAAGTCGTTCCCCGTGGTGGTACAGCAGCTCAAGAAGCACGGGCTCGCGGACGCGCCCGAGGGCTCGTGGCGGCGCGCCGTCATCGAGAAGCCCTTCGGTCACGACCTCGCGTCCGCCCAGGAGCTGAACGCGATCGTGCACGAGGTCTTCGACCCGGACCAGGTGTTCCGGATCGACCACTACCTCGGCAAGGAGACCGTCCAGAACATCCTGGCACTGCGCTTCGCCAACCAGATGTTCGAGCCGATCTGGAACCGGTCGTACGTGGACCACGTGCAGATCACCATGGCCGAGGACATCGGCATCGGTGGTCGCGCGGGGTACTACGACGGCATCGGCGCCGCCCGCGACGTCATCCAGAACCACCTGCTCCAGCTGATGGCGCTCACCGCCATGGAGGAGCCCGCCTCCTTCGACGCGGACGCGCTCGTCGCCGAGAAGGCCAAGGTGCTCGGCGCCGTGCGACTGCCCAAGGACCTGGGCCGGGACACGGTGCGCGGCCAGTACGCGGCCGGGTGGCAGGGCGGTGAGAAGGCCGTCGGCTATCTCCAGGAAGACGGCATCGACGCCAAGTCGAAGACCGACACCTACGCCGCCGTGAAGCTGGAGGTGGACAACCGCCGCTGGGCGGGCGTGCCCTTCTACCTGCGCACCGGCAAGCGGCTGGGCCGGCGCGTCACCGAGATCGCCGTCGTCTTCCAGCGCGCCCCGCACTCCCCCTTCGACCACACGGCGACGGAGGAGCTGGGCCAGAACGCGATCGTGATCCGCGTCCAGCCGGACGAGGGCATCACGGTCCGCTTCGGCTCCAAGGTGCCGGGCACGTCGATGGAGATCCGGGACGTCTCGATGGACTTCGCCTACGGCGAGTCCTTCACCGAGTCGAGCCCGGAGGCGTACGAGCGGCTCATCCTGGACGTCCTGCTGGGCGATTCGAACCTCTTCCCGCGCACGGAGGAGGTCGAGCTGTCCTGGAACATCCTCGACCCGATCGAGCAGTACTGGGACACGCACGGCAAGCCCGCGCAGTACCCGTCCGGCACGTGGGGCCCGAGGGAAGCGGACGAGATGCTCGCACGAGACGGACGGAGCTGGCGCAGGCCATGAAGATCGACCTCACGGACACCACAGCGAGTGACATCAACAAGGCGCTGGTCAAGGGCCGCCGGGCCAACGGCACCCCGGCCGTCGGCATGGTGCTCACCCTCGTCATCGTCACCGACGAGGAGAACGCCTACGACGCCCTGAAAGCGGCCAACGACGCCTCGCGCGAGCACCCTTCGCGCACCCTCGTCGTCATCAAAAGGCATGCACGTCCCACACGTGCACGGGCCGCCTCCCAGATCGACGCCGAGGTGCTCCTCGGCTCGGAGGCAGGCACCGGCGAGACGGTCGTCCTACGCACCTACGGCCAGGTGTCCGACCACGCCGACTCCGTGGTGCTGCCACTGCTGCTCCCCGACGCGCCCGTCGTCGTCTGGTGGCCGGTGGACGCGCCCGACGTACCGGCGAAGGACCCGCTGGGCGCCCTGGCACAGCGCCGGATCACCGACCTGTACATGGTGGAGAACCCGCTCCGGGAACTGAGCGCCCGTGCTGATTCCTACACGCCCGGCGACACGGACCTGGCCTGGACGCGTCTCACCCCGTGGCGCTCGGTACTGGCCGCCGCCCTCGACCAGGCCCGCACCGAGGTGACCTCGGCAGCCGTCGAGGCAGAGGCGGACAACCCATCGGCCGAACTGCTGGCGCGCTGGCTCGAAGCCCGGCTGGAGATGCCCGTCGACCGGGTGGAAAGCGCCGGTCCGGTCGTCACCGCGGTCCGCCTGGGAACTGCGGAAGGCGAGATCGTCATCGACCGCCCCCACGGCCCCCTCGCCACCCTGTCCCTGCCCGGCCAGCCGCAGCGCACCCTCGCCCTGAAGGTCCGCTCCACCGCCGAACTGATCGCCGAGGAGCTGCGCCGCCTCGACGCCGACGAGATGTACGCCGTCGCGCTCCACGGGGGCGCCTCCGGCACCAAGGAGTCCGTTCAACATGCCTGAGAACGCCCCTCTGTTGACGCGCCGCCCGCAGTGGACCGCCATCGAGGACCACCGTGCGAAGTTCAACGGCACGCACCTGCGTGACCTCTTCGCCGGCGACCCGGAGCGCGCCCGGCGCTACACCGTCCAGGTCGGCGACCTGCACATCGACTACTCCAAGCACCTGATCACGGACGAGACCCTCGCCCTGCTCCAGGAACTGGCCACCGCCACCGACGTGTTCGGGCAGCGCGACGCCATGTTCCGCGGCGAGAAGATCAACACGACCGAGGACCGCGCCGTGCTGCACACGGCCCTGCGCGCCCCGGCCGACGCCGTGGTCGAGGTCGACGGGGAGAACGTCGTACCCGGCGTGCACTCCGTCCTCGGCAAGATGGCCGCCTTCGCCGAGAAGGTCCGCTCCGGCGAGTGGACCGGCCACACCGGCAAGCGCATCAAGAACGTCGTGAACGTCGGCATCGGCGGCTCCGACCTCGGCCCCGCGATGGCGTACGAGGCCCTGCGCCCGTACACCGCGCGGGAGCTGACGTTCCGCTTCGTGTCGAACGTGGACGGCGCCGACCTGCACGAGGCCGTCCGCGACCTCGACCCGGCCGAGACGCTGTTCATCATCGCCTCGAAGACGTTCACCACGATCGAGACGATCACCAACGCGACGGCCGCCCGCACCTGGCTGCTCGCCGGTCTCGGCGGTGACGACGCCGCGGTCGCCAAGCACTTCGTCGCCCTGTCGACCAACGCCGAGAAGGTCTCCGACTTCGGCATCGACACGGCCAACATGTTCGAGTTCTGGGACTGGGTCGGCGGCCGCTACTCCTTCGACTCGGCCATCGGCCTGTCGCTGATGATCGCCATCGGCCCGGACCACTTCCGCGAGCTGCTCGACGGCTTCCACCTGGTCGACGACCACTTCCGCACGGCGCCGGCCGAGGCCAACGCGCCGCTGCTGCTCGGCCTGCTCGGCATCTGGTACGGCAACTTCCACGGCGCCCAGTCGCACGCGGTCCTGCCGTACTCGCACTACCTGTCGAAGTTCACCGCCTACCTCCAGCAGCTCGACATGGAGTCCAACGGCAAGTCCGTGGACCGCCAGGGCCGGCGCGTGGAGTGGCAGACCGGCCCGGTCGTCTGGGGCACCCCGGGCACCAACGGCCAGCACGCCTACTACCAGCTCATCCACCAGGGCACGAAGCTGATCCCGGCCGACCTCATCGGCTTCGCCGAGCCCGTCGGCGAGCTGAGCGACGACCTCAAGGCCCAGCACGACCTGCTGATGGCCAACCTGTTCGCGCAAGGCCAGGCGCTCGCCTTCGGCAAGACGCCGGACGACGTCCGCGCGGAGGGCGTCGCCGAGGACCTGGTCGCCCACAAGACGTTCCAGGGCAACCACCCCACCACGACGATCCTGGCGAAGGAACTGACCCCCTCGGTCCTCGGCCAGCTCATCGCCCTCTACGAGCAGAAGGTCTTCGTCCAGGGCGCCGTCTGGAACATCGACTCCTTCGACCAGTGGGGCGTCGAACTCGGCAAGGTCCTCGCCAAGCGCGTCGAGCCCGCCCTCACGGAGGGCGCCGAGGTCCCCGGCCTCGACGCGTCCACCCAGTCCCTGGTCGCGAAGTACCGATCCATACGCGGCCGTTGAACCACAGCGGAGCGAACCACAACGAGAAGAAGGATGTACCGGTCATGGAGATCGGACTTGTCGGTCTCGGCAAGATGGGCGGCAACATGCGCGAGCGCATCCGCCGCGCCGGCCACACCGTCATCGGCTACGACCGCAACCCCGACCTCGCCGATATCGGCAGCCTGAGCGAGCTGGTCGACAAGCTCGAAGGCCCGCGCGTGGTCTGGGTGATGGTCCCGGCGGGCGCCCCGACCCAGTCGACGATCGACGAGTTGGCCGGGCTCCTGGAGCCCGGTGACATCGTCGTCGACGGCGGCAACTCCCGCTGGACCGACGACGAGAAGCACGCCGCCGAGCTGGCCGAGCGCGGCATCGGCTTCGTCGACGCCGGTGTCTCCGGCGGCGTCTGGGGTCTGCAGAACGGCTACGCGCTGATGTACGGCGGCTCCGAGGGCGACGTCGCCAAGGTCCAGCCGATCTTCGACGCCCTCAAGCCCGAGGGCGAGTTCGGCGCCGTGCACGCGGGCAAGGTCGGCGCCGGCCACTTCTCCAAGATGGTCCACAACGGCATCGAGTACGCCATGATGCAGGCCTACGCCGAGGGCTGGGAGCTCCTGGAGGCCGTGGACTCGGTCACCGACGTGCGCGAGGTCTTCCGCTCCTGGCAGGAGGGCACGGTCATCCGTTCCTGGCTGCTCGACCTCGCCGTCAACGCCCTCGACGAGGACGAGCACCTGGCCGACCTGCGCGGCTTCGCGCAGGACTCCGGCGAGGGCCGCTGGACGGTCGAGGCCGCCATCGACAACTCGGTGCCGCTGCCCGCGATCACCGCCTCCCTCTTCGCGCGCTTCGCGTCCCGCCAGGACGACTCGCCGCAGATGAAGATGATCGCCGCGCTGCGCAACCAGTTCGGCGGACACGCGGTCAAGGCGTCGAAGGAGTAGGCACACGATGGGGGACCTACTGCTGGTCAGACACGGCGAGACCGAGTGGAGTCTGTCGGGGCAGCACACCAGCTACACGGATCTGCCGCTCACCCAGCACGGTGAGGAGCAGGCCAAGTCACTCGTCCCGCTCTTGGCCGGGCGGTCGTTCGCCGGGGTCCTCACCAGTCCGCTCGGCCGTGCGCGGCGCACCGCCGAGCTCGCCGGGCTGGTGGGGGCCGTGTCCGACGCGGACCTGCACGAGTGGGACTACGGCGGCTACGAGGGTGTCACCACGCGGGAGATTCACCGCACGTCGCCCGACTGGGATCTGTGGACCGACGGCGTGCCACCCGGTGTCGAGGGCCACCCTGGCGAATCACCGGAGCAGGTCGGCCGCCGCGCCGACCGGGTTCTGGACCGGTTGCGCCCCGTGCTCGACGAGGGCGACGTGGTGCTCGTGGCGCACGCCCACTTCTTGCGGGTGCTCACCGCTCGCAGGCTGGGCCTACCGCCCTGCGGCGGGCGGCTGTTCCAGCTCGCGACGGGAACTCTCAGCCGGCTGTCCACTGAACACGCCCGCCCTGTGATCGCCGAGTGGAACATCGGACCGTGAGCCGATCCGACCCGATGCCCTGCCTGGGCAGGGCATCGGTCAGGTGTCGATCTTTTCGATGACGGTGTCGGTGATTTCGGCCAGGAGGGCGATCTGGCCGGGGGAGAGGTGGTCGAGGAAGAGCCGTCGGACGTCCTCGACGTGCTGGGGTGCGGCGCTGGTGATGGCTTCGCGGCCGGCGGGGGTGACGATGACGTAGGCCCCGCGGCCGTCGTCGGCGCATTCCTCGCGGTCGGTGAGGCCGCGTTTGGTCATGCGTGCGATGTGATGAGACACCCTGCTCTTCTCCCAGCCGAGCACCTTGGCGAGTTCGAGGATGCGCAGTCGGCCGCTGGGTGTGCGGGTCAGCTCGGCCAGCACGGAGTAGTCGGTCGCGGACAGCCCGTACTCACTCTGGAGGGTCCGGCCGGTCTGGTTCACCAGGAGGTCGTGCATCCGCAGTGTGCCGCGCCACGCCCGCTCCTCGACCGGGCTGAGCCAGGGGGGTGAATCATTCATCTGTCCACTGTATGAGAAAGGTGATGCTTCCACCATCTCCTCGCGCCTCCGGGCGCCCAGCTCAGCGGGCCAGCGGGGCGAGCGCCCGCCACTCGGCCAGGGGCAGCCCGCTGTCGGCACTGATGGCATGCAGGGCGACGTGTGTGGCCCCGGCGTCGAGATGGGCCCGTACCCGCTTGTCGATGGCGTCCAGGTCGCCCCAGGCGACCACGGCGTCGATGAGGTGGTCGCTTCCTCCGTGGGCGAGGTCTTCCTCGGTGAAGCCCTGTCGCTTCAGACTGTTCGCGTAGTGGCCCATTCCGATGAACGGCGCCAGGAAGCCGCGGGCGGTGTCGCGGGCGCGCGCCGGATCGCTCTCGACGACGACGGCCTGGTAGGGGGCGAGCAAGGGACCGGCGCCGAGCGTCTCCCGCGCGGTGGCGGTGAACTTCGGCGTGACGAGGAAGGGGTGCGTCCCGGCGCTGCGCCGACCGGCGAGTTCGGTCAGTTTCGGGCCCATGGCGGCGACGAGGCGCTCGTCGGCCGGTACCGGTTCCGGAGCCTGGTCGAGCTGGTCCAGATAGGCGTTGAGGGCGCCCAGCGGGCGGTAGACCCCGCCGGCCTGGTGGGCGGCGGCGGAGTCGCTGACGCCCAGACCGAGGAGCAGACGGTGGCCGTAGTCCCGGCTCAGCCGGGCGTGCCCGGCGGCCATGTCCTCGGCCGTGTGCCGCCAGATGCTGAGGACGCCGGTGACGACCGTGGCGTTCTCCGTGGCCCGCAGCAGGCGCTCCGCGTCACCGAGGATGTCGCCGCCGCCGAGGCCGGGGATCCACAGCGCCCCCCAGCCGTGCTGGTCGAGCTCGGCGGCCGCCTCGTGGATCTCCACGGGGTCGGGGTGCAGCCGCAGCTCCGGGCTCCAGATACCTACTCGGCCGATGTTCATGGTCCTGCTCCTCTGCCGTCGTGTGTGGGGTGGGTTTTAGATTTGGTTGGCGCCGCCGTCGATGAAGATTTCGGTGCCGGTGATGAAGCTGGACTGGTTGGTGGCGAGGAAGAGGGCGAGGTTGGCGACTTCTTCGGGCTGTCCCATGCGGCCGAGGGGGACGGTGGCGGCGAGGGTGTCGCGCAGCTGTGCGGCTTGTTCGTCGTTGGGGGCGAGGCCGTCGATGCCGGGGGTGTGGATGGGGCCGGGGGCGATGGTGTTGACGCGGATGTTGCGTCCGCGCAGTTCGTTGGCCCAGGTGCGGGAGAGGGCGCGGATGGCGGCCTTGGAGGCGCCGTAGACGCCGAAGGCTTCGTTGCCGACGGTGGCGGCGGTGGAGCCGGTGAGGATGATGGAGGAGTTGTCGTTGAGGTGGGTCAGGGCCTTCTGGACGGTGAAGAGGGTGCCCTTGACGTTGATGTTGAAGGTGGTGTCGAAGTGGTCTTCGGTGACGTCGGCGAGGGTGGCGAACTCGCCGCCGCCGGCGTTGGCGAAGAGGACGTCGATACGGTGTCCGGCCTCGGCGATGGTGGCGTAGAGGCGGTCGAGGCTGGCCAGGTCGGCGCTGTCGGCCTGCACGGCGGTGACGTTCCCGCCGATCTGCTCCGCCGCCTGGTCCAGGGCCTCCTTGCGGCGCCCGGTGATGTAGACGTGCGCACCCTCGGCCGCGAAACGCTGCGCCGCGGCCAGGCCGATGCCACTGGTACCGCCGGTGACCACCGCGGTCTTGCCGTCAAGCTGTCCCATGATCTGCTCCTGCGTGCTCGCGGTGGTGGCCTGGTCGGCTGACCCGCCATCCGTTCCGTTCAACGTTCAATCACCATAGAACTAAATAGGTGACGCGTCAACTAATTCTGAAGATCGATGACGCGTGTCCTGTCGGAGTGGAGCAGGAGCGGTCGGGTGGAAACGAAGCGGCGGCAGGTGCGTCATACGCACCTGCCGCCGATCTCGCCGTGGCACACCCTGCCGATCTTCCCTGCCGGTCCTGCGCTCGCTCACCACGACGCGCCGCACGTGGGGCGGGAGTGTGTCTTCGAGACGCGTTCCGTCGGGCCGGGTCCGTTACTTGCCGGTGGCGGCGTCCAGGTTGTTGAGGATGCCGAGCTGGGCGAACATGACCGTGCCGGACGGGTAGCAGTTGAAGGACTCGATCTTGCCGTCGCGGACCCGGAACACGTCGCAGCAGGGGATCTTGACGGTCTTCCCGGTGGGCGCGATGGTGCCCATCGCGGTCTCCAGCGGGCCGTTGTGGGTGCCGTTCAGGGACAGCTCCACGATGACGATGTCGCCCTGGACGTAGACGTCGTAGAGCTCCCGGTGCATGTCGGGGAAGGCCTTCGCGTAGGTCTCCACCGGCTGGGCCACGTCCTTGCCGCGGTAGGTGACACCGACGGACATGTCCGTGAAGGTGCCCTCCTTAGTGAAACAGTCGATCCAGCCGGGGAGGTCCTGGACCTCAGCCACCTGGTAGGCGCTCCGGATGAACTTCTCGTTGGCGTTGTCGGACATGTGAACCCTCGTCTCCTAGCGTGCAAACACCCGTGACGGCGCCATGCGTGATGACCCCGCCGTGGTGCAGCCTAAAATCGTTTTACGTGATACGTCAACTTTCATGGCGAGTTGACGATGCGTCAGAACTGCTGCGCGCATGAAGGGGGGATGGCGGCGACTTTGCAGCAGTTTCGCGCTCGTCGTGAGCGGGGCGTTCCTGCGGCGGGCGTCACCCCAACAGACTTGCCTCCCAGGCGTGCCAGTCGATCAGCTCGCTCTCGCTGCCCGCGGGAACCAGTTCGTACGTGGAGCACAGCCAGCGCCGTACCTCGTGCAGATTCGCCTGGAAGGTCGCACGGCCGTCGGGCCGGTCGAGCGTGAAGTAGAGGCGACGGTCGGACCGCTGCGGCCCGGGGGAGCACCACGCCCGGAAGTCGCCCTCGCCACTGGCAAGGCGTGTGCCCTCCTCCAGCAGGTCTCTGGCCACCACCCAGGTCACTGATATCCCTGGGACCAGGCGCAGGTCGATGCTGACGGCGTAGGGATCGTCAACGCTGTACCGGAAGCTGCAGTCCACCTCGATGGGCTCTCTCCAGGTGAACAGGCACTGCAGGGTCGTGCGCAGCTCGGGACGGCAGCCCTCGACGGGCTCCTGGCAGTCGAATGACGACATTCGGTCGGACATGATCATCCCCCTCCTCGCGCGTCGGTTACGCGCCGTTGGCCCCATATTGCTGTTCAGGGCCCTGGCGGGCATCGTCAGAACGACTTGCGCGTTCGGTGCCGGACCGATGGCGCCGGCCGCTTGATTGCGCCAGAGAACCCTTCAAGTGCTGGCTGAATCAGTGCAGTTGACGGCACAGGCATCCTCATGCATACAGTTGACGCGTCAACTAGAGGGAAATGTTTTTCCTCGGCAGAAAGGAACACGTCATGACCGAGAAGAAGGTCATCGCGGTAGTGGGCGCGACGGGTGGCCAGGGTGGTGGACTGGTCCGGGCGATCCTGGAAGACGTTGACAGCCCGTTCACCGTGCGTGCACTGACCCGAGACACCTCTTCGGACAAGGCCCGGCAGCTCGCCGACGCCGGTGCCCAGGTAGTCCGAGCCGACGTCACCGACGAGGCGAGCCTGGTGGAGGCCCTCACCGGGGCCCACAGCGCCTATCTCGTGACCGACTTCTGGCAGCACATGTCGGCGGAGCGGGAGAAGCGCGACGCAGCGGGGCTGGCACGCGCTGCCCGGGCCGCCGGACTGGAGCATGTCATCTGGTCGACGCTGGAGGACACCCGGGACTACATTCCGGTCGACGAGCACCGCATGCCGACGCTCCAAGGCGGATACAACGTCCCGCACTTCGACGCCAAGGCGGAGGCGAACCGGTACTTCACCGAAGCCGGAGTACCCGTCACCTTCCTCCAGACCACCTTCTACTGGGAGAACCTGCTCGGCCCCCTCGCGCCCCGACGCGGCGAGGACGGGCGGCTGGTGCTCGCCCTGCCCATGGCGGACAGCGAACTGGCCGGAATCGCGGCACAGGACATCGGCCGGACCGCGTACGGCATCTTCACCCGAGGCTCTGAGTTCGTCGGCCGGACCGTGAGCATCGCCGGCGAGCACCTCACCGGTGCGGACATGGCCGAACGGCTGACGAAGGTACTCGGCGAAGAAGTCACCTACGTTCCGCTGCCGTTCGAGGCCTTGCGCGGTTCGGGTGGGCCCGGCGCCGTCGAAATGGCCAACATGTTTCAATTCTACGCGGAGGTACCGCAGTTCGTCGCCGCTCGCGATCTGCACCTCGTACGCTCGCTCAACCCCCGGCTCCAGACGTTCGAGGAGTGGGCAGCCGCGCACAAGGATGGACTCGCCGGCGCCTGAAGTACCGTCGACCGCATGGGGCGGGTGTCTACACACTTGTGCCGACCCCCCAGGCACACTCACTCCCCCCCCCCCCCGAGGAAATGAAGCATGCACACCATCAGCCTCGCCCTCACCGGCTCGGCGATAGACGGCGATCTGTTCGTCGACGTCACCGACTTCGCCCGGAACACGCCTGCCCTGCATACCCCCATGGCTTGGCTGAGCAGCTACGGCATTCTCGTCTTCGTGGTCCTTCTCGTGTTCACGTGGTGGCGCGCCCGCGCTGCATCGCCCGCGGCCATGGCCTGTGCGGCCGCGGGCTTCATCTCCGCGCCTCTCGCCTCGTTGCTCAACACAGGTGTCAAGGACGCGGTCACCGAAACCCGGCCGTGCCAGGTGTTCACGCACGCGTACGTCATCGAGACATGTCCCGCACCGGACGACTATTCCTTCCCGAGCAACCACGCCGTCGTCTCCTTCGCCGCCGTGGCCGCCCTGCTGATCATCGACCGGCGCCTGGGCGCGCTGGCGTTGATCGTGGCGCTCCCGCTGGCCTTCTCCCGGGTCTACGTCGGAGCGCACTACCCGCACGACGTCGTGGCGGGCGCCCTTCTGGGCGCACTGATCGGGACGCTGGCCACCCTGGCCGGCCGCCGCTACGGGGCCGCGGCCGTCGGCTTTCTGCGCAGGGGCCCCGTCCGCCTGCTCGTCGGCTCACGGCGACAGGCCGCGCCGCATCCTGCGGCGTGACAACGTCGGCGGCCATCACCCGATGACCCATCGGCCCTGGCAGGTGTAGCGAAGGCCCCCGGTCCGACACGGACCGGGGGCCTTCGACGCTCCTGGGCGCGGTGTCAGCCCCGCAGCTCCATGTCGTCCGCAGGGGCGAGCAGCACGGCGATGCGGCTGGTATGGGCGACCGCATCGCTGACCCGAGGATTCAACAGAGCGGCAAAAGAACCGCGGTGATGCGGGCTGACCACCAACAGATCCGCTCCGAACTGCTCGGCGGCGGCGGAAACCTCCTGCGCCACCTGCTGGCTGAGGCCGCGCCTCAGCTCGCCCTCGGCATCGACCCCCATGCCGAGCAGCACGGCGATGGCGTCGTCCACGACGCCCTGTGCGGCATCGTCGTCCTCCAGCCGTACCGCGGTGTCTCCGGCGATCATGGTGGTGGCGACGTGCAGGACCCGTACTTGAGCACCGGCCGCTTGGGCCAGCTCCCCGGCCAGCCGTACGGCGGAATCGTGGGCCGGACTGGGGTCGACGGCAACCAGGATGCGCTGGAACACGGACGGTCCTCTTTCTCTGATCTCTCTGATTTCTCTGGCTTCTCCGGGGTGCGGTGAGGGCCGGATCTCTGCGGGCCCGACCGACGACTTCACACCGGCGCCGGAAGCCTAACCGAGAAAGACACACGTGTGAGTATTCGCGACTGTATATGTGGCCGAGGGCACATAAGGCATACATCTCGTGCGCAGTCGTGCTTACCTTGCGGCGCGCTCCCAGGCATGTGCGACAGCCTCCTTGACGCCTCCCCGGTAAGCGGGCCCGTGCCCGGGCAGGATGACGTCGGCGTCGATTCCCTTCAGGGTGTCCAGGGAACGCAGGGCCTCGGAACGGTCGGTGTGGAACATGGCCGGAAGCAGCTGGGGCCCGTCGATCCGGGACGTCGGATGGGCGGTGACCAGAGCGTCGCCGCTGATCAGCGTTCCGCTGCCGGCCAGCAGGTAGGCGCAGTGCCCTTCCGTGTGCCCCGGCGTGTGCACCGGTTCGGGCGCGCCCGGCAGATCCAGCGGACCCGGCGCGGGGAAAGGCGAGGGCTCGGTGACCGGCACATGCGCGGTGCCGCCGGCCCGGATGGCGTGGACGGCCCACGGCAGGACTCCCGGGCGCCAGGACTGCGTCAGCACCTGCCCGGCGGAGACTTGGTGCAGGTATTCCCGGCGGGCGTGCGCGAGTTCCTTCTCATGCATCATGACCGGTGTGCCGTGTGCGGTCCTGAGCCGTTCCGCGGCACCGATGTGGTCGTTGTGAGCGTGCGTGACCAGAACCGCACGTACCGATTGCGGTGTCAGCCCCACGGCCTCCAAAGAGGCCAGGAGCATTTCGTGGTCGGCGGGGTATCCGCTGTCCACCAGGGTGGCGTCGTCGCCGTCTTTGACGATCACCCAGTTGGTATTGCTGCCCGACACCAGATAAATGTCGTCGCCGATGTGCGCGATGTCTTCATCGCGCAGTTGCCTGGTCATTCACGTTCCCTTCGCTGCGGCGTACCGCAGTCTGTTCATGGAGATGTGGCGAAACGCCGAAACGCCGAAACGCCGAAAACGCAGACTCAAGCAGGGCCGCCGACCCGCTCCGCCGTCGCGAAGGGGAGGTCCCCCGGCAGGAGCGTCGTCAGGTCGTCCCGGCTCGGGTTCGTCATGCCGCCGATGCGACCGGCCTGACGGGTCATCATCTGCTCGACGAGCTGTCGGGCCAGCCGGGCGTTGCCGAACGAGCGGGTCCGCGGGAGTGCGTCCAAGTAGGTCCGCAGGGCCTCCAGGGTCTCCGGGGCGGAGGTGTACTCGGCGGCGGAGGCCTGTTCGGCCACGATGGAGACCAGTTCCTCGGTGGAGTAGTTCTCGAACTCGATCCTGCGCGTGAAGCGAGATGCCAGGCCCGGGTTCGAGTTCAGGAAGCGTTGCATCTCGTCCGGATAGCCGGCCACGATGACGACGATCTCGTCGCGGTGATCCTCCATCAGCTTCAGCAGAGTGTCCACGGCCTCGCGGCCGAAGTCCTGCGGCGAGTTCTCCGGGACCAGCGCGTAGGCCTCGTCGACGAACAGAACACCGCCCAGCGCGCGCTCGAAGGCCTCGGTGGTGAGCTGGGCCGTGTGGCCGATGTAGCGCCCCACCAGGTCCGCTCGCGCGACCTCGACCAGTTGTCCGCGGGAGAGCACGCCGAAAGAGCGCAGAAGGTCCGCGTAGAGCCGGGCCACAGTGGTCTTGCCGGTGCCAGGAGGCCCTGAGAAGACCAAATGGTGGCTGATCCTGGGAGTGGGCAGTCCCATGGCTGCCCGCTGTCGGTACGCGGACAGCAGATCCACGATGCCGCCGACCTCGCGTTTGACCGCCTCCAGACCGGTCATGGCGCGGATCCGGGCGAGTGCGTCGGAGTCCTCGACGGACTCCGGGGTCCCGGACCGCACCTGTGCCGCCTCGTCGTCCCCGACGTCCTCGGGAAGCATCAGCGTCAGATCGGTCTCGCCCGCGTCGGGAAGGGACGCGAGACGGAACGACTGCCGGTCGATCATCTCCTCGAACACGCGCCGCGCCGCGCGGCCGTTGCCGAAGGTCGCGTCCCGGCGCATCCGGGAGAAATGCAGGCGCAGCGCCTCCACCGTGAGCGGGTCCAGCACATAGCTGTGGCCGGCGCACATGTTCTCGGTGATGGTGACGAGTTCGTCGGTCGAGTAGTTCTCGAACTCGATGGTCCGGGTGAATCGGGATGCCAACCCGGGGTTGGCGCCGAGGAAGTCCTCCATCTCCTTGGAGTAACCCGCGACGATGACGACCACCTCGTCCCGGTGATCCTCCACGAGCTTCACCAGGGTGTCGATGGCCTCCTGGCCGAAGTCCGCGCCGGAGCCCTTGCTGTCGGAGAGCAGGGTGTATGCCTCGTCGACGAACAGCACCCCGCCGAGGGCCTTGCGGAACGCCTCCGTCGTCTTGATCGCGGTGCCCCCGATGACCTGGGCGACCAGGTCGGAGCGGGAGACCTCCACGATGTGTCCGGAGGGCAGCATGTCCAGGTCGGCAAGGATGGAGCCGTACAACCGTGCCACGGTCGTCTTGCCGGTACCGGGCGGGCCGGCGAAAACCAAGTGGCGGCTCATGGGCGGCGCGGGGATGCCGAGCTGGATCCGGCGCTGGGCCAGGCGGCCGAGGTTCACCAGCGTGTTCACCTGCTGCTTGACCCCGGCCAGACCGACCAGGGCGTCCAGCTCCGCGAACGGTCCTTCCTGCGGGGCAGGTGCGGAGCCCGTCTCGCGCTGGGGGGACGTTCCGTGGCCGCCGTGGGGGTCGTCGGCGCCCTGAGAAGGCAGTTCCCAGGAATCCGGCAGTCCGTTGTCCGAACTGTCCAGGCGCTCCACGGTGATCGAAGGGCCGGGCTTGGTGTGGCGCAGTCCAGCCCCCTGGTTGGAGTGGACGGTGCAACCGCTCACCTTGATCGGATCGGTACTGTCCAGGCGGATGCCGTCCCCGGTGTTGGAGGTGCAGACACAGTCCTCGAGAGTCGCCCTGCCGCCGGCCGACACGAGGACCCCGTGCGCCTTGGCGCCGGTCACCCGCACCCGGGTCAGCGCGGCGTCGCCACCCGCGTCCACGGCGACGCCCGACCCCGTGCTGCCCGTCACCTCCGAGTCCCGTAGCGAGACGTTCGCGCCGTCGCCCACCGACACTCCGGCACGGCCCGAGGAGCGGAAGACGCTGGCCGAGATGTGGGGCCGGGCTTTCTGCTCGGCGCGCAGCGCCGGACCGCTCCCACCCCGTACCTCGGAGTTCTCGAACCGGCCGCGGCCGCCGTCCTGGACGAGGATGCCGGTGCCGTGACCGTCGCTGATCCGCAGCCTGCGCACCACCGGGTCCGCGCCCGCCCGGACCACGACGGCGGTGCCCTTCGTGTCCTGAACGGTCAGCCCATCGATGTCGGCCTGAGACTTCTCCGTCAGCAGAATGCCATCGGCCCGTGCGCGGATGATCTGTGTGCCGGTCAGGACAGGAGCCGCTGCCTGGCCCACCTGGACGGCGGACTGCTCGGCCCCGGAGAAGACACAGTCCGTATACCGGCCGCGAGCACGATCGGTGATGAACAGACCGCTCCCCGCGGTGTTTTCGGTGCCGCAGCGAGTGAGCAGAGGATCGCTGCGGTTGGCGACCACGAAGCCGTGGGCGGTGACGTCGCGAATCCGTACTTCTGCCAGCCGGGTCTGTTTCGACGAGGTCAGATAGACACCGAGAGCGCAACTGTGCACCGTCGTCCGGTTCACCGCCAGTGTGGTGGAGCCCTCCAGAGCGATGCCCGGCTTGCCCGTCGAGTGGACCTCGCAGTCGTCCACCGATCCGCTGGAGTTGCCGTTGGCCAGGATGCCGTTTCCCCGGGCCTCTCGTAGGACGCTCGCCCGTATCGCGATCCGGCCGTTCTCGCTCACGACCACCGCGGATGTGCTCAGGTCCTCCAGGACGCAGTCCTCCAGCACGCTGCCCGCCGACCCTGTCTCGACGACACCGGCCCCCGCCGGATTGGTCACCCGGCAGCCGCGCATCGCCAGAGAACCGGTGTTCCGGCTCAACAGGGCCGTCCAGCCGGTTCCTATGACCTCGCAGCCATCGAGGGCGATCTGACCGCGTGCCGCGTCCACCACCGGCAGATCGTCCCCACCCCCTTGCAGCACCAGGTCGGTCAACAGCACCGCGTCCGCCGCGAGAGTGAGCGCGCTGCCCGCGCGAGGGGAGATCTCCACCGAGCCCCGGGGGCCGTCGGCGACGATGCTGACCTGGGTCCGCACCGTCAGACTCTCGGCATACACGCCCGGTTTGACCCGGATCACCGCGCCCGCCCGCGCCCGCGAGAGCGCTGATGCGATGGTCGGATATTCCCCCGAATCGTCCTGGCCCACGGTCAGTGTCGTGCGTGCCACAGTTCCTCCTCCATACACAAACGCGTGCCGCGCCCAGGACCTAGGACGGTGCGTTTCTGAGCGTACTCAAGGAATACGTGTGTCAACGAGCCTGATCGTGCCGGCAACGGTCACACAACGGGGCACATCCTCAAAAACGTATATCCGAGTGAGGGGTGCGAAGGGCGCGGTGGCGTCTTACTTCGGACAGTCCCGCCTCACAGCACGCCCGTGCGGATGGCGTAGGCCACGGCCTGGGTGCGGTTGCGCAGCTTCAGCCGGGCGACGACGTCGTGAAGAATGTTCTTGATGGTGCGTTCCGAGTAGTTGAGGCGACTCGCCACCTCGGCCGTGCTCAGTCCGTCGGCCAGCAGCCTGAGTACATCCACCTCACGGGACGTGAGTGCGCCGGTCTCCGGGCGGTCCTCCGCTTTCAGCACCCGCACTCGGTCGATCAGAGTCCGGACCATGGTGGGCGGCATGAGTGACTCGCCCTGAACGGCGCTGCGCACCGCTCCTACGATCGCCGCGTAGCTCACCCCGTGCCGGGCCAGCAGTCCCACCACGCCTCGGTCGACCGCTTCCAGCAGCTGCCGTTCGGTGACGTCGTCCGCGACGAGGAGAACAGGCAGCCGCTCGCCGCCCGTTCTCCGGGACATCTCCTCCACACGCGCCAGAACGCGGGAGGTGACCTCGTGGGCGAGGACCACCGCGATCTGTGCTTGCTCCCGTTCGTCCCAGGACGTGACCCTCACCTCGTCGGCTGCTTCGAGCCAGGAGCGAGCCCCTTCCTCGGTGAGCAGATCGGTCGCCGTCACCGCGACGCTGACCGGGGTATGAGCGGAAGACGTTGCCGCGAGGAGGGCAGGGGGCCGCACCGGACAGGACGCGCCCGGCTCGGGCACCGTCGTCAGGTGCACCTGCTGAGGCAGGTGCCGGATCCTTTCCTCCGCCGAGGCCTTGTGTGTCACCAGTGGTCACCCACTTCTTGTAGAGCCTGACCCAGTTCACGGCGCGAGCTGATGCCCAGGCGCGGGAACACCTTGTAGAGGTGGGAGGCGACCGTACGAGGGGAGATTCGGAGCCGGTCGGCGATCTCTCGGTTGGACAGACCGTCGGCCGCGAACCGGGCTACGCGCCATTCATGAGCGGACAGCGAGAACGACTGGGGCGCCGACGTGGAGACCTGGGGCTGCTTGCGCACGCTCTCGCCGATGGCGCGCAGTTCCAGGCGGGCCCGGTTCCACCACGGCATGGCCTGGAGACGGGCGAACTCGTTGTAGGCGTACCGCAACTGGATGCGCGCCGCCACCGTGTCCCGGCGCCGCCGCAACCACGAGCCGTAGTCCAGCGCGAAACTGGCCCGGTCGAGGAGACGGGGGGATGCCATGGCCGACTCGTGGGCCGCCTGGAACAGCTCGGCGGCGTCTTCGGAGTCCTGGTGGGCCGCGAGAACGGCGCGGCCGTGCCGTACGAGCAGCATCGCACCGGGGGAGAGGGAACTGACATCGACGCGTTCGGCCTCCGCGACCCATGCCTGGGCCGCCTGGAGGTCGCCTCGGTCCAGCGCGGCACGCAGCACCTCCACGTACGCGCGCCGCGCGACGCCGCTTCGGGCCGGGCCGGCGGCGGACAGCAGCGGCAGCTCCTCCGCCCCGCCGGCAGCGCGGCCTTCCACCCTGGCCAGGAGGAAGGCGGAGTACTCGACCACTTCCAGGTGGTGCACCGAGCCCTGCGCGCGCGCATATCGGCCGATGGCCTCCATCAGCACCTCGGCCTCGGCCCGCTTGCCCTGGAACACGCTGATGAGCAGCAGGTGGGACCGCAGGGCGATGCCGTGACGCGTCAGGCCTTCGTCGTCCGCCTCCCGGATCCACTGCGGCACCGTGTCGGCGAGCTCCGTCCAGAGGCCCACCGCCATCAGGTGCTCCGCCCGGAGGGACCGGCAGTGGTGGAGTTCGGCCCGCCCGTCCTCATCCGCGCGTCGCAGGGCAGCGGTGGCGAGCTGGACGGCCAGCGCCCCGTCCTCGATCCGGCTCGCGGCCTCGGCGAGCCAAGCGAGTTCCTGCAGACCGAAGGAGTCCGGTTCCCGGGCCATCGCCTCGGACACGCCCCGCAGCCCCTGCTGGATCGACGCCAGCCGGCCCACCGGGTCGACGTGGGCACTCATGGCGAGGCCCAGCGCCCCTTCGGTCGCGCCCTGGTCCTCAAGCCATTGCCATGCTGCGCGAACGGGTTCGGGGCGGCGGGTGAGCATGCTGACCGTCGCCAGCCGGAAGGCCGCCCAGTCGCGCCCGTCGACCCCCAGCACGGGGCCGCTCACCAGGGCGTCGGCGAGAGGTGAACGACCGTCGGCGGTGATGAGGGGGCGGTCGGCACCGCTGTCGAAACCGGCGGAGGCCCGAACCAGCTCGACGGTGCGGGCCAATTCGGCATCGTTGTCAGTGTCCAGCTCCCTGACCAGGGCAAGGGCCAGGCCCGGCTGTCCGCAACGCACCGCCGCGGAGGCGGCGGCCGCGAGCCGGCGCGCTCGCTCACCGGGCCGCGTGCAGAGCTCCGCCGCCTGCCGCAGCGACCGTACGGCGGACGTCCAGGCGCCCTTCGCCAGGGCTGTCCGGGCCAGCGCGTCCAGCCGGTCGAGCCGGTTGCCGTCCGCGGATACCGCATCGTGTGCCCCTGCGGCTTCGCCGGATCGGGCGTCCTCGTACTCGATCCAGAGGTCCTGTGCCCGTGAGCGGGCGGACGTGGGCGCTGTGGAGTAGGCCAGGCTGCTGTGGACGCGCAAGGTGAAGCGCGGACGGTAGTCGCGGGTGATGAGCCCGGCCGCCTCGGCGGGCCCCAGGGCCTCCGGGTACTCCTCGACCCGCTGCGCCATCCACGAGACGCCGGATGCGGTCGAGGCGCTGTCGGCGGTGGCGAGGACGGCCAGCAGAGCGCGCGTGTCATCGGGCAGTTCGCGGAAACGGGGACCCAGGGCCGCTGCCAGCGCGGGGCCTGCGGGCAACGGGTCGGGTAGCGCTGCCCGACCTTCCCGCTGGGCCGGTGTCAACGCCTTCGGCAGGTCGATGAGTGCGAGGGCGTTCCCCTCCGCCGCGTGCAGTACGGCAGCCCGCACCGAGGGCGTCAGATGAGGGTAGTGGTCGGTGAGAAGGAGTCGCGCGGAGTCCTCGTCCAGCCCGGCGAGTTGGACGCAGGTCGCCTCCCAGTCCTGGAACGGTCGCGGCGCGTGTCCAGCGCGGGGGGCGTCGGCGTCCGCCGCGCAGACCAGCGCCATCCGGGTGCCGGCCAGTCGGTTGGCGAGGTAGGTGAGTGCTCCGACGGTGGGCGGATCCATCCGCTGGCAGTCGTCCGCCGTCACCAGAAGGGGACGCTGCCGGGCGAGAGACACCAGGCCCTGCTGCAGCGCTGCGTAGGTGAGCAGCGCGTTCTTCGGGCAGGCGCCGCCGTCGACGGACCACCGCAGCACGGCACGAAGCGCCTCGGGCAGGCCGGCGTGGTGGTCGAGAACCGGGCGGGCGAGCGCGGCCAGGACGGGAGAGGGCGACTCGTGGCCGTTGTCGTCGCTGGGCAGGCGCAGGACCCGCCAGCCGGACGCGGCCGCCCGGTCCGCCATCCAGTGCAGCAGCGCGCTCTTGCCGGTCCCGGCCCGTCCTCGTACGACGACCGCACGGCCGGTGCCCTGAAGGCTGCCGGCGAGGGCGTTGTCCAGGACGCGGAGCTCCTCGCTCCGGCCACGTAGCTGCTTCTGCGTCGTGCCGCGTGGCGAGTCCGGGACCATGGGCAACCTCCGGTGCGTTCGAACCTGGTGCCTCCTGCGGTCGCCCCAGGGACGGCACACCGGTCCCGACGCTGCGGGCGCTGGCATGCCGACGGCGCGGGTACGAGCAAGGAGGCCACGTTCAACGTACGCATCGGGCGTTGTGCCCATGTAGGTCGTTTGTCTGCGAATCGGAAGGTAGGTCATCGGTGAGCTGCCCTGGTGCCGACGGTGCCGGTGACCGGCCGTGGGCTCGGGGTGAGGACGAACAGGAAAGGAGAGTAGCGGCTCATCGTGTCGGCGGGTGCTGCCTGCACCGGGCGGCGTCACGCAGCACTGTCGGTGGGGGGAGAGGACAGTTCGGCTCATGCTGAGCGCACTGTACGAAGCGATTGGATGTCACGTCAACTAGATTGGGTCTGACCGCCGCATACGTATGAATACCGACACATTGCCCGACGAGCGCACTGTGCCATATGAAGCACGAGATCCGGCATGCAAGAGGTTCAATGGCGGCGAAAACCCGAGGTGGCGGGCGAGGGAGAGTACGTTGCTCGTGGGGAAGGGTGGCTGACAGAACCGGATGAGTATGCTTGTGTCACCCCTTACAGCCAGCCACACGTCGTTCGAGGGAGGCTCTTTCGTGCAGAGTTCGCCTGGTTTCGTGCAAGCTGCGGGAAGGCCGTGCCGTGGCTGACGACAAGACCGTCGCACAGCCGGCGGCGATGATCCGTGGCGGTGACCTGACGGATCAGGTGGGGAGACTGACACGCGACCTCTACGAGTCGTTCGCCGCCAGGACCGGTGGCAACCCGAACGCGCCGGGAGCCGCACCGAGCCCCTTCGGCGACGACGCGTCGGGAAAGAAGGCCTTGGCCACGTACGGGCCTCCGCACACTGAACTGCTCGATGCCTTGAAGTCGTTGGCGGACGCTCTGGAGGGCGCGGCGAAGATGACGACCGGTTCGGGCGCGAACTTCGCGAAGGCGCAGAACGACGCGGTGGACATGATCTAGCGGCGTCGCGTCCGGAGTCTCACCGGGCTCCGCCTGAACCGTTTCCGGGGCCGCACCGTGCTGGTGCGTCCCCGGAAACGGTTCAGGCG
>NZ_JBHVIX010000033.1:25785-79906 GCF_042799415.1 Streptomyces sp. NPDC057694
GGGGGACGCGTTTTAGTTTCTTCCTGTCGGGATCCTCCTCTTTCCCCCCCCAACCCTTTTTCGGCCCCCCACTTTGCTGGTGCGGCCCCGGAAACGGTTCAGGCGGGATCGGGGATCCGCTCGAGATTCTCGTGCAGATCGTCGGTGATCTCCGCCAGAAGGGCGATCTGGCTGGGTGTGAGGTGGTCGAGGAAGAGCCGGCGCACGTCCTCGACATGACGCGGCGCGGCCGCCTCGATGGCCGCGTAACCGGCCTGTGTCACCTGCACATACACCCCGCGCCGGTCGTAGGAACAGCTTTCGCGGTCCACCAGACCCCGCTTCGCCATGCGCGCCAGATGATGGGACAGCCTGCTCTTCTCCCAGCCGAGTTCCTTGGCCAGCTCCAGAACGCGCAGTCGGAAGCCGGGCGCCCGGGTCAGTTCGGCCAGCACCGTGTAGTCGGCGGCCGACAGGCCGAACTCGCTCTGCAGCGGCCGCCCGGTCCGGGTGACCAGGCGCTCAAACACACGGAGCATGCCACGCCATGCCTGCTCTTCTGTTCCCGTCAGCCAGCGGGGTATTTCGGCTGCCATGACACCCCCATAAGTTGATGCATCACATACCCCCTCGCCCAAACTGTAGTCGTGGAACATGCGCTGGGACCATGCCTGCTACCGAGTCGCCCTGCGCAAGCCCGCCGGGATCAGCGCGCTGATCAGGACCGCGAGCGCGCCGACGGTGAAGGCCGCGGTGATTCCCTGATGGTCAGTCAGCAGGCCGCCGACGAAGGAGCCGACGGCGAGGAAGGTCTGCGACGCGGTGACGAGGAGAGCCAGGGCGGCGTCCGTGGCCTGCGGGTACAGGCGCATCACCCGTGCCTGGGCGATCAGGGGGACAGAGCCGAAGGACGCGCCCCACAGCAGGACGAGGACGACGACGACGGGGGTGGAGGCCGTGACGGTGAGCAGCAGGACCGCGGTGGCGAGGACGAGGGCGGTGACGGCGGCGAGGACTTGGAGGGAACGTCGGGCGACGATGAGGCCGACGAGGAAGTTGCCGGCCAGTCCGGCCAGCCCGTAGCCCAGCAGTACAGCGGTGACGGCGTCGGGGCCGAGGTGGGCGTGCTGCTGCAGGTAGGGGGTGATGTAGGTGTACGCGGTGAAGTGTCCGAAGAAGACGATGGCGGTCGTCACCAGGGCGAGCGCGACGGGTGGTGTCCGCAGGGCGTTGCCGAGCGTGGCCAGGCGAACCGCTCCGTTGGGCGGCAGGGCGGGCAGGGCGAGGACGAGGAACAGCAGGGCGAGGGCCGCGGCGACGGCGGCGATGACGAACACGGTGCGCCATCCGGCGACGTGGCCCACGAAGGCGCCGAGCGGGAGGCTGATGACGGTGCCCGCGGAGATGCCCGCTGTGATGAGCGAGGCCGCCCGGTCCGCGTCGGCGGAGGGAACGAGCCGACTGCCGACTCCCGCGCCCATGGCCCAGAAGCCGCCGACGCCGAGGCCCAGGAGCAGGCGCGCCGCGATCATGACCGCTATGTTCGGCGCGAGCGCCGCCAGGACGTCGGAGACCGTGATCAGGGCGGCGAGGGCGAGAAGCACGTGCCGGCGGTCGAGCCGGCCCGATGCCATGGTGAGAAGGGGCGCGGCGACCGCGGCGGCCAGGCCGGGGACGACCACGAGAAGTCCCGCGGTGCCGGTGTTCACATTGAGGCTGCCGCCGATGGCGGGCAGCAGGCCGACGGGCAGGAACTCCGAGAGCACCAGTACGAACGACACCGCCGCGACGGAGACCACGGCCGGCCAGCTGCCGCGGGCGCGCCGCGGGCGCGCTGCGGGCGCGTTCTCCGGGGAAGAAGCGGTCGGCGTGAGACGACTGCTCATAACTCTCCTTGTGTAACGGTGCGTGACGTCGTGTGGCCCTCGCGGGGGCCGGATCTGGGCATGAGCAGGGCTCATGCCCGCAGGTTGGGCGGGGGCCGCGGTGGGGGTGCCGCGGCCCGTGCCGTGTGTGGTGCTGTGTGGTGCTGTTTTGTGTGGGTTTTAGATTTGGTTGGCGCCGCCGTCGATGAAGATTTCGGTGCCGGTGATGAAGCTGGACTGGTTGGTGGCGAGGAAGAGGGCGAGGTTGGCGACTTCGCTGGGCTGTCCCATGCGGCCGAGGGGGACGGTGGCGGCGAGGGTGTCGCGCAGCTGTGCGGCTTGTTCGTCGTTGGGGGCGAGGCCGTCGATGCCGGGGGTGTGGATGGGTCCGGGGGCGATGGTGTTGACGCGGATGTTGCGGCCGCGCAGTTCGTTGGCCCAGGTGCGTGAGAGGGCGCGGATGGCGGCCTTGGAGGCGCCGTAGACGCCGAAGGCTTCGTTGCCGACGGTGGCGGCGGTGGAGCCGGTGAGGATGATGGAGGAGTTGTCGTTGAGGTGGGTCAGGGCCTTCTGGACGGTGAAGAGGGTGCCCTTGACGTTGATGTTGAAGGTGGTGTCGAAGTGGTCTTCGGTGACGTCGGCGAGGGTGGCGAACTCGCCGCCGCCGGCGTTGGCGAAGAGGACGTCGATGCGGTGTCCGGCCTCGGCGATGGTGGCGTAGAGGCGGTCGAGGCTGGCCAGGTCGGCGCTGTCGGCCTGCACGGCGGTGACGTTCCCGCCGATCTGCTCCGCGGCCTGGTCCAGGGCCTCCTTGCGGCGCCCGGTGATGTAGACGTGCGCACCCTCGGCTGCGAAACGCTGCGCTGCGGCCAGGCCGATGCCACTGGTACCGCCGGTGACCACCGCGGTCTTGCCGTCAAGCTGTCCCATGATCTGCTCCTGCGTGCTCGCGGTGGTGGCCTGGTCGGCTGACCCGCCATCCGTTCCGTTCAACGTTCAATCACCATAGATTCCGGAAGGTGACGTGTCAACTATAAAGGTGATGCTTCACCTACGCACGCTGTTCGCCCGGCCCCGGGCTTGACGCGCCATGGGCATACGTATTTGATGAGTACTATTCGGCCATGACGGAACTCTCCGCGGCGGGATCCGCCGACACTCTGCGCTGGTCAGAAGAGATTCAGGACATCACGGCGGGCGATCTGGTCACCGCTCTGTCCTATGGAACCCCGGCCGGCGGCGCGATCGCCATCCCGGTCTCACCCCTCGGACTGGTCGACCCCGAGGCCGGGACGATCGGCGTCACCACATCCCTCGCCTTCAACGGCAAGCTGCGCAACATCCTGCGCGATCCGCGGGTGGCCATGGCCTATCACACCCGTGACCACGGATTTGCGACGGCGGACGGCTTCGTGCTCGTCCAGGGGGCGGCCGATGTCCCCCTGAAGCCGTCACCCAAGGCCCTCGAAGCCCTGCAGCCACGCCTCACCCGCTTCCTCGGCCCCATGCCCACCGGCCGCTTCTGGGACTGGGCGCTCGGTGACTACCTCGATACGCGTGTCGTCATAGATATCGATGTCAAGCGCGTCGCCTCCTGGCCCGACACGCACGGTGCCGGTGACCTCACCGTCTCCGGCGCCGCCTGGCCCAAGCCGCCGGCTCCGCAGTCGGCACCGGCCAAGGGCAGCGGCCCCCGGCTCGACACGGGCAAGCTCCACCGCCAGATGGCCAAGCTTCCCCACCAACTGCTCGCCTACCGCGGAGCCGACGGCCACCCGGTCGTCCTGCCGGTGCGCGTCATCGGGCACGACGAGAGCGGACTCCACCTCGACATCCCCGCCGGACTGCTTGAGCAGGGTGGCCGCCGGGCGGGTCTGACCGCCCACTCCTTCGGCCCGCAGGCCGTCGGACTGGCCAACCGGATCTGCACCGGATGGCTCGAGGTGTCCGAAGCGGGCGACACGGCGGTGTACGCGCCGCACACCGCCGCCGGGTTCGCCGCGCCGGCGGTCAAGAGCATTCAGTTGTTCGCCAACGGGATGTTCGCCAAGCGCCTGTGGCGCAAGGCTGAACGGGAGGGCACGCTGGCGCAGCTCGCCGAGCTGAAGGCGGCGGCGCACCGGTCGGCCTAGGGCGTGTCTTCCAAATCCCCTCGTCGCCCGCGGGGCAGAGGGGAGTTGGAAGACAGGCCCTGGGGCCTCGGCCTCCTTCGCGGCGGTCGGTGTCGACTGTGGAGGAGGCCGGAGCCGGACGGAGGGAGCTGTCCCGGTGTGAGGCGATTCGGTACGCGGATGAATCGATGCCCAGCGAGAAACATATGATCGCGTATTTCGGCCACACCTAGTACAGTCGGCCACTGTCTGAAGTCAAATCGGCACCTCGGTGGGGAGGGGCGTTATGCGCGGCTCGTGCACCCGGCACCGTTTCGACCGCGTACATGTGTGTGCCCCTCTCCTGATCGCTCCCGGGGCCGGCTTCTGATGGCCATTGACGGGTTTGGCGCGGTTGTCGTGTTGGCGTTGACGGGGATGCGCCCCCCGAAGGGTGATGCGGGGCGGGTGCGGGCTGAGGTGGAGTACCCGCATGTGGAGTTGGCGGATGGTCTGGGGCGGGTGCAGGAGCTGATCGCGCAGGTGGCGGGGTCGGTGGCGGGGACGGCTGAGGGTGAGTGGAGTGCGGCGTATGTCGCTGCGATGAAGAAGTTCGCGGGGGGTGAGGGAGCGGATTACATCGCGGCGTTGCGGGAGACGGCGGTGCGGTTGGCTGAGTATGCGCATGAGTTCGCGTATCAGCTGGATTACACGAACCGGATGATCATCGCGCAGGTGGTGCAGTTCCTGCTGGAGTGGGCGTTGACGCTGGTCATGGCGGTGTGGAATCCGATCGGGGCGTTGATTGAGCAGTCGTTTCTGCGGGCGTTGTACCGGGGGGTGTTGCGGAGTTTCCTGTTGCGGTTCTTGGCGGCGGTGGCGACGCATGAGGTGTTGAACGTGGGGTTGGCGGCGGCGATGGACGGGTTGGTGCAGTGGTCGTTGGCGGCGGACGGGTTTCATACGTCGCAGGGGGGTCGGTATACGAAGCAGGCGGTGGAGTTTGGTGCGGTGCAGGGGGCGTTCGGGGCGTTTGTTCCGTTGTTGGGTGGGGTGTTGGGGTCGGGGTTGGGTCGTTTGGTGGGGCGTGATGTGGCGGGGGTGATCGGTCGGGACGTCGAGCGGGCGTTGGCTGGTGTGCCCGGTGCGGGGGGCCTGGGCGGTGTGGGGGGTGCGGCGTTCGGCCGTCGGGTGGGTGGTCTGGCGGCGGGGATGGCGCGGGGGTTCAGGTCCGGTGGGGTGCCGCATGAGGTGGGGCGCCAGTTTGTGCGGGAGGCGGGGGACGCCTTCGAGGCGGGCTTGGGCGGTGCGGTGGGGCGGGACGTGGCGCGGGAGATGGGTGGTGAGTGGGCGGAGACGCTGCTGCGGAACATCGGCAGGAAGGATCTGGGAGAGCAACTGTCGGGTTCGGTGGCGCGGTTGCCCGGTGGCGAGGTGCGTGGGGCGTTGTCGGACGGCGTGGCGCGAGCGCTGTCGGGAGACATGCGCTGGAAGGTGGCGGGGCTCGCGGGGGACGCGCTCGCGTGGGGGATCCACCAGAACATTTCCGAGGGGTTCTACAACCTGTTCACGACGGGGAAGTTCAAGACGTCGTGGGAGACGTTCGTCGGGGGTGTCGTTCCGGGGCTGGTGTCGCACGGGTTGACGCGGAACGCGACGTGGTTGGGGGCGGGGCTGCGGGAGAAGGCGACGTGGGGGCGGTTGCCGAGTCTGCCGGATCTGTGGGGGCGGCCCGGCGGCCCGGGCAGTGGTGCCGGTGCCGGTGGTGGCACCGGAGAGGGCGTGAACCGGGTCCCGGCAGGCGGGTTGAGGGTGCCCGAGGTGTTCCGGGTGCTCGCCCGTCCTGTCACTTCCCTCTTCGGCGGGCCGCGTACGGCGCGTGACACGGGTAGCGGCGCGGTGCCGCTGCTGTCCGACACCACGGCCCTGACCAGTAGCGGCGACGTCTCCGGCTTCTCCGACGCCGGTTCCGTCTCCGACGTCTCGGTGACAGGGCCGGTCATGGACGTGGGGTCGGTGGCGGGCTTCGGCCTGGGCCCGCGCTCTGACTCGGACGGGGAGTCGGATGCCTGGTCGGCCTCCGACTTCGACCCGGACTTCGACCTGAGTTCCGACTCCGGCTCGTACCTGAGCTCCGACTCCGGCTCGTACCTGGGCTTGAGCAGTGACGGTGATCCGAGCAGTCACCCCGGCTCCCTCGCGGGCTTCGACGCGGTCTCGACGGTCGGTTCCGACGTCGGCTCGGGCACCGGCCGCGACCCGCGTGGTGATTCCAGCCTCGGCGCAGATTCCGACTTCGATTCCGACTTCGGCTCCGACTCCGGGTCCGGCTCCGACATCGGGTCCGTGACGGGCCGGGCCGTGGATGCCGATCCCGTCATCCGGTCCGGCTCGGACTTCGGCCCCGGCGATGGTCCCGACCTGCACCCGGCGGCTGCGTCCCGCGCTGACGGAAGCGATGCGGAGTCCTCCTTCACCGATGACGAGGGCACGGGTGAGGGCGAGGGCGCGGCGGCCTATGGGGCGTTGGCGGATCCGCGTGCCGCGACGGGTGCGTCGGCTGCTTCCGGTGCTACGGCAGGAGCCCCGGTGGGTGAGGGGCGGAGCGGCTCCGGTGAGCCGGAATTCGCGGGAGCCACCGACCCCGTGTCCGCAGGGGACGAGCAGGGGGCCGGACCGGAGGACCGGGCGCTGTCGTACGACGAGACGGCGGCGCGGCTCGCGGCGTTGCGGGGGCCGTCCGGCCCCGTGGGCGGGTCGGACGGTTCTGCCGCGCGCGGGGCGGTCCGGGGCGACGAGACGAAGCCCGGGCCGGAGGGGCCCGGCAGGAGTGCGGCCGGGCCGGACGGCGCCGGAAGAGCCGCGGACGTGGCGGGCGCGGCGGACACGACGGAGACCGCGGACGGCGGCCACGATCCGTCGTACGACGAGACGGCGGCGCGGCTGGCGACGGTGAGCAGGACACCGTCCGACACGGGGGGAGTGGCCGACTCCGTTCCGCGCGCGATGAACCGGAGCGAGCTGGAAGCGGACGCGGACGGGGTCGGCACGCACGCGGACCCGGCGCCCGTACCGTTCGACCGGTCCGGCGCGGGGACGGACGGTTCCCTCCCCGAGAGCGGGCGGCCGGCGGCGGACGAACCGTCGACCGGCACGGAACGCGGGGCCCCGGAGGACGAGTCCGCGCGCGCCGTCTGGACGGACCCCGACACGCTGTCCGGGCGACTGACGGACGCACCGTCCGGACGGCCGCACGATCTGCTCCAGGACGCACCGGCCGCGCCGGTCACGCCGATCGTCTCCCCGGCGACGCAACTGCGGCCCGTGGTGTCCCGCATGGACGCGCTCGCCCGGCAGGCAGGGGTGCCGGCCGAGGAGCGGTCCGCTCACGTCCAGAACATCCGGGAGGCGGCCGCACGGGAGGACTGGCGGGGGGCGGCGAGGAACATCGCCGACTTCCGGGACCGGATCCTGGTGCAGGACCTGCGGACGCGCCTCGAAGCCTTCCAGGATCACGTGGAGGCCGGATACGAGCATCTCCAGGAGCTGGGTGTCGACCATCTCGAATGGAGGAGTGCGGTCGACGCGGTGGCGGACGCGCGGCGGTCCGGTGCGGCGGATCAGCTCGACGGAGCCCTGCGCGGCTACACCGACCTCATCGAACGCCACGTGCCGATCGAGGCGTTGACCGGACAAGACCTGCCCACCTTCCACAACGCGGAACTGGTCCGGCTGCGCAGGGAACTGTCCACCGCCCAGGAGGGGCACGAGGAGCGGCTGGCCGAATTGCGGCTGGCCGAGCGCTACTCGGTGGATCTGCACTCCAGCCTTGAGCGGAGCGCTCAGCAGGGGCATGAAGCACAGCGCGAGGCAGTGCTGCGCCAACGCGTGCTGAACGCGACGAGCGTCAGGGAGGCGGCCGCCGCCCAGCGGGAGCTGCGGCAGCTGCGGCAGGACGCGGAGCTGGCGGCGCGGATCGACCGGTCCAGGACGGTCGGCGGGGACGGCGACGACGCGTTGCAGCGACGTGTCGACAACTTGCGCGGTGACGACGAGGGCGGCCGGGGCGGCGACGATGCGTTGCAGCGTCGCCTCAACAATCTGCGCGACGACGACGACGGCGGCGGTGGTGGTCGGGAGGTCGACGAGCACGAGGCCGGTCTGCGACGGCAGGTGGCGGAGGCGAACTCCGAGCCGGAGCGTGCGCGCGCGATGCAGGATCTGCAGGAGTACCGCGACATGCGGCAGTTGCGGCAGCGGCTGGACCTCTTGCGGCAGGACGGCCCCGCTCCGGAGACCGAGGCGACACGGCGGGCGGAGGCGGAGGCGGACGAGGCGGTGGGCCGCCGGTTCGCCGACCTCACCGCACAGGACACGAGCCCCGTCGCGCTCTGGCGCCGGCAGGCGCTGGAGGCCTTCGACGGACAGGGCGACAAATTCCTGGGCAAGTGGCAGGAGGCCCTGGACGAGCAGACTCGGCCGCGCCGCGAGGAAGAAGAAGAGGAGAGCATCGAGCGCGTCCGAGGGGCGCGGAACGAACTCGACGCCCTGGAGGGGAAGCTGGCGGCCGCGCAGCAGGCCGCGCTGACGGAGTTGCGGGCGCCCAGCGACGTACGGGGAGACGGCGACTCCGGCGGCCGCCCGGGGGACGAGTCCTCCGGCGACGGTGATGGTGACGGCGGTGGTGACGAACCCGTCCGTGAGGCGGGCGGCGACCGGGCCGGCCTGCGCGAGATCTCGCGGCAGGTCGCCGAGGCGCGCCGACGCCTCGACCAGGCGTTGCCCGTCTCCGAGCGGCTCGACGAACTGCGCCGTCAGGCGGGCGCCGTGCTGCCGAGGCTGGAGAGCGAAGGACACCTCCAACGCATCACCGAGGAGGGGCTGAAGGAACGGCGCGAGCAGCAGAGCGCGTTCGAGGACCGGGGCACGGCGGACGCGGACCTGGAACGGCGGCTGGCCGCCTTGTCCTCGTCCGATGACCGGTCCGGTGAACGGTCTGGCGATGCGCGCGAAGCTGTTGATCGGTTCGATGCGCCGGAGGACCCCGCCGAGCGGCCGGACGAGGGGGAGATCACCGACGCCACCGACGACTTCGCCAGCACCGATGACACGGCTGGCACCGACGACTCCGCTGTCCTCAACAGTCTCGAAAGCCCTGACGACGGGACTTCTGTGCCGCGTGGGCCTGTTGCTCGCTTTGGTGAGGAGACTGTTGTGCAGCAGCGGTCGTTCGCTCCGATGTCGGCGGGCCGGGTCGGCGATGATGTGTCCGTCCGGGGCGAGGGGCCGGTTGTCGGTCACGGGACGGTGCTGCATCCGGATGAGCGCGTTGATCCGGTCACTGGCATACCCGAGAACGCCACGTGGTTGGGGTCGGCGGAGGTCAGCGTCGGCGTCCCGGTCGGCTCACGGGCCGAGGGCCAGGTACCGGCTGCTTATGAGGTTGTGCGCTATCAGCGTGGTGACGGAGAGACTGTCAGCCGTTTTGTGGTGCGTGTGGCTTGGGAGTTCGACCCGCACGGTGACCCTCGAGAGCTCGGCGGAGGCCTGAATGCTGCCGGTGCACGACGACCCATAAAGATCGAGAAATTTCAGGACGAGGTTCGGCAGGCAATCGATGAGATGTGGAACACCGGCCTGCGGCTGCCCAACGGTGATCTGCTCAGATATGATGTGCAGTTCGTCGACGAACTGAACCGGGCGCACCAGGTCGTGCTGCTCTCCTCCAGGTCGTTCAGGAACCATTCCACGGCCTTCTCGCTGCCGATATTTCAGCAGATAGTTTCGCACGAGTTCGGCCACCTGATCGGGCTCCCCGATGGTTATCGCGATACCCCCAAGGGGAGTCGCCCGGTGTACCTCGACCATTCGTTGATGGCCAATCAATATGTTGACGACCGTAACCGCCCATTGTTCGATGCGGGTAACATGCCGCGGCGCGAAAATCTTCGCTTTGGCCGGCCTTACGTCGCGCCGCGTGAGCTGCGTCGGATGGGTGCCGCGTCGGAGGCGGGGTTGCGGTTGGCGAATTTTGCCGCGGGGCCGGTGGCTGGTCGGGTTCGGGGGCTTCCGGAGCGGGCGGTGTTCCCGCTCGAGGTGCGGCAGGCGGTGCTGTACGGCGGGTCGGAGGGTGTCGGGGGGCACCTGATGCCGGCGGGGTTGTCGGATCGTGCCCGTCCCGAGCGAGCGATCGGGGTGATGAATGCCAACAGCACCTTCCTGGTGAAGACGCGGGCGCCGCATGTGGGTGTTCGTGACGGGGACAGGTGGCTTCCCGCTACTGGTGATCTCGCTGTCTCGTCCGACGGTGCCGGTGTGCGGGTGATGTTCCCCGCGTACTGGAGCGAGGACGACGCGGTGTATGCGGCCGAGCAGGCTTATCTGCATGCGGTGCGGCATGGTGCGGTGAGTGCGGTGCCGGGGCGTGCCGGGATGCGGCGTTGGACCGGTGAGTACGGCGGTGTGCGTATCGAGGGGGAGGTGAACGGTGAGGCGTTCACCGGTTTCCGGCCCTCTGCGGACCAGAGCGGGCTGGTGATTCCGCCGTACCTGCCGAAGCCTGCCGAAGAGCAGGAGTACCCCAGATTCTCCCTTCAGGCGGAGGATGTCTCCCGGTTCGGTGACCGCCGCACCCGTTCTGGTGTGCACCAGCTGTTCAGCAGGAACGGTGGCATAGCCCCCGGTGTCGCGGTGGACGCGGTGAGGAGGTTCGACAACGCGACGTATCAGGCGAGTGTGCGGTTCCTGGAGCCCTCCACGGACCCCTATGCCCTCGAAGCGTTGCTGGGCAGCCGGTGGGAACCCCATTCCGACGGCCACGACCACACCATGTTCCCCAAGAGCTGGCAAAGCGTAGATGTTCGCAATGCGGTGGAGGCTGCGCATACCGCGGCCGTGAAAAAAGATGCCGTCCTGAAACTGCCAGACGGCACTTATCGCTGGGTCGGTGAGGCCGCAGGAGTGAGCATCGAGGGTGTGGTCCGGGACGGGTACCACGCCATCTATCGTCCCACGGCGCACCAGCCCTACAAGTTCTGGCCAGACCATGGAAGATTGGCCCACGCGAGCCGCGTTCGGGTGCGCCTGCGCACCGTGGGGGCTGATCTCCGCCCCTTCTACTTCCCGGTGCTGTTCGAAGGCGGCCAGCTCGGAATCCGGCTGACTCTGGGCATCGCGTTCGTGCCGTACACAAAGGCTGGGCAGGAGCAGCTGGACGCTTACGCCCACGAGTTCTCCAATGTGTTCGAAGCTATTTTCCGCACGCTCCCTCGAGCCGATGGCGCCCCGCTGCTGAAGGTGTCGATCGAGTCGGTTGACAATCCCACTGAGGCGGACTTTACGGTCAGAGTCCGCAGAAGAATTAATCCTGACCGTCTGAAGAGCGACGTGTACTCGGTGCTGTCTCAACTGGACCTGTACAGCGAGCCCGCCCGCGACGCCTACCCTTTCTTTGATCAGTCGCTGAGCTCCGAGGGCCGGCTCGACCCGCTTCCCCTGCTGAAGGCTCTCAGCCCTCTTCCCGCGCCCCCGCGTGACATCGACGCCTGGAAACTCCGCGAGGGGGTATCGCTCAGCAGTTTGCGTGAGGCTCTCGACGCGCTGCACGACCCGCTGACCGTGCTGCGTGACTCCACCCTGCGGGAGAGCCGTCACAACCGCCCGAGCGACCCTTGGCCTTCTCGTGCGCAGCGTTCCCAGCGAGTGCTGGATCAGCTCAGAGAGGAGAGCGTTCTCTCTCCGGACCTCCTGGAGCCCCGTCGGGTTCCTGACGGATTCCCTGACGGCTGGACGTGGGTCGATGTCCTGGACGCCGTCAGTCACGTGGCCAAGAACCGACAGCTGCCCTGGTCCCGGGTTCCAGGCAGCGGCGAGTTTACCTCGCATGGAGTCTTCGGCGGAGGGCTCGGCATCGAGATGACGCGCCGGGACGACCGCGTCGTCAGCTTCCGGAGCACCGGCCTGATGCCGCACGACTCGAATGCACAGCCAACCCCGACACTGAGTGCAACCGTAGCCACTGACGACTCCGCTGTCCTCAACAGCCTCGAAAGCCCTGACGACGGGACTTCTGTGCCGCGTGGGCCTGTTGCTCGCTTTGGTGAGGAGACTGCTGTGCAGCAGCGGTCGTTCGCTCCGATGTCGGCGGGCCGGGTCGGCGATGATGTGTCCGTCCGGGGCGAGGGGCCGGTTGTCGGTCACGGGACGGTGCTGCATCCGGATGAGCGCGTTGATCCGGTCACTGGCATACCCGAGAACGCCACGTGGTTGGGGTCGGCGGAGGTCAGCGTCGGTATCCCGATGGGCTCGCGGGTCGAGCGCCTGGCACCAGCTGCTTATGAGGTTGTGCGCTATCAGCGTGGTGACGGAGAGACTGTCAGCCGTTTTGTGGTGCGTGTGGCTTGGGAGTTCGATCCTCAGGGTGACCCTCGGGAGCTTGACGGAGGTCTGAATGCTGCCGGTGCACGACAGGGCATAAAGATCGTGGAATTCGAGAGCAAGGTTCGGAACGCGATCGATGAGGTGTGGAACACCGGGCTGCGGCTGCCCAACGGTGATCTGCTCAGATTTGATGTGCATTTCGTCGACGACCCCGGCCAGGCGCACCGGACGGTACTGCTCTCCACCAGGTCGTTCAGGAACCATTACGAGGCGTTCTCATTGCCGATAGATGATCGGACAGTTGCGCACGAGGGCGGTCATTGGCTCGGGTTCCCGGATGAGTACCGCGACATCCCCCGCGGCTATCGGCCGGTGTACCTCGACCACGCGTTGATGGCCAATGAGAATGTTGACGACCGTAGCCGACCAAATTTCGATGCGGATTCCTTGCTGCCGCCTGGTTATTCACTCGGCCGGCCCTACGTCGCGCCGCGTCAGTTGCGTCAGCTCGGGGCCGCGTCGGAGGCGGCGCTGCGGTCGGCGAATTTTGACACAGGTCCGGTGGCTGGTTGGGTTCGGGGGCTTCCGGAACGGGCGGTGTTCCCGCTCGAGGTGCGGCAGGCGGTGCTGTACGGCGGGCCGGAGGGCGTCGAGGGGCATCTGATGCCGGTGGAGCTGTCGGACCGCCCCCGTCCCGAACGAGCGCACGTGCTGGAGAACGCCAACGGCACGTTCCTGGCGAAGGGGCGCGCGCCGCATACCGGTCTTCGTGACGGGGACGGTTGGCTTCCTACCACTGGTGATCTTGTTCTCCTCGGGGCCGGAGCCGGGGCTGAGGCCGGTGTGCGGGTGATGTTCCCCGCGTACTGGAGCGAGGACGACGCGGTGTATGCGGCCGAGCAGGCTTATCTGCATGCGGTGCGGCATGGTGCGGTGAGTGCGGTGCCGGGGCGTGCCGGGATGCGGCAGTGGACCGGTGAGTACGGCGGTGTGCGTATCGAGGGGCAGGTGAACGGTGAGGCGTTCACCGGTTTCCGGCCCTCTGCGGACCAGAGCGGGCTGGTGATTCCGCGGTACCTGCCGAAGCCTGCCGAGGACTGGAGATATCTCAGATTCTCCCTCCGGGCGGAGGATGTCTCCCGGTTCGGTGACCGCCGCACCCGTTCCGGTGTGCACCAGTCTCATAACCGGAACGGGGGCGCAGCCCCCGATATCGCGGTGGACGTGGTGAGGAGCTTCGACAACGGAACGTATCAGGCGAGTGTGCGGTTCCTGGATCCCTCCACGGACCATGGTGCGCTCGAAACGTTGTTGGACAGTCGGTGGGCACCTCATGCCGACGGCCGAGACCACACCATGTTCCCCACGGAATGGAAGCCCGCGGATGTCCGCAATGTGGTGGAGAATGCGCATTTCTTGGCCGTGAAAAGCGATGCCGTCCTGATTCAGTCGGACGGTACTTATCGCTGGGTCGGTGAGGCCGTAGGAGTGCGTATCGAGGGTGTGGTCCGGGACGGGTACCACGTCGCCTACCGTCCCACGGTGCACCAGCCCTACATGTTCTGGCCAGACTCCGCAGTGCTGGCCCACGCGAAACCCGTTCGGCTGCGCCTGCCCACCATGGGAATGGAATTTAACCCTCTCTATGTTCCGGTGCTATTCGAAGGCGGCCAGTTCGGAATCTGGCTAACTCTGAATGTCGCGTTCGTTGCGGGCGAGGGTGTTCAGCAGGATGAGGTGGACGAATATGTCGACGAGTTCCGTCGTGAGATCGATGTCATTTTTGACACACTCCCTCGGGCCAGCGGTGCATCGCTGCTGAGGATCTCAATCAAATCGGTCGACAATCTCGCTGAGGCGGACCTTACGATCGAGGTATTTGAAAATTCCCGTGTCGATCTCCTGAAGAGTCACTTGCGTGCGTTGCTGTTGCATCTGGAGCTGTACAGCGAGCCCTCCCACGACGCCTACACTTTCGATGATGAGCCGCTGAGTTTCGAGGGCCGGATCGACCCGCTTCCCCTGTTGAAGGCTCTCAGTTTTCTTCCCGCCCTCCCGCGTGACATCGACGACTGGACTCCAGAAGAGGGTGTATCGCTCAGCAGTTTGGGTGAGACTCTCGGCTCGGCACACGATCCGCTGGCCGTATTGCGTGACTCCACCCTGCGAGAGATCCGTGACAACCCTCCGAGCGCCCCATGGCCTTCTCCTGCGCAGCGTTCCCAGCGAGTGCTGGATCAGCTCAGAGAGGAGGGCGTTCTCTCTCCGGACCTTCTGGAGCCCCGTCAGGTTCCGGACGGATTCCCTGACGGTTGGACGTGGGTCGATGCCCTGGACGCCGTCAGCCAGGTGGCCAAGGACCCAGCACTGATGTGGCTTCGTACCCCAGGCGGCAACCTTTCGAGCGCGCATGGCATGTTCGGCCAGCGGCTCGTCATCGGGATGACGCGCCGGGGCGACCGCATTGTTCACTTCCAGAGCACGGACCTGCTGTCAGTCGCCCCGAATGCCGGGCCAACTCCGACACTGAACGCACCCTTCGCCACCCGCGACCCTCAGCGACGCCCCGGACCGATGGACGACGAGTGGGGCGACGGGCCAGACGCGCAAGCACTGCCCTCGGCCGCTTTGCAGGATCAGTCACCTGTGAGTGCCGCACCTGGCGACGACGTCACCAGGGCCGCCGACCCGCGGCCGGTGACCGACGAGCCCGAGCGCGTCGGGCCCGTCACCCCGCCGCCGGAGACCGGACCGGACACCGAGGCGTCCACTCCAGCCCTAGCCCCAGCCCTGGCACAAGCCACTGATGAGAACCCCCAGGGCCAGGAACCGGCGCCCTTCGACGGCGCGTCGGCCGGCCCCGTCGAGGAAGTCCCGCCTGCCCGTGCCCCCTGGTACATCGAGCAGGGCATGCTCGGCATGGGCACGGTGGGCGGTGTCGGGAGGTGGGAGCCGGGGCGGGCCGCGCAGGAGGCCGGCAGGCTGACCGCGGGCCTTCCCGACCAGCAGAGTGCTCTGACCCGGGGAATCCGGGACGCGATCGCCGAGGTCCTGGCCGTCGACGAACCGGTGGCGTGGGGGCGGCTGCTCGCCGAGGGAGCGATGCGCGTCGTCGACGGCCGGCTGGTGTGGATCCGGCCGGTGCTGACCGAGGTGAGAGCGGCCACGGACGTCCCGGAGCCGGCGGAGGTACGCAGGTACGGCGTGAAGTTCGCCTCCACCGCGGCGACCTCCGAGCACGCCAGGACCGTCACCCACACCTCCGATCTGGTTCTGATGACGGCGATCAACGTGGCGTCCGCCGCGGCCTCCGCGGTGGTGCTCGGCGCCCCGACGATCCACATGGAGTCCGCGCGGAACCGGACCGGCGGCGTACGTCAGACGGTCATCAGCGGACAGAAGCTGTTCAAGGAGGGCGTGACCCCCTTCACGGCGAAACTGCGGATCCGTCTGTTCGTGAACGGTCAGGAACGGACCGCGGACGTCGTCCTGGACCGTGGTCTCGTCATCGAGCTGCCCAGTGTCCTCTCAGGGCCCGACGCACCACAACCGGACCCCACGGAGGAGTTCCTTCAGGTGCCGCCCGGTGCCGCCCGGCCGAGGCTCGGGTTCGAGATCCTGCACGCCATCGACCTGACCGGTGTCCTGGCCGCCGAGCAGACCCGGCTGCTCGCGGCCGGGGTCCCGGTGCCCACGGTGCTCAAGGTCGTGCGGGACATGGAGCGCATGCTCAACGAGGACACGGTGATCAACCGCTACCGCTGGTCGTCCGCCGCCGGTGACCTGTCGGAGAGAATCAGCCACGGAGTCGTGCTGCCGGGACGCGACGGGTTCCGGGGGCACTTCCGGGTGCGGCTCGTCCCGCGGGCCCTGCGGTTCCTCGGTGTGTCGGACGGGGTGAAGGTCCGGGCGGACCTTGGCGGGGGACTGTCCGAGACGACCGGCGGCGGTGGCAAGAGCACCGCCGCGATGACGCTCTCCGCCAACGTCGCCGGGCTGGTGGACCCGGCGGTCGTCCAGCACGGTCACCACGCCGGTGCCAAGGGCATGGCCCCTCTGCTCGTCGGGACGTTCGGTTCACACCGGGCCTGGAGCAGCCACGTCTCCTCCCAGCCGCTGACCCACACCATCTTCAACACCACGGGTGAGCAGGCTCGTTACCAGGCCGAGGTAACTGTCAGCATCACATGGGAGTCCGGTAGCCACGAGAAGCTGCAGAACCCTGCAACCCCCGTACTGGCTGCCGCGGACCTCGGGGTTCCGTGGCACGGCGGGCAGGGCGCCGCCGATTTCGAGGAACGTGCGCTGGGCCGGGTACGCACTGAGCGCGTGCTCCGGGCTGTGGGGAAACTGCCGGTCTCCACGGAGTCGGCCGGGACGCTCCCGCACGTGAAGGAACTGTTGCGGCGAGCCGACGTCATCGACGTCACCGCCACCACCGAAGCGGCCCAGGACCAGGCTTGGGTCCCCGGCATCACCGCAGGTCCCAACCCCACCGACGTGTCGATCACGCCGCCTGCCTCGCTGGTTGGCGAGCGCCGGTTCTTGTTCCACCCGAGTGAGCCTCCGGCCCTGGCCGGCGGGCGTGGCCTGGGCTATGCGGCCGTCGCCGCGCTGCCCGGTGCCGAGAGGGTGGAGGAGGTGATCCGTGACTGGCTGGCCGGGGAGCTGCGCACACGCAAGCTCCGGGTCGACCGGGCCGAGATCGACCGCCAGATCGGCGTGTACTTCGCCCGTACCGCCATGGAGGGCGGTCTGGACCGGTACCTCCGTGAGACCCCGCTCACCATCCGAGTCGACAAGCACCGCATGACCTTCACGGTGCAGGCGCATCTGCTGGACACCGTGCACTCCCGTAGGTACGAGATGGTCACCAACCAGCGGGTGGCCAAGGGTGATTCCCTGGTCAGCGGCAAGAACGTGGGCTGGACCGGGACGCTCGCCGTCGGCGGCGCCGCCCGGATCGAGTGGGGCGGGGTCAGGCTCCAGGTCGGCGGTTTCGCCTTCAACGGAAGCCGTACCTCGACGAAGGGCGACCACTTCGCGTCGACCGCCAAGTCCTACGACCGCATGGAGAACACCGGCTCCGTCACCGAGATCTTCAAGAACGTCGCCTACTCCCTGACCATGAGAGTGGACAAAGGGCGGCCGGAACGGCTGTGGCTCGAACAGCCGGGCATGATGGGCGCTCAGATCATCATCCCGGACGAGCACGCACCGGCCGTGCCGGTCACCTCGAAACAGGCCCGCTCGGCCGGGGCGATGCGCGGAGCGACGCGGGCTCCACGGAACCTGGGCGCCAATCCCCGGAGCCTCGACCTCTCTTCCGGCACCGCTGGGCTGTACCCGGCGTTCACGCGCCTGATAGCGCTGGAGAAGGTGGTCGCGCACCTGTACCGGGTGCAGCATGCCGGTCAGCAGCTCCCGGACGAGTTCGCGCGGATGCTGGAGGCCCCGTCACTGGCCGCCAATTTCGACCGGCTCACCGACGCACGAGGCTGGACGGTCGACAGGTTCTCGCCCGACGGCACTCAGTCGACGCTGCGACTGAAGTTGAGCCTGCACCGGCCGGAGCAGCTCGCACCGAACGGTGGCGAGACCGAGATCGAGCACTACCTCCAGGCCGTTGAACGGCACACCAGGCAGCGGGAGTCGGGGTTCAGCCTCGGCGTCCAGGGCGCCGCGGGGCCGCAGTTGCGATTCGGCTCGGACTCCGGTGGCGACGTCGAGGTGACCACCGGCCACGACGGGACGGACGGCGCGCGGGGCGGCGGCGAGCCCGGGGGCCGGTTCACCGCGGCGGTACACGTCGGGAGCCGGTGGAGCTGGAACACCGTTCGTGAGCACGACGAGGGGTTCATCGGCGTCACGCGTGCCACTTACGCCGGCACACCTGACTTCTACCGTCTCAAGGTCGCTGATTTCGGCATCGACCTGATCAAGGTCAAGTCCGGCCGGACCGTCGAGTCGGCAACCAGGTACCTGCGCTTCGAGGACGCCGTCGACCTGATCGTGCCGCAGGGCCGGGTCCGCGACGTCGTGCCGCCGAAGACGGTCGCTGCGGTCGCGGAGGGCGTGGTGGATGCGGCGGGCACCGCAGGCACGGCGGGCGCGCAGGGCACGGTTGGCTCGGCGGACGTGGCGGACGTGGCGAGCACCACCGACAGTGCGGACACCGCGAGCACTGTGAGCACCGCGGACAGGGCGGACACCGCGAGCGCTGCGGCCGACGCGGACAGCACTCACAGCGCGAACCGTGCGGACACCACCAGCAGCACGGACAGCACCGGTAGCACCGGTAGCACCAGCAGTGCGGACAGCACGGGAAGCGTCGGCGCGCCGGTCGCGGCGGCGCCGGTCACCCGCGGCTATCTCAGCGGCGGTCAGTTGCCGCGCACCGCCGCCCACCCCGAAGTCCTGAGGGCGGACGACATCGTCGGCACGATCCTCACCCGTCTGTCGCGGCGCGGCGTGCTGCCCCAGCAGCGGGAGGGCGAGGTCCAGGTCCATCCGACGGCGCGCTGGATCGACACGGTGTTCCGCCCCAAGGCGCTCCTCGCCCGCTTCGGCAGCCTGCTCGGCAACGGCGTCTGGGCCCTCATCCCCACTTCCGGCATCGGCGGCACGACGACCTGGGTGTCGGTGCGCGTCACGGCGGAGCGGATCGAAGCGGCCCACGCCCACCGCCCCCGCCCCGAGGTGAAACTGACGCTGCGCAGCGAGAGCCTGCGGCAGGACAAGATCACCCACAAGCGCGGGCGCACCACCGACGCGGGCGGCGCCGTCACCGGCCGTGCGGGGACGCACGACGCCACCGGCCGACAGGGGCACGCCGGCGGCGAACTGCTCGCGGGCTTCCACTCCACGCAGGTCTCGGCACGCACCGAGCAGCTCAAATCGGTCGACATCTATCGTGCGAACACCCGCGACCGGGACGGCTCCCACGAGTTCGAGCACAACGTCGCCTTCCGCATCGAGATGGGGGCGACGCGTGACATGCCGGAGGTCCTGGCCGCCCCCGCGCGCGCCGTGGTCTGGCTGGCCGGCGCGGTCGCCCGCGTCGTCGACCGGGGTGACGCCTGGGAGCGGTTCCGTCAGGACCGCCGGTCCTGGCTCTGGTACGACGGCGGCGCGGACGATCTTGTCGCCGGCAGCGTCCGGCTGCTGGTCCCCGACCACCTCACGACGCCACTGACCGAACCGACGCCCCTGCCGCAGCCGTTCCGCCGGCTGGAGGGCGTCACACCGCGCTGGAACCACCAGCCTACCGAGCCCAAGTCGCCGCCGGATGCCCTCTGGGAGCACTTCCACCCCTGGGACGTGCCGTTCGCCGACGCGGTCCACCAGTGGGCCCGGATCGCTGTCTCACGGTCCCGCCGGGCCCCGGAGTTGAACGGCGAGAACGCCGCGCGCCGCCGGGCCGGGGACCTGCTGTCCGTGCCGGGCCTGAAGTACGGGCACTACGCCTCACGCACCATGATGCTCCCCCGCCTCAAGGAGGTGCTGACCCACCAGTACGAGATTCCGGTCGGCGACAGGACGGTACGGGTCGGCTTCCGGATCACCAGCGCGAAACTGTTCGGTCCGGCCGACGGCGTGCAGTTCAAGGCTCGCCGGTACCGGCAGGACGACAAAGACCATGAGAGCACCGACGAGCAGGAGTCCGGCTTCTACTACGGGGGTGGCATCGACGGAGGAGGCGGTGCGGCGGACTACGCCGTATTGGGCCGCGCTCCGATCGAGACCACTGTGGTCGAGGAGAACAAGCAGGGGTCGGCGAAGTCAGAGACCGAAGAGCACAACGCGGAAGGCGTCACCAAGTACAGGTTCGCCGAGTTCGGCGGCACCCTGGAGATGAGCGTGGACGGCGGTCCCGCCAGGACGCTTGAGGTGGACGTCCCCGGGGGCCTGGTCGGCATGATCCGGCTGCGGGGCGGCGAACTGGCCGACGGTCTGGAGGAATGGCTCAAGAACTTCCTCGATCCCGCCGACATGGAGCGGAATCCCGCCCCGGCTCAGGTCCCGGCGGAAGCCACGGCACCGGCGCCGGCGGGAGAAGCCGTCACGTCGGCAGATCTCGGCGTCCTCGCCATCCAGCCGCCCTCCGCCTCCGGGATCCCTCTGCCCACCATCCCCGAGGAGACGGAGGACACGGCGGAGACGGAAGGCGCGGAGGAAGCAGGCGCCGCCGTCTCCCAGGCGTCGGTGCTGCCCCCCGTCCCCGTTCCCGACCCCGTACGCGTCGAGGAACTGCTGGCACAGGCCCGGACGGTGGCGCTGGACGGAGGCCGGCCGGCCGCCGTGCTGCTGCCGGGATCCGAGGCGTCGGTCACGGCCGCCGGCTTCGACCCGGAGGACCCGGCGCGGTTCCGGTCGCTGCTTCCGGACCGGGTCGTCCTGGTCATGGGCGACGTACGGGACGGCGGCCTGACCGCGGCCGGCCGCCCGGTGAACGCCGGCACGCTGGCGGCCCTGCTGACGGACCGGGCCCCGGGGTACGTCCCGCTGCTGACCGCTCCGGGCGCCGACCGGATCGCCGTGGAACTCGCCGACGCGCTGGGCGGGCCGGTCATGGCGACGGCACGGGGAGTACGCCTGGCCTCGGACGCGGGCACGCTGACGGAGGCGCCGGTCGTGTCCGGCGAGGTCACGGCACCCGGAGATGCCGAAGTCTCATGGGGAACTCTTGAACCGACCGACGGTTTCCGGCTCTTCGACCGCGAGCACCCGCTGGGCGCGTTCCTGTGGTCGCAATGGAGCCCCGAGGCGGGGACCACTCGGTCCTTGGAACTTGGCCCCGATGTCCAGGAGCCGCAGGAAGCACAGGAGCCGCAAGAAGTACAGGAGCCGCAAGAGCCGCAGGAAGCAGGAGAACCACAAGAACCGCGAGAACCACAGCAGTCGCAGGAACCCCAACAGCCGGACGGGAACGGTCCGGCGCCCTCGGCCCTCGACGTCTCGGCCACCCCGGCCCCGGCCGCAGCCCACCCCGCGGCCCTCTCCGCCGCCGTCCCCCGGGCCGGTCTGCCCTACCTGCCTGAGATGATCCAGCAGATCCGGACGATGACCGAGGAGGCCGGGCAGCGCGTCTCCGAGGCCGAGCTGGAACAGCTGGCACTGAGCCTGATGGGCAACTTCCAGCTACTGCTGGCCGGCACGGTGGTCCCCTTGGGACGGGCCGAGGTGCTGATCCGGCTCAACCCGACGGACCCGCTGGAGGTACTCGACCCGGCCGGAGCGTACGACCGCCTCCCGGCCGACCGCGCGCTCTCCGGCACGGCGCTGTCCGGCGTACCGTCGGCCCGGTCGGAGTCGGAGTCGGAGCCCGAGGACCCCGTCGCCGCGCCGCCCGGCCCGCAGAGCCTGGTGCCCGCGGTGGACGAAGGGGCCGCGAAACCGTTCCACGCGGCCGACATGGTCAACGCCTCGCTGGGGACCGGCGCCCACGTGCACACCGAAGCGGGAGCCACCAGCGCGCTGCGCGGCGCGCTCTCCGCGTCGTTCGGCATCGGCATCGGCGCCGGCGTGCTCGATGCGGCCCGGGTCGCCGCCGGAGTGTCCGGCACGGTCAACGCGTCGTCCCGCACCACCAATCAGGTCACCGACGTCGAGCGCGGGCAGACCGAGGTCTCCAAGGGCACGTCGAGGCTGTACGCCTACAAGCCGGGCTGGTCGGTCCAGCTGCGTACGGACGCGAGGCACGGCTGGGAGACGGTTCCCCTGGTCGCCGTGGCACCCGAGAACGAGCACCGGCTCATGCTCTACGTACCGGAGTACTACGTCGGCGACGCACCCGAGCAGATCGTCGCGACCGGCGCCGACGTGGTGCAGGACCGGCTGCCTTCGGTGTACTTCGCCTCGGGACTGACCGAACTGCCGCGGCTGTTCGAGAGCCTCGTCACGACTCTGGGCGCGCAGGGCCTGAAACTCCCGCTGGGCAGCCCCACCCGGCGGGAGCTGCTGGAGAAGGTGACGAACCTCGGCGCCCATCTGGACGTGGCCATGGACGGCGGCTACGAGTTCGCGCTGCACGACCGCAACGGCAGGCCGGTCGCCTCGGTGAAGCTGCGCACGCGCAGGGGCGAGGGCGCCGAGCGGGTCGGCGTCACCAGTGACAAGGCCAACCTGGAGCGGGTGTGGACCGCGCTGGGTGGCGCGGGCGGCAGCCACACGATCAGCAACTCCAGTACCGTCACGGCCCTTTCGGGTGAGATCGACCTGCTGCCCGTACCGTTCAAGAACCCGGACCTGGGGCTGGGCATCAGTGGTTCGCTGGCGATGACCTGGGCGAACTCCGACAGCATCAGCGCCGGCCGGAACCACCTGTGGGTCTCGGTGAACCGGGAGGTGGGCCAGACCGCCGCGTACCGGCTCGCCCTCACGCACGACGCGATGGTGGCGGCGCGGGGCCGCGGGGCGGTGCGCACGCCGGAGGTCGGCGGGCACGGGCTGGTACGGCTGCCGGAGCGCGACGCGTTCCGGCACGGCCTCCCCGTGGACCGGGAGGCCCTGCTGAATCCGCTCGGGACCGGCGCGGAGAGCGGAACGGGCACGGAGACCGGGGCCGGGGTCCCCGCCTCGGTGCGGTACGAGCCCAACCTGCTGCGCGGCACCGGCCCCCGCCCCGAGGACACCGAGCAGGTGGCCGCCCCCGAGCACATCCAGCGGGGCCTGGGCATCGGCATGGGCCTGGTCGACATCGACGCCGGCACGGTCAGGGCGCTGCGCGACGGGGCCTACGCGATGCTCCGCGAGCACGGCTTCCTCCCCGAGAACCCCGACGCCCCGCTGGCCGAGAGCTCGTTCTGGTCGTACGGGGCGAAGGTGGACCACAGGCTGGAGAACCTGCGGCTGTTCAACATGCTGTTCTCCGCACGCGGCCAGGGCGTCAACTGGACCGAGGCGGCCCAGAACGGGATAGTCCTCACCCTGCACGAGCCGGGGGTCGTCACAAACGCCGCCGCCCAGCTCGTCATCAGGGCCACGCCCACGGAGGGCGCCCCGCCGGTGTTTCGGGGATCGACCGACCAGGTGCAGGCGGTCAACCTCGGGATGGGCATGGCCGTCACCGGCATGTCCACCGGCGGCAGCCGGAAGCTGGCCCTGAGCCTCCGCTTCAAGACCCTGTTCAACCAGCTCAAGGGAGCCGCCACCGGAGTCGACCTGTACCGGCAGGTGGGCGCCACCGAGAATGTCACCCAACTCAACAACCGGCCCGAGCTCCTGGAGTCCTCCGGTCTCATCGACATCTGGGCTGTGACCACCAACTGGAATATCGCCCTAGTGCTCCAGCCCAGCGGCGTGCCGGGCTGGCTGTGGCCGGGTGCGCTCAATCCCGCCGAGGTGTTCCGGCTGGAGCGTCAGCGCGCCGAGGTGTACGTGCCGCGGGTGCGCGCTCCCGCGGTTCCCGTCCGGGAGTCCGCGGCCGACACCCCGTCCTCGGTGCTGGAGCACGCGGCGATCTACCACATCGACGCCTCCGGGCTGCGCGAGGCCGGCATCACCGTGCTCAGGCGGCTGGCCGGACCGCAGGGCACGGGCGACCATCCGCTGTCCGCCATCCTCAGCACGCTGCACATCCGCACGCACGCGAAGGAGGTTCTGGGCCCCGAGGGCATCACCTACGACCAGCTGTTCGACCCCGGCTGGTTCCGCGACACCTTCGGCATGATCCACGTCAAGGGCACGATGGGGCCCTCCTCCTACACGGGCGTCACCGACGACAAACTCGTCCTCGGCAACGTCTCACTGGCACTGTCCCAGGTCGGCACCACCGACACGGGGTCCTACGGGATGAAGTGGGCGCAGGCCGACGTCACCGTCGGCGGCCCGGTGTCCTCCGACGGCACCGGTGCCCTCCAGGGCGGGGTGGACGCCGGCCACACGCGGCAGTGGAACACCACCGCCAGTACGACACGTGAGGCCGCACGCGAGGAGATCAAGCTCAACTTCGACCGCGTCTACTTCTTCAAGGCCCTGGCGACGATCGCCATCACCAGCAGGACGGAGGAGCACGGCAAAGCGGCCCCGCAGAGCGCCAGTTCGGACCGGCAGGAGCTCACCGACCGCAGTGTCGTCTACATCCTTCCCGAGCCGCAGGCGCTCGCCCAGTACGCGGCCGGCGTCCTGTCCGTCCCCGGCGAGCAGCTCGCCGACGCGATGGAACGCTGGAGCCGCGGGGAACTCAGGCTCAGCGGCGACACCGTCGCCGGTGTGCTCACCCGCTGGGAAGGGGAGACGTCCGAGCTGGGACCGCGTCCGCTGTTCTCCCCGGCCGACCAGGCGGCGGCGGACGCCCACGAACGCCACGTCACGGACCGGCGCCGCTGGGCCGAGGCGCTGGAACAGGTGCACCGCAGCGGTGTCCTGCCCGTCCTGGACCAGGGGAGGAGAACCGCTCTCGCCGATCACTACGGCCTCACGGAGCTGGGGGCACCGGGCGAAGCCTGGCCCGGCGTGTCACTCCCCGAGTACCTGGAGCGCCGGGACCGGGGCGGGGCCTTCCTGGGCCACGGCGGAGTGCACTCCGTCTCCTTCACGGGCCGCTCGGTCTACGAAGCGGTGCGCGAGCAGGTCGACCTGATCGCGCCGGGCCTGCTCACCCGCGATCCCGATACCTGGCTCACCGGCACCGGGCGGCACATCGGCCACACCCAGGGCGCCCGGCAGCTCCTGGAGAGCCTGCTGGACCGTGAGCGGTTCAAGGGAGGACTGGAGGCGATGCTGTCCCGCGCGGGACAGACGTTCCACCTGCCCGTGACCGACGGCCTGTTCGGCATGCACATCGTCGAGGTCACCCTCCGCGCCGCCTTCACCTCGGCGCCCGAGGTCCACGGTTACGAACCCGAGTCCGGCGTGGAGACGTACCGCTACGGCGCCCTGACCAGCGCCGCGGGCACCTCCCGCGACTCCACCCGGACGGTCACGCTCGCCAGGCCGGGGGGCGGCACTCCCCACAACTCCGACAGCGGGGGCCTCGCCGTCGGCTGGGGTGAGCACCGGGGCACCACCCAGACCCGCACCGGCACCCGCATCCAGACCGCCTACGCCTGGAGCGGTACCTACCTGGTCAGAACGGACCTCGCGGTCACCGTCGAGGCCACGCTGAAGGACATGGCGGGCCGTCCGCTGGTCAACGCCCTGAAGCGGCTCTCCCGCAGGCCGCGCGCCATCCCCGCCGCCACGGTCACGGGTGCGGTGGAGCTGCGGGTGCCGCGCGGCGTCGGCGAGTTCCAGACCCAGTACCGGCCGTTCCCGGTGCGCGACCTGCGGCCGCTGCCCCCGATTCCCGGTGACGCCTTCGTGGCCGGCGTCGTCATGAACGACGGGCTGCCGGCCGCGCTCAAGCTGATGGGCCGGCTGTTCGGCGAGCACGCGATGGGCGCGCGCGTGCGCACCAGCCTGAGCCTCTTCGAGCTGATGTCCGGCGGGCACTTGGCCCAGCAGATCCCCCGGCTCTCGGAAGGCCGCACGGTCGTCCTGACCGACAAGCTCTTCGTTCCGGGCCACACCTCCGACCGGGCGGTGCTGTCCCTGCGCGGCGCCTTCCACGACCTGCGGGTCCTCGGCACCATCGGCGGCAGCGGAACCGGCCGCTACGCCAAGTACCAGCAGGGCACCTCGGCCAGCGGTGTCACCGACCGCGTACGGCCCTCCACGAGCGTCGCAGTGGGCGGATCCGGCGTCATGCAGGCCCACGAACCGCCGTACACCGGCGGCGGCGACACCAGCGCGAGCCGGGTCACCAGCAGCGGTGTCACGGACGCGGGCAACATGAACGCCCGCAAGGAGAACCACGCGAAGCAGCAGTTCCGCGAGACGGTGCTGGTGGCGGTGCGGGCCCGCTTCGTGCTGGAGGCGCAGAAGTACCGGCGGCACCTGCTGCGGGGCGACACCCAGGGCGACACCCTGGTCAGCGACTGGTTCGGCGGCGATGTCTACCTGGAGCTGGCCGCGGCCGAGGTCGACGAACTGCGGCACCGGCTGGAGCAGACGAAGCGGGAGGCAGGCGCCGCGGACCGCTGGGCGGATCTCGCCGGAGCCCCCTCGTACGACCTGACCTCGCTGCTGGCACAGGCGGCCGACGAGCCCGACGCCGACCTGTTCCGGCTGCCCCACGAGGTGGCCGGGCGGGTCAGGGAGCTGACCCGCGGCCCGCTGACGGCGGCGGTGCTCCGCTTCGACCGGGCGGCGCTGGCACGACGGACCGAGCAGGACGTGCTGCGGTGGGCGCTGCGCATCGCGGACACCCGCCTGTCGGAGAGCAGGGCTGTCGCCCCGGGCACCCCGGCACCCGAGGAGACGGCGCGGTACCGCACCCGGCTGGCAGACCTCGACCGGGGACGGCGGAACATCGAGCCGTCCACCGAGGACGGGATCGCGGAAGCCGTCAAGTGGGCACACGATCAGTTCGGCACTGGCGCGGACACCTCCGCCGCACCGCTCCTTCTCCCGCCGACCGTGTCCTTCCTCGCCCTGTCGCCCGACCACCTGGTCCGCGACATCGCGGTGGAGCTGAACGTGCCGGTCCACGCGCACATCACGGACGCGCCGACCCGGCAGCGTCCCACCGAAGGCGGCCCGGACACCCCGCGGACACCGTCGGCCCACGACCGCTGGGCGGGCCCGTCGGGCACCGTCCACGCCTTCGATCCGCGCCGCCCGGCTCCCCATTCGCTCACCCTCCAGGACGCCGTGGCAGCCGGACTGCTCACCGAGGAACAGCACAGGACGCTGGAGACGGCGGGCCTCACCGGTGCCGAGCTCGGCGACCTGCACCGGACCTCCTGGGAGCACGGCCAGAGCTTCGCCCAGGCCGCTCTCGTCGCGGCGGACCGCCGCCGGTCCGAGGCGGCGGCCGACGGGCCCGCGCGGGACACGGACGCCGCTGCCGTGGCCGCAACGGCCGACGGCGAACTCCTGACCCCGGAGCAGCGGGCACACGTCCGACGGGCGTTCCGGCTGTGGCCCCGCTCGGCGGACGGGGGAGTGACGGCAGCCGTGAACCGGGCGCTGGCCGGAGCAGGGGCAGGAGCACGGTCACTGGTGCTGCCCGCATCCGGAGGCCCGAGCCGTCTTCTCCAGGCCGTCAACGTCCGCGGGACCGTCCAGTGGTTCGACCACACGGACACCCGGCTGACGCGGGCACCCCAAGTGGCGGAGTTCGCCTGGGCCTTCGTCGTCGGCGCGGACGGCACACCGCTCGACCTGTCCGGGGCCGCCCTGCCCGGGACGGAACGGGTCCCCGCGCTCGGTGTCGGCGCCCCACTGCCCGAACTGCTGGCGCCCGTGGCGGCGACCCTGACCCCCGGTCACCCCGAAGCGGGCGCTCGGCCCGGGACGGCAGGTGCGACCGACATCCGGCCGCGGACGGTCCTGGCACCTGTCGCGGAGGAGGACGAAGCGCCGTCCACCGGTACGCGGGCCGCGGACGGTGAGACCGGCGCCGCGGTGGCCGGTGCATACGGCCTGCCCGGGGCCGCGTCCGTCACGGCTCCCGGCGACGGTGGCTCCGGCACCGCGCCGGGGGGTTCCTACGGCGCACCCGAGCCGGCCGGTGCGCGCGGGCCGGGGGAGCGGCCGGTGGACAACACCCCGGACTTCTACCCCGGGGCGCCGCGCGAGCACGCAGGGATCGACTCCCTCATCACGTCGGGCGGCGACGGCCCGCAGCGCCCGATCGCTGCCCGCAACGAGCTCGTGCGGCAGCTCACGCGCGTCCTCGGCGACCCACAAGTCGCCCGCCGCGTGCGGGACTCCGGCGTCCGGGTGCTGCTCACACCGCGCGGCACCCGGCCCACCGACCTGCCCGGCTACGCCGGCCTGCGCGACCTGCACGACCCGCGCACGGAGGGGAACGCCCGCCCCGCCGCCGAGGCCCGCGGCCTCACCGACGTGACCGCGCGCGTCGTGGCCGTGGCCGAGGAGAACCTGCTCGGCGAGGACACCGGCCTCGACGCGCTGCCGGAACAGCCCGACGGTTACTCCAGCGTCCTGCACGAACTGGCCCACATGGTCTACTTCTTCGGCCTCGACGACCAGGAAAGGGCGGCGGTCCGCGAGGCGTACGACGCGATGCGCGCGCGGGGCGAGCAGGCCCCATGGGTCGACGGACCCCGGCAGGACACCGAGGGCCGGCCTGTGGACAACTACGCGTCCACCGGCCCGGAGGAGTACTTCGCCCAGTCCAGCACCGCCTTCCTAGGCGCCAATCACGGCCACGACCCGTACACCGGACACCCCCGCAACAACGGGGCGGCCTGGGTCCAGGAGCACGACGAGGCCCTCTCGGCACTGCTGGTCCGGCTCTACGGCGACCACCCCGACACGGTGCCGCCGGGCAACCCTGTGGCGGCCACCCGGGCGGAGACGGGCGCCCTGGAGGCGGCCGCCGACCTGTACCGGCTGACGGATCGGGACAGTGGGCCCGCCGCCGACGCGCAGGGGCGGCTCAGTACCGCCGTCAGGGCGTTCGGTGGCGACTTCGACGGCGCGCAGGGGCTGGTGTACGTCACGCCTCTCGAGCACGAGACCGTCGTCTGGATCCAGGACCGGCTCACCGAGCTGCTCCAACAGCGGCTGGACACCGACGATTCGCTCGCGGCCGCCGTACGCCTCGCCGTGCCCGGCCGCCTGCTGGAGGATTCCTGGGCCCGGCTGACCAGCGGGAGCGGCCTGCCCGTCGAGGTGCTCCACCGGGGGAGCACCCATTACGCCGTGCTGCGGGCCTCCCTCCGCGACCCGCACCCCCTCGACCCGGGGGAGCTGGGGACACCGGACGGCCCCGCGGTCCGGGTCCAGCGCTGGATGTTCGGCCCCCAGCAGACCAGCAGCACCACCGGCGGCGGCCGGCCCAGCACGCTGTCCTTCACCGTCGGCGGCACCCTGCCGGGCCGGGCGTCGGGCATGTCCCTGACCTTCACCCCGACCTTCAAGCACAACGAGACGGCCGGGTCGGGGACCGTGGGCCGCACCGTGCAGCCGATGGGGCTGCTGCGCAGCGGCGAGCCCGCCGAACTGTTCGGCTACCACATCGACGTACAGATGCGGGTCACGTCCTCGCTCCGCCAGGCCGTCACCACCCCGCTTCCCGGACTGTGGCACACCCCCACCAGCACACCGCCCGGGGAGGTGTCCGTCTGGTTCCCCCGGCACCTGGTCGAGGACGAGGCCGACCCCGCCGCACTGACCGGAGAGGACCCCGCGCAGCGTCCGGCGCCCATGCGGACGCTGCTGGAGCAGGTGCCGCTGTACATCGCGGAGACGGTGCCGCGCGCCGACGAACTCCTCACCGACGTGCTCGCCTCCTTCCCGGAAGAGCTGAGGGACCTCTCCGCCTCGTCCCTGCGGGAGTTGGGCCAGTTCCTGAGCGAGTCCGGGGTGCGCGCCAACCTGCTCTCGACGGCGAGCGGCGGACGGGTCGTCTCACCCACCCTCTGGACCGACCGGGGCGAGATCATCGGCGCGCTCACCATCAGCGCCGCCGTGCGGCAGCGCCCCGGCGGCCTGGCCGGCCCGCCCACCCGCAAGTCCGTCCTGGAGACGCATGTCCTGCGCCTGGTGGAGAACACCCACAGCACCGGGGTGGCCAACGGGACCGGCGCGGAGCTGACTTTCGCCTACAACTGGTCCGCCGCCGGACTGAACTGGGCCGCCACCGTCCCGGCGGGCACCCGCCGGCAGGTCACCCACACCCTCGGCTCGGGCGGCACCGCCAAGACGTCCCGCTCCCTGCGGACCGCCGCGAGCCTGCTGCGGGTGCACGCGAACGCCGTCTACCGCGTAGCGCTGGTGCGGCCGGACGGGCCGGACCGCTCGCCGGCCGAGGGCAGCCCCCTGGCCGGGGAGAGGCCCTACCCGCTGATCCTGCGGGTGCCCTCCGAGGCCACCGTCACCGGCGCTCCGGAGACCGCCCGGCACCTGCCGCCCGAGGTGCTCCACCTGAGCACCCTCGGCGTGTCGACCACCCCGGTCGCGGTGCGGGGCGCCCACCCGCTCCTGCGGGAGCTCGAACGGCGTCTCGAAGTGCTCGGATTCCTGCCTCCGCGCCGGGAGACCGGCGGTTGGCGGCTGCGGCCGCCATCGAGGACCACGGCCCTGGAACAGCTGAACAACCTTCGCAAGATCGAGGACATGAGCACCATGCTCGCCCTGCGGTCCGCCACGGAGGAGCTGACCGGACGCGGTCTTCACGTCGCGTTCGAGAAGGGCGGCGAACGCGTCGTGTTCCGCCTCGCGGCCGAACGGCGTTACGCGGAGGGCGAGGAGAACGGGGGAGTCACCCACGACCTGCACCTCCGCCACGTGCAGACGCTCAACTACTCCGGCTCCTCCCTCACGGGCGCACAGCAGGTCACCCGGACCGGCAACGAGTGGCACGCCGGCGCCCAGCTCTCCGCGACCACACAGGTCGGCGACGCCGCGGTGACACCGCTGCGCGCGGGCTACACCTTCACCCGGCCCGCCAGTTCACAGACCGCCTTCGCCACGGGTCTCGGCCACGAGAGCTACTCCCTGGGCCCCACCGACGACGGCGTCCACGTCTACGGCGTCCCGGTGACGTTCAGGGCGACGCTGCACGGCGGGGGCACCACCGAGCAACTGGGCGAGGCGGACGGCGTGCTGAGTCTCGCGGTCCCCCACTACCGCACCCTCGAACAGCCGGCCGGCCAGGAGCGCCCCGAGGACCCGAGGCCGCGCCCGCTGACCGGCGAGGACACGGCGGACGACCCGCTCAGGCTGCCCCAGACCGCCTGGGTGGACCGCTTCGAAGGCGGCCGGTCCGTGCACGAAGCGGTCAACGAGATGCTGGCCGCTCTCGTCTCGCAGGCCGCACCTGCCCCACAAACCGCACCTGCCCCGCAAGCCGCACCGGAGCGCGGCACCGAGGAGACCGCCGACGACGGGACGGACACGCCGCCGATGCCGGGCGCCTTCCCCACCGCCTCGCAGCGGGACCTCGCGGCGCCCGCGCAGGACCCCGCAGACCCTCCGACCGCGGCCGTGGCCGGGACCGCCCAGCGGCACACCCCGCGGCAGCGGTACCTCGCGTGGCGGCAGTCCTTCCTCGCGCCGGAGAGCGACGTCCAACTCGCCCTGGGAGCCGCCCTTTCACCCCAGGGAATGATCGCCAACGCCGAGCGAATGCTCGACGGCTCCTACGTCGTCCATCTGGGCCAGGGCGTCGAGATCCGGGTCGAGGCCCGGATGACCGACCCCCGGACGCTCGCGAAGCCGGGGAAGATGGACTACGAGCACTGGTTCATGTCCACCGGGGACCGCAAGCACACCGTCACCTCCGGCGGCAGCCACACCTTCTCCTACACCGTCGACGGCGGCTCCGCCTCCACGTCCGGCGGCGCCTCCCTCCAGTACACGGGACGCACCGCCCGCACCGACGCCTCCACCACGGGCGACGCCACGACCGTCTCCCGCGTCCTCGCCGAGAACGACGTCCACCCCTACCGCTACGCCGCCGGTCTCGACTACCGGGTCACCGTGCGGGCCGGCGGCCTGGGCGACGCGGCCCGCGCGGTCACCGTGCCGGACGCGCTGGAATTCCTGCTCTCGGCCAACGACCTGACCCGGCACGGGCAGTTCGTCCTCGCCGACGTCCCCGCACCGGACCCGACTCCGTCCCCGGACCGGGCGCTGCCGCGCCGGTTCGTCGACAGCGGGGGCCAGCTCGGCTATGGAGCCGTGGCCGAGGCAGTGGTGGAGCGCGGCGGCGCGCGTGCGCTGCGCACCCTGATCCGCGACCTGGTCGGACAGGTGGCCCCCGAAGCGACCGACCCGGCCGCGTACCGGGCCGTGCCCGACCTCGACCCGCGCATCTCCGAGATCGCCTCCCCGCTGGGCCTGCGGAACCTGATCGCCGCCGGACCGCAGGGCCTCACCGCCATCGAATTCGTGCACGGGTCGACGCTGTTCGGCCCGGTCCTGGTGCGGGTCGACCTCCGGGCCGTCCCCACGGGAGGTGAACAGGCGCTCTCCGCGGTGCGCGGCCGCCCCGTCCCCGGCATCCCGGGCCTGGACACCGTCCTGGGACACAACAGCGGCGAGGGCAGCAGACTCGGCAACGGTGCCGTCCGGCAGGCCACCTCGCGCAGCACGACGCACACCTACGGTCTCGCGGCGCGCGGCCGGGCGGACGACCACCGCCTGACGGCCCCGTACTCCCGGGCGAACCAGGGTGACACCGTCCAGACGGCCACCTCTGAGTCCACGCGGCGGGTGTGGGAGCACGCCATGGGGAACGTGACCCAGTTCGACGTGGACTACGACGTCGAGGCGACGGTCACCTCCCAGCGGCTGACCGAAGCGTCGGTCAGCGCCCAGCTGCGCAACCTCGCGGGCCACGCGGGCCGGCTCAGCGACCGCACCGGCCTCACCGGCCTGGCCGCCACCGCCTGGCAGGCGGTCCCCGGCATCGTCCGCGAGCCCCTGCACCAGCTGGCCGCGCTGCTCCCCAACCCCGTCCAGCAGGTCACCGGGCGGATCGGCGCCCGCGCGGTGCTGTACTTCGACGGCTCCGAGACGTCGCACGACCCGGCTCCGCCGCAGCACCCACAGGCACCGCGCCACGAACCGGCCGTGTACGACGTCGACCCGGCCCGTCTGCCCGCCGCCCGGCCCGGCGAGACCGTCATCGATCCGCAGGTGCCGTCCGCGCTGGCCGAGCGGCTGCGGGACAGTACGCCCTGGCGGCCCCAGCGGCCCTTCACGGTCTACGGCTTCGACGCCACCCGACAGCTCGCCCAGGCGCTGGTGGAGGTGGGCCCGGAGCCCGGGCCCACAAGCCCGTCGCCGTGGTCCGTCGCGGCGGAGAGCGTCCTCATCAGCCTCACCCGGTACGCCGTCACCGGCCGTGCCACCGAGCTGACGGAGGCCGCCTTCGCGGCCCTCACCGGCCGGCCGGGCACGAAGGGCACGAGCCTCACGGTCTCCATGCACCGCCCGCGCGTCCAGGACAGGGCGAACATCGCCCTGGACGGGCTCGGCATCCGTACCGACGGCTCCTCCTCCACGGCCGGGTCGACGGTCACATGGACGTTCACACCCTCCTACGGTCATACGTCCGGCAGCGCTGTCGAAGGTGTCTCCGCGCCGTTCGGAACGCACACCACCGTGGGCGGCACGGCCTCCACCTCGGCGGTGCCCCGCGACATGGCCCGCTTCGGCACGGCTCCGGCGTCCGCCAAGGACGGCGTACTGGCGTACCGCATCGAAGTGGACGCCGTTTTGAAGGTCAGCGGTCCGCGCGGCGACCGGTGGATAGCGGGCACGCTGCTGCTCCGCGCCACGGAAGCGCCGCCCGGCCTCACGGAGGGCGGGCCGCTGCCCGACGAGGCCGCCCCCGGCACCGCCCGCGACGCCGCCGGCGACGACAGCCGTGACCCGCAGGCCACGCCGCCGAGTTCGCGCACCCCGGAGCCGCTCCCGGTCGATGCGGACGCAGCGCTCCCCGGCGACAGCGGGCCCGAAGCGGCGCCGGAACACGTCCCGGACGCTCCTGACCGGGCCGTCCCCTCCGAACAGCCACCGGTGCCGTCGGACCCGGACATCCCCGCGGACCCGGGCCGGGTCGCGGCCCCGGTCGTGCCCCTCGCGGACGCGGACCTCTCCTCGCTCTCCTCGGCCGAGAACGCCCCGCACGCGCAGCCGTCGATCGAGGACCAGGTCCTCCTGGCGATGCGAGGACTGGACGCCGATCCGCGGCCGTCGGTCTCCGAGGCGGCACAACGGCGGTGAGCGTATGTGCGGCACCGTACGGCGGCCGTGGCGCAGGTCACACCTCCTACGTTCAACATATTTGTCTCGGTGTGCGCATCCCCTCATGACATGTACGAACGAGAGAGGAGCCGGCCGGTGCGGATGCGGAGCAGCGGAACGTCGGCCGGCGGGGCGGTGTGATGGCGGGGCGAGTGCGGTGGCCGCGCCGCAGGACCGTCACCGACGGCGAGTCCGCCGTACGGTCCCTGCGCAGTGAGGAGGACGTACGGGCCGCCTACCAGCGCTACAGCGGCGAGTTGCTGGGCTTCGCCTCCCGCGCCCTCGACGACCGGCACCTGGCCGAGGAGGTCGTCCAGGAGACGTTCCTGCGGGCCTGGCGGTCGGCACCGTCCTACGACGAGCGCCGGTCGGGGCTGCGGACCTGGCTGTACGCCATCGCGCGCCATGTGGTGACCGATGCCAGGCGGCGCAGGTCCGTCCGGCCGCCGCTCGCCGGTGACGAGACCGGACGGGCCGAGCCGCCGGAACCCGTGGCCGAGGCCGATCCGTTCGACAGGCTCCTGATGCGCATCGAGCTCGACGAGGCGCTCCAGCGGCTCTCCCCGGAGCAGCGGCGGGTCGTCACGGAGGTGCACCTGCTCGGCCGTACCTGTGCCGATCTCGCCGACGAACTCGGCATCCCGGCTGCCACGGTGCGCAGCCGGCTGTACTACGGCGTCCGCGCTCTGCGGGTCATTCTGGAGGAGAACGGATGGCTGGCCCCGTGAACACGTCCTGCCACGCGGTCCTGGTGGAACTCACCGAACTGTTCATGCTGGACCGGCCGTTGCCCGCGCCGGTCGCCCGGCACCTGGCCGGCTGCGAAGCGTGCGCCGCCGAGGCCGAGGGCGTCCACCGGGTGGTGCGCACCTTCGAACGGGCGGAGTCCCCGCTCCCCGTCCGCGACACCTCGCGCCCGGCACGCAGCCCGCTGCGCGCGGTGTCCCCGCACCGGCCGGCCGGAAGCCGGGGCCGTCGTCGTGCCGCGGCCGTCGTGACGGCCGTGATGCTGGCCTCCTGCGCGGTCGTGGCGCTCGTGAGCCACGAGGAACGGACCGATGCCGTGGCCGCGCAGGTGACCCTGTCCCGGGAGGGGCGCATGGTCGAGCGCAGCTGGGGCACCGAGGTGCCGGTGACGCTGTCGGGTCTGAGCCCCGGGAAGACCTACCGGATGATGACCGCCGACGCGGACGGCCGGACGGTACCCGCCGGCAGCCTGCGCGCCGGTGAGGACCCGTCCTCCTTGCACACCCGCATGATGACGGCCATGCCCCGGCAGCGGATCACGGCACTGCTCGTGCAGGACGAGCACGGCCGCATGGTGGCCAGAACCAAGGTCACCCCGCCGGACTCCACGGGGCGGCCTCGGCCGTCGACCGACCGGCAGACCGACTGAACGGCCCCCGGCCGTTCCCCTCCCGCGCTCTTGGCCCCTCACACCTGCCCAGATAAGTCCCTTTTATGGAGGTTTATTCATGTTCTCTGCACGACGTATCGCCGGCGCCGCCGCGGTGCTCGCCGGTCTCGGTGTCACCGCGTCGGGCGCCGTGGCCGCCGCCCAGGACCAGCAGGCCCGGCCCGCCGCGTCCCGGGCGGCTGTCGCGACACCGGCGAGCGCGACCGGGGCGACGTCCGCCGCGGTCCCGGTCTCCGGCCGCGACCGGGTCTATACCGCCGACCAGACGTCCAACACCGTGTCGGTGATCGACCCCTCCACCAACCGCACACTGGGCACCATCGCGCTGGGCGCCCAGCGGCTGGGTGCCGCCCTGAGCCCGCAGTACACCGACAACGTCGGTGTCCACGGACTGGCCTACTCTCCCGACCACAAGCGACTCGCGGTGGTCAGTGTGACCAGCAACACCGTCGACATCATCGACACCGCCACCAACACGGTGCTCAGCCAGACGGACGTCGGGCGCGCCTCGCACGAGGGTGTCTTCACCGCGGACGGCAAGCAGTTCTGGGTCGCCGACCGGGGCCGCGACACCCTCACCGTGGTCGACGCCGTGCACGGCGGCGTCCTGGGCACCGTGAAGGTCGGCGCCGGGCCGTCCAAGGTGGTGCTCAGCCCGGACGGGAAGCTCGCCTACGTCAACCACATCAGCGAGCCGGAGATCACCGTCGTCGACGTCGAGAAGCGCACGGTCGTCGATCACATCACCGGGCTCGGCGACACCTTCTCCTCCGACGAGTCCATCTCCCCGGACGGCACCGAGCTGTGGGCCGCGCACAAGCGTGTGGGCAAGACCAGCGTGGTCGACCTGGTGCACCGCAAGGTCACCACGGTGCTGAACAGCGGCCCGGACACCAACCACCCCAACTTCGCCACCACGAAGGCGGGTTCCTTCGCCTACCTCACCGTCGGCGGCCTGGACGAGACCCTGGTCTACCGGCGCACCGCGGACGGCGTCCCCAAGCTGGTGACCCGCATCCACGACCACGGACACGCCCCGCACGGCATCTGGCCGAGCGGGGACGGCAGCCGCCTGTACGTCGGGATGGAGAAGTCCGACGCGGTCGACGTCATCGACACCGCCACCAACCGGGTCGTCGACACCGTCGGAGTCGGACAGGAACCGCAGGCACTGGTCTACGTCTCCGACGCGGCCCCCGCCGGATCCGCCGCCCACCTCGGCCGGCAGGGACTGGGAGGCTCGCCCCGCAACGTGCCCACCACGCTGCCCGACGGCACCGCCGGCGAGACGATGCGCCGGGGCAACAAGGGCCGCTCCCTGGAGGCGACCATCCGCCCGGTCAGCGGCCTCGACATGATCCAGATCCAGGCACGGGACCTCGAACCGACCACCACCTACCAGGCGTACTCGGTCGACGCGCGGCACCACCGCATCCCGGTGGTGTCCTTCACCACCGACTCCAGTGGCAACGCCGCCCAGGTGCTGGCCTTCGCCGACTTCACCGGCAAGAGCATCTCCCTGGAGTCCAAGGGCAAGGCGAGCCAGCAGACCCTGGCGCAGGCGGCGGCGGCCACCGCGGCCATGCACCCCGGTTCCGACAGCAGCGTGGCGACCGCCGACCTGCTGTACTGCGACTGCTGCTGAGCCCGACGCGCTGGGCCGCGGCCCAGCGACGAGATGACGCCCCCTCATGAGAAAGTCCCTGCCACGATGGCACATCACCCCCCTCGTCCGCGTCGCGTCCGCCGGGCGGTCCTGACCGTTCTCAGCGCCTGCGCCGGATCAGTGCTGTGGCTGGCGGGGCCCGCCTCGGCCCATGTCCGCGTCTTCTCCGACGGGGCGCGCGAGGGGCACGCGGCGACCCTGCGGTTCCGGGTGCCTGCCGAGAAACCCTTGGTCACGACCGTACGGGTCGACGTGGCCCTGCCGGCCGGGGTGCGGCCGGTGTCCTTCCCGGCGGTTCCGGGGTGGACACATGCTGAACACGCCGTCGGTGCCACGACCCACGTGGTGTGGACCGCCACGGCCGGACACGAGATCGAGCCGGACGGGCACCAGTACTTTCCGGTGCGCGTCGGCCCGCTGCCGGACCGCGCCAGCCTCGGCTTCGACACCGTCCAGACCTACTCCGACGGCACCGTGGCCGACTGGAACCAGCCCACGACCGGGGGCAAGGAACCCGACTTCCCCAGTCCCCAACTGGTTCTGGACGCCGGGGCGGTCAAGGCGGCGGCGAAGGCTGAGTCCATGCCGCCGTCCCCGTCCCCGAGCGTCTCCGCCTCCGCCGCCCCGACCGCGCCGACCACGGCCACGACGTCCTCGCACGGTGTCTCCTGGGTGCCGTGGACCGTGGCGGCGGCAGCCGTCGTCGCGGCTGCCGCCGTGGTGCTCGGCACCCGCCGGCGCACCCGGGCCTAGAAGGAGTACATGCTCGGCGAGGAGGCCGAGCCGGTGGTGGCCAGTCCCGCGCCTTGGGCGATGTCTATGTTCGCGCTCGCGATGTAGGTGCCGCCCGAGACGTAGACGGTCGCCGTCACCACGTAGGACGAGGAGCTCGTGGGCTGGAAGTAGGCGGTCTTGCACTGCCCGGCCGGGACATTGAGAGCGGTGCCGGCGAAGTAGGCGTTGGTCTGGAAGCTGCCCTTCGAACAGACCTGGACCTGCCAGGCGGGAACGCTCGACGCGGAGGCCGAGCCGGCCAGGCCGAGAGTGAGGGCGCCCGCGAGCGCCCCCGCTCCGGTCAGGACGGCACTGACGCGACGGGACCTCTTCAGCATGCTCATCACGATCTCCTCGGCTTCTCCGGGTAGCGCCGGAACATTCCACACACCGTATTCATATGTGTGCGCATGCGGAGGGTATAGAGAAACGTATGAGGAGCACAACCTTGGTCTACTTCCTTAGTAGCGGCGGCAGTTGCTTGCGCGAGCCGGCCCCCGTCTTGATGAAGACCTGCGAGAGGTGGCTGGCCACCGTGCGCGGAGTGAGGCCGAGCTGCCAGCCGATCTTCTGGTTCGTGAGGCCGGCCGCGGCCAGCTGAGCCACCTCCGTCTCGCGGGGTGTCAGCCCGTACCGCTCCGCCCACGCCGGATTCGCGCCGGGCGAGCCGTCTCCGGCGGCGATCAGCTCGGACGCCGCACGCCGGTACCAGACGTCCGCCCCGAGAGCGCCGAACAGGTCGCGGGCCCGCTGGAGTTCCTCCCGCGCCGCCGAGACGTGCCGCTGGCGCCGCAGCCACTCGCCGAACGCCAGATGCGTCCGCGCCTGTTCGAACCGCAGCTCGTCGTTCCCTGCGAGAGCCTCGGCGAAATAGGTGTCGGCCTCGGCGCCTTCACACAGCAGCGCCTGTGACCGGGCCACCAGATGCCGCAGCAGCTCGCTCGGTGACTGCTCGTTCAACCGGCGCACCTGCTCAACGTACGGCCGGACGTCGTCGCCCTGGCCGGAGGCGACCGCCGCGGCGACCAGGTCGCCCAGAGCCCAGCGTGCGACGGAGGGGTGGGACGCGTCACCGTCGTCGTGCCACAGCAAGCGCAGTTCCTCGTACGCCTCTTCCGGCCGGCCGTGAGCCAGTGCCATCAGCCCTCGTGACCATCTGGCGCGCGCCGCCAGCAGGCGCAGTCGGCGGGGCAGCGCATACGAGAGGATGCCGTCGGTCAGCCTGCGGTGGTGGCCGTCGTCGCCCTCCCAGGCCCGGACCTGGGCGACACCGGCGTCGAGCATCATTCTGGAATGGGACTTCCCGTCGGTTCGGGCCCAGTGCCGACCCGCCTCGGCGAGGTCGAGGACCGCGGTCCGGTCGCCGAAGTGCAGATGCGCGATCTGCAGTTGCATCGCCACCGTGACGGCGACGCCGCTGTGCCCGTCGTCCAGCGCGCGGCGCAGAGCGCGAGAACCGATCGTGCGGGCGGCGGCCGGGTCGTCGAGCGCGACCGCCATCGCCACCAGCGCACCCTCTCTCGTGGGGTCGGCCTGCCGCGCCTCTGCCGCGGCACCGCCTTCTCGTGGCCAGTCACCGTCCGCACGGCTCGTCGCCTCGTCCAGGAGCGCGCGTCCCGTCGGCGCGTGCACGGCGCGGTCGGCCCAGCACAGGGCGGACACGAGAGCGGCGGACTGCCGGCGCGCCGGGTCGGCGTGGAGCATGTCCGCGAGCAGTGGTTCCAGCATCCGGCTCCACGCCGGTTCGGACAGTGCCGAGGAGAGAGCCGTGGGCAGGGGAAGGAAGGCTGACGGCCACTGGGTCTGGGGGGTCGAGAACGACTTGGCGAGCAGCGACAGGGCATGGCCGGGGACACTGTCCTCCATGCAGGCGAGCCGCGCCTCCAGTGCCGCGGCGGACGCCGCGTCGTGCGTGTCCAGTGGCAGGGCGGCGATCCGCTTGATGAGGTCGCGCAGTGCATCCCCCTGGGCGCGCAGCGCCGCCGCCTCCGCCGCCTTGATGAGCCGCCTGACCTGGTCCTGGGGGGCGGGGCTGAGATCGGCGGCCAGCTCCAAGACGGTGACGGCCTGCGGAAGATCGCCGGTGACGCCTTCTTCCAGCGCGGCGGCCGTCACCTCGTCCGGAAGGGCGGAGACGGCCGTGACGTGCAGGGCGCGCCGATAGGGGTTTTCGGTGAGCGACTCGGCCAGGGCCAGGTGCACCCGGCGTCGCTGCGCGAAAGAGGCAGTCCAGTGCACCGCCGACGGCACGAGCGGGTGCCGGAAGCGCAGTTGCCCGTCCTGGACGGTGACCAGGCCGGCGTTCTCGGCCACCGCCGCTCCGCCGGCGGGGATCCGGGCCGTGCGGGCCACATCGAGGACGGTGTCCAGCCGGTCGGTCTCGGCGTGCACGGCGAGCAGCAGGAATTCGTGCGCGGACGGCGCCAGGCCGTGCAGCCGTGCGGCGACAGCCTCCTGGAGCCGGTCGCCGAGCGGCAGCCGGGGAGCGAGCAGGGCAGCGGGCGACGCGTCCGGCCCGCTGAGGGCGCGGGCCATATCGGTGATCCCGGCGGGATTGCCCGCCGCCTCGTTCAGCACCCTTGCGAACAGGGGCGTCGGGAGGAAAGGGGCGCACCGTTGCAGCAGCCGGTCGGCGGCGTCGGCGTCGAGCGGGCCGGTTGCCAGCAGAGGCAGATCCGTGACGCGGGAGTCGTCCGACGTCGTCGCGATCAGGAGGCCGACCGGACGGTGGGGCAGGCGCCGCACGGCGGTCACGAGCGCGTGCAGGGACTCGGTGTCGAACCACTGACCGTCGTCGAGGGCCAGCAGCAAAGGGGCGTCGGCGTTGGCGCACACCGTGGTGAGTGCGGTATGTGCCGCCCAGTTCGTGAAGCCCGCGAAATCTGTGGCGTTCGGCGCTTGGATCAGCCGGCGCACGTATTCGTTCAGGCCGGCGGGAAAGCGCGGCTGCGTATCGGCAGCCTCCAACCGCGACAGCACCTGGGTGAGGCCGGCCCCCGACAGACCGGACTCGGCCCTGCGGCCCTTGGCCTCCAGCACCACGAAGCCCTCGCGGCGCGCGGCCAGCACGGCCTCCTGGAGCAGCGCGGACCGGCCCGTGCCGAGGTCGCCGGTGACGACGAGGAGCTCAGCGGAGCGGGACGTCCGGGAGAGGAAATCGTCGAGGGCCCGAAGTTCCCGGTCGCGGCCGATGAGCGGACCGCCGGTGAAGCGCGAAGACGCTGTTTCCTCTGTGGTGATCGGCTCTTTGCCGGCCTGCGCTGTTCGCACTCGCCGTCTCCTCGTGGTGGGGACCGCGCCGGTTGTGCGGCTGGGTCCGGCCATGGGGCTGACCGGTCCGCGGGGCGTACGGCCCCCGGACAGGTCACTGTCTCCCGCGGCGGTGTGCGGACCGCGTCGTCCACTGGAACCGAGGCGTACGCATGGAACCGAGGCGCACGCGGAGGGAGGACAGCCTGAGTCCCCGGTGTGCAGTCAGGCTACACACAGCGTGCTTGCCTTTTGCGGGACCAGGGGGGAAAGGCTCATTTCGGCCATCGGTGGCGCACCTGACCTGCCCCTTTACGGGGGGTGGCGGCAACAGGGGCAGAGGAGGTGCCCGATCGGGCAAAGTTGGTGAACAAGTCTGGAACCGGGGTAGGAGCGACTGCATTTTCGGCTCGTCAGTCAAACGACGGATCCGCCCAGGACCAGCGCACGGCAGGATGAGATTTGCTGGCAAACGGCAGCGCAGCGCAAGAGAAGCGCGGTGCCGCCGCCTCCGCAGGGCCGTTTCCGCCGTGGGTGCACGGCGGAAACGATGACACTCGAGGAGGAGCCGGAAAACGCAACGGTGCGTGGGGCTTGCTCGCGCACAGCCTCACGCACCGCCGTGTTCACCCTCGGGCCTGCCGGTCGGCCAGTGGCGACCGTCCGACGGCCGTCAGCCGGTGTGGACGACCCGGTAACTGACCACCGGGTAGGGGAAGTTTGCCGTGTGCAGGCTGCCAAGAGCGAAGTAGCCGTCGCCGCCCTGACCCGGTGCGCCGGTCTTGCAGTCAGCGTTGTAGTAGGCCTGGATGTCCACGTCCGAATAGTTGCGCGCGGACAGTGCGGGCGTGTTCAGGTTGTGGCACGAGGTGTCGTCGAGGCTCGGGACGCTCGCCGTGCCCGTCTGGCCGGTGCCCGTGTAGAAGGCCACCTGCCAGGAGTCCGCTGCCGAGGCAGGCTGCGCCGCGATCGCGCACATCAGCGCGACCACCGAGCCGGTCATGGCGAGGGCAGGAGAAATCCGATGTGCCATTGCTGCTCTCCATCTCATCGTTCGGGAACAGAACGTCCGGGAAGCGGATGTTCGAAAAATGCGGCCGGACATGTGAGGGCCACGGTGTGACAGTATTTCAGCCCTGAGTGTGTTCCTCGAACGTGCGCGGAAGTGTGCCCTGTCACGGCGTTTCGTCCGTGGCGCCGACGTCCGGCTCCACGGCGCTGTACAGGACAGACCTGTTCTGCTTGTGCCGCTGGGCATGCCCTTTTGCCACCACGGTCTCCAGGGTGTTGCGCACCACCTGGTACGTGGGTTCGCGGTCGGGGTGGGCCCGGAGCAGTTCTTCGCGCAGTTCAGTGGCCAGACACGGTTCGTCGCGCCCGCGCAGCAGCTCGAGGAGCACCTCCCACAGGGGAGGCTGTCGATCGGTCTTCCTTCGGCCATCGGCGCCTGCCGCGCGAGCGGCCCCGGGCCGAGCCGGAGCAGCGGTCGGAGAGCTGTCGGCAGCAGACGACAGCGCCTCGGCCGAGGGCACGGTGGCGGGATTCTGATCCGAATCATCCGGATCGTCCTGTGCCTGTTCCGGCACATGTGATGGTTCGAAGGATGATCCGGCGGGGTGGTCCGCGAGGTTCAGGATGCCCAGCAGCAGGGACTCCTCCCGCTGCAGCAAGTTCAGTTGCTGTGTGAGTTTGTGCTGGCGGCGGCGGTTCTCTTCGAGGTCCTTGGCTGCTTGGCCAGCGTAACGGGACCAGTTCGTGGCGGTGGCTGATTGGCTGGACACAGCCGTTCACTCCCCTGTGTGTGGATGACGCTGCGCATGTTACTGGGATACGCAGGGCATGCCGACATGAGGGAGGCATATCGTGCGCTCCGCAGAAGCATGTTGCCCGAGCCACGTACGCCTCGCCAGGGGTGTGCAGTAAAGCCGGACCGAGTGGCGCCGCTCCTTGAAGCTTGTGCGGTAAGAGACGATGGAGGGGAACAGCCGGCTGCTGCACCGGGTTCCCCTCCGGGCGAGTCATCCACTACCCGCCACATGCATGGTGCACCGCACCCGGCGCTCGCGGAACAGGATCATCTTCTTGGGAATCGCTGGTGCATTCTCGTTGCCCTTTCACGCATACCTGCCCGTTGCTTCGAACCTTTCCGGTCAGGGCAGTAGACCCGGACGGTTGGAGAGATAGCGGTCGGCGGCCTGTAGCGGGGAAAAACCCCGGGTGGCCACCAGGGCGTCGATCTCCTCAATGCCCTCCGCCCCCAGATAGAGGTTCTCCAGGCACGTGACAGCGTCCGGATGGACGTGCTCCAGCCCCTCCGCGCTGATCACCGAACTGGCCGCGACGGCCTCACCGAGCATGCCCTCGGGCTCCTCCAACGGGCGCAGCCCGTGGGCGGTGCCCACGCGGTGGGGGCGCAGCAGCTGCACCACGAACCACTTGCGGTCCATCAGCTCCTGCCGCACCCAGCGCCCGAGGACCGCCTCGGAGATGCCGACGACGGAGTAGCCCAGGACGTCCAGACCGAACTCAGCCAGTACTTTTGCCGAGTATTCGCCGACGTCCGCCTCGACACCGGCGATGATGCCGCTCATGTGCCTGACCACGGCCGGACGTGCCAGGTCGGCCACCGTACGGACCATGCTCGTGGGGACGTAAGGAGGTACGGCCCATACCTGCCGCGGGTGGTAGTGGGGTGAGAGCACACGCGCCGAGTTCTGCGTGCGCAGCGACGGGGAGGCATGCGGGGCGGTCGGCCACGCCGAGACGAGGATGTCGAGCCAGCCACGGACCTGTAGGCCGAACAGTTGCTTCGCAGGGGCCTCGATGCTGGTCACCCGGTGCCCGTGGGCCTCCAGGACGCGCCGGGTCACGGCGGCGATCGCCCGGTGCGGGGGCGACGCGACGTTACCCACGCTGATGCGCAGTTCGGGCGGTGCGGGGGGCATCACGCCTCCTTCCGTGGACGGATCGCTTCTACGGACCCGTAACAGGCGGGACGCCCGGTCCTATTGGCCGGGCGTCCCGCTGAACAGGCTTCGGGTCAGTGCTGAGTGCCCGCCGACCACAGCGTGGCGCCGCCCGAGGAGAGGATGGCGACGTTGCCATCGTTCTGGATCACGAGTTCCGCACCCGGATGACCGGCCGTCCCGGAGGACCAGGCCGTTCCGCCGCTCTTGGTGTAGACGACGAGGTGGCCGTCGTTCTGGAACACGGCCCGATAGCCGCTGCCCCGGGTGTGCGAGGACCATCGGGTGATGCCGTTCTCGTCCGTGATGACGAGATCGCCGTCCGTCCGCATGGTGATGGTCATGCGGTTCGATGCCACCCGCTGGCCCGGATCGAGCACGGTGGTCCCGGTGATGACGCGGGTGTTCCACTTGGTGGACGACGACGCCGTCTTCACCGGTGCCGCGGCCTTCACCGGCTTGATCACGGTCTTCGACGGCTCGGTCGCCTTGACGGTGGTGGCTGTCGTGGCCGGCTTGGCGGAGCTCCTCGCCGTCGCATGCGTGGTCGACGCCTTCGTCGTCGACTTCGCCGTCGTCGACTTCGCGGACGGTGCCTCGGCCGCGACCTTTGCCGACACGGAGTGGTCAGACGTCCTGGCCGCTGTGGCGCCGTCGGCGGCGTGCGGGGCGGGATCACTGTCGTCCGCCCGGTCACCGGCCGACAGCAGGCCGATCCCGGCGCCCGCCGCACCCAGAGGCCCGAGGGGGCCCAGGACGCCCTTGTGCTTGCCGGACGGTGAAGAGGCCAGGGGACTGCCGGACTGGTCCGACGCCGCCGAGCCGTCCTGCTCGGCCGAAGGGGGCACGGACGGACCGTACGCCTTGCCGTCCGGTCCGGCGCTTGCCGCACCGTCATCCTGTGAGCCGACCGCCGGTGACGGATCGGTCTCGGGCTGCGGGACGACCGGTGCACCGGTTCCTGCGGCGGGATCCTGGAGCGGCATGGTGCTCGCCTGGCCGTCGGGACTGGCCCCGCCGTCCGCGCCGGGCGACTGGGAGGCGACCGGGACCTGCTTGCCGAGGCCCTCGTAGTTGACCGTGCCGCCGTTGTGCTGGGCGATGAACGGTATCGAGGTCAGCACGGCGCCCGCGAAGGCGGCAGCGACCAACAGCGGCTTTCCGGCGCGGCCGGAACCGCCCGCACGCCCCGGCGCCGTCCCGCCGGCGGGACGGGCGGCCGATTCGACGGCCCCCGGGATGCCCTGCTGGGTGGAGCCTTCGGTTTCGGACTCCGCCGTGCCCGAGGCGCGGCCGGCCGTCAGCGTGCGCCGGCCGACGGAACGGCCGCGCTCGGACGGGACACCCGATTCGGACACCGTGGGGGAGGGAGACGACAGGGACAGGTTCGTGCCGGAGAGACCGGTCACGACACCGGTGGACGGCAGTGCCTCCAGGGCGGCCGGGTCGTCCGCGGTGGGCAGTACCACGGCACGGCGAACCCTGCGCGGTGGCACCGCCTGCACGGCCGCCGCGGCCGGCGGCGCACCGGAGGGCGCCGAGTACTTCGATGACATCCATGCTCCTTCACGTGAACTGGTCATGAGGGACGTCCGCCCTCCGCCCCGCCCGGAGGGCGAGGCAGGGAAGGGAAGGACGCGGCTGGGCAGTGGACGATGAGGGCGGAGGTCACACGGCGCTTTCACCGTTCGCGCCGTCGACCAGCACACCGAGCAGCCCGCGGCTCCGGGCGGGCCACGCACGGTCGCCCTCCAGAGCGGGCGGCTGATTGGCCATGGCCGTGAGACGGTTCAGAATCGGCAGGTCGGAGGGGTCCAGCCGGCCCGGGACGGCCGTGGCCATGTTCGGCGGCAGTTCGCGCAGCAACACCACGGTGGCATCGGCGCGTTCACGCACCTGGAGCACACGCAGCCGGGTGCCGGGGCCGAACACCACCTCGTCGGTGTGTTCCGCGGCACCGGTGTCCAGAAGGGCGCCGACCCTGCGGCCCGTCATCGACCAGATGAGGTAGTGGTCCTCAGGAGCCGACGGGTATCCCCTGTCCAGGGCGCGTGCACCGACCGGCGTCGCGGCGCCCAGCTCCTCGCCGGGCAGCAGCGTCCTCGTCCCCTCGTCGAAGATGCCGGCCGTTCTGACGGCCGCTCCCCGGAAGGACGGCAGCCTGCGCAGACCAGAGGCCAGGCAGCCGAGGTAAGCCAGCGCGCCGGCGTCTCCGCGATCCAGCGCGGCGGCCAGACTCTGTGCGTCCGATCCGCTCTCCTGAGCGCCGAGGTAGGCGTGCAGGGCGGTGAGGTCGGCGCTGAGCTCCTCGTCGGCCCGGCCCTCCGAGCGCAGCCCGGGAAGACGGGTCAGTACGCGCTGGACGGCGCCGGCGTGCGACTCCATGGCCGGGCCGAGGTAGGAACGCAGCAGCTTCCGCTCCGATTCGGTGCTGCGGTGCGAGGCGCCGACCGGGACGTGGGACACCTCGCGCAGCGTGGCCGGTGCCACCTGAGACGGAATCTCCTGCTGAGCCTCTTCCCCGTCGGCCCCCTCGACCCCTTCGAACCCCTCGACCTCTTCCGTTTCGGGTTCCGGCTGCCGCTGTTCCTCGGGTTCCTCGCCGTGGCCGTCGGGGGCCGGGGGCGTCCACGACGCCGAGATGTCGCTCAGGTCGGCGTCCGTCGAGGTGAACAAAGGCTTGAAGGGCTCGGGGTCCGACACCGGTTCGACCTGCTCGACGGGCTCGACGGGCTCGACGGGCTCGACGGGCTCGGGCAGGAAAGGGGCGGGAGGCGGCCAGGCCGCGCGGGGAGCGGAAGCGGCGCTCTCCGGGGCGGCGGCCGCCTGTGCCGGGGCCGCTTCCGCCTGGGCGGTGGCGTGGGCCCTGTGCTCCGGCGCGGTCGGTGCGAAAGGAGCCTCGGCAAGGTCCGGAGCCGCGGGGGACGCGGTGTTCTCCCCCGGCAGCGCGTGGTTGCTCGGTCCGGCGTCGCCGGTGGTCGTGACGTACTGCACGGGCGGCGCGATGGGCGCCGGGGAGGGCGTCCGCGGGGCGGGAGCCTCCGACGGCGTCGCGGACGGACGCGGAGTGGCGGTGCCGGCCAGGGGAGTCGTCAGTACGTGGGCGGCGGCTCCCTCCGGGCTGGATCGCCAGCCCTTGGGCGCGAGGACCATGCCGTGCCGGACGGCGAGCCTGCGCAGCGTGCGGATGCCGCCGGTGCCGGTGTTGCCGTGCACCTGGATCATGGCGCGTTCGCGGACCTCGTCCTCCAGAGAGCCGAACAGCTGCTCCAGGGCGGGCCACAGCGAATCGTCCAGTGCCCGGCCGGGCACTCCCAGGTCGATCGCCACCACGTCACTGTCGGTGGATCGTGCCGTGGGCGGCGGCTGGTCCCCCTGCCGCCCCACCCACAGGCCTGCCCAGGTCAGTACGGTCTGCCAACGGTCGTCCAGCAGGAACACCCCCGGCGCGGCACCTTCCCGCAGTCCGGGGGCGGGGGACCGCCAGGAGCCCACGCGCAGTTCACCGGGATCGTCGCTCTCGGCCGGCGTGCAGGTGACGCTTTCCACGTACGGTTCCCAGGTGGGCGCGCCGTCGGGGCCGATGAGCAGGGTCCGGGTGTCCCCGGTCAGCGGGTCGTCGTCCAGCAGAACGGGAAGACCGCTGGAGACCTCCACCTGAAGACCCAGCGCCTCGGCGGTCTCCTGTCCCACCGCCAGCAGGTCGCGGCCGTCCGCGGGCAGCAGTCGTACGGAGTCCCGCGCCCGGACGGGCAGCGCCGCCAGGACGCTCGCCAGGGCGTCCGCGCTCACCGGCGCGGCACCGGCCGCACCGACCAGCAACTGCGGCCGGTGCGGGTCGACGGGAACGGCGTACACGATGCCGTCCGACGTCCCGGCGGGCACGTTCGCGGGCTGGATGAGGAGCCCGGCGGGGATCGGCTGCACCAGGTGGTCCTCCGCCACCTCCGTGTCCAGCCGGCCCAGATGCCCTTCCCAGTCCGGTACGGGGAAGCGGGCGCCGAGCCGCTGGGGCACCGAGCCCGGTGAGAACAGCCACCAGCCGCCTGGCGCGGACGCGTCGTCGGGTGAGAACAGGGTGCCGCCGGGCACGACGAGGGCCGGACCGCTCGCGGCGACCACGTCCAGTCCCCAGTCCTCGCACAGCCGGCGGGCGGGCGAGGGTGCGGCGGCACGGTCGACGGCTCCGTGCGACATCACCAGCCGCAACAGCTTCGCGTCCTTCGCCCGCAGCTCTCCTACCAGCGGTGCCACGCGGCGTGCGAAGGCGTCGAGTTCATCGTCCGCGCAGACCGCGGCCACCAGGACCGTGCCCTGTCGGCCGGACGCCTCGGCCAAGGACGCGGCGGCATCGACGAGTTGGTCGGCGAGTCGGCCGTCCCGATGCACGATGTGCACGCCGTCGACGGTCGTGACGGCGAAGGTGTCGTCCGCGGTCACAGGGGCGCCGGGGGCGGGCACCACACTGTTCCGCTGCCAGCGGCTGGCCCTGCGGCTCATGGTCGGCTCAACTCGCCTTCGTCTCACGCATGTTCTCAAAAAACGTATCAGGCCGCCGTTGGCCGAATGGTTTGTCGAGGCACACTGTTTACCGAACCGACACCTGACATTCTGCAGACATGTGTCCAGACCGTGACACATACGTACCTGGTGTCCTGTCGGCCGGATCCGGTGCCGTGTGGAGCTACGATACGCACACTTTCCGGCAGAACGGCGTCGGCCAACATCACGACAGCGGCGGAGGTTTCCGTGACCCTGAGGTTCCTCCGGCGGCAAGCAGGCCTCGTCCGGGGCTGTGCCGGTACCGTCGCCGCGGCGGTGCTGTTGTGCGGGCCCGCAGGTCAGGCCGTCGCCGCCCCCTCACCTTCACCCAGCGCCAGTGAACTGCGGCTACCAGTGCTGCCCACGAGCCTGAGCGGCACGGGAACGACCTGCACCAAGGGCTCCACCACGATCATGACCCAAATACCGTGGGCGCAGCGGCTGCTCGGTCTGCGCCGGGCCGGGCTGTTCACCGAGGGGGAGGGCGTCACGGTCGGCGTCGTCGACACCGGTGTGGCGACGCGGGCGCCGGCACTGTCCGGGCGGGTCACCGCACAGGCGGGCGCGGGTAACGACTGCGTGGGGCACGGCACCTTCGTGGCCGGGCTCATCGCGGCGGCGCCCCGCAGCGGGGTCGGCTTCGCGGGTGTGGCGCCGGGGGCGCGGATCTTCGCCGCACGGGGCACCGACGCGGCGGGGACGCCCGATGCCGCGACCGTGGCGCGCGGCATCAGAGCGGCGGTGGACGCCAAATGCCAGGTCGTGGCGGTGTCGGCGGCGCTGACGCGGAACACGTCCGCCCTCGCCTCCGCCGTCCGCTACGCCGCCGCGCACGATGTGCTGCTGGTCGCCCCGGCCGTACCGGACACCGCCTCCACCGCGTCCGACCCGTCGCCGTCCCCGAAGTCCTCCTGGCCGGCCGCGGTGCCGGGCGTGCTGTCGGTCGTGGACTTCGGCATCGACGGCAACCGTCCCACCGGCGCGCTTCAGCCGGCGCGGGCGGACCTGGCCGCACCCGGTGACCAGGTGAGTGGCGTCGGACCGGCCGGCAAGGGCCACTTCGTGGGCAGCGGCGCCTCCCTCGCCGCGGCCTACACGGCCGGCGCGGCCGCGCTGGTGCGGGCCTACCACCCCGAGCTGAGCGCCGCGCAGACCGCCGACCGACTGCGCGGCACGGCCTACCCCGCCGACGTACCCCACCTGGACATCAACAGCGCGCTCACCGGAGTCCTGTCCGACGGACCGGTCACCGCCCGGCCGTCCCCGGCCGCGTTCCGGATGCTCGGCCTCGTGCACGACGGTGGTGCGGTCCGTCTCGCGGGCCTGCTGGCCGCGGGGTGCGCCGGGCTGCTGCTGATCCTGGTCGCGGCGACCGCGCTGCACCGCAGGAGCCGGGGCGACGGCAGCGGCCGGGGTGGCACCGGCGCACACGTTTGAACCTTTGAGTGTTCGAAAACGTGGTAGAGGGTGAGAAGGTGTTGAGTGGGACGGCTCACGGCACGTTGCGGAGCCCGTCCTTGTGGTCGCGAACGCGGCGTGCTTAGACTCCCGGCAGCTTTGGGCGTACTGGCATGTTCCGGCGCCTCCCGGCGACGGTGACGAGCCCAACCTCCACACTTCCGGGCGTATTTCGCGCTGCCGAGGCATGCCGCCCTTCTCGATCCGCTGTCCGAACGGAAGGAATTGGCACGATGAGCACTCCCCCCAGTGGACGTCAGCAGTCATCCACAGCTACGTACAACCAGGCGATCACCAGCCTGGAGAACGCCAGGTCGCGTATGACCACCATCCAGGGTCAGGTCCAGGACGCGAAGACCACGCTCCAGGCCCACTACCAGGGTCCCGACGGCCAGGCCTACTCACAGGTCATGGACACCTGGCTCAGCGAGGTGGACCGCATCAAGCGCACGTGTGAGGCGATGGAGAACCAGCTCGGCGTCAGCATGCAGAGCAGCAACAAGGCGCAGGGCTCGGTCCTGGACGCCGTCGTCGACCAGGGTCGGCTCACCCCGTTCGGCAGCTCCGTCGCGAGTGGCGCCTACTCGGCGATGAACGGCAACTAGCCACAGGCCACCGGCCCCGCCCGTCCCCCTCCCTCCCCAACCCGACGTCACAAGGAGACTCCCATGCCCGGTGCTGAAGACGGCATCTACATCGACCACGGCCAGGCCCTCAGCTTCGCCACGGAGATGCAGAACCAGACCACCCAGATCGCCTCCGTCGTCCAGAGCCTGCAGGACGAGCTGGCGCCGATCGTCAACAGCTGGCTCGGCCCCGACCGCGACGTGTACTTCCAGAAGGTGCAGCCCACCTGGAACAGCGAGGTGGAGGCACTGTCGAAGATCCTGCAGAGCCACGCGCGGACGCTGGACGACGTCTCGGACATGTACAAGAGGACCGTCAACCAGAACGCCCAGGGCTTCGAGGAGATCAAGTTCTGACCTGCGTCCGGACGGAATGAAGGAACAGGAACACCATGACCGACCTCACCAAGCTGGACGCGAAAGTGCTCCAGTCGTTCATCGACAACGATGTGCACCAGTTCCAGGCCGACATCGCTGCCCTGCGCGTCTCCAACCCCGACCGTCGTTCCCTGTACGACGTGGGCAACGCCACCGACGTCTTTGTCCTCGGGTCGATGGCGAACGACTCCGACACCGCGGGCAAGAGTGTGGTCAGCAACACGGTGACGGCCGCCAAGGCGATCGACGATGTGTTCAACCGGCACTCGACCGCTTTCGCGGACCTGGACCGCAACCTCCGGTCGGTCATCACCACCATGCTCAAGACTCAGGGGGACAGCCTCGCGGACGTCGACGGGCAGAAGTTCCTGTCGGCCATCGTCGACTACAACGGTGACATGTACGGCACCCAGGGGGGTTCCGCCGCCGGATCGTCCGGCGGGGCTTCATAGGGCGCCTGACCCCGGCTGCCTTTCCGTTCCGCTTGCCCGCTGGGAGTCCTCATCATGGCCGTCGACAACTGGGAACACACCATCAGCCTGCTCACGGGCTGGGACATGCCGGGGCGTGACAACATCACCGGCAGCAAGGGCGAGGGGGGGATCCCCTGGCTCAATGTCGACATCAAGAAGATCGACCGGAATATACATCCGCAGAACGAGCTCCTGGACATGGGAGCGTCCTTCCAGTTCTACACCCGCAAGGGCAAGGACGACGTCGCGATGTACCAGGCCACGGTGCATTACCCGGATCTCTCGGCGGGCAAGGCTTTCTGGGAACGCGGTGACGCCGCGCTGGTGAGTCTGGTGAACAACTTCCAGTCCGCAGGGGCCTCTTCGCCCTACGGAGGCGACCCGACCGTCACCACCGGCGTCGATCTGCACTCCTTCGCCAAGACAGCGGCGTCGTTCGATGCGGCGGGGGACTTCTTCGCCAAGCACACCGAGACACTGAAGCAGTGGCTGGAAAGCCTCGGGAAAGAAGACGCGGCCTGGAAGGGGACCGCCGCCGGAGTCTTCTACGACCTGCTGGACGACCTGCACAACAAGTACGAGCACTTCACGGGAGAGCTGCGCCCGCCGGGATTCTCGCCCGCCAACCAGTCGCTCGCGATGCCGGGTTACCGATCCACCACGCTCCACGGTGACCAGCTGATCGGCGCGGAGCTCGCCCTGCACAACGCGTACTCGCGGCTGTACGACTATCACAACAAGTTCTTCTGGCGGAACGCCCAGCCGATCAACGTCAACCGGGCCGACGGCAGCACTCTGGCACACAACCTGCCGGCCGATCCCCGGGACATTCTCAACGAGATGATGGCCGACATCGCCGAGTTCATCACTCGGCACAACTGGCCGAACATCCTGGTCAATACGCGTGAAGTCCGGAATGGCCACTACGGCACCGCTGAAGTCACCAAGTGGGTCGCGGGACCCGACCTCACCTCCAGCCCGATCTGGGGAGACCTGAAGGACACCAGCACCTGGTCGGCCGTCTCCAACGACGCCATCGGGCGGTGGACGAACAACGTCAAGACCAACCTCGACGCCCCGGCCCGCCCGGTCGTCGACGAACTCCGCGAGCACTGGTCGCGTGTTCTCGACCCCAGTTGGAACACGCGTTTCGCGTTCCAGGACCTCCCCGGCGCCGACCTGGCCCAGAAGTACGCGCAGGACAAGGCGCAGGCGGATGCCGACAAACAGAACGACGAGTTCGGCAAGACCATCGACAGCCTGGGCAAGGGCATCGGCGGCGTCAACAAGAACCTCGACTCGTTCGGCAAGGGCCTGGGCGACTTCGGCAGTGGGCTGAACAAGAACCTCGACTCGTTCGGCAAGGGGATCGGGGACGTCGGGGCCGGCCTCAACAAGAACCTCGGTGCGTTCGGCAGCAACCTGGGGAACTTCGGGAGCAACCTCAACAAGAACCTCGACACCTTCGGCTCCGGCCTCGGGAACCTCGGCAGCGGGCTGAACAGCAATCTCAACGCCTTCGGCAGCAACCTGAGCGGAATCGGCGACGGCCTGGGGAACTTCGGCAAGGACCTCAACACCGGCCTGGGCAACTTCTCCAGCTCCCTCGGCACCACGGGCAGCAATCTCAACGACAGCCTCGGGGCGTTCGGGAACAACCTGACGACGAGCCTCCTGGGCGGGGCGACCGGAGCGAACGGCTCTAGTGGCCTCACGACGAGCAGCGGCCCGGACTACTCGAACCTCCTCGGTGACGGCAACCTCACCACGACGTCCACGCCCGACGGCGCGACGCTCGGCGGCAGCCTCGTGTCGAACCCGGACGGAAGCACCACCACGACGGGCCCGGACGGTCTTCCGCTCACCACCTTTCCGAGCGGTATGACCCAGACACTGACCGGCTCTGGCAAACCGTCCGTCACCAGCCCCACGGGCAGCACCAGCGTCGGCAACGACGACGGCAGTGTGACGACGCAGTATCCGGATGGTTCGTCGGTGACGGTGGCTCCCGACGGGACGGTGACGACGACTTCGCCGGATGGGGTGACGTCCACGACGCATCTGGATCCGGGGCAGACGCTGACCAATCCGGATGGTTCGGTGACCGGGATCGACGCCGGGGGCGGGGTGAGCACCCACTATCCGGACGGCTCGTCGTTCACGGCGAACCCCGACGGCAGCACCACGGTGACCAACCCGGACGGGTCGTCGACCACGCAGTTCCCGGACGGGCTGACGCAGTCGGTCGGTTCGGACGGTCAGGTGCAGGTGACGTCGCCGGACGGGAGTGTGTCGGTTCCGGGTGACGACGGCGGTATGACGACGCAGTATCCGGATGGTTCGTCGGTGACGGTGGCTCCCGATGGGACCGTGACGACGACTTCGCCGGACGGGGTGACGTCCACGACGCATCTGGATCCGGGGCAGACGCTGACCAATCCGGATGGTTCGGTGACCGGGATCGACGCCGGGGGCGGGGTGAGCACCC
>NZ_JBHVIX010000033.1:80004-93234 GCF_042799415.1 Streptomyces sp. NPDC057694
CCACTTCCCGGACGGCTCGTCGTTCACGGCGAACCCCGACGGCAGCACCACGGTGACCAACCCGGACGGATCGTCGACCACCACCAATCCCGACGGCAGTACGACCGTGACCGGCACCGACGGGTCCTCCACCACCCAGTTCCCCAACGGCGTCACCGAGACGGTCGGCCCTGACGGGCAGACGCACGTCACCGCCCCCGACGGAGCCGCCGCGGTGCAGAACCCGGACGGCAGCGTCACGACGACCTTTCCCGACGGCAGCGTGTCGACGGTGCAGCCGGACGGCTCGGTCACCACCACGGGAGCGGGCGGGCAGAGCATCTCCAGCCATCTGGACCCCGGCCAGTCGCTGGTGAATCCCGACGGCTCCACGACCAGCATCGGCTCGGACGGCGCCGTGACGACCACGCTGCCCGACGGGAGCTCCTTCACCGTGAACCCCGACGGGACCGTGACCACCACGGACCCGACCAGCGCCGCGAACGGCAGCGGCCTGGGCGGTCTCTCCCAGCTCCCCACCTCGTCCGGCGGCGGAGGCTACACCTCCACCTCCCTCCCCAGCGGCAGCAGCCTCGGCGGCCTCGGCAACGACTTCGGCAGTTCCCTGACCACCCAGGCCCCCGACGGCAGCCTCACCACCCATTTCCCGAGCGGCGCCAGCGCGATCACCGGCCCGGACGGCAACACCACCACCACGTTCCCCGACGGCAGTTCCACCGTCACCGGTCCCGACGGCCAGTTCCAGGCACTGCCCAGTCCCAGCGCCGCGTCCGCCACCGCCGACGGGACGCCGGCCACGGATTCCTCGGGCGGACAGGGCGGACAGAACGGGACGGCGGGCCAGGCGGCGGCCGGGAGCGGTGTCGACAGCGGCCTGGCCGGCCTGATGTCGCCCATGATGATGATGGCGAGCATGTCCCGCATGGGCCAGGGCCAGGGGCAGGGTCAGGGGAAGGACCAGGAACGCGTCCGCGAGGTGTACGCCGACGGCGAGTCCGACGGCGCGTTCCTCCAGATGCCTTCCGCGGCGCGACAAACCGCTCCGGTGGAGGAAGACCCGTTCGAGGAGGAGGAAGAGGACTCCGAGGAGATCCTCGGCCGGTCCGCCGCAGCACAGCGCGGTGGGCGAGGCTACTCCCGTCCGGACACCCAGAGTTCCCCTTCCGGATGGTCGGACGGGGACGACGTGTGGGGCACCGAGGACGGCGGCCTGCCGGCATCGATCGGCCGCTGAGCCGACGCGGGGACCGACGCACACGTCTCACGGACAACCCGAAAGGCGCACCATGGACGACGCGCTGCACAAGCAGCTCCAGCAGGAGCTCTCCGATTTCACCCGGCACCACGAGGCCCTGGTCAAGGCCCGTGACGAGATGGCCGCCCTGACGGTGACGGCACGCTCGAAGGACAAGGCCGTGGAGGTCACGGTCGGCGCGCAGGGCGAACCGACCGGGCTGCGTTTCCTGAACAACAAGCACCAGACGATGACGGCGCAGAAACTCGCCGCGAGCGTCCTGGAGGTCCTGACCACGGCGCGCCAGCAGGTGGCCCAGGAGGCGACGGCCCGCTTCGCGGAGGTCTCCGACTTCGGCCTGGGCATCGCGGGCTCCGGCCTCAAGGACCTCGACCTCGACCGTCTCCTCGAACCGCTCACCGCCACGGACAACTCCCCGGCCCGGCCCAAGCCGCCCGCCAGCCCGGAGCCGTCGTGATGCTCTGAGGGAGACGAGGTTCCCTCGACCACCCCGCCCGGCCGGCCCGCCGCCGTTATGTCCGCGTCAGGGAGTGGCCCCCGCCCATCAGGGGTTCGTATGGGCGGGGCCGGGCAGCCCCGCGGGGGTGATGTTCTGATCGGAGCGTGACAGAAGTCGCGCGTGAGCTGCGTGGTTGACCGCTCGTCAGGCCCTTGCCTGCCCTGCGGCACCCGCCCGCGATCAGTCAGGGGTTGGGTTGTGCCTGGTTCACCGCCGCCGGTGGAGGGGGGCGTCTCGGTCCCCTCGCCCCCCGACGGCTACCGCAACGTGCCCGTCTCCGCGCCAGATCCGGACCTGCACGTTCCCGGCATGCCCGGCGACGGGCTGCCCGGTGGCGTCCTTGTCGTCGACTACGAGTTGCTGGAGCGCGCGGTCTCCGAAGCGGAGGAGGCGGCCGAGGCCGCCGACGGTCTCGCCCGGAGCATGGCGAACGCGGTCCGGCGCTCCGGCCCGGCTCCCTGGGGCGACGATCCGGCCCTCGGGCAGACGTTCGGCAGTGTCTTCGCCGACCCGCGTGATGCCCTCTTCCAGGCCCTGCAAGGGCTTCCGCAGGTGCTCCGGAACATCGCCGAGGACCTCCGCGGCATGGACACCGGCTTCCACGGGGCCCAGAAGTACGCCGAGAGCGCGATCGCCCAGGCCCGGACCCACACCATCTGAGGAGGGGGCGTTCCTCGTGGTAGACGCGCACAACGTTCCCCCCGAGCTGCAGAATCTGCTGCTCATCACCACCGGCAACCGGTGGCCCACCGGTGACGAGACGGCACTGCGGGCCGAAGCGGCGGCCTGGCGGGAGACGGCCCACGCCCTCAAGCCCGTCGTCGAGCTCGTCGAGACCGTGGGATCACTGGCGGACAGGGCACTGTCCGGCGCGGGCGAGGACGCGGTCGACGCCTTCATCGCCCGGCTCGTCGGCGGCCACGGCGTGGACGAACCCGACGCGGTGCTGCCGCTCCTCATCGAGGCCGCCGAGTCCGCGGCGGAGGCGCTGGAGGAGGAGGCCCTCCAGATCGAGACGCTGCGCATCGAGATCATCGGCGCCCTGGTGGTGCTGTTCCTCCAACTCATCATCGACTCGGCGATGTGGATGTTCGGCGGAGCGGCCAAGGCCGCCGAGGACATCATCGCCACGAGGGTGCTCTGCCTGGCCTTCGTACGGCAGGCCGTAGCCCACATGGTGACGCGGCTGACCGAATCCGTGGTCGCCATGGTGGGAATGGCGCTGCTCGCCCAGATCATCGAACTCGGCGAGGGCCACCGGCGCTCGCTCGACGGGCGCGAACTGGGAGTGGCCGCCGTCAACGGCGCGGTCGGTGCTCCCGTGGGCTTCGGCATGGGGCTGGTGGGCGGTGCGGCCATGGCCGGACTGAAGAACCTCGCGAAGAAGCCGTTCTTCACCAAGCTGCCCAACAACGCGCGGTCACTGGCGAAATTCGGCACCGTCGTGAGCTTCAACGCCGGTTTCGGCGCGCTGACGGGCATGGCGGAGGCCGGGGCACAGGACAGCGTCTACGGTCTGTCGGGCGACTGGGTCGCGGGCGCGGCCAACGGCTCCTACAACGCCGTCTGGGGAGCCAGACACACCGCCCAGAACCCCGCGGGCCGCTTCGCTCTCTCGCCGGCCGAGCACCTTGAGGAACTGATCGACCATCATCTCGCGGGCCTCGACAAGAAATCCGCCGGTCAAGCCCCTTCCGTCCGCCCTCCCGCAGAAGGCCCGGACCCGGACGACAGCTTCCTCGATCTGGGACCCGACCCCGAGGCCGACCCCGGCCCGGTGTCCCCGGCACGCCGGCCGGACGACAGCTTCCTCGATCTGGAATCCGACGACGGTGATCCACACGATCCTGGCGAGAGTTTCCTCGACCTCGACCTCGACTCAGACTCAGACGTCGACCCCGGGCCGGATTCCCTGGGCCGAGACCCGGACGACAGCTTCCTCGATCTGGGACCCGACGACATCAGCGACTACGTCTTCAGAATGCTGAATCCGTCAGCCTCCTGACGGGTGGGCGGGCGAGCTTCCTCGCCCGCCCACCACGCCGTCGAGCCATGCCCCGCGCTCACAGCCCCGTCGGGTCGTTCCCGTCGTCATCGCCGGTGTCCACCAGGGCCGTCTGGATCTGCAGCGTATTGCGGCGCGTGATGTACAGGCCGCGACCGGGCGGCAGGATGCGGGGTTTGACGCTGCCGAAGACGATGCCCTCGGAGGGCGGGCAGGACATCAGCAGGCCGGGGGAGTTGACCTCCAGCATGCGGCGTACCAGCGGATCGTTCACGCCCCGCATGGCACCGGCCGCGGCCCTGGCCACGACCATGTGCAGGCCCACCTCGTAGCCGAGCGGCAGATGTTCCATCAGCGGGTCGAAGGGCGGCTGCATCGGCTGGGCGACCAGGTCGTAGTCGTCGACCAGGACGAAGAGCCGCGGCCCCGACCACCAGTCCGCCCGGCGCATCCGCGCCGGCGAGATGTCGGCGCCCGGTGCCCGCTCCTTCAGCGCCCGCCCGACCCCCTTGACCAGCTCCCGCAACTGGTCCACGGAGACGGCATGGCCGAGCCGGTACTCCTGCGGCACGGCTTCCACCAACTCGCGCCGGTAGTCCACGACGAGGATTCTGGCTTCGGCGGGTGTGAAGGTCTCCACCACCGATTTCGCCATCAGCCGCAGCAGGTTCGTCTTGCCGGACTCGCTGTCGCCGAACAGCACCAGGTGCGGCGTCTCGGAGAAGTCCTGCCAGGCGGTGCCCAGTTCGGTCTCCTCCACACCCAGCGGGATGCGCAGCCGTTGGTTCTGCGGAGCGGGCGGCAGCGTACGGGCCTCCAGCCGGGTGGGAAGCATCCGCACCGGCGGGGCGGACGGCCCGGCCCAGGCCTCGGCGACCGCCGACACCAGGTCGGCGACACCGTCGGCGAGGTCACCGGCGTCCTCGATCGCGTCGATCCTGGGCAGCGCCGCCAGGTAGTGCAGCTTCGTCTCGGCGGTCAGACCGCGCCCGGGCGAGCGGGGCACGCTGGACGCGCGCCGGATGTCGACCATGGAGTCCATGGCGTCGCCCATCCGCAGCTCCAGCTTGGTTCCCATCTGGTCACGGACCGGGGCGGACAGCTCCACCCAGCGGGAGGCGGTGGTCACCAGGTGGATGCCGTAGTTCAGGCCACGGGCCGCCAGCTGGTTGATGACGGGCAGGTCGTCCTGGAAGTCCTGCCGTACCGTCGACCATCCGTCGATGACCAGGAACACGTCACCGTGCGCCTCCTCGGGAAACTCGCCGGCGGCCCGGCGCCGGCGCAGCGTGGGCATGGAGTCGATGCCGTGCTCCAGGAACATCCGCTCCCGGCGGGCCAGCAGCGAGGTCATCTCGGCGAGGGTGCGGCCCACCCGCTCGGTGTCCAGGCGCGCCGCGACCGACCCGACATGCGGCAGGCCGGAGAGCCCGGCCAGGGTGCCACCGCCGAAGTCCAGGCAGTAGAACTGCACCTCGCGCGGGGTGTGGGTGAGCGCCAGCGCCGCGATCAGGTCGCGGACCAGCGTCGACTTTCCGCTCTGCGGGCCGCCCGCGATGCCGACGTGACCGCCCGCGCCGGACAGGTCGACCGTCAGCAGATCGCGCCGCTGCTCGAAGGGCCGGTCGACGACGCCCACCGGGACCTTCAGCTGCCCGCGCTCGCTCCAGTCCGCCGTGGTCAGGCCGTAGTCGGGGTCGGGCGACAGCGGCGGAAGCAACCGGTCGAGGGTCGGCGACTGCGCCAGCGGCGGAAGCCACACCTGGTGCGCCGGCGGCCCGGAGTCCTGAAGCCGTTCCAGTGCGACGGACAGCAGCGAAGGGGCTTCCTCCTCGCTCTCCGCACCGGCCGGAGGTTCCTGCACCGGGCTGGGTGTCACGGCGCGTTCGGTCACCCGCTCGGTGCCCCACGCCATCACCTGGCTGGCGACCCGTGCCTGGGCGAGCGCGCCGGAACGCCGGCGGTAGCCGCCGGAGACGTACGCGGCACGGAACCGGGTCAGCGGCTCCATGCCGCTCTTGAGGAACCCGGCGCCGGGCTGCGAGGGAAGCTCATACGCGTCCGGCACGCCCAGCACACCCCGGCTCTCCATCGCCGAGAAGGTACGCAGACCGATCCGGTACGACAGATGACTCTCCAGATGGTGCATCCGGCCCTCGTCCAGACGCTGCGAGGCCAGCAGCAGATGCACGCCGAGCGAGCGGCCCAACCTGCCGATCATCACGAACAGTTCCATGAACTCGCGGTGTGCCGAAAGCAGTTCGCTGAACTCGTCGACCACCACGAACAGGCTGGGCAGCGGCGCCAGCGGGGCACCGGCAGCCCGGGCCTTCTCGTACTCCAGCGCAGAGGTGTAGTTGCCGGCCGAGCGCAGCAGCTCCTGACGGCGTATCAGCTCACCGTGCAGGGCGTCCTGCATCCGGGAGACCAGCCCGGCCTCCTCCGCCAGGTTGGTGATCACCGCCGATGTGTGCGGCAGCTGGTCCAGGCCGAGGAACGTCGCACCGCCCTTGAAGTCCACCAGCACGAAGTTCAGGACCTCTGAGGAATGGCTGAGGGCCAGCGCCAGCACCAGGGTGCGCAGCAGCTCGCTCTTGCCGGAGCCGGTGGCGCCGATGAGCATGCCGTGCGGCCCCATGCCGCCCTCCGCCGACTCCTTGATGTCCAGCGCCACCGGATGTCCGTCGCCACCGACCGCGATCGGTACGCGCAGCCGCTGCCCGGCGGAGGCGCCGCGCCGCTCCCAGTACGTCTTCGGATCGTGCCGGTACAGGTCGGGGATGCCCAGCAGGGTGGTGAGTTCCACATCAGTGGCGAACGGCTGGGCCGCCTCCACGGTCGCGCCGGTGCGCATCGGGGCCAGCACGGCCGCCAGCGCCCGCGCGGTGGCCGGGCCGAGCCGGTCGGCGCGGCCCAGAGCGGTCAGCGACTCCTTGCGGCTGCGGTCGGTGCGCACCAGCTGCACCTCGCCGTCCTCCGCGTGCAGGCGCAGGGTGGTGCGGCCCGGCCGCCAGGCCAGTTCGCCGCTGACGTCGAGCACCACGGTGTTGTGGACGCCCGCCCGGCCGAACCGATGACCGGAGGGCACCTGTCCGCCGTCGACGACGATCACGGTGTACGGCTCGTCGCGGCTGGCACGGGCGCCGGCCTCGAAGGGCGGCCGGTCGGTGAACTCCTCGCCCAGCAGGGCCTCCAGCTCCGCCGCGGCCGAGGCGAACAGCCGTACCGGACCCGTCCCGTCGGTCTCCTCCCGGTGGTGGGCGTGCGGCAGCCATTTCGCCCAGTCCCACTCCGCCGCGTTCTCGGCGGAGACACAGAAGGCGATCGTCAGCTCCTGCGGGGAGTGCGCGACCGCCAGCTGAGCGATGACGGCCCGCACGGTCTCCAGCAGCTCCGCCCGCTCACCGCGCAACAGCACGCGGGCCCAGGCCGGCAGGAAGATCGCGATGGGCTGTTCCGGAATGGTCGAGTAGGCGTTGACGAAAGCGCGCAGAGCGTGCGCGGTCAACGGGTCGAGATCCTCGACGGGCTTGGTGGAACTGGTGCTCAGCCGCATGCCCAGACGCTGCTCGCCGACAGCGAGTCGCACCTCGGCGAAGTCCGCGTCGGACGGGCGGCGTTCCCACAGCCGGGTGGTGCGGGCCTGCGCCCACAGGGCCGAAGGTTCCGGATGCCGCCACGCCAGTGCGCTCTGCTGGTCGGACACCGCGGCCCTGACCTTTCGCCGCTGTCCGCCGAGGTAGCGCAGATAGTCCCGACGGGCCCCCTTCAGCTTCTGCCGCCGCTCCACACCACTGCGCATCACCTGCCCGAACAGCATCAGCACCATCGCCACCGCCATGACCCCGACCACCACGAACGTCATCGGGCTGGACGCCTGTCCCGGGCGCACGTACAGCAGCACCATGGCGCCAGACATCATGACCATCGGAAGAACCGTCAGCATGCTTCCGCCGCTGCCCGGCACCTGCTCGGACAGCACCGGCGGCTCCTGGAGCACCAAATCGCCGGTGGGCATGTCGGGTTCTCGGCGCCGGGCCGGCCTGCGGAAGAAGACGACGCTCAACAGAGAGTCCTTTGCGTGGAGCAGGAGACCACAAGCCGGTGTGTGGGATACGTATGAGACCCCGGAGCCTGTGGAGCAATACCTGTGAGACTATCGGGCATCACCGAGGTCGCCAACAATGGCACCGCATACACCCGTTCACATGATCGGCCGGCGGAGAGGTGTGAGCGTAAATGAGTGAAGGAACTCTCGCGGGGGTGTGCCGTGTGAGGATCCGGGCGCCGGAGAAGATCCTCGATCTGACCCTCCCGTCCGACATCCCGCTCGCGGACCTGCTGCCCGTCGTCGTCGGCCAGGCCGGCGAGCAGCTGGAGGAAGAAGGTCTGGAGCACGGCGGCTGGGTGCTCCAGCGCATCGGCGGCGAACCACTGGACCCGGAGGGCACCCCCGACACGCACGACCTGCGCGACGGCGAGTCGCTGCTGCTGCGCCCGGCGTACGAGGCGCTGCCCGCCGTCCGGTTCGACAACCTCGTCGACGCCGTGTCGGCCACGGTCCGCGAGCTGCCGCACCCCTGGACACCCGGGGCGGCCCGCTGGACCCTGCGCATGATGACGGTGGCCGCGCTGCTGGCCTGCGCGGTCGTTCTGCTGCTGCCCGGCGACACGGCGTCCCGGGTCGCGCTGGCGTCCGGCGCCGCGCTGCTGGCGCTGGCGGGCGCGGGAGCTGCGGCACGAGTCCTGGACGATCCGCCCGGCGGCGTTCTGCTGGGACTGACGTCCTGTCTTCTGCTGGGGCTGACCGGTGTCCTGCTGACGGGGGCGGGTGACCCCGGCAGCGACCCGGCGTCCCACACCCGGACCGGCGCCCAGCTGCTGGCCGGGTCGGCGCTGGCGGGCGTCGGCGCCGCCCTGGCCCTGACCGTCGTGGCCGGCTACGCCGTCGTCTTCGCCGCCGCCGCCGTCCTGTGCGTCGCCGGGGTCGTCGGCGGGACACTGATGATCGCCCTGGATGTGCCGTTCTCCGCCGCGGCGGGCGGTGTGGCGGTGGTCGTGGTCGTCTTCGGGTCCTTCGTGCCCCGGCTGTCCTTCTCCTTGTCGGGACTGCGGCTGCCTCCGCTGCCCACCACTCCCGAGCAGCTCCAGGAAGGCATCGAGCCCTACCCCGGTGAGGAGATCGCCGCACGCGCCGCGGCCACGGACCGCTGGATGACCGGCTTCTCCGTGAGTGCGGGCGCCGTCTGCGCCCTGTGCATGGCCGGACTGGCCCGTCGGCCCGAACCGCCGCAGCTCGTGACGTGCGCACTGCTGGCGCTGCTCCTGGCCCTGCACAGCCGAAGCCTGGGGACCTCCTGGCAGCGGCTCGCGCTGGCCGTACCAGCCCTTCTGGGACCGCTGCTGGCCGCCGTCGAACTGGCCGCGAGCCGGGACGCGGGCAACCGGCTGGCGGTCTCGGCGGCGCTCCTGTCGGCCGCGGCGGGACTGGCCATCGCCTCGTGGACGGTGCCGGGCCGCCGGCTGCTGCCGCACTGGGGACGGGCCGGGGACCTCCTCCAGTCCGTCACGGCCTTCGCGTTGCTGCCCGCCGCCCTGTGGTGCCTCGACGTGTACCAGACGCTCCGCTCGGCCAACGGCTGAGCGGTGAATGAGGAGTTACCCCCATGCAGAACCGGCGAGACCAGGTCCAGGCCCACCGCTTCGTCGTCTCCCGGCTGACCAGCGGCCTGCTGCGCGCCGATCCCGACGCCCCCGAACCACCGACCCGCCGCACGGACAAGGGCGTCGCGCTGGGTGCTGTTTTCGCGGCCGTCCTCGGCGTCGGCGCCCTGGTCTTCGGTCTCATCAGCCCCGGCGGGGCCGTCGGCTGGCGCGACGGCCAGACCCTGGTGGTGGAGAAGGAGACCGGCAACCGCTATCTCTTCGACGGCGACAAGCTGTCCCCCGTACGCAACTACACCTCGGCGCGGCTGCTGGCCGGCGCGGGCCTGAAGACGGACGTGGTCTCCGCGGCGTCGCTGCGCGGCACCCCGCACGGTGACCCGGTCGGTATCGAAGGCGCCCCCTACGACCTGCCCGACACCACCTCGTCCGGGGTGTGGGAGGTGTGCACGGGAACCCAGGCGACGGAATCGGGCGAACGGCGCGGTGTCACCACGTTGGTGATCGACTCCAAGCTGTCCCATGCCTCGGTGACGGACGGCATTCTGGTGCGGGAGGCACACTCCGACCTGTACCTGGTGTCGCACGGCACCCGCTTCCGGCTGCCCAACGCACAGGCAGCCGCCACCGCTCTCGGCTACGGAGCCGGCACCCCCCTGCCGGTCTCCGCGGCTTTCCTCGACTCGGTACCGGCCGGCGCCGATCTCGCCCCGCCCCAGGTGAGCGGGCAGGGTAAGGCGGGGCCCGACCTGGGCGGCGTCCACACCCGCGTGGGCCAGGTCTTCACCGTTCGTACGCCCGGCTCCGACCAGCAGTACTACCTGCTGCTGCGCTCAGGGCTCACCCCCCTCACCACCACGCAGGCGGCGCTGGCCCTGGGTGCCCCTTCCACCCGGGAGAAGGCGTACGCGGGTAAGTTGCCCACAGCTGTACAGCTCTCCTCGGACACGGTCGACCAGGCGCTGGCACCCAAGACGTCAGCCGGCGAGAGTGCCACCGTCGCGAAGGTGGGGAGCGCGCTACCGACCGCGCCGCCACGGCTCACGGGCGTGGCCGACGACGACGACCTGTGCGTGCGGTTGACCCCGCACGGCGACGCGGGAACCGGCATCGACCTGGTGACGGTGCCCGACGACGACGTGGCCGAGCTGGCCGCAGCTCCCCGCCGCTCGCTCGCCGCGCCCTGCCTGAAGGTGGATGCCGTGTCCGTGTCCGCCAATGGCGGTGGGCTCGTACGAGCTCTGGGCAGTGCCGGCGCCGACGTGGGGACGACCACCTACCTGGTCACCGACACCGGAGAGAAGTACCGCGTGACATCCGAGGCCGCCGCGACAGCCCTGGGCTATGACCTCGGCCACGCGCGCAAGGTCCCCTCGCCGCTCCTCGACATGCTGCCCACGGGGCCCGATCTCTCGCTCGACGCAGCCAAGTCGGGAAGCAGCGACGCGGCAGGTCAGGATCGCTGTGGGGGGAAGCAGAAGGCGTGAGGCTACGCCCCTGGGCAGGGCATCGGTCAGGTGTCGATCTTTTCGATGACGGTGTCGGTGATTTCGGCGAGGAGGGCGATCTGGCCGGGGGAGAGGTGGTCGAGGAAGAGCCGTCGGACGTCCTCGACGTGCTGGGGTGCGGCGCTGGTGATGGCTTCGCGGCCGGCGGGGGTGACGATGACGTAGGCCCCGCGGCCGTCGTCGGCGCATTCCTCGCGGTCGGTGAGGCCGCGTTTGGTCATGCGGGCGATGTGATGAGACACCCTGCTCTTCTCCCAGCCGAGCACCTTGGCGAGTTCGAGGATGCGCAGTCGGCCGCTGGGTGTGCGGGTCAGCTCGGCCAGCACGGAGTAGTCGGTCGCGGACAGGCCGAACCTGCTCTGCAGGGTCCGGCCTGCCTGGTTCACCAGGAGGTCGTGCATCCGCAGTGTGCCGCGCCACGCCCGCTCCTCGACCGGGCTGAGCCAGCGGGATGAATAATTCATGAACACACCCTACGAGAAGGCTGATGCGGGCCGGGCTCGGCGGGGCAGCCCCCGCGCCGTGGTCAGGCCGATCCTGGCCGACCACGGAGCCGGAGCCGGTGGTTCCCAGCACGCGAACTCAGAAGGATGGCCTGTCAACCAGGTGGCCATTGTTCTTGGCCGCGCTGTGGGTGCCACGAATGCGGCGACGGTAGACATGTCATCATGTCCACCGTCGCCGCACTGAGACCTGCTCACTTCACCAGCTGAGCGAACTTCCTGATCTCCTGGGCGAACAGCTGGGGCTGCTCGAACGCCGCGAAGTGGCCGCCGTAAGGGATCTGGTCGTTGTAGTAGACCAGGTCGCTGTAGGCCCGCTCGGCCCAGATCTTGGGGCTGCGGACCAGTTCGTGCGGGAACACGCTCAGGCCGACCGGCAGGTCGAGCTTGGTCAGCTCGGAGGCGCCGTAGTTCTGCCAGTACAGGCGGGCGGAGGAGGCCGCGGTGTCGGTCAGCCAGTACAGCGTGATGTTGTCCAGCATGTCGTCCTTCGACAGGACGCCGCCCGGCCGGCCGGTGTTGTCCGTCCAGTCGAGGAACTTCTCGAAGATCCAGGCGGCCTGCCCGGACGGGGAGTCGGCGAGGGCGTAGCCGATGGTCTGCGGACGGGTCGACTGCTCCGAGAAGTATCCCGAGAGCTGGCTGGAGAAGGTCTGGATCTGGTTCAGTGCCGTCTGCTCCGCGGGGGTGACGGTGTCGGTCACCGGCGGGCTGAACGTGTACTCGGGGAAGTTCAGCTCGACGCCCAGCAGACCCTTGGGGCGCAGCTTGCCCAGCTGGGTGGTGATGCCGCCGCCCCAGTCGCCGCCCTGCGCGATGTAGTGCGTGTACCCGAGGCGTTCCATGAGGGTGGCCCAGGCCTTCGCGATGCGGGCGGTGGTCCAGCCGGTGGCGTCGGGCCGGTCCGAGAAGCCGAAGCCGGGCACGGAGGGGACGACCACGTGGAAGGCGTCCTTGGCGGTGCCGCCGTGGGCCGTGGGGTCGGTCAGCGGACCGATCGCTTTCACGAACTCCACGAAGGAGCCCGGCCAGCCGTGGGTGAGGATGATGGGCGTTGCGTTCGCGTGCCGGGAACGGACGTGCAGGAAGTGGATACCCAGGCCGTCGATCTGCGTGCGGTACTGGCCCAGCGCGTTGATCTGCCGCTCGAAGCGGCGCCAGTCGTACTGGGTGCGCCAGTAGTGGAGCAGGCTGGTCAGCTTGTCGAGCTGGACGCCCTGGGAGTTGTCGGTGACGGTCTCCCGCTCCGGCAGACGGACGTGGGCCAGACGCTCGCGCAGGTCCTTCAGCAGGGCCTCGGGAACGTGCAGGTTCAGCGGAGTGATCCTGGAGGTCGCCTTGGGCAGTTGCAGCGGGCCGACGGCGCCGGTGTCAGCGGCCGCCAGGTCCGTACCGAGGACCGTCGGCACGGCGGTCGCCAGGCCGGCGACGGCGGCGGTGCGCAGCAGATTGCGACGGGAAGGCCGGAATCCGGCCTCGTCCTCGGCCGGGCGGGAATGAAGCGGTGCAAGCATGAAGTCTCTCCAACTCCTGTGGATGCGCGACCTGGTGGGGGTGGATGAGCAGCGCGCGGGGGCATCTCGTGCGCGGGAACGGCGGGCGCGTTGCGCACGAGACGACCGGCGTTGTGCACGCCAGCACGGTGCGTGGCGCTCCGGTCCGTGGACGGGTGGGAACGCCTCTTCCGAGCACGGCGGTGGTGGGTGTGGGGCCGCGGGGTGGTTAGTTGGTGGTGAGGGCGTCCTTGAGGCTGGCGACGGCGAGGAGGACGGCGTGCTTGGCGGCTTCGGTGTTGT
>NZ_JBHVIX010000034.1:0-91888 GCF_042799415.1 Streptomyces sp. NPDC057694
TTCCCCGCGCCCCTGAGGCAGGCGCTTCGCGCCGCCTCCCCTGAAGGCCGCAGGCCTTTCAGGGGCGCGGGGAACTGCGCGACCAGCCACGACGAGACCGGCACCCGACCACAAGGAAGAGCAGCGCGAAGCGCACGCTCCAGGGGCGCGGGGAACTGCGCGCTCAACCGCCCTGGGTCAGGCCCTCGACCAGTTCGTCGGCGGCCCGGTACGGGTCGAGGTCGCCGGAGACGATGCGTTCGGCGAGGGCGCCGAGGCGGCGGTCGCCCGAAAGGTCGCCGATCCGCTCGCGCAGGGCGGTCACCGCGATGGTCTCGACCTCGCGGGACGCACGCGCCGCCCGCCGCTCGGAGAGCACCCCGCGCTCCTCCATCCACGCCCGGTGCTTCTCCAGCGCCTCGACCACCTCGTCGATGCCCTCGCCCCGCGCCGCGACGGTCTTCACGATGGGCGGCCGCCAGTCCCCGGCGGCCCGGGACTCCCCGAGCCCCAGCATGTGGTTCAGCTCCCGGGCGGTGGCGTCGGCCCCGTCCCGGTCGGCCTTGTTGACGACGTACACGTCACCGATCTCCAGGATCCCGGCCTTGGCGGCCTGGATCCCGTCGCCCATTCCGGGCGCGAGCAGCACCACGCTCGTATCGGCCTGCGAGGCGATCTCCACCTCGGACTGCCCGACGCCCACGGTCTCGACGAGGACGACATCGCATCCGGCGGCGTCGAGTACCCGGATGGCCTGCGGCGCGGCCCACGCGAGCCCGCCCAGATGCCCGCGGGTGGCCATGGAGCGGATGTAGACCCCGGGATCGGAGGCGTGCTCCGACATCCGCACCCGGTCACCGAGCAGCGCGCCCCCGCTGAACGGCGACGACGGGTCCACGGCGAGGACCCCGACCCGCTTCCCGGCCCGCCGGTAGGCGCTCACCAGAGCCGACGTGGAGGTCGACTTGCCGACCCCCGGCGACCCGGTGAGCCCGACCACGTACGCGTTCCCCGTCAGCGGGGCGAGGGCGGCCATGACCTCGCGCAGCTGCGGGGACGCCCCCTCCACCAGCGAGATCAGCCGGGCCACGGCCCGCGGCCTGCCCTCTCTCGCCTGGGCGACCAGCGTGGGGACGTCCTGCATCACAGCTCCGTTCCGTCAGACCCTTACCAAGAACCGGTGCACCGAACCGGTTACGCCTTGGGTACCCGCAGCACGAGCGCGTCACCCTGACCGCCGCCGCCGCAGAGCGCGGCCGCGCCGACCCCGCCGCCGCGCCGCTTCAGTTCGAGGGCGAGGTGCAGCACGATGCGGGCGCCGGACATCCCGATCGGGTGACCCAGGGCAATGGCACCGCCGTTGACGTTCACCCTTTCCGAGGACACGCCGAGGTCCTTCATTGACTGCACCGCGACGGCCGCGAACGCCTCGTTGATCTCGATCAGATCAAGATCCGCGACGCCGAGGCCCTCCTTCTTGAGGGCGTGCTGGATCGCGTTCGACGGCTGCGACTGGAGCGAGTTGTCCGGACCCGCCACGTTGCCGTGCGCGCCGATCTCCGCGATCCAGTCCAGGCCCAGCTCCTCGGCCTTGGCCTTGCTCATGACGACGACCGCCGCGGCGCCGTCCGAGATCTGCGACGAGGTGCCGGCCGTGATCGTGCCGTCCTTGGCGAAGGCGGGACGCAGCTTGCCGAGGGACTCCGCGGTGGTCTCGGCGCGGATGCCCTCGTCCTTGCTGAACAGGACCGGGTCGCCCTTGCGCTGCGGGATCTCGACGGGCGTGATCTCGGCCTCGTACAGGCCGTTCTTCTGCGCGGCGGCGGCCCGCTGGTGCGAGAGGGCGGCCACCTCGTCCTGCTCGGGACGGGCGATGCCGAGCCGGGTGTTGTGCTTCTCCGTCGAGGCGCCCATGGGGATGTTCTCGAAGGAGTCGGTGAGGCCGTCGTGGGCCATCGCGTCGAGCATCTCGACCGCGCCGTACTTGTAGCCCTCACGGGACTTCGGCAGCAGGTGCGGGGCGTTCGTCATGGACTCCTGGCCGCCCGCGACCACGATGTCGAACTCACCCGCGCGGATCAGCTGGTCGGCGAGCGCGATGGCGTCGAGGCCCGACAGGCACACCTTGTTGATGGTGAGCGCCGGGACGTTCATGGGGATGCCCGCCTTGACGGCGGCCTGGCGGGCCGGGATCTGCCCCGCCCCGGCCTGGAGCACCTGCCCCATGATCACGTACTGCACCTGGTCGCCACCGATTCCCGCACGGTCGATGGCGGCCTTGATCGCGAAGCCGCCCAGATCGGCTCCGGAGAAGGACTTGAGGGACCCCAGCAGACGGCCCATGGGCGTCCGGGCGCCCGCGACGATCACTGAGGTGGTACCGGTCGTTCCAGACATGAGGCACGGCCCCTTGGGAGATGAGGAGTGAACGAGGGTTTACTCGAATGTACTGAGCGGTACGCCGCCCGTCACCGGCCAGTGAATGTGATCGCGCGCACGTTGCGTAACCACCACGGACCGCGCTGCACTTGACCCATGCTGACGCGAATCGACCACATCGGGATCGCCTGCCACGACCTGGACGCGACCGTCGAGTTCTACCGGGCCACGTACGGCTTCGAGGTGTTCCACACCGAGGTCAACGAGGAGCAGGGCGTGCGCGAGGCCATGCTCAAGATCAATGAGACCGGAGACGGCGGAGCCTCCTACCTCCAGCTCCTGGAACCGACCCGCGAGGACTCCGCGGTGGGCAAGTGGCTGGCCAAGAACGGTGAGGGCGTGCACCACATCGCTTTCGGTACGGCCGACGTCGACGCCGACGCCGACGCCATCAGGGACAAGGGCGTACGCGTCCTGTACGACGAGCCGCGGCGGGGTTCGATGGGGTCGCGCATCACGTTCCTGCACCCCAAGGACTGTCACGGCGTACTGACGGAACTCGTCACCTCAGCCCCTCAGGAGTCGGCCGACCACTGACCTCCGCATACTCGGGCCGGTAGGGTTGGGGAGCGACTGCCGCAACCAGCGGACGGTCGTGGGCCGGGGTCCGGGTATCGGGGGACGAGGGTCGGGGCAGAAAGGCCGGAACATGTGGGCCTCGAGCGCCGACTGCGTACTCCTTGTCGATCTGACACCATTCCCCGGGGGCCCCGTTCGGCGTATGGACGGAGCTCGTAAGGAAGAACTTGCGACCAGGGGACGGATGGGACCGCGCAGTGCGGGGCTACGAGAGCCAGGACGGCCGGCGGCCGGCTGAGACCGACCATCTCTCGCGGTTCGAAGCCGAGATGGAGCGGCTGAAGACCGAGCGGGAGAAGGCCGTCCAGCACGCCGAGGACCTGGGCTACCAGGTGGAGGTGTTGCGCGCCAAGCTGCACGAGGCGCGCCGCAGCCTCGCGTCCCGGCCTGCCTATGACGGGGCGGACATCGGCTATCAGGCCGAGCAGCTGCTCCGTAATGCCCAGATCCAGGCCGAGCAGCTGCGCGCCGACGCCGAGCGCGAGCTGCGCGACGCCCGCGCGCAGACGCAGCGCATCCTCCAGGAGCACGCCGAGCAGCAGGCCCGGCTCCAGTCCGAGCTGCACACCGAGGCGGTCAACCGCAGGCAGCAGCTCGACCAGGAGCTGGCCGAGCGCCGCCGCACGGTCGAGACCCACGTCAACGAGAACGTGCAGTGGGCCGAGCAGCTGCGGGCCCGCACCGAGCAGCAGGCCCGCCGGCTGCTCGACGAGTCCCGCGCCGAGGCCGACCAGTCGCTCTCGGCCGCCCGCGCCGAGGCCGAGCGGGTCGCCGCCGAGGCCGGCCGCCGGCTGACCGGCGAGGCGGAGACCGCGCGCGCCGAGGCCCAGGCGCTCCTGGCCCGCGCCCGCCAGGACGCCGAGCGCCTGCTCAACGCGGCGTCGACGCAGGCCCAGGAGGCCACCGACCACGCCGAGCAGCTGCGCACGAGCACGACCGCCGAGTCGGACGCCGCACGCCGCCAGGCCGGTGAGCTGAGCCGCGCCGCCGAGCAGCGGATCGCCGAGGCGGACACCGCGCTGCGCGAGGCCCGCGCCGAGGCCGACAAGGTCCTCACGGAGGCCAAGGACGCCGCCGCCAAGCAGCTCGCGAGCGCCGAGTCCGCCAACGAGCAGCGCACGCGGACCGCGAAGGAGCAGGTGGCCCGTCTCGTCCAGGAGGCCACCAAAGAGGCGGAGAGCACCAAGTCGGAGGCCGAGCAGGTCGTCGCCGACGCCAAGGCCGAGGCCGAGCAGCTGATCGCGCAGGCCAAGGAGAAGGCCCGTACGGTCACCGCGGAGGAGACCGCGGGCGAGCTGGCGAAGGCCGCCCGCACCGCCGAGGACGTGCTCAACAAGGCCTCCGAGGAGGCCAAGTCGACGACGAAGGCCGCCACCGAGGAGGCCGAGCGGATCCGCACCGAGGCCGAGGCCGAGGCGGACCGGCTGCGCGCCGAGGCGCACGACATCTCCGAGCAGCTCAAGGGTGCGGCCAAGGACGACACCAAGGAGTACCGGGCCAAGACGGTCGAGCTCCAGGAGGAGGCCCGCCGGCTGCGCGGCGAGGCCGAGCAGCTGCGGGCCGAGGCCGTCGAGGAGGGCGAGCGGATCCGGGCCGAGGCCCGCCGCGAGGCCGTCCAGAAGGTCGAGGAGGCGGCCGGCACCGCCGAGCAGCTCCTCGCCAAGGCGCGGACCGACGCGGACGAGCTGCGGGGCGCCGCGACGACCGAGTCCGAGCGGGTGCGCACCGAGGCCATCGAGCGCGCCACGGGCCTGCGCAAGCAGGCCGAGGAGACGCTGGAGCGGACCCGCGCGGAGGCCGAGCGGCTGCGCGGCGAGGCCGACGAGCAGGCCGAGGCGACCCGCGCGGAGGCGGAGCGCGCCGCGCAGGCCCTCAAGGACGAGACCGAAGACGCCATAAGGAACCGGCAGGACGAGGCGGCCCGCGAGCTGACCCGGCTGCACACCGAGGCCGAGGAGCGCCTCACGGCGTCGGAGACGACGCTGACGGACGCCCGCGCGGAGGCCGAGCGGCAGCGCCGCGAGGCGGCCGACGAGGGCGACCGGCTGCGCTCCGAGGCCGCCGAGCGCGTCCGTACGTTGCAGGCGCAGGCCGAGACGGAGGCCGAGCGACTGCGCACCGAGGCCGCCGCCGACGCCTCGACGACCCGCTCCGAGGCGGAGAACATCGCCGTACGGCTGCGGTCCGAGGCCGCCGCCGAGGCCGAGCGGCTCAAGACCGAGGCCCAGGAGTCCGCCGCCCGGCTGCGCGCCGAGGCGCAGACCGCCGCCGAGCGGATCTCCACCGAGGCCGCCGAGACGCTGGCCGCCGCGACCGAGGAGGCCGCTCGCAGGCGCCGCGAGGCCGAGGAGACGCTCGGCAGCGCCCGCCAGGAGGCCGACCAGGAGCGTGAGCGGGCCCGCGAGCAGAGCGAGGAGCTGCTCGCCGTCGCCCGCGCCCGGGTCGAGGAGGCGCAGACCGAGGCCACCCGGCTGGTCGAGGAGGCGGACCGGCGGGCCACCGAGCTGGTCTCCGGCGCCGAGCAGACCGCGCAGCAGGTACGCGACTCCGTGTCCGGGCTCCAGGAGCAGGCCCAGGAGGAGATCACCGGTCTGCGCTCGGCCGCCGAGCACGCGGCCGACCGTACGAAGCAGGAGGCGCAGGAGGAGGCCGACCGGGTCCGCTCCGACGCGTACGCGGAGCGCGAGCGGGCCGCCGAGGACGCGAACCGGCTGCGCTCCGAGGCGACCACCGAGGCGGAGGCCGCCAAGTCGCTGGCGGAGCACACCGTCTCGGAGGCGATCGCCGAGTCCGAGCGGCTGCGGAGCGAGGCCGCCGAGCACGCCCAGCGGGTCCGCACCGAGGTCTCCGACCTGCGTTCGGGCGCCGACCAGGACGCCTCGCGCACCCGCGCCGAGGCCCGCGAGGACGCCAACCGCATCAGGTCGGACGCCGCCACCCAGGCCGACACCCTGATCGGCGAGGCGCGTACCGAGGCCGAGCGGCTGACGGCGGAGACGAACGCCGAGGCGGAGCGGGTCGGCGCGGAGTCCGCCGCGGCGGCCGAGAAGCGGGTCGGTGACGCCACCACGGAGGCCGAGCGGCTGCGCACCGAGTCCGTCGCCAAGGCCGAGAAGCTGATCGCGGACGCGTCGGGCGACGCGGAGCGGCTGCGCGCCGAGGCCGCGGAGACGGTCGGTTCGGCGCAGCAGCACGCGGAGCGGATCCGTACCGAGTCCGAGCGCGTCAAGGCCGAGGCGGCCCAGGAGGCGGAGCGCGTCACGAGCGCCGCGCGGGACGAGGCGGAGCGCACCCTGGACGAGGCCCGCAAGGACGCGAACAAGCGCCGTACGGAGGCCGCCGAGCAGGTCGACACGCTCATCACGGAGTCCGCGGTCGAGGCCGACAAGCTGACGCGCGAGGCGCAGGAGTCGGCGCAGAAGACGACCGCCGACGCCGAGGCGCAGGCCGACACGATGGTCGGCGCGGCCCGCACGGAGGCCGAGCGGCTGATGGCCGAGGCGACCGTCCAGGGCAATACGACGGTGGAGAAGGCCCGGACCGACGCGGACGAACTCCTCGTCGGGGCCCGCCGGGACGCCACGCAGATAAGGGAGCGGGCCGAGGAGCTGCGCGACCGCATCACGGGCGAGATCGAGGAGCTGCACGAGCGTGCGCGCCGCGAGTCCGCGGAGGCGATGAAGAACGCGGGCGAGCGCTGCGACGCCCTGGTCAAGGCCGCCGAGGAGCAGCTCACCGAGGCCACGGCCAAGTCCAAGGACATTCTCAACGACGCCAATTCGGAGGCCGGCAAGGTCCGGATCGCCGCCGTCAAGAAGGCCGAGGGACTGCTCAAGGAGGCCGAGCAGAAGAAGGCCGAGCTGACGCGCGAGGCGGAGAAGATCAGGGCCGACGCCGAGGAGGAGTCGACGGCCATGATCGAGAAGGGTCAGCGCGATCTGGATGTCCTGGTCAGACGCCGCGAGGACATCAACGCCGAAATCTCCCGTGTCCAGGACGTGTTGGAGGCGTTGGAGTCTTTTGAGACTCCGTCCGGCCCGGGCAAGGACGGCGGCGTCAAGGCCGGTGCCGCGGCGGGGGCTACCCGATCGGGTGGCAAGGGGGCAGAGGACTAGCCAGGAGACCAAGTACCGTGCTTGATGAGGCCGTTCGGCCCTTCTCCTGGCAAGTGCTCCGCCACTACGCCACTCAAAAGGGGTGTCATTCTCCAGATCAAACAGGCATCTGCTCGATGACACGCCGCTTTGACCCCTAGGATTCCCTCTATCACCTCACCGGTCTCATTCGACAGGAACCCCATGAGCGACACTTCCCCCTACGGCTTCGAGCTTGTGCGGCGTGGGTACGACCGCGCTCAGGTGGACGAACGAATCTCCAAGCTCGTCTCCGACCGTGACAGCGCTCTCGCTCGCATCACTGCTCTGGAAAAGCGCATCGAGGAACTCCACCTCGAGACGCAGAACGCCCAGGCCCAGGTGAACGACGCGGAGCCGTCGTACGCCGGCCTCGGCGCGCGCGTCGAGAAGATCCTCCGCCTCGCCGAGGAGGAGGCCAAGGACCTGCGCGAGGAGGCCCGCCGAGCCGCCGAGCAGCACCGCGAGCTCGCCGAGTCGGCGGCCCAGCAGGTGCGCAACGACGCGGAGTCGTTCGCGGCCGAGCGCAAGTCCAAGGCCGAGGACGAGGGCGTCCGGATCGTCGAGAAGGCCAAGGGCGAGGCGTCCACGCTGCGCTCCGAGGCGCAGAAGGACGCGCAGTCCAAGCGCGAGGAGGCGGACGCCCTCTTCGAGGAGACCCGCGCCAAGGCCGCCCAGGCCGCCGCGGACTTCGAGACGAACCTGGCCAAGCGCCGCGAGCAGTCGGAGCGCGACCTGGCCTCGCGTCAGGCCAAGGCCGAGAAGCGCCTCGCGGAGATCGAGCACCGCGCGGAGCAGCTCCGCCTGGAGGCCGAGAAGCTGCGCACGGACGCCGAGCGCCGCGCCCGCCAGACGGTGGAGACGGCTCAGCGCCAGGCCGAGGACATCGTGGCCGACGCGAACGCCAAGGCCGACCGCATCCGCTCGGAATCCGAGCGCGAGCTGGCGGCGCTCACCAACCGCCGCGACTCGATCAACGCGCAGCTGACGAACGTGCGCGAGATGCTGGCCACCCTCACCGGTGCGGCGGTCGCCGCCGCCGGTGCGCCGGTCGAGGACGAGCCCATTTCCCGTGGGGTTCCGGCTCAGCAGTCCCGCTGAGCCCGCGCCTCTCGCGAAACGCTGTAAGCCCCCTGCCCCAAACAAGTGGCAGGGGGCTTATCGCCGTTCTAGCGTGGCCCCATGATTGAGCTCGAGGGGCTGACGAAGCGCTACGGCGACAAGACCGCCGTCGACAACCTCACCTTCAAGGTCCGGCCAGGCATCGTCACGGGCTTCCTGGGCCCGAACGGCGCGGGCAAGTCGACGACCATGCGCATGATGCTCGGGCTCGACAACCCCACCGCGGGCTCGGTCCGGATCGACGGCAATCAGTACGCCCGGCTGAAGGACCCCCTCAAGTTCATCGGCGCGCTCCTCGACGCGAAGGCGATGCACGGCGGGCGCAGCGCGTACAACCATCTGCTCTGCCTCGCCCAGTCCAACGGCATCCCCAAGAGCCGGGTGTCCGAGGTCCTGGACACGGTCGGTCTGACCTCGGTGGCCAAGAAGAAGTCGAAGGGCTTCTCGCTCGGCATGGGGCAGCGGCTCGGCATCGCGGGCGCGCTCCTCGGCGACCCGCAGATCCTGATGTTCGACGAGCCGGTGAACGGGCTCGACCCCGAGGGCATCCACTGGATCCGCAACCTGATGAAGTCCCTCGCGGCCTCGGGCCGTACGGTCTTCGTCTCCTCGCACCTGATGAGCGAGATGGCGCTCACCGCGGAGCACCTGGTGGTCATCGGGCAGGGCCGGCTGCTCGCCGACACGTCCATGGCGGACTTCATCCGGGAGAACTCGCGGTCGTTCGTGCGGCTGCGCTCGCCCCAGCGCGAACGGCTCCTCGACGTCCTGCACGAGAACGGGATCACGGTCGTGGAGTCCGGCAACGGCACCCTCGAAGTCGACGGCGGCTCCCCCGAGCAGCTCGGCGAGCTGGCCGCGAGCCACCAGCTGGTGCTGCACGAGCTGAGCCCGCAGCAGGCGTCCCTCGAAGAGGCCTTCATGCAGCTGACCGCCGGGTCGGTCGAGTACCACGCGCACTCGGGCGAGGCGGCGCCGCCACCGCAGCAGCAGCAGCCCCAGCAACAGGGCTGGGGCGCGTCCTGGAACCGTGACAAGAACCAAGGGAAGGGGGCCTGAGATGGCCACGGCCCAGGTCCTCAGATCCGAGTGGACCAAGATCAAGTCGGTCAACTCGACGGCCCTCACCCTCAGCCTCGCCGTCATCGTCTCGGCCGGGCTCGGCATGCTCGTCAGCGCCCTGTCCAACAACGACTTCAAGAACCTCTCCACCGAGAGCAAGCTGACCTTCGACCCGACCTTCATCTCCTTCTCCGGGCTCTCCCTCGGGCAGCTGGCGATGGTGGTGTTCGGGGTGCTCGTCGTGGCCAGCGAGTACAGCACGGGCATGATCCGTACCTCGCTCGCGGCGGTCCCGCAGCGCGGCACGTTCCTGTTCGGCAAGATCGCGGTGGCCTCGCTGCTCGTCCTGGCCGTCGCGCTGGTCACCAGCTTCGCGTCGTTCTTCCTCGGCCAGCTGATGCTCGGCGACCACAGCACGGACCTGGGCGCCCCGAACGTGCTGCGCGCGGTGATCGGCGCCGCCGTCTACATGACGCTGGTGGCGATGTTCTCCATGGGCGTCGCCTCACTGCTCCGCTCGCCGATGCTCTCGCTGGGCATCCTCATGCCGTTCTTCTTCCTGATCTCCCCGATCCTCGGCAGCGTCTCGGCGACGAAGAAGGTCGCCCAGTACTTCCCCGACCAGGCGGGCTCCCGGATCATGCAGGTGGTCACCCCGGCCAACGACGACACCGCGTACGGGCCGTGGGGCGGCCTGGCGATCCTGCTGGTCTGGGTGGCGGTGGCCCTGATCGCGGCCTACGCCCTGCTGAAGAAGCGGGACGCATAGCGGCGCGGCCCTGGGTCGTCTTTCGTCCGCGGCCCGGTGGCCGCTTCTCGCGCAGTTCCCCGCGCCCCTGAAGGCATGCGCTGCGCGCAGCCTTCCCCGATGAGATGCCGCACGCAGTGCGCATCTCAGGGGCGCGGGGAACTGCGCGCCCAGCCACCGCGAACCGTCAGAGAACCGCGATCCCCCGCCCCGACGGCGCTCGAAGATCCACCCCGCACCCTCCGGGACACCCGGCACAGAGCCCCCCTGCCCCCGCCCATCCCTTTGCTCACTCTTGGCCGGAACCGTCAGCGCTCGGATACGCTCCTAACCCTTACGGGGGCGTCTGCCCCGACGTCCTGAACCTTTCAGAAACGTTCAGACCTTCCGATGGGTGCGGAGAATGATCGAGGCAGTCGGCCTGACGAAGCGCTACGGCGCCAAGACAGCCGTGTACAACCTTTCCTTCCAGGTGCGGCCGGGTACCGTGACCGGCTTCCTGGGTCCGAACGGCTCGGGCAAGTCGACGACGATGCGGATGATCCTCGGCCTCGACAAGCCGACGCAGGGCCGGGTGACCATCGGCGGACACCCGTACAACGAATTGCCGAACGCTCCGCGCCAGGTCGGCGCCCTGCTCGACGCGAAGGCCGTGCACGGCGGCCGGACCGCCCGCAGCCATCTGCTGAGCCTGGCCCAGCTCTCCGGCATCCCGGCCCGCCGGGTGGACGAGGTGCTCGGTGTCGTGGGCCTCCAGGAGGTGGCGAGACGGCGGTCGAACGGGTTCTCGCTCGGCATGGGCCAGCGGCTCGGCATCGCGGCGGCGCTGCTCGGCGACCCCCAGGTGCTGCTCTTCGACGAGCCGGTCAACGGCCTGGACCCGGAGGGCATCCTCTGGGTCAGGAACCTGATGAAGTCGCTGGCCGCCGAGGGCCGTACGGTCTTCGTCTCCTCGCACCTGATGAGCGAGATGGCGCTGACCGCCGAGCACCTGATCGTGATCGGCCGCGGGCAGCTGCTCGCCGACATGAGCGTCCGGGACTTCATCGCTCACAACTCGGCCGGTTTCGTCCGCGTCCGCACCCCGGACACCGAGCCGGAGCAGCGCGAGAAGCTCAGCACGGCGCTGACCGAGGCCGGCGGCCAGGTGCTGCCCGAGCCGGACGGCGCGCTGCGCGTGACGGGCCTGCCGCTCCCGCGGATCAGCGACCTCGCGCACGAGTCGGACGTCCGGCTGTGGGAGCTGTCCCCGCACCAGGCCTCGCTCGAGGAGGCATACATGCGGATGACGCAGGGCGCCGTCGACTACCGCTCCACGGTCGACCAGCGGGCGGGCCTCCAGCAGCAGCCGGCGCCCGGCGCGGTGCCGCCGCAGGCGCCGATGCCGATGCCGGGCCAGGACCAGCCGGGCTGGTACGCCCCGCCGCCGCCCCAGGGCCCGCCGCAGCAGCCCCCGGTCGCGGCCGAGAACCCCTACGCCGCCCCGCAGCCCCCGGCGCCCTTGCCCGCCGCTCCCCCGGTCGCGCCCGTCCCGGCGAACCCGACGGCCGTCCTGCGCAAGCCGGACACGACGAACAACACGAACACGACGGACGAGACGCAGAAGGACGACGCCCGATGAGCACGCCGCCCCCGCCCTACGCCCCGCCCGGCGCCTCGTACCACTCCCCCATCCCCGTACGCCGCGCGCACCTCGGTGACGCGCTCGCCTCGGAGTGGACGAAGATCAAGTCGGTGCGCTCCACGATGTGGACGCTCGGCGTGATGATCGTGCTCATGGTCGGCATCGGTCTCGCCTCGGCCGCGGTCGTCGCCTCCGCCGACACCTCGTCGATGGACGGCAACGAGACGCTGGGCCTCGGTTTCTTCGGTGTGCTGCTCGGCATCATCTGCGTGATCACGCTGGGCGTCCTGACCATCGCGTCCGAGTACGGCACCGGCATGATCCGTACGACGATGACGGCCTGCTCCAGCCGCAGCCGGGTGCTGGCCGCCAAGGCGATCGTGTTCTTCTCGCTGGTCTTCGTGCTGACCACGGTGATCGCCGGGCTGGTCGGCGCGCTCCAGGTGGCCATCGTGGGCGCCGAGGACTCACCGACCGGCGGCATGTGGTTCAAGTCGACCGTCGGCGTCGGCCTGTTCGTGGCCCTGCTGGGCCTGCTCGGCCTGGCGCTCGGCACGCTCGTCCGGCACTCGGCGGGCGCGATCACCATCATGATCGGCCTGGTGCTGCTGCCGCTGGTCCTCGCGCTGTTCATGTTCGCGGAGTCGCTCAAGGACCTCCAGCAGGCCCTGCTCGAATACTCGATCCCGAGCCAGCTCGCCGTGCTCTACGACAACTCGGTGGCGGGCGGCTCGGGACCGTCCGGCTGGGACCCGCTCTGGATCATGGTCGTCGTCACCGGCATCGCCCTCGCCGCCGCGTTCGGCAGTCTCAACAGCCGCGACGTGTAGAGCGAGATGCCCGCCTCATAGCGCGGCCTAATAGCGCGGCGCGTTCCGGGACCGCTGCACCTTCGTGGTGCGGCGGTCCTTCGCGTTCCAGCACGCCTTGTGCCAGTGGCGCCGGTCGTCCACACCGCCGTACTCGGGCCAGGCCACGACATGAGCGACCCCGGAGGCGATCTCCTGGTCGCATCCGGGGCAGCGGTAGGTCTTGCCGACCGCGCTCGCGCCCGCGACATGGCGCACGCTCCACTCCTCGCCCTGCCAGTGCTCCGTGGACTGGAACCCGCCGTAGCGCCGCCCCTCGTCCTCGCTGCTGCCGGACGATCCGCCGGTCTTCGGGCGGTTGCGACGCGGGGACACGGATCACCTCACGGGGTGCTGGTACGAAAGTGGGGGCTTGGACCAGCGTACGCCGACGGAGCTGGGGCGATCGGCCGTCACCACGGCCCGCACCGGGCCGCTCCGGCCCCACCGGTACCGGCGCTGCACAGAAAATCTGTCAATCTTCATGCCAGGCCGTGTCTTTGGCACTTGCCAGCCGTTAATGCCTGCATGGGGAGTGCCCGCGTCGGCGCCAAGGAGGCAAAAACGCGATGCGCGTAGGAACGTTTGTACTGGCGGCCCAGTTTCCGGGCCAGGGGCAGGGAGAGGCGCTGCACCGTGCGGTGCGGTCGGCCGAGGTCGCCGAGGAGGCGGGCCTGGACACGGCCTGGCTCGCCGAACATCATTTCGTGCCGTACGGGACCTGCCCGTCGGCCATCACCCTGGCCGCGCTGCTGCTCGGCCGCACCCGCACCCTGCGGGTCGGCACGGCCGTGAGCGTGCTGCCCACGGCGCACCCGGTGGCCCTGGGCGAGCAGGCGGCACTGCTGCACCTGACCTCGGGCGGGCGCTTCTCGCTCGGCGTCGGGCGCGGGGGGCCGTGGGTGGACCTGGAGGTCTTCGGCTCGGGTCTGGAGGCGTACGAGTCGGGGTTCCCGGACTCGCTCGACCTGCTGCTGCGCTGGCTGCGGGAGTCCCATGTGGGGGGTGAGAGCGGGCGGTTCGCGTTCCGCGAGGTGCCGGTGGTGCCCCGCCCCGCCGAGGCGATAGGCGGCACGGACCCGGCCGGACCCGAGGTGGTCGTCGCCTGTACGTCACCGAAGAGCGTGCGCACCGCCGCCGAGCGGGGCCTGCCGATGCTGCTCGGGATGCACTGCGGCGACGAGGACAAGGCGGAGATGGTCGCACTCTGGCGCCGCTGCGCGCGCGAGGCCGGGCGCACGCCCGACGAGATCCTCTCCGCGCCCCATGTCTCCGCCGGAGTCGCCCAGATCGGTGACGGCGCCGCGGACGCCTCGGAGGCGCTCCTGAAGGCGATGCCAGGCTGGCTGAAACAGGGGCTGGACGCACATGTGACGGTGGACGGACGCCTACGTTCGATGCGGGATCCGCGCGCCTACACGGAGCTGCTGTGCCGTCTGCACCCCGTCGGCACCCCGCAGTTGTGCGCGGACCGGCTCGCCGCCACGTCGGAGCGCACCGGCATCACACGCTTCGCACTGCTCGTCGAGGGTTCGGGGGATCTCGCGGCGACGGAGGAGAACGTGCGCCGGCTGGGAGCCGAGGTTCTGCCGCAGCTCGGCTGATCCCGTCCGTCAGTCGCCCTTGAGGTCCGGTGCCTGCCGCCCGTACAGAAGCACCTCCCGCGCACGGGACGGCAGGCAAACCGATCCAAGGCGTAAGCCGTCAGCAGTCACGCAGCTCCGGTGACTGGTTGAGCAGCTGGTTGCGGGCCGAGGTGAAGCGGGCCAGCGTCTCGTCCACCGCCGGGTTCAGCGGGAACACCGCGACCCGGTGGCAGTTCTGGAACGCGAGCCGGACACCGAAGTGCCGCTGGAGCGCGCCACGAATCGCGTCACTCGCGAGCGCACGCAGCAGCTGTCCACGTGCCTGCTCGTCCGGCGGCGGCGTCTGGTTGTCGGCGAAGTCTCCGCCGTCGACCTTCAGCTGAGCCACCAGGGAGCTGATCATCTCCCATGCGTAAGGCAGGGAGGTCCGGACGCAGTCGACGAAAGCCGCTTCGTCAACCTCGCCTCGCTCGGCCTGTTCCAACAGTGCCGGTGAGACGTCGAGCGACATGGGTTCTCCTCTCGCACCCCCAGGGAGCGGGGGTTGACGGACAGGCCTGGGAGTTCCCGGCACACGCGGCCCCTCGAACACTCAGCGTGCGCGCACCGCGACCTCCTGCTTCTACGGTAGGCAACGCTTCCGGAGCGCAACAGGGCGTACCGCGCACCGGTCGCACACAACCAGCCAATATCGAACGGGGTGCTTCTGAATAAAAGGGGCACCCGAAAGGCCTCGGACAAGGCGGTACGGGGCGACGGGCGGGCGAAGTGCGGGGAGCATCGGCAGTCGAGTAGCGTTGCCCACCATGCGTCTCGTCATCGCCCGCTGCTCCGTGGATTACGCGGGCAGGCTCACCGCCCATCTCCCGTCGGCCCCCCGCCTCATCCTCGTGAAGGCGGACGGCAGCGTCTCCATCCACGCGGACGACCGGGCCTACAAGCCCCTCAACTGGATGTCGCCGCCCTGCACCTTGAAGGAGGGCACGGGTGACGACGAAGGCACCTGGACCGTCATCAACAAAGCGGGCGAAAAACTGATCATCACGATGGAGGAGATCCTCCACGACTCGTCGCACGAACTCGGTGTGGATCCGGGTCTCATCAAGGACGGCGTGGAAGCACACCTTCAGGAACTCCTCGCCGACCGCATCGAAACCCTCGGCGAGGGCTACACGCTGATCCGCCGCGAGTACATGACGGCGATCGGCCCGGTCGACATCCTGTGCCGGGACGCCGAGGGAGGAACCGTCGCCGTCGAGATCAAGCGGCGCGGCGAGATCGACGGCGTGGAGCAGCTCACGCGCTATCTGGAGCTGCTGAACCGTGATCCGCATCTCGCCCCGGTGCGGGGGGTTTTCGCGGCGCAGGAGATCAAGCCGCAGGCGCGGGTGCTCGCCACCGACCGGGGGATCGGGTGCACCGTGCTGGACTACGACGCGATGCGGGGCATCGAGGACGACAAGCTGCGCTTGTTCTGACCCGGGTCGGCACAAAGCCGCGGTCGCGTCTGCTCGGTTGATGAGCAGTCGCGACCGCGGCTTTTCTGTGGTTGCTCGCGCAGTTCCCCGCGCCCCTTACGGGGCGCTCTACATCACAGTGTCGGAGACGCTCGGGACGACGGGGCTGCTCGCCGTGTCGGTGGTGTCCGGGGGTGTCGGCGGCTCGGAGGTCTCCGGGGGCTCCGAGGTCTCCGGGGGCTCCGACGTCTCGGGCGGCGTCGGCGACTTCGTGGGCGGCTTCGTCGGGGTCTTCGTGGGCGACTTGGTCGGTGACTTCGTCGGATTCTTGGTCGGGGACTTCGTCGGGGCGTCCGGCGACTTGGTGCCGGACGGGTCGTCCGACGGCTGACCGGCGGAGGACGACGGCGTCGGGTCGTCCGCCGTGCCCGGGATCCCGTCCTTGCCGGGGTCGGCCGGCGCCGAGGAGGTCCCGGAGCCTGCACCGCCCTTGCCGCTGCCCTCGGCCTTGTCCGCGCCCAGCTCGCCGCCGTTCTCCCCCGCCGAGGCCGACGGGTTGGTGTTGACCTTGTCGGACGGCGGCTGGTCCTTGTGGGACGTGGCGCCGAGGGTGACGACCGTGCCCAGCACCGCGACGAGCAGCGCGCCCGCGCCGGCCGCCACCATGTTGCGCCGGGTGCCGCTGACGATGGACCTGCGCGTGGGCGCCTTGCCGCCGCCGATCACCGTCGGCGGCGTCGGCCGGCTCACCAACGTCTCGGCCTCGCGGGGCGGTTCGGGCTGCGCGTAGGCGGCGGGCACCCCGCCGGGCGGCGACTGCGACTCCTCGTACATCGCGTCGGGGACTTCCTCGCCGGCCGCCGTGCGGCCACCGGGCAGCGCCCCGCCGGAACGGTCCGCCACCAGGGCCAGGGCGCGTCGGCCGGCGATCGTGCCGCGCTTGTCGGCGAGGGCGCCGCGCAGGCCGATGGAGGCCTCCAGCTCGGCGCGGGCCCGGTCGAGCTGCCCTTCGAGCAGTGCGAGGATCCCCAACTCGTGGTGGAAATAGGCCTCTTCGGAGACGAGCCCGGCGAGCCGCGCCGCCTCCTGCCCGGAGCGCAGCGCGCGCTCCCAGGCGCCCCAGGCGAGCCCGGCGGCGAACGCGGGGGCGGCCGCGCGGGCCAGCTCCACCGAGGCGGGCGACTCACCGTCGTCGGCCGACAGCGGTACGAGGACCGCGAGCGCGGCCAGCAGCGCGTCGCTCTCGGCGGCGACCCGCTCGGGCCCCACCGACGGGTGGCCGGCCCACCAGGCGTAGTGCAGGGCCGCGGTACGGGCCCGCTCGACGGTCTCGTCGCCGAACCCGGCCGCCTCCAACTGCACCTGCACACCGGCCGCGAGGCGGTAGCGCGCGCCGACCGCGGTGACGAGCGCGGCGGCGACCAGCTCGGCGAGGGCCGCGTCCGCGTGCTGGTCGCCGACGAGCGCGGGCAGATGTGCCTGGTGCGGGATCTCGCCGCCCAGCGCGACGGCGAACCGCAGGGTGGCGCGGGCCGAGCCGCTCAGCCGGGAGGCGAGCAGCGCGGCGGGCGCGGCGCCCTCGGCGAGCGAGGGCAGCGGTACGTCGTACCCGTCGGCGGAGTCGAACGGCGCGTCCACCGGAGCGTCGGAGAAGAAGCCGTGCTCGTCGAAGACGTTCGGGTCCGCGCGCAGTTGGTCGCGCTGCCGCAGCAGGGCACCGGCCTGCGCGAACCGCAGCGGCAGCCCCTCCGACTCGAACCACAGGTCGCCGGCCCACTGTGCCTCGTCGTCGGTCAGCACCCGGCCGACGACGCGCTCCAGGAGTTCCAGGCTGCTGCCGCGGCCGAGGCCGCCGAGGAAGACCTCCTCCACGTGGGAGTCGGCCGACGGGGCGGCGACGTCGGGCGTCGCGGCGAGCAGGAAGGCGCACTCGGGTGTCGCTTCGAGGAGCTCGTCGAGCTGGGTGCCACCGAACTCGAGGTCGTCCAGGACGACGACGGCGCCGACCTCGTGGACGAGTTCGCGCATCAGGGCGCGGTCGGGGCGGTGCAACGGCGCGTTGTACACCGCGCCGAACAGCTCGTGCAGCAGTTCGTCGGCCGAGCGGCGGTGTCCGGAGAGCCGGACGACGCCGTCGGGCGCGATGCCGAGGCAGTCCTCGGCGACCTGGTCGAGGAGCGCGGTGCGCCCCGATCCCGAGGGTCCGGTGAGCCGTACGGAGCGCCCGCGTGCGAGGAGCCGTACCAGGCGCTCACGGTCCTCCTGTCGCTCCAGGAGCGGCAGCCGGGGCAGTGCGGGCCCGGGCGGCAGCGGCGGGCGCGTGGCCCGCGCGAGCTCGATGCGCTCGGCGGCGTCGTGCTTGACGGGCCTGCCGGGGCGCTCGCCCGGCGGGCAGGGTTCGATCTCGCTGCCGTCGACAGGGTTGACGGTGAGGAGATGGTCGCCCGACACGAGCTGCACGGTGCGCGCGAGCGCGGGCACCGGCTGGCCGAAGTCGGGTGAGACGGGCGGGCGCCGGCTGCCGCCGTGCGCCGGTGTGCTGTCGTCGCGCCGGTCCTCGCTGAAGTCTTCCGGTCCCCGGTTCGTCGGGTCCATGGTCAAAGCCCCCCAAAAGCGTGGTGTGCCGCTTGCCCCTCCCGGCCTGTGCACACTGCGCTGTCGCTTCTGGTCCGGTGCCCGCGAGGCGGGTACGTCATACCGCGGGCGACCGAACCCTAGACCTTGTCGCAGTATCGCCGAACAGCCGGGGTGCCGCGCCGTCCGAGACGTCACAGTCTCGTGAGGATTGTGGGCGCTTCCCCCAGGAATGAGTGATTCACACCTTCGGGGGGTGAACGTGCCTCACACGCGGGGCAGCGACTCGACTCCGATGCCGCCCTCGATGGCCAGGATCCGGTGCAGCCGGGTCGCGACCAGCAGGCGCTGCATGCGGTCCGGGACCGCGCGCAGTACGAGCCGGCGTCCACAGCGGCCGGCGCGCCGGTGGGCGCCCATGATGACGCCGAGTCCGGTCGCGTCCCACGAGTCCAGTTCGGACAGGTCGAGGACCAGGTCTCCGATGCCGTCGTCGACGGCGGTGTGCAGGACCGTACGGGCGTCCGCCGCGCTCCGGACGTCGAGGCGGCCCCCGACGACCAGCTCGGCGTGGTCGCCCCTGATGTGCATATGCGCTCCCCGTGCGATCAGTAGTGACGAGAGGTTTCCAGGTGATCTGGGTATGTCACTGCAACTGACTGGCTCAAGGCGCCAGAAGTTGCCGTCTGTAAGCGAACCGATACCGAATTCACCCTGAGGGGTGATGTCGCGTCAGGCGGGCCTGGTTCAGCCCCGCTTGCCGGTTCAGCCGTGCTTGTAGAAGCCCTGCCCGCTCTTGCGCCCGATGTCACCGGCATCCACCATCCGGCGCATCAGCTCCGGCGGCGCGAACTTCTCGTCCTGCGACTCCGTGTAGATGTTGTCGGTGGCGTGCAGCAGGATGTCGACGCCGGTGAGGTCGGCCGTGGCCAGCGGTCCCATCGCGTGGCCGAAGCCGAGCTTGCAGGCGATGTCGATGTCCTCGGCGGTGGCCACGCCCGACTCGTACAGCTTCGCGGCCTCGACGACGAGGGCGGAGATGAGGCGGGTGGTCACGAAGCCGGCCACGTCGCGGTTGACGACGATGCAGGTCTTGCCGACGGACTCGGCGAACTCCCGCGCGGTGGCGAGGGTTTCGTCGCTCGTCTTGTAGCCGCGGACCAGCTCGCACAGCTGCATCATCGGCACAGGCGAGAAGAAGTGCGCACCGACGACGCGCTCCGGACGGTCCGTCACCGCCGCGATCTTGGTGATCGGGATCGCGGAGGTGTTCGACGCGAGCACCGTGTCGTCCCGCACGATCTTGTCGAGCGCGCGGAAGATCTCGTGCTTGATCTCCAGCCTCTCGAAGACGGCCTCGACGACGAGGTCGGCGTCGGCCGCCGCGTCCAGATCGGTGGTCGGGGTGATGCGGGCGAGGGCCGCCTCGGCGTCCTCGGCGGCGAGTTTGCCCTTGCTCACGAACTTGTCGTACGACGCCTCGATGCCGTCGGTGCCGCGCTTGAGGGCTTCATCGGTGACATCGCGCAGGACGACGTCCCAGCCCGCCTGGGCGGAGACCTGGGCGATGCCGGACCCCATGAGACCGGCCCCGACGACGGCGAGCTTCCCTGCCACGTGCGACTCCCCTTTTACCGCGTACCCGCTTACCCGCGTACCGCTCGACCACTGTTCACGTTGCTCTCCGGCGGACGATAGCGCCCGTGAGGGGGCATGTGGCGGTTAAGAGATGCGCGTCACGTCTCGAATGACGGACATCACACCGACGTGGTCCATCAGGCGTCGCGCACCGCATAGTTGAGCACCTTTTCGCTCAGGAGTTCCTCTGCGCCGTCGAGAAGATCGAGCATCTCGCGGGAGACCTCGGCGGGTCTGCCGCCGGCGAGCATGCGGCGGCCGATGCCCGCCATGACCGTCTGGTGCACCCAGCCGATCTGGCCGGCGATCAGATCCGGCAGCGGGTCGTCGTCGGGCGCGTGCGTCTCCTGGCGCAGGGTCTCGGTGAGGTTGTCGTGGACCTCCTGCTGGATGGCCCACAGGCGGGAGCGCAGGGCGGCGGCGCCGTGCACCACCCGCATGAAGTCGCTGTAGCCGTCCATCAGGCCGACGCGCGGCGAGACCGACTCGATCTCCTCGCGCAGTTCGCGCAGCACGGCGACGGCCGCGGACTCACCCGGGGCGCGCCCGCGCACCCAGCGCGACATCCGGTCGACGACTCCCCTGGAGCGGTCGAGGAACAGGTCCTCCTTCGCCGGGAAGTAGTTGTAGACCGTGTTCACGGACACGTCCGCGGCGTCCGCGATCTCCGCGATGGTCACCGCGTCGAACCCGCGCTCCAGGAACAGACCGGTCGCCACGTCCGAGATGTACTGCCTGGTCTGCCGCTTCTTGCGCTCCCTGAGCCCTTCCGCCATGGGCCGATCCTACGCAATCGATGGCCTCACTGAAATTTTGGGGGCATTGCAAAATTGCAGTGACTCTGTTTTTCTGGCCCGCATGGCAGTCATCAGCACGTCCGGGCTCACCCGGACCTTCACCACCCGACGCGGGCCCGTCGAGGCCGTCCGCGGCATCGATCTGCGGGTCGAGCCGGGCGAGATCCTCGGCTTCCTGGGGCCGAACGGCGCGGGCAAGACCACGACCCTGCGCATGCTGACCACGCTGCTCCCGCCGAGCGGCGGCGCGGCCACCGTCGCGGGCCACGACCTGGCGGCGGACCCTGCGGGGGTGCGCCGCGCGGTGGGGTACGTCGCCCAGTCCGGCGGCGTCGATCCGACCGTCTCCGTACGGGAGGAGCTGGTCACCCAGGGCCGCCTCTACCGGCTGACGAAGACCCGGGCGGCCGAGCGCGCCGCGGAGCTGGCCGCCGATCTCGGCCTCACCGATCTGATGGAGCGCAGGACCGCCGCGCTCTCCGGCGGGCAGCGGCGCCGCCTCGACATCGCGCTGGGCCTCACCCACCGCCCCGCCGTCCTCTTCCTGGACGAGCCGACGACCGGGCTCGACCCGGGCAGCCGCGCCGACCTGTGGGACCTGGTGCGACGGCTGCGCGACGAGCACGGCACCACCGTCTTCCTGACCACGCACTACCTGGACGAGGCGGACGCCCTCGCGGACCGGATCGTCGTGGTGGACCAGGGGGTCGTCGCCGCCGAGGGCACGCCGAGCACGCTCAAGCTGAAGTACGGCGGGTCGATCGACGCGACGCTCCAGGAGACCTTTCTGACGATCACCGGGCGCGGGCCCGCGCCGGCGGACACGACCCCGGTGGCGGTGTGAACGACATGAGAATCCTCGCCGCGGACACCGCGCTGATCTTCGGCCGGTACGCCCGCCAGACCTTGTCCTCGAAGTTCCAGATGCTCTTCGGCGTCCTGATGCCGCTGCTGTACCTGGTCCTCTTCGGACCGCTGCTCACCGGCCTGCCACTGGGGTCGCGCGGCAGCTCGTGGCAGATCCTGGTGCCCGGCCTGCTGCTCCAGCTCGGGGTGTTCGGGGCCGGGTTCGCCGGGTTCTCGGTACTCATCGAGAAGAACTGGGGCGTGCTGGAGCGGATGCGGGTCACCCCGGTCAGCCGGCTCGCGCTGCTGCTCGGGCGGGTGCTGCGGGACACCGCGCTCTTCCTCTGCCAGGCCGTGCTGCTGGTGCTCGCCGCGCTGGCGATGGGCCTGCGGGCGCCGCTCGCCGGGATCCTGATCGGCTTCGCCTTCGTGGCACTGCTGACGGTGTCGCTCGCCTCGCTCTCGTACGCCTTCGCGCTGCGGGTGAACACGCCGGGCGAGTTCGGGCCCGCCATCAACACGGTCACCGTGCCGTCGATGCTGCTGTCGGGCCTGATGCTGCCGATGACGCTCGCCCCGGGCTGGCTGGACGTGCTCTCGCACTTCCTGCCGGTGCGGTATCTGGTGGACGCGATGCGGGACGCGTACGTGGGCTCGTACGCGAGCGCGCACATGCTGTACGGGGTCCTGGTCGCGGTCGCCTTCGCGGCCGGCGCCGTGACGGTGGGCACACGTGTCTTCCGCAGGGCCGGGGCATAACTACGCTGGTCGCATGGTCAATCTGACGCGCATCTACACCCGTACCGGAGACAAGGGCAGCACCGCCCTCGGCGACATGAGCCGCACCGCCAAGACCGATCTGCGGATCTCGGCGTACGCGGACGCCAACGAGGCCAACGCCGTCATCGGCACGGCGATCGCCCTCGGCGGCCTGGACGAGGAGGTCGTCACGGTGCTCACGCGCGTCCAGAACGACCTGTTCGACGTCGGCGCCGACCTGTCGACGCCCGTCGTCGAGAACCCCGCGTACCCGCCGCTGCGCGTCGAGCAGTTCTACGTCGACAAGCTGGAGGCGGACTGCGACCGGTTCAACGGGGAGCTGGAGAAGCTGCGCTCGTTCATCCTGCCCGGCGGCACCGCGGGCGCGGCCCTCCTGCACCAGGCGTGCACCGTGGTGCGACGGGCCGAGCGCTCGACGTGGGCGGCCATGGAGGTGCACGGCGAGACGATGAATCCGCTGACCGCGACGTACCTGAACCGCCTCTCGGACCTGCTGTTCATCCTCGCCCGCACCGCGAACAAGGCGGTCGGGGACGTGCTGTGGGTGCCGGGCGGGGAGCGCTAGGGCGTGACGCCCACCGCGTCCCAGGCCGCGCGGACGGCCTTGCACTCGTCGCCGTCCGCGCCGTAGCGGGCGGCGGCGGCCCGGACGGTGGCGCCGGCCCAGGCCGCGAAGTCCGGTACGGGATCGGGGAGTTCCCCGGTGAGGGCGTCCCACCAGATGCGCCCCGCACGCTCCCAGGCATGACCGCCCAGCTCCTTGGCGAGGCGGTAGAAGGCGTGGTTGGGGATGCCGCTGTTGATGTGGACGCCGCCGTTGTCGAGCTCCGTCTCCTGGTACGCGTCCAGGTGCGCGGGCTGCGGGTCCTTGCCCATCACCTCGTTGTCGTAGGCCGTGCCGGGGGCCCGCAGGGAGCGCAGCGCGTGGCCGCCGGGGCCGGGCACGATGAGGCCGTCGGCGAGCAGCCAGTCGGCCTCGTCGACGCGCTGGCCGAGGGTGTACTGGCGGGTGAGCGTGGCCAGCACGTCACGGATCGAGACGTCGAGGGCGCCCGCCTGTCCCTCGAAGGGGAAGCGTTCCAGCTGGTGCAGCCGCCACCAGCCCTCCGCGGTCACCACGTCGAACTGGGCGAAGCTGTCGAAGAGTGCGGGGTCGCCGTCGCCGAGGATGATCAACTGCCCGTTCCACCAGCCGTTGTTGTACCGCCTGTCGTAGTGCACGATCGCCGCGTACGGGAAGCGCGAGGCGTCGTCCTCGTCGAGTCCGAGCACGTCGACGCCGAACCGGTCCATCGCCACGAGCGCCTCGTACGCGACGTCCGCGGCCCGGTCCCCGCGCGGTGCCGAGCCGGTCCAGCGCACCGGCCGCAGCCCGTCCAGCCGCTTGCCGCCGCCCGCGTCGAAGACCAGGTGCCGCACCAGGTCGGAGGGCTCGGCACCGGGCCGCACCTCCAGGCCCCCGTCGCGCACGACATAGGCGGGGGCGCCCGGCACCGGTGCGACGCCGCCCTGGAACTCCAGCGTCACCGGGAGCATGCCGGGGCTCGCCACGATGTTCGTGGCCGCGCCCGGTTCCAGCGGGGCGGTCCAGGCCTGGATCTGGTTCCTCGGCATCTGGGCCACCGAGCCGATCTCCCTGATCGCGGTGATCAGCTGCTTGCACGCCTCGTGCAGGAACTCGTCGCGTTCGGCGCCCGACAGCTCGTTCGCGGCGACGGCCGTGGCCAGGTCCAGCGCCTCGTACCCCCGGTTGGCGCGCTCGAAGACGTCGCTGCGGCGCATCCGGGCGAGCACCGGACTGTTGCTCTGCCAGGCCGTCTTCGACAGCGGCGGCGTCGCCCACTGGCCGGTCTGCCGGAACTGCGCCACGGCGGAGCTGTCCCGGGTCAGCTCCGCGTACACGAGGCGGGCCGCCGTCCGCGCGGAGGCGCGGTTGCGCAGCCAGGCGCCGGTACCGGTGGCCACGCCGCCTCCCACCGTGCCGATGACCGCGGCCAGGAGCGTGCTGTCCATGTCCGCATGGTCGCCCTGCCGCAGATGCGCGCCCATGGCCTGAAGAGCGTATTTCCGCTGGTCACCGATCGAGCGCGGGCGTCTTCTTCGGGAACAGCGTGTAGCTCAGCGCGATGACCACGTTGAGGCCGATGAGGAACAGCATCCGCTGCTGCCACTGGGTCAGCGACCCCGTGGCCCCGTCGTCGCCCACGTACCAGATCGCTCCCTGGAGGAGTCCGAGGGCGATGACCGAGGCGAGCACCCAGCGCGCGGCGAGCTTCCACTCGTGGACCGCGCGCGCGGTGCCGTACTTGGGCGTGGACGGCGGCGGGCCGCCCGCGAAGCGGTGGGCGACGCGGACGTCGACCCACTGGACCGTGTAGTGGCCGAGCGCCACCGAGTAGCCGATGTAGACGGCGGCCAGGCCGTGCTTCCAGTCCGGTTCGGCGCCGTTCTTGAGGTCGACGGCGGTGACGATCAGCAGGATCACTTCGAGGAGCGGCTCGCAGAGCAGTACGGCCAGGCCCGCGCGGGGCATCCGGGCCCAGTAGCGCAGGGCGAGTCCGGCGGCGAGCAGCACCCAGAAGGCGACCTCGCAGACGACGATGAGCGTGACGATCACGACGGGCTCCTCTCGTTCCCCGCTTCCAGCCTGGCCGCCGGACGGGCCGGGATCGTCGTCGTACGTGACGAGAAGGCACTGCATCCTTCGATGTACCGGCGGTCCCCGCGATGTCGTCCCTGGGCGCCGTGCCCGACGGGCCCGGCCCGTGTTGGATGGGGTCATGCACCTGCCGCTCCCCCGCCCGCCGCACCGCGACGACGTCCGGATCGCCGTGGCGGGCCTGCTGGGCGGGCTGCTGCTGTGGGGCATCGGGCTCGGCATGAACACGGGCCGGTCGCTCGGCGGCGCGTGGCTGCTGCTGCCGCTCGTCGCGATGTCCGCCCTGGAGCTGGTGCGCCGGACGCTGCCGTGGTGCGCGGTCGCCGCGGGCACCCTCGTGCTGATCGCCGACCAGTGCACCGCGGGCAGCCTGGCGACCGTCCTGATGTACACGGACCTGGTCTACGCGGCCGTCCTGTACGGGAGCCCGGCGGCGGCCCGGCGCATTCCCGTGGCCGCCGGTCTGGTCACCGTCGCGGCGACGCTGGGCGCCGTCGCCGTGCTGCGGCGGCCGGAGGCCCTGCTGATCGGGGTCGCGGTGGGTCTGGTGACGTTCTTCCCGGCCGCCACCGGGGTGCTGGTGCGCAATCACCGCGAGACGGCCGCGGCCGAGCGGCTGCGGGCCGAACAGACCGCGCTGCTCGCCGAGATGGACCGGGTGCAGGCGGTGACGGCGGAGCGCGCCCGGATGGCCCGTGAGCTGCACGACATGGTGGCGAACCATCTCTCCGCCATCGCGATCCACTCCACGGCCGCGCTGTCCATCGACGACGCGGCGACCACCCGTACGGCGTTGGAGACCATCCGGGAGAACAGCGTCGACGGACTGGCCGAGATGCGCCGCCTGATCGGCCTGCTGCGCGACGCGGGCGCCTCCACGGAACCGGCCGCGGCGCCGACCCTGGACGGTCTGGGCGCCCTCGTCGAGCAGTCCCGCGCGAACGGGCTCGACGCGGAACTGACCGTCACCGGCGCCACGTCGGGGCTGCCCGCCCCGGTCGGCCTCGCCGCCTACCGCATCGTCCAGGAGTCCCTCACCAACGCCCTCAAGCACGCCGCCCCCGGCCGCGTCACGGTCGAGGTCGCGTGCTCGGCGGACCGGGTCGAGGTGCGGGTCGCCAGCCCGTACGGGGACCGGGGCGGGCCGCGCGCCCCCGGTTCCGGCGCCGGACTCGTCGGCATGCGCGAGCGCACCGAGCTGCTCGCCGGGACCTTCGACGCGGGCCCGCACCCCGATTCCGGGCGCACGGTGTGGCGGGTGCGCGCGACTCTGCCCCTGGAACCCCCGGCCCCCGAAGGAGAACCCGCGTGATCCGCGTACTCGTCGCCGAGGACCAGTCCGCCGTACGGGCCGGGCTCGTCCTCATCCTGAACAGCGCGCCGGACATCGAGGTGGCCGGCGAGGCGGCGGACGGCGAGCAGGCGGTGGCGCTGGCCCTCGAACTGCGCCCCGATCTGGTCCTGATGGACGTGCAGATGCCCCGCCTCGACGGGGTTTCGGCCACGCGCGAGATCGTCGCCGAGGCCCTCGCGGACGTCCTCGTGCTGACCACCTTCGACCTGGACGCGTACGTCTTCGGGGCGCTGCGCGCGGGCGCCAGCGGCTTCCTCCTCAAGACCACCGACGCCAAGGACCTGATCGAGGCCGTGCGGACGGTCGCGCGCGGAGAGGGAACGATCGCGCCGGCCGTGACCCGCCGGCTGATCGCCGAATTCGCGTCAGGCCCGCAACGCGCCGCCGCGCCGCCGGAGTTGGCGACGCTCACCCGGCGCGAGCGCGAAGTCCTCGGCTGCCTGGGCGAAGGGCTCTCCAACGCGGGGATCGCGGACCGCCTCGACATGGCCGAAGCCACGGTGAAAACGCACGTCAGCCGCCTTCTCGGCAAGCTCGGACTGCGCAGCCGGGTGCAAGCCGCAGTACTGGCGCAGGAGTTGGGTCTGTAGGCCGTCGCGAGGCGGCCGCCGAAGGGAGGCCGAAGGTTGGCCGAAACCCGTAATTGGTTTAGACCTTGACCGTTGGTCCAGACCTTTCTATTCTCGCCGCACTGCGGTGAGCACACACCCCCCACCTCCGGTGCTCATGGGCGTCGCAGGGATCCACCCCCTTCACGGACCCCGGAACCCCGAGGAGCACCCCATGCGCTCGACCGACGTACCCAGAAAGCGACTGCGGCACAGATTCACCGCCGTCCTGGCCACGCTCGCCCTCCCCGCCGCCGGCCTCACCGCCGTCACGGCCCTCGCCTCCCCCTCGCAGGCGGCAGCCGCTGCAAGCGCCGTCACCGCCACCTACGCCAAGACCCAGGACTGGGGCACCGGCTTCGAGGGCAAGTGGACGATCAAGAACGGCGGCACCACGGCCATCAGTTCGTGGGCCGTCGAGTGGGACTTCCCCTCCGGCACCAAGGTGACCTCCGCCTGGGACGCCACGGTCACCAACTCCGCCGACCACTGGACCGGCAAGAACCTCTCCTGGAACGGGTCGCTCGCCCCCGGCGCCTCGATCTCCTTCGGCTTCAACGGCTCCGGTGCCGGCGCCCCCTCCGGCTGCAAGATCAACGGCGCCTCCTGTGACGGCGGCGACGTGCCCGGCGACGCGGCCCCCTCCGCGCCCGGCACCCCGACCGCCTCCGCCATCACCGACACCTCGGCGAAGCTCTCCTGGTCGGCGGCCACCGACGACAAGGGCATCAAGAACTACGACGTCCTGCGCGACGGCGCCAAGGTCGCGACGGTGACCGGGACCTCGTACTCCGACACCGGCCTCACCGCCGGCACCGACTACTCGTACACCGTCCAGGCCCGCGACACCGCCGACCAGACGGGTCCCGCCTCCGGCGCGGTCAAGGTCCACACCACTGGCGGCGGCACCGACCCGGGCAACCCGGGCACCGGCGGCAAGGTCAAGATGGGGTACTTCACGGACTGGGGCGTCTACGGCCGCCAGTACTTCCCGAAGAACCTGGAGACCTCCGGCTCGGCCGCCAAGGTCACCCACATCAACTACGCCTTCGGCAACGTGCAGAACGGCCAGTGCACGATGGGCGACTCCTACGCCGACACGGACATGGCCTACACCGCGGCCAACTCCGTCTCCGGCACCGCCGACACCTGGGACCAGCCGCTGCGCGGCGCCTTCAACCAGCTGCGCCAGCTCAAGGCCAAGCACCCGAACCTGAAGATCCTCTGGTCGTTCGGCGGCTGGACCTGGTCCGGTGGCTTCGGCCAGGCCGCGCAGAACCCGGCCGCGTTCGCCGACTCCTGCTACAAGCTGGTCGAGGACCCGCGCTGGGCCGATGTCTTCGACGGCATCGACATCGACTGGGAGTACCCCAACGCGTGCGGCCTGTCCTGTGACACCTCGGGCCAGGACGCCCTGAAGAAGCTGACCACCGCGCTGCGCGCCAAGTTCGGCTCCTCCAACCTGGTCACCGCCGCCATCACCGCCGACGGCTCGGCCGGCGGCAAGATCGAGAAGAACGACTACGCGGGCGCTGCCCAGCCCCTCGACTGGTACAACGTCATGACCTACGACTTCTTCGGCGCCTGGGACGCCAAGGGTCCGACGGCCCCGCACTCCCCGCTCACCTCGTACTCCGGCATCCCGCAGGCCGGCTTCAACTCGGCGGACGCGATCGCCAAGCTCAAGGCGCAGGGCGTCCCGGCGTCCAAGCTCCTGCTCGGCATCGGCTTCTACGGGCGCGGCTGGACGGGCGTGACGCAGAAGGAGCCGGGCGGTACGGCCACGGGTCCGGCGGCCGGTACCTATGAGCAGGGCATCGAGGACTACAAGGTCCTGAAGACGAAGTGCCCCTCGAACGGCACGGTGGCCGGCACCGCGTACGCCTTCTGCGGTTCCGACTGGTGGTCCTACGACACCCCGGCGACGATCGGCTCGAAGATGAGCTGGGCCAAGTCGCAGGGTCTGGGCGGCGCGTTCTTCTGGGAGTTCTCGGGAGACACGTCCAACGGTGAGCTGGTCAGCGCCGTGGCCTCCGGCCTGAACTAGGCCCCCTCAACGAAGCCGGGCCCACGGGAACGCCCCCCGTGCGCCCGGCTTCTTCACGTGCGGCACGAAAAACGCGCCCCTGGACGAGCGAAGCTCGTTTCAGGGGCGCGGGGAACTGCGCGACCAGCCACACTCAACCCGCACTCGAAGATCAGGCTCAGGCCACATTGACGCGCTGCCCGGGCGGCGCCGCCTCCAGCCACGCCAGGAACCCGGTCAGGGCATCCTCGCTCATGGCCAGCTCAAGCCGGGCCCCGCGATGCGTACACGCCAGCACGATGGCATCGGAGAGAAGCGCCAGCTCCTCTTCACCCTCCGGCGCCCGCCGCCCGTTGACCTCGATGGCCGCCCGCTCAAGAATCCGCCGGGGCCGAGGCGCGTACGAGAACACCCGGAACCACTCGATCCGGTCACCGTTGTAGCGCGCGATCCCGTACCCCCACCCCTTGCCGGAGGTGTCCACGGCATCCGGCGCGGGAGCGTCCCACCGCAGTGAGCAGTCGAAGGTGCCGCCCGAGCGCTGGATCAGCCGGCGCCGCAGCCCGAAGACGAACAATCCCAGCAGTACGAGTACGACGACCGCGACTACGCACAGCACGAGAACGAGGACCATCTGCACCGACCTCCTCGTCTCTCAAGGAACTTCTCGACCGATCAAACGCCTGATAACGGAACAGCAAAAACAGGTATAGATCGCCTCAGCCGCGACCCGGTCCGGAGGGCTACTCCGGCCTGGGCCGCGGCTGAGGTGCGTCTATGGGCTCGCTGGGGTCAGCGCGCCGCCACCGCACGCAGTCGGACGTCGGCGCGACGCTCGGCGGACGCGTCGGCGTCCGACTTCGCGCGCTCCAGCGCCCGCTCCGCCCGCTGGACGTCGATCTCGTCCGACAGCTCGACGATCTCGGCCAGCAGCGACAGCTTGTTGTCCGCGAACGACACGAAACCGCCGTGGACAGCCGCCACGACCGTTCCCCCGTCGCTCTGGCGGATCGTCACCGGGCCCGACTCCAGCACACCGAGCAGCGGCTGGTGACCGGGCATGACGCCGATGTCGCCGGACGTGGTACGCGCGACGACCAGGGTGGCCTCGCCGGACCAGACACTACGGTCCGCGGCGACGAGCTCGACGTGCAGCTCAGCAGCCATGGTGGGCTCCTCGGGTCACCACCCGGCGGCACTCGCTGCCGGGTGTTGGGTCAAAGTCTAGTGGGCGTTTCGGGAGGGCCGGGACGCACCCCGGCCCTCCCATGAGCTACGAGGCTCAGGAGACGCCGAGCTCCTTGGCGTTGGCCTTGAGGTCCTCAATGCCACCGCACAGGAAGAACGCCTGCTCCGGGAAGTGGTCGTACTCGCCGTCGATGATCGCGTTGAAGGCCACGATCGACTCGTCCAGCGGGACGTCCGACCCGTCGACGCCGGTGAACTGCTTGGCGACGTGGGTGTTCTGGGACAGGAAGCGCTCCACGCGACGGGCGCGGTGGACGGTGAGCTTGTCCTCCTCGCCGAGCTCGTCGATACCGAGGATCGCGATGATGTCCTGGAGGTCCTTGTACTTCTGCAGCACCGTCTTGACGCGCATGGCGGTGTTGTAGTGGTCCGCCGCGATGTAGCGGGGGTCCAGGATCCGGGACGTGGAGTCCAGCGGGTCGACGGCCGGGTAGATGCCCTTCTCGGAGATCGGACGGGAGAGAACCGTCGTCGCGTCGAGGTGGGCGAAGGTCGTCGCCGGGGCCGGGTCGGTCAGGTCGTCCGCGGGCACGTAGATGGCCTGCATGGACGTGATCGAGTGACCACGGGTCGACGTGATGCGCTCCTGGAGGAGACCCATCTCGTCGGCCAGGTTCGGCTGGTAACCCACGGCGGACGGCATGCGGCCGAGCAGCGTGGAGACCTCGGAACCGGCCTGCGTGAAGCGGAAGATGTTGTCGATGAAGAACAGCACGTCCTGCTTCTGCACATCGCGGAAGTACTCCGCCATGGTCAGACCCGCGAGGGCCACGCGCAGACGGGTGCCCGGCGGCTCGTCCATCTGACCGAAGACCAGCGCGGTCTTGTCGATGACGCCGGACTCGGCCATCTCCTCGATGAGGTCGTTGCCCTCACGGGTGCGCTCGCCGACACCGGCGAACACGGAGACACCGTCGTGGTTGTTGGCGACGCGGTAGATCATCTCCTGGATGAGCACCGTCTTGCCGACGCCGGCACCGCCGAACAGGCCGATCTTTCCACCCTTGACGTACGGGGTGAGAAGGTCGATGACCTTGACGCCGGTCTCGAACATCTCGGTCTTCGACTCGAGCTCGTCGAAGTTCGGGGCCTTGCGGTGGATGCCCCAGCGCTCGCCCGTGTACTGCTCGTCGACGTTCAGGACCTCGCCGAGGGTGTTGAACACCTTGCCCTTGGTGAAGTCACCGACGGGGACGGTGATGGAGGCACCGGTGTCGGTCACCGCGGCCTGGCGGACCAGACCATCGGTGGGCTGCATGGAGATGGCGCGGACCAGGCCGTCACCGAGGTGCTGGGCGACCTCGAGCGTCAGGGTCTTCTTCGCGCCGTCCTGCGCCGGGTCGTTGACCTCGACGTGCAGGGCGTTGTAGATGTCCGGCATCGCGTCGACGGGGAACTCCACGTCGACGACCGGGCCGATGACCCGGGCGACGCGGCCCGTGGCAGCGGCCGTCTCAACTGTGGTCGTCATTACTTGTCACTCCCCGCGGTCGCGTCGGCCAGGGCGCTGGCGCCACCGACGATCTCGCTGATTTCCTGGGTGATTTCGGCCTGGCGGGCCGCGTTGGCAAGACGGGAGAGCGTGTTGATCAGCTCGCCCGCGTTGTCGGTCGCCGACTTCATCGCGCGGCGCGTGGCGGCGTGCTTGGAGGCAGCCGACTGGAGCAGTGCGTTGTAGATACGGCTCTCGACGTAGCGCGGCAGCAAGGCGTCGAGGACGTCCTCCGCCGACGGCTCGAAGTCGTACAGCGGAAGGATCTCGTCCTTGGACGAGGACTCCTCCGCCACCTCTTCGAGGCTGAGCGGCAGCAGGCGGCCGTCGACCGCCGTCTGCGTCATCATCGAGACGAACTCGGTGTAGACGATGTGGAGTTCATCCACGCCGCCCTCGGCCGTGTCCTTCTCGATGGCCTCGATCAGCGGGCCCGCGACCTTCTTCGCGTCCGCGTAGCTGGGCTCGTCGGTGAAACCCGACCACGACTCCACGACCTTGCGCTCGCGGAAGTTGTAGTGGGCCAGACCGCGGCGGCCGACGATGTACGTGTCGACCTCCTTGCCCTCGGCCCGGAGCCGCTCGGTGAGCTGCTCCGCGGCCTTGATCGCGTTCGAGTTGAAGGCGCCGGCCAGACCGCGGTCGCTCGTGAGGAGCAGAACCGCGGACCGGGTCGCCGTCTCGGCCTCGGTCGTCAGCGGGTGCTTGGTGTTCGACCCGGTCCCCACCGCCGTGACCGCGCGCGTCAGCTCGGTCGCGTACGGCGTGGAGGCCGCCACCTTGCGCTGCGCCTTGACGACACGCGAGGCGGCGATCATCTCCATCGCCTTGGTGATCTTCTTGGTCGCGGTGACGGATCGGATGCGACGCTTGTAGACCCGGAGCTGGGCTCCCATGAGTCAGGTCCCTTCCGTCGTCACTTACCGGCGGCGGCCGGAGCGTCCTCGCCGAGAAGCTTCCCGTCCGAGGTCTCGAACTGCTTCTTGAAGTCGGCGATGGCGTCGGCAACAGCGGTGAGGGTGTCGTCCGACATCTTGCCGCCCTCCTTGATGGAGGTCATGAGGCCCTGCTCCTTGCGGTGCAGGTGCTCCAGGAGCTCCTTCTCGAAGCGGCGGATGTCGGAGACCGGAACCTCGTCCATCTTGCCGGTGGTGCCGGCCCAGACGGAGACGACCTGGTCCTCGGTCGACATCGGCTGGTACTGAGCCTGCTTGAGCAGCTCGACCAGACGCTGACCGCGCTCCAGCTGCGACTTCGACGCGGCGTCCAGGTCGGAACCGAAGGCGGCGAACGCCTCCAGCTCGCGGTACTGGGCCAGGTCGAGGCGCAGACGGCCGGAGACCTGCTTCATCGCCTTGTGCTGCGCGGAACCACCGACTCGGGAGACGGAGATACCGACGTTCAGCGCGGGGCGCTGACCGGCGTTGAAGAGGTCCGACTCCAGGAAGCACTGGCCGTCGGTGATGGAGATGACGTTGGTCGGGATGAACGCCGAGACGTCGTTGGCCTTCGTCTCGACGATCGGCAGACCCGTCATCGAACCGGCACCGAGCTCGTCCGAGAGCTTCGCGCAGCGCTCGAGCAGACGCGAGTGCAGGTAGAAGACGTCACCCGGGTAGGCCTCGCGCCCCGGCGGGCGGCGCAGCAGCAGGGAAACGGCGCGGTAGGCGTCGGCCTGCTTCGAGAGGTCGTCGAAGATGATGAGGACGTGCTTGCCCTCGTACATCCACTGCTGACCGATGGCCGAACCGGTGTACGGCGCCAGGTACTTGAAGCCGGCCGGGTCGGACGCCGGGGCGGCGACGATGGTCGTGTACTCCAGCGCGCCGGCCTCTTCCAGGGCACCACGCACGGAGGCGATGGTGGAACCCTTCTGACCGATGGCGACGTAGACGCAGCGGACCTGCTTCGACGGGTCGCCGGTGCGCCAGTTGTCACGCTGGTTGATGATCGTGTCGACGGCCAGGGCGGTCTTGCCGGTCTGACGGTCACCGATGATCAGCTGACGCTGGCCACGGCCGATCGGGGTCATCGCGTCGACGGCCTTGTAGCCGGTCTCCATCGGCTCGTGCACCGACTTACGGGCCATGACGCCCGGGGCCTGCAGCTCAAGGGCGCGTCGGCCGCTGGTCTCGATGTCGCCGAGGCCGTCGATCGGGTTGCCGAGCGGGTCGACGACGCGACCCAGGTAGCCCTCGCCGACGCCGACGGACAGGACCTCACCGGTACGCGTGACCGGCTGACCCTCCTCGATACCGCTGAACTCGCCGAGGACGACCGCACCGATCTCGCGCTCCTCAAGGTTGAGGGCGAGACCCAGGGTGCCGTCCTCGAACTTCAGCAGCTCGTTCGCCATGGCCGAGGGAAGACCCTCCACCTTGGCAATGCCGTCGCCGGCAACGGTGACCGTACCGACCTCCTCGCGCGAGGCCGCGTCCGGCTTGTACGCCTGGACAAAGTTCTCCAGCGCGTCCCGGATCTCCTCCGGCCGGATCGTGAGCTCCGCCATCTGGGTTCCCTGCTCTCCTTGTTGGGCCCGAAGTGTTCTTGGGGTCTGGGGTCAGCCCCCAGGAATCCTCTGCACGGCCCAACTAGGGCCGTAGTTGTACGTGTGAGGTGTCAGCCGGCCATGCGGCGGCTGGCGTCCTCGATGCGGTCGGCGATCGAGCCGTTGATGACCTCGTCGCCCACCTGCACCTTGATCCCGCCGAGGACTCCGGGGTCCACGTCCAGGTTCAGGTGCATCTGACGTCCGTAGAGCTTCGCGAGGGCCTGGCCCAGGCGCTGCTTCTGCTGATCGGTCAGCGGCACCGCCGTCGTGACGACGGCCACCATGCGCTCCCGGCGCTCGGCGGCGAGCTTGGAGAGGGAGTCGAGTCCCGCTTCAAGGCTACGTCCACGCGGCGCGGTCACAAGACGCTCGACCAGGCGCTCGGTGGTGGGCTTGGCCCGCCCGCCGAGCAGCTCCTTGACGAGGTCGCCGCGGAGCTTGCCCGAAGCGGCCTTGTCCGTCAGGGCGGCACGCAGCTCGGTGTTGGAGGAGACGATCCGGTCGAACCGGAACAGCTCGTCCTCGACGTCGTCGAGTTCACCGCTCTTCTGCGCCGCGGTCAGCTCCGCGGTGTTGGCCAGCTCCTCCAGGGAGTCGACCAGGTCGCGCGAGGACGACCACCGGGAGCGGACCAGACCGGACACCAGGTCGACGGCCTCGCCGCTGACCTGGCCGCCGAGCAGCCGGCCCGCGAGCTCGGCCTTGGCGTCGCCGGCCTGCGCCGGGTCGGTGAGGACCCGACGCAGCGAGACCTCGCGGTCCAGCAGCGCGGTCACCGCGGCCAGGTCGCCGGCGAGCGCCTTGGCGTCGACCGACGTGTTGTCGGTCAGCGCGTCCAGGCGCTCACGCGCGGCGGCGAGGGCCTCGCGGCTCGCTCCGTGGGCGGTCATCGAGCAGCCTCTGCCTTCTCTTCCAGCTCACCGAGGAAGCGGTCGATCGTGCGCGACTGCCGGGCGTAGTCGTCGAGCGACTCGCCGACCAGCTTGCCGGCCAGGTCGGTGGCCAGCTGGCCGACGTCCTGACGCAGCGTCTGAGCGGCTGCCTTGCGGTCGGCCTCGATCTGGGCGTGACCCGCGGCGATGATCTCCTCACGCTGCCGCTGGCCTTCCGCGCGCATCTCAGCGATGAGCGTGGCGCCCTGCTCCTGCGCCTCCTGGCGCAGCCGCGCGGCCTCGTGCCGGGCCTCGGCGAGCTGAGCCTTGTACTGCTCAAGAACGCTCTGGGCCTCGGTCTGAGCGTCCTTGGCCTTCTCGATACCGCCTTCGATCAGCGCGTGGCGCTCTTCCAGGATCTTGTTGATACGAGGAAGGAGCTTCTTCGCGAAGAAGAAGAAGACGATGGCGAAGGCAAGGGTGCCGACGAGCAGCTCGGGACCGGGCGGGATGAGCGGGTTCTGCTCCTCCTCGGCCGCGAGCGCAACCAGGTTGGCGATCACATCAGTGCCTTTCGTCGAAACGTGTCAGTAAGGGGTGATCACTTACCGAACACGAACGGCATAACGATGCCGATGAGGGCGAGCGCCTCACAGAAGGCGAAGCCCAGGATCTGGTTGGCGCGGATCAGACCAGCGGCTTCGGGCTGGCGGGCGAGCGCCTCGGTGCCCTTACCGAAGACGATGCCGACGCCGATGCCGGGGCCGATGGCGGCAAGGCCGTAACCGATCGAACCAGTGGAGCCGTGGAGGCCTTCGGCGGCGAGGGTCTGGAGAGCGGACATGCCGGTTCTTCCTTCTCTTTCAAGGGCCGGTGGGGGTTGGCCACCGGACGAATCGGGGGTACAGCGGAGCGGGTTGGCTCAGTGGTGCTCGGCGAGCGCGCCCTGGATGTACGAGCAGGCGAGGAGCACGAAGACGTACGCCTGGACAGCCTGCACGAAAAGCTCGAAGAGGATCATGACGATCGTCATGACGAAGGAGACGCCCGCGGCCGGGATCATGTAGCTGTTCAGCAGGTACCAGGAGGCGACCGTGAACATCACGAGCATGAGGTGGCCGGCGAACATGTTGGCGAACAGTCGCACCGCGTGGGTGAACGGGCGGACCAGCAGGTTCGAGAAGAACTCGATGAACGAGACGAGCCACTTGATCGGGCCGAGCGACGCGTCGTAGCCGACGATGTTCTTCCAACCGCCCACGAAGCCGTGCCGCTTGAAGGTCAGCGAGACCCACAGGACGTAGACGACCAGGGCCAGGACGGCCGGGTACGCGATGACCGAGGCGACCGGGAACTGCGCCAGCGGGATCACGGACCAGACGTTCATGATCCACACGAAGAAGAACAGCGAGACCATGAGCGGGACGTACTTCTCGCCCTCGCGCTTGCCGAGCGTCTCGTAGACGATGCTGCGGCGCACGAAGTCGTAGCCGGCCTCGGCGATCATCTGGGTCTTGCCCGGGATGACCTTGGCGCGGCCGAACGCGGCGTAGAAGAAACTCACAACCACGAGGGAGGTCAGCAGGGCGAGGAGCATCACCTTGTTGAACTCGAACCCGCCGACGGTGAACAGCGGCTGGAACAGGAAGGAGTGCAGGCCCGGCGCCGGGAAGCCACACCCGTTGTCGGACATGATCCGACAGCTCCAGTCAAACGCGAGCTGGGTCGTGTCAGCACTCACCGCGGGCTCCTTCGGCGTGACGCATAAGTACGGCAACCTCGTTGTGTCGGTGCGGCGCGCAGCCGCGGGTCGGCACCGGTCTGGTGTTTCGGGTGTGGGGGCGGCGGGCAGGCAATGAGCCTCGCGATCGTGCAGGCGTCAGCTCAGATGCCCGCGCCCGCGATGCCGCAGTTGGCACCGGACGATAGCAGTAACTCAAACGCCCCTTTATCGCGCCCCTACCGTTCACGACGAAGACCCGGTCTTCTCAGGGTTATCGCTCTTGTCAGAGCCGTTCGTCGTATCGGGATCGACGTAGAAGACCTTCGCCTTGAGGTGGGCACGGGCCTGGAAGCCCATCCACACGACAGTCGTGGCCACGAGGGTGGCGGCGAAGGCCCGGGGGTTGAACAGCGTGGTGTTCTTGAAGACAGCCACGAAGATCAGGAGCAGCAGGAGCTGGGCGACGTAGAGCATCATGCCCATCGCCTGGAACAGCTGCGGAAGCGATTTTGCCGTCCGATACAGAACGATTTGCCCGATCCCCATGAACGCGATGACGAGCAGCGTGCCGACCACCGCACCGATGACACCCTTGCCGCCCGCAAGCACACCACTGATCACCGCGGCAATCACGCCGGCGATGGCGGTGGGTACGAGGGCCTGCAAAAGGGTCCGTGCGTCGTTGGACGGCATGGCGGCAGCTCCGCTAATTGATGGGGGCAGGGTGTCGTCATGGACGAGCGTAGTCCGGGGCCGAGAGGGAACTTCGGGCCAAGGGACCGTCGCACTCCGGTCTTTCGGCTCTATCCCCGGGTTTCGTGAACGGTATCACAAACTATTTGATGCGGTCTTTACCTAGATGGTGTGCTCGCTGTCACACATGAGAGTGACAGTGCGCGTCTGCGCGCCTTCGCCATCAACTTGTCTGGTATTGGGACCTTTTGGAACGCCGCGTCAGCGCGACGAACCCGCCTTCCGCCGATCGGTGAAGCGCGAACGGGCGCCAATTGCCGTCGCTCCGTTGACTCCTGCGGGAATCGGGGCACGATCGCCTTCGGCGCTTTCGCCTTCTTCGCCCTTTTCCTCACTCATGTCCGCGGCGGACACGTCACCCCCGGATGTGGCCAACGCCTCCTCGGCAGAGGCCCGGCGGCGCCGGTAGCGCGGCGGCACCAGGCGCTCCGCCCAACGCGGAGTGTGCGGTGTGAAGCGCGGCAACAGCAGCAGCACCAGACCGACGAAGCTCAGGGCGACGACGCTGAGCATCACCCACATCCCGGACGCGGAGTGCACCGAGTACGCGACCGCGCCGAAGGCGATGAGCCCCGACCAGAAGTACATGATCAGCACCGCGCGGGAGTGCGAATGGCCGATCTCCAGGAGCCGGTGGTGCAGATGCCCGCGGTCGGCGGCGAACGGCGACTGGCCGTTCCACGTGCGGCGCACGATCGCGAGGACCAGGTCGGCGAACGGGATCGCGATGATGGTCAGCGGCATCACCAGCGGGATGAAGACCGGGAGCATCGCGTGGGTGGCGTCCCGGGTCGAACCGCCCAGGTTCAGCTTGAGGGCGTCCGGGTCGACCTGGCCCGTGATGGAGATGGCGCCCGCGGCGAGCACGAGCCCGATCAGCATCGAGCCCGAGTCGCCCATGAAGATGCGCGCCGGATGCATGTTGTGCGGCAGGAAGCCCAGGCACATGCCCATCAGGATCGCCGCGAACAGCGTCGCGGGGGCCGCGGCCTCGATGCCGTAGCCGTACCAGATCCGGTACGCGTACAGGAAGAACGCCGCCGCCGCGATGCAGACCATGCCGGCCGCGAGCCCGTCGAGGCCGTCGACGAAGTTCACCGCGTTGATGGTGATGACGACGAGGGCGACGGTGAGCAGGGTGCCCTGCCACTGGGTCAGCGAGACCTGGCCGACGCCCGGGATCGGCAGCCACAGGATCGTCAGACCCTGCATGACCATGACGCCCGCGGCGATCATCTGGCCGCCGAGCTTGATCAGGGCGTCGATCTCGAACTTGTCGTCCAGGACGCCGATCAGCCAGATCAGCGCGGCACCCGAGAGCAGCGCTCTCGGCTCGTTGGACGACTCGAAGACCTGGTCCAGGTTGGTCAGGTGGTCGGCGACCAGCAGGCCCGCGCACAGGCCGAAGAACATGGCGATACCGCCGAGCCGCGGTGTGGGCTCCCGGTGCACGTCACGTGCCCGGATTTCCGGCATGGCGCCGGCCACGATCGCGAACTTCCGCACCGGGCCGGTCAGCAGATAAGTCACCGCGGCCGTGATGCAGAGCGTCAGCAGATATTCACGCACGGGCTTCCCCACAGGTATCGCTGGCCATCTCAGCCCCACACCCTAGCTTTGTGTGCTTGAGGTCGGGGACTTACGGGTAGCGACGATGGTTGCACGAGTGACGGTTCCGGTCCGCACTGCCGCTGCTCCGCCGGTGCGTCTACCCCCTATCCGCCCGGATACGGGGGAAATCTCCGGGCCAGTTCACGGACCTCCTCGCGGACGGTACGTACATCGAACGCGTCACGCACGACACCCGACAGGAGCACCGCGATCCGGGCCATCTCCGCCTCGCCCATCCCCTGGGTCGTCACGGCCGCGGTGCCCAGGCGCAGACCGCGGCCGTCGCCGTACGGCAGGGCGCAGGTGTCCAGGACCAGGCCGGCCGAGGCCAGCCGGCCGCGGGCCGTGCGGCCCTCGACGTCGCCGAGCGGTGCCGGGTCGAAGGTGACCAGGTGGGTGTCCGTGCCGCCGGTGGTGACGGCGAAGCCCTCCGCCTCCAGGGCGCCGGCCAGCACCCGGGCATTGGCGACGACCTGGTGCGCGTACCCCGTGAAGGCGGGCGTCGACGCCTCGCCGAACGCGACGGCCTTGGCGGCGATCGTGTGCATCTGGGCGCCGCCCTGCGTGAACGGGAAGACCGCCCGGTCCACCCGGTCCGCCAGCTCGGCGCCGCACAGCAGCATGCCGCCGCGGGGGCCGCGCAGCACCTTGTGCGTGGTGGCGCAGACGATGTCGGCGTACGGGACCGGGTTCGGGGCCGCTCCCCCGGCGACGAGCCCGATGGGGTGCGCGGCGTCCGCGATGAGGTGCGCGCCCACGTCGTCGGCGATGTCCCGGAAGGCCGCGTAGTCGATGTGCCGGGGATACGAGATCGAGCCGCAGACGATCGCCTTGGGGCGGTGGGCGCGGGCCAGCGCGCGGACCTCGTCGAGGTCGATGAGTCCGGTCGCGGGGTCGACGCCGTAGGGCACGAAGTCGAACCAGCGGCCCGAGAAGTTGGCAGGTGAGCCGTGGGTGAGGTGGCCGCCGACCGGCAGGCCCATCGCCAGGACGGTGTCTCCGGGGCGCAGCAGGACCGCGTAGGCGGCCAGCACGGCCGAAGAGCCGGAATGTGCCTGCACGTTGACGTGCGCGGCCCCGAAGAGGGCCTGGGCGCGCTCCACGGCGATCCGCTCGGCCACGTCGACGAGTTCGCAGCCGCCGTGGTGGCGGGCGCCGGGGTAGCCCTCCGCGTACTTGTTGGCCAGCGGTGAGCCGAGGGCGGCGAGGACCGCGGGCGAGGTGAAGTTCTCCGCGGCGATCAGCTGGAGGCTCTCCGCCTGCCGGGTCGTCTCACCGAGGATGACCTCGGCCAGCTCGGGGTCCTGACGGCGCAGTGCGTCGAGCGCGGCGGGTTCGGTGATCACCGGCATGTTCGGCTCCGGGCCTCGCGGAGGAGTGGGTGCCTACCAGCCTAGATCCGAGCCCCGCCCGGGGCGCGGGGAAGTGTCCTGTGCGGCTCCGCGAGGGGCGCTTACTTGGGCACGCCCGTGAGGGCCGAGACCACCGGATCCAGCGCCTCGCTGATCTCCGAGCCGACCGACCGGAAGAACGGCAGCGGCGCCCCGTACGGGTCGTACACCTCGTCGGCCTCGACGCTCGGCGCGAGAAGCCACCCGCGTAGAGCGGCCGCGGCACGCACCAGGGACCGCGCGCGCTCGACCACCCCGGCCTCCACCGGATCGGGCAGGGTCGCCGGGTCTATGGCCCGCACCAGCCGGGTGAACTCCTTGAGCGTGAACGTGCGCAGGCCCGCGCTGTGCCCCATGGAGATGACCTGCGCGCGGTGATCGCGGGTCGCGGTCAGCACCAGGTCGGCTCTTATGACGTGGTCGTCGAGCAGCTCGCGCCCGACGAAGCCGGAGGCGTCCGCGCCGAAGTCGGCCAGGACCGCTTCCGCGTTGGCCTCCATGGGGGCGCCCTCGTGGCCCCAGGTTCCCGCGCTCTCCACGATGAGACCGCCGGCCACCCGCTCACCCAGCCGGGCGGCGAGGGCATGCCGGGTCAGCCGCTCGGTGATCGGCGAGCGGCACACGTTGCCGGTGCTGACGTGGAGGATGCGGAAGGAGTCGCCGGGGAGCACCAGAGGCTCCCCGTACGGGATGGACTCGGTGCCTATGCCACGCCCCGTCTCAGGGGCTGTCAATTCGCCACCTCGAGGTCGGGTACCACCTTGCGCAGCTCGTCGGCGCTGAGCGCGCCCGCACGCAGCAGGACCGGTACGGGGCCGGTCACGTCGACGATGGAGGAGGGGATGTTGCCGGGGGTGGGGCCGCCGTCGAGGTAGACGGAGACGGAGTCGCCGAGCATCTCCTGCGCGGCGTCACAGGTCTCGGGAGAGGGGTGTCCGGTCAGGTTCGCCGACGACAGGGCCAGCGGGCCGACCTCGGTGAGCAGCTCGATGGCGACGGGGTGCAGCGGCATCCGCACCGCGACGGTGCCCCGGGTCTCCCCGAGGTCCCACTGCAGCGACGGCTGGTGCTTGGCGACGAGGGTGAGCCCGCCCGGCCAGAAGGCGTCGACCAGCTCCCAGGCCAGCTCGGAGAAGTCCGTGACGAGGCCGTGCAGCGTGTTCGGGGACGGGATGACCACCGGGGTCGGCATGTTGCGGCCGCGGCCCTTGGCCTCCAGCAGGTCACCGACCGACTCGGCCGAGAACGCGTCGGCGCCGATGCCGTAGACCGTGTCGGTGGGGAGGACGACCAGCTCGCCGCGGCGGACGGCGGACGCGGCTTCGCGCAGACCGGTGATGCGGTCGGTCGCGTCGTTGGTGTCGTAGCGCCGTGCCATTTAGCGGGCCTCCTGCTCAGGAACGTAACGGGGATCGGTCACGGCGTCGCCTTGCGGGCGGTCGCGAACCGCGGCCGGTTGTTGAGGTCCGGGTGGTCCGCGGCATCCGCCCAGCCCCGCTCCTCGGTGAAGATCCACGGCACCTGGCCGCCCTGGGTGTCCGCGTGCTCGATGACGACGACACCGCCGGGGCGCAGCAGCCGGTGGGCGGTGCGCTCGATGCCGCGGATCAGGTCGAGGCCGTCCTCGCCGGAGAACAGGGCGAGGTCGGGGTCGTAGTCGCGGGCCTCGGGCGCCACGTACTCCCACTCGGTGAGCGGAATGTACGGCGGGTTGGAGACGACGAGGTCGACCTGGCCGTCGAGGTCGGGGAAGGCCGCCAGAGCGTCTCCCTGACGCAGGTCGACCCTGGACCCCTCGACGTTCTTCCGCGTCCATTTGAGGGCGTCCTCGGACAGCTCCACGGCGTGCACGCGCGAGCGCGGCACCTCCTGTGCGAGCGCGAGGGCGATGGCGCCGGATCCGGTGCACAGATCGACGATCAGCGGCTCGACGACGTCCATCGCGCGCACGGCGTCTATGGCCCACCCGACGACCGACTCCGTCTCGGGGCGCGGCACGAAGACACCGGGCCCGACCTGGAGCTCCAGGTAGCGGAAGTAGGCGAGCCCGGTGATGTGCTGGAGCGGTTCGCGCGCCTCGCGGCGGGCGATGACCTCCCAGTAACGGGCGTCGAAGTCACTGTCCTTGACGGTGTGCAGCTCACCCCGCTTGACGCCGTGCACGAACGCGGCGAGCTCCTCCGCGTCGTTGCGCGGCGAGGGCACGCCGGCGTCGGCCAGCCGCTGAGTGGCCTGGGCCACTTCCGCGAGCAGCAGGTTCACGCTGGTCCTCCGGCAGGATTCGAGCAGGGTTCGGGGGCTGTGCGGGTTCTACGCCGCGGCGAGCTTGGCGGCCGAGTCCGCGTCGACGCACGCCTGGATGACGGCGTCGAGGTCGCCGTCGAGCACCTGGTCCAGGTTGTAGGCCTTGAAGCCGACGCGGTGGTCCGAGATGCGGTTCTCCGGGAAGTTGTACGTACGGATCTTCTCGGAGCGGTCGACGGTGCGGACCTGGCTGCGACGGGCGTCGGCCGCCTCGGCCTCGGCCTTCTCCTGCGCCGCGGCAAGGAGCCTGGAGCGCAGGATACGCATCGCCTGCTCCTTGTTCTGCAGCTGGCTCTTCTCGTTCTGGCACGAAGCCACGACGCCCGTGGGGATGTGCGTGATGCGGACGGCGGAGTCCGTCGTGTTGACGGACTGCCCGCCGGGGCCCGACGAGCGGTACACGTCGATGCGCAGATCGTTCGCGTGGATCTCGACGTCGACCTCCTCGGCCTCGGGCGTGACGAGCACGCCGGCGGCGGAGGTGTGGATGCGGCCCTGCGACTCGGTCGAGGGCACGCGCTGCACACGGTGCACGCCGCCCTCGTACTTGAGGCGGGCCCACACACCCTGGCCGGGCACGGTCGCGCCGTTGCCGCCCTTGGTCTTCACGGCGACCTGGACGTCCTTGTAGCCGCCCAGCTCGGACTCGGTGGCATCGATGATCTCGGTCTTCCAGCCGACGCGCTCCGCGTACCGCAGATACATGCGCAGCAGGTCACCGGCGAACAGGGCGGACTCGTCGCCGCCCGCGCCGGCCTTGACCTCGAGGATGACGTCCTTGTCGTCGGAGGGGTCGCGGGGCACCAGCAGAAGCCGCAGCTTCTCGGTGATCTCCTCGCGCGACTTCTCCAGCTCCTTGACCTCGGCGGCGAAGTCGGGGTCGTCGGCGGCGAACTCCTTGGCCGTCTCGATGTCGTCCCCGGTCTGCTTCCAGGAGCGGTACGTCGAGACGATCGGGGTGAGCTCGGCGTAGCGCTTGTTCAGCTTGCGCGCGTTGGCCTGGTCGGCGTGGACCGACGGGTCCGCGAGCTTCTTCTCCAGATCGGCGTGCTCACCGATCAGGTCCTCGACGGCCTCGAACATCTCCGGCTCCTGCTGGTACGGGGGGCTGTGTCATTCCAGATGCAGGGGGGCTGCACCGCAAAGCGCCGGTCCCGGTGCCCCCGCGCGAAACGCAAAACAGGGGACACCGGAGACCGGCGCTGGAGCCTCGCTACTTGTTGGCAGCGGCAGCCTTGCCGAAGCGGGCCTCGAAGCGGGCCACGCGGCCACCGGTGTCGAGGATCTTCTGCTTGCCCGTGTAGAACGGGTGGCACTCGGAGCAGACCTCGGCACGGACGGTGCCGGAGTCGATGGTGCTACGAGTGGTGAACGACGCGCCACAGGTGCAGCTGACCTGGGTCTCGACGTACTCGGGGTGGATGTCGCGCTTCAAGGTGTCTCCTAGGTTCGGGAGGGCGCCGGGTCGCAGCCGCGGATTGCGGGAGCGTGAACCGGAGCCGACGGACCAGTCTGCCAGCACTGGCCGCATCCCCCAAAACCGGGGTGGGTCCGGAAGTATTCCCCGGTGTCCCCCGGGGCGCCTCCGGCTACTTCACGACGCCGTCGGCCTGGCCGGTGGCGGTGCCCTCGCCGACCGACTTCGGGATGGCCTTGTCGGCCTTGAGCGCCTTCCAGACCTGGTCGGCCTTGGTCTCGTCGACGAGGACGCGGTTGGCGTCGTTGGTGTCGTACTGCACCGGCAGCGTCACCATGTTCATGTCGTTCGAGCCGATGCTCTTGAGCCCGTTCGCGAACGAGGCCAGGTCCTTCACCGACGCCAGCTCCGAGTCCGTGGTCACGGACTTGGTGGCGGTGTCCGCGAGGTCGTACAGCTTCTTGGGGCTGGTGAAGACGCCGACGCTCTTGAGCTGGTCCATCAGGGCCTTCATGAACGCCTGCTGGAGCTGGATGCGGCCCAGGTCGCTGCCGTCGCCGACGCCGTGCCGGGTGCGGACGAGGCCGAGGGCCTGCTTGCCGTCGAGCGTGTGGGTGCCCGCGTCGAGCGTGAGGTGGCTGTCGGGGTCGTCGATCGCCTTGGTGGTGGTGACCTCGACGCCGCCGAGGTCGTCGATGAGCTGCTCGAAGCCGCTGAAGTCGACCTCGACGTAGTGGTCCATACGGATGCCGGTCACCGACTCGACGGTCTTGACCGCGCAGGCCGCGCCGCCCGTCGAGTAGGCGGAGTTGAACATGACCTGGGTGGCCGCCTGGTGCGCGGTGCCCTTGCTGTCGGTGCACTCGGGCCGGTCCACGAGCGTGTCCCTGGGTATGGAGATCACGCTGGCCTTCTTGTGGCCCTTGTAGATGTGGACGATCATCGCGGTGTCGGAGCGGGCCGAGCCGTCGTCCTGGCCGCCGCCGGCCTTCTTGTTGGCACCGGCCCGGCTGTCGGAGCCGAGGACCAGGATGTCCTGCGAGCCGTTGTCCACGTTCTGGGGGCGGTCGGTGCCGAGCGCCGCGTTGATGTCGACGCTCTTGATGTTGCCGTCGAGCTTGAAGTAGACGTACCCGAGCCCGGTGCCGCCGAGGACGACGATGCCCGCCGCGCTCCATGCCGCAATGCGCAGCCCTTTGCTGCGTCCGCCGCGCGGCTTGCGGCGGCGGCCCTTGGCGCGACGGCGCCCGGGCTTGCTGTCACGGTCCGGCATGTGTTCCTCGCTGGGTCTGTCAGCTCCACTGTGGCCCTCACCTGGTGTGACGGCGAATCGCCAAGAAGGGTTGCACAGCGAACTGTGTCCACAGCGAGTACCCACACTCACGGAACGTAACGGGACTAAGGTCCCTAACCCCTCCCACCTGCACTTTCGTCCGTGCCCACTACATGCTTCACAAAGGCCCCGAATTCTTATGCATGTGGTGAAGGTCTCCGGAGAAGCGCCCCGACAGGGGCGCGGGGAACTGCGCGACCAGCCACGACGAGACCCGCGCCCGACGACGCACGCACGAAAGAGGCTGGTCCCCGCCGCGCACTGCGACGGGGACCAGCCTCGATGATCCAGCTCAGCGGAGCGTCAGTCGTTGCCGTTGCCCGGCGTCGGCGTCGTCTTCTGGATCTGGAGCAGGAACTCCGCGTTGGACTTCGTCTGCTTCATCTTGTCGAGCAGCAGCTCGATCGCCTGCTGCTGGTCGAGCGCGTGCAGCACGCGACGCAGCTTCCAGGTGATCGCCAGCTCGTCGCTGCCGAGCAGGATCTCTTCCTTACGGGTACCGGACGCGTCGACGTCCACCGCGGGGAAGATGCGCTTGTCGGCGAGCTTGCGGTCGAGCTTGAGCTCGGCGTTGCCGGTGCCCTTGAACTCCTCGAAGATCACCTCGTCCATGCGGGACCCGGTGTCCACCAGCGCGGTGGCGAGGATGGTGAGCGAGCCGCCGTCCTCGATGTTGCGCGCGGCGCCGAAGAAGCGCTTCGGGGGGTACAGGGCCGTCGAGTCGACACCACCGGACAGGATGCGCCCGGAGGCCGGAGCCGCCAGGTTGTAGGCGCGGCCCAGACGGGTGATCGAGTCGAGCAGCACGACGACGTCGTGACCCAGCTCCACCAGGCGCTTGGCACGCTCGATGGCGAGCTCGGCGACCGTGGTGTGGTCCTCGGCCGGACGGTCGAAGGTCGAGGAGATGACCTCGCCCTTGACCGACCGCTGCATGTCGGTGACCTCTTCCGGACGCTCGTCGACCAGGACGACCATCAGGTGGCACTCGGGGTTGTTGTGCGTGATCGCGTTGGCGATCGCCTGCATGATCATGGTCTTGCCGGTCTTCGGCGGGGCCACGATCAGACCGCGCTGGCCCTTACCGATCGGCGCGACGAGGTCGATGATGCGGGTCGTGAGCACACCCGGGTCGGTCTCCAGGCGGAGCCGGTCCTGCGGGTACAGCGGCGTCAGCTTGTTGAACTCCGGGCGCCCGCGGCCGGATTCGGCCGCCATGCCGTTCGCCGAGTCGAGGCGGACCAGCGCGTTGAACTTCTCGCGGCGCTCGCCCTCCTTCGGCTGGCGCACGGCACCGGTGACGTGGTCGCCCTTGCGCAGGCCGTTCTTACGGACCTGGGCGAGGGAGACGTAGACGTCGTTGGGGCCCGGGAGGTAGCCCGACGTACGGATGAAGGCGTAGTTGTCGAGGATGTCGAGGATGCCGGCGACGGGGATCAGCACGTCGTCGTCGGACACCTGCGGCTCGTTGCCGAAGCCCTGCTCGTCACGCCCGCGACGGCCACGGCGGTCGCGGTAGCGCCCGCGACGGCCACGACGGCCGCCCGCCTCGTCGTCGAAGTCGTCCTGCGGACCGTTGTTGCGGTCCTGACGGTCCTGACGGTCCTGGCGGCCGCCCTGCTGCTGGCGGTTGCCGCCACCACCCTGGCCCTGGTCCTTGTTGCCCTGGCCCTGGCCCTGGTCGTCGCCCTTGCCGCCACGGCGGTCCCGGTCGCGGCCACCACGCTCGCCGCGGTCACCACGCTCGCCGCGGTCGCCCCGGTCACGACGGTCGCGGCGCTCGCGCCGGCCCTCGTTGCCGCTGTTGTCCTGGCCGCCGTCGCCCTGGCCGTCCTGCTTGGAGTCGGCCTTGGCCTCGGCGGTGACGGTCTCCGGGCTGCCCGCGTCGGCGGTCGCGCGGCGACGCCGGCGCTCACCGGCGGCGGGCTGCTCGTCCCCGGCGCCCTGGCCCGGGATGTCGATCTGCTGCTGGGCGACGGCCTTCTTCGCCTTGACAGCGCCCGACTCGGCCTTCTCGGCCTTGGCGGGGCCGGACTCGGCCTTCTCCGCCTTGGCAGCGCCGGAATCGGCCACGGGCTCGTCGCCGGTGCGGGCCTTCGAGGTGGCCCGGCGCTTCGGCTTGGCCTCGGCGGTGTCGGCGCTCTTCGCCGGGGCACCGCCGCCGGCCTGCGCCTCCTTGATGACCTCGATCAGCTGGCTCTTGCGCATCCGCGCAGTCCCCCTGATACCGAGGCCCGATGCGACCTGCTGCAGCTCGGCCAGCACCATGCCGTCGAGGCCGGTACCGCGGCGCCGCCGGGCAGGCGCAGCAGAGGCATCCCCTGCAGACGCTGCGGGCGCGGCAGCAGAGCTGTCGGCAGTCACGCCCATCAGATCGGTGGTGTCGCTCACGAAGGGTCCTTCCCTGGAGCGGACGTCGGCCTGTCTGGCTCGGCGACCGGTTGTGCTGTCCGGCGGTGGTCCTCTCGGTACGGACCGTGCCGGGGCGGTTGTCCGCCGATGAGGCGGAAGAATTCATTGGTGGCAGCGATTCCGGATTCCGCGGGTGCACTGAATTTCTGTGTCACGCGGCTCGGTCACGCCGGTTCCGGAGCAAGCTCGACAACGTTCAGCGCGAGCTGTCGACGAGCGACGGCATCGCGATGAATTGCTGGGGAGGCTCCCGGAAGAATGGTTGTCCCGGACGGGGACACACAGCACCTCGCCATGGTGGGGTCGGGTGCAGGTTTGAGGTTAACACTACCGGATCCAACAAACATTCCCCCTCTCTCATCCGGCAACCGTGTGTCAGGAGCCAAGCGGCAGCACGCTCGCTCCCTCGACGTCGAGGGCCAGGCGATTGGCCGCCCAGCCCTCTCCGGCCAGCCGGGCGACCTTGTCGGCCGCTCCGTCCTCCACGAGGGCGAGGACCGTCGGCCCCGCCCCGGAGATCACTGCGGGGACACCGTCGGCCCGCAGCCGCTCCACGAGGGCGGCGCTCTCCGGCATGGCCGGAGCGCGATAGTCCTGGTGAAGTCGGTCTTCAGTGGCCGGCAGCAGCAGCTCGGGGCGCCGGGTGAGGGCCTCGACGAGCAGGGCCGCCCGGCCCGCGTTGGCCGCGGCGTCCACATGGGGGACGCTGCGCGGCAGGAGTCCTCGCGCCATCTCGGTGAGGACGGGCTTTCCGGGCACGAAAACCACCGGAACGATGGAATCGGCCGCGGCCAGGCGGATCGCCCGGCCCGCGCCGCTCTCCATCCAGGCGATGGTGAAGCCGCCGAGCAGGCAGGGCGCCACGTTGTCCGGGTGGCCCTCGATCTCGGTGGCGAGTTCGAGCAGCGCGGCGTCGTCGAGCCGGGCGTCGCCGCCTATCGTCACGGCGCGCGCGGCGACGACGGCCGCGACGATGGCGGCGGAGGACGAGCCGAGGCCGCGGCCGTGCGGGATGCGGTTGGCGCAGACGATCTCCAGGCCGCGCGGCTGTCCGCCGAGCGCGTCGAAGGCGGTGCGCAGGGCCCGTACGAGCAGGTGCGACTCGTCGCGCGGCAGGGTCTCGGAGCCCTCTCCCGCAATGTCGATGTTCAGCCCGGAGTCGGCGACCCTGACGACCACGTCGTCGTAGAGCCCCAGCGACAGGCCGAGGCTGTCGAAGCCCGGGCCGAGATTGGCGCTGGTGGCGGGGACGCGCACCCTGACGGCGGCGGCGCGGAACGCGGGACCGGCCATCGCTCGATGACTCTCCTTGAGCTGCGGGATGTTTCGAGAACTTCCGAAGACGGTCGAACGGTCGAGGTTTCGAGAACTTCCGAGACTTCCGATGTTTTGTGATGAGGACTTCGATATCTGGGGCACCCGGGCCGCGATCGACGGAATCACAAGAGAAAACGACGGAACGGCGGCGGCACCGCTGCATATGCGGTGGGCGGGTTCGGTACAGCCTATCGAAGGAAGGTTCTGTGGCGACATAGGGCGCACAGGAGGCGCACGATGCGTGTCGTAAGCCCCCTGTGCACCCCGTATGCGGATACGTCCAGTTGACGAGGTGTCAGCGCCGGATAAGGACTCAGGCGAGGCCGAGCCGCTCGGCGGCGGCGGCCGCGTCGACCGGGACGGTGACGGGCTGCGGAGCGCCGGCCACGGCCCAGTCCGGGTCCTTGAGGCCGTTGCCGGTCACGGTGCAGACGATCTTCTGCCCCTTGTCGACCTTGCCCTGCTCGGCGGCCTTCAGCAGACCGGCGACGGACGCGGCGGACGCCGGCTCGACGAAGACACCCTCCTGGGACGCCAACAGCTTGTAGGCGCGCAGGATCTCACGGTCCGTCACCTCGTCGATGAAGCCGCCGGACTCGTCGCGCGCGGCGAGCGCGTGGTTCCACGACGCCGGGTTCCCGATGCGGATTGCGGTCGCGATCGTCGAGGGGTCCTTGACGATCTCGCCGCGCACGATCGGCGCGGAGCCGGAGGCCTGGAAGCCCCACATGCGCGGGGTGCGGGAGGACACCTTGTCGGCGGCGTACTCCTTGTAGCCCTTCCAGTAGGCCGTGATGTTGCCCGCGTTGCCGACCGGGAGGACGTGGATGTCGGGCGCGTCGCCGAGCGCGTCCACGATCTCGAACGAGCCGGTCTTCTGGCCCTCGATGCGGTACGGGTTGACGGAGTTGACCAGCGCCACCGGGTAGTTCTCGGAGAGGCTGCGGGCCAGGTTCAGGCAGTCGTCGAAGTTGCCGTCGACCTGGAGGATCTTCGAGCCGTAGACCAGCGCCTGGCCCATCTTGCCGAGCGCGATCTTGCCCTGCGGCACGAGCACGGCGCAGACCATCCCGGCCCGCACGGCGTACGCGGCGGCGGAGGCCGAGGTGTTGCCGGTGGAGGCGCAGATGACCGCCTGCGCGCCCTCCTCCTTGGCCTTGGTGATGGCCATGGTCATGCCGCGGTCCTTGAAGGAGCCGGTCGGGTTCGCACCCTCGACCTTCAGGTGGACCTCGCAGCCGAGGCGCTCGGAGAGGACCTGCGCGGGCACGAGCGGCGTGCCGCCCTCGCGCAGCGTCACCACCGGCGTGGTGTCGGTCACCGGGAGCCGGTCCCGGTACTCCTCGATGATGCCGCGCCACTGGTGGGTCATTCCGGTCATCCCTGCTACTCCCCTTCAACACGCATGATGCTGGCGACACCGCGCACGGTGTCGAGCTGACGCAGCGCGTCCACGACCCCGGTGAGGGCCGCGTCCGCCGCGCGATGGGTGACGACGACGAGGGAGGCCTCGCCGTCCTTCCCCGACTGGCGCACGGTGTCGATGGAGACGCCGTGCTCGGCGAAGACCGTCGCCACCTGCGCGAGAACGCCGGGCTTGTCGGCCACGTCGAGGCTGATGTGGTACCGCGTGACGACGTCGCCCATCGGGGAGACGGGCAGCTGCGTGTACGCGGAGTCGCCGGGTCCGGTCGCGCCGCCCAGCCGGTTGCGGCAGACGGCGACGAGGTCGCCCAGGACGGCGGACGCGGTCGGCGAGCCGCCGGCGCCGGGCCCGTAGAACATCAGCTGGCCCGCGGCGTCGGCCTCGACGAACACGGCGTTGTACGCGCCGCGCACGGAGGCCAGCGGGTGGGTCAGCGGGATCATCGCGGGGTGCACGCGCGCGGTGACGGACTGCCCGTCGGCGGCCCGCTCGCAGATGGCGAGCAGCTTGATGGTGCAGCCCATTTCCTTCGCGGACGCGAAGTCGGCGGCGGTGACCTCGGTCATGCCCTCGCGGTAGACGTCGTCGAGACGTACGCGCGTGTGGAAGGCGATACCGGCGAGGATGGCTGCCTTGGCGGCGGCGTCGAAGCCCTCGACGTCGGCCGTCGGGTCGGCCTCGGCGTAGCCCAGGGCGGTGGCCTCGTCGAGGGACTCCTGGTATCCGGAGCCCGTGGAGTCCATCTTGTCGAGGATGAAGTTCGTCGTGCCGTTCACGATGCCGAGCACGCGGTTGACCTTGTCCCCCGCGAGGGACTCGCGCAGCGGCCGGATCAGCGGGATGGCACCCGCGACGGCGGCTTCGTAGTACAGGTCGGCGTCGTGGTCGAGCGCGGCGGCGTGCAGGGCCTCGCCGTCCTGGGCGAGCAGCGCCTTGTTGGCGGAGACGACGGACGCGCCGTGTTCGAAGGCGGTGGTGATGAGCGTACGAGCGGGCTCGATCCCTCCGATGACTTCGACCACGACGTCGATGTCGCCGCGTTTGACGAGCGCGGTCGCGTCGGTGGTGACGAGGGCGGGGTCGATCCCCTCGCGGACCTTGGAGGGACGCCGTACGGCGACGCCGGCGAGCTCGATCGGGGCACCGATGCGGGCGGCGAGGTCGTCGGCGTGCGTCGTCATGATGCGCGCCACCTCTGAGCCGACAACCCCACAGCCCAGCAGCGCCACCTTCAGCGGACGCGTACGCATCATCCGACCTCGTTTCCTCTCCTACTGCGACATGGCACTACGCACCACATCCCTACGGTGGGTCCAGTCTCACTTACCGGACCGGGGATTCTGCCCCCGGTCCGGATTATGAGACAGATATTTCATTTATCCGACGTCGAGACGCAGGAGATCTTCCTCCGTCTCGCGCCGCACGATCACCCGGGCCTCGCCGTCGCGCACGGCGACGACGGGCGGGCGGAGCGCGTGGTTGTAGTTGCTTGCCATCGAGCGGCAGTACGCGCCCGTGGCGGGCACCGCGATCAGGTCGCCGGCGGCGATGTCGGCCGGCAGGAAGGCGTCCTTCACCACGATGTCGCCGCTCTCGCAGTGCTTGCCGACGACGCGCACCAGGACGGGCTCGGCGTCGGAGCGGCGGGAGACGAGGGCGACGGTGTACTCGGCGTCGTAGAGCGCGGTACGGATGTTGTCGGACATCCCGCCGTCCACGGACACGTACGTCCGCAGGCCGTCGAGCGGCTTGACGGTGCCGACGGTGTAGAGCGTGAAGGCGGTCGGGCCGACGATGGCGCGGCCGGGTTCGACGGAGATCCGCGGCGTCCGCAGCTTCGCGGCCTCGCACTCCCTCGTCACGATCTCGTTCAGCGCCTTGGCGATCTCGTGCGGCTCGCGGGGGTCGTCGTCGCTGGTGTACGCGATGCCGAGGCCGCCGCCGAGGTCGATCTCGGGGAGTTCGACGCCGTGCTCGTCGCGCACCTCGGCGAGCAGCCCGACGACACGGCGCGCGGCGACCTCGAAGCCGGCCATGTCGAAGATCTGCGACCCGATGTGACTGTGAATACCGATCAGCTCGAGCCCGTCGAGCTTGAGCGCCCGCCGCACGGCCTCGGCGGCCTGTCCCCCGGCCAGCGCGATCCCGAACTTCTGGTCCTCGTGCGCGGTGGCGATGAACTCGTGGGTGTGCGCCTCGACGCCCACCGTCACGCGGATCTGCACGCGCTGCCGCTTGCCGAGCCGGTCGGCGATGTGGGCGACGCGGACGATCTCCTGGAAGGAGTCGAGGACGATGCGGCCGACACCGGCGGCGACGGCCCGCTCGATCTCTTCTTCCGACTTGTTGTTGCCGTGGAGGGCGATGCGCTCGGCGGGCATGCCTGCGGCGAGCGCGGTGGCGAGTTCGCCGCCGGAGCAGACGTCGAGGTTGAGCCCCTCCTCGTGCAGCCACTTCACGACGGCCCGGCTCAGGAAGGCCTTTCCGGCGTAGAACACGTCGGCGTCAGGACCGAAGGCGTCGCGCCAGGCGGCGCACCGGGCCCGGAAGTCGGCCTCGTCGAGGAAGTAGGCCGGGGTGCCGAACTCCTCGGCGAGCCGGGCGACTTCGATGCCGCCGACGGTGGTGCCGCCGTCGGCGGTACGCGCGACGGTCTGCGACCAGACCTTCGGGTCGAGGACGTTGAGGTCGGTGGGCGGGGCGGCGTAGTGCCCTTCGGGCAGGACGTCGGCGTGCCGGGGACCTGCGGGGTGTGCGGAACGGCTCATGGCTGCGGTTGCGCTCTCTTCGGGATGCTCATACGTGTACGGGGGCGTCGATGCCGAGCAGGGTCAGGCCACCGGCCAGCACCGTCCCGGCGGCTTCGGCGAGCGCGAGCCGGGCGCGGTGGGCGGCCGAGGGTTTCTCCTCGCCCAGGGGCAGTACGTCGCCGAGGGCGGGCAGCAGCGTGTCGGCGACGACGACGAGGTGCCGGGCGAGGCGGTCGGGGGTGTGCTGCCGGGCGGCGGCGAGCAGGATGCGGGGGTACTCGGCGAGGGCACCGAGGAGATCGTCACGGCCGGGGGTGTCACCGGGCGCGCTGTCGTACCCGAGATCCGCGGCGTTGCCGGTGAGAGCTCGGGTACGGGCGTGTGCGTACCGGACGCGGAAGAGCGGGTTCGTCTCGCGCTGCGCGAGGAGGATGGCGCGGTCCTCGGCGGTGGTGGTGCGCGGGTGGTCGTGGGCGGCGGGGTGGAGCAGGGCCCAGCGGGCGGCGTCGGGGCCGAGGCGCGCGAACAGCTCGTCGGGGTCGGCCACGGGGACCGGCCGCAGGGTGACGTCGCCGCCGGGCGCGGCGGCCGGTGCTCGGTGCACCTCGGCGCCTTGACTCCGCGCGATCCGCTCGACGGCTTCGGCGACGACCTCGGCGCGCAGTTCCCGCGGGACGCGCAGGTCGAGGCGGTGTCCGCGCAGCGCGTCCCCGTGCCCGTGGGCGAGGCCCTGGCGCAGGATGTCGGCGACGAGTGTCCGGTGCGGGGCGGCTGCCGGGGCGAGCGTGAGGTTGAGGAACCCCGGTCCGGTGATGTCGACGGCCGCGATGCCCGGGCTGCCGGTCAGCCGCCGGGACAGCACCTCGGCGATCTGGCGCGGGGGCCGGCCGGTGGGCTTGGCGATCTGGAGGGCGACGTTCGTGGCGTAGTCCCCGTGTCCGCCGGGCCGCGGCCGCTCGACGACGACCCGGGCGACAGCCTGCTCGATGCCCTTCACGGCGACCACACCGAACTCACCGTCGTCGACCGCGCGGCGAACGGCGCGCAGGACGGTGCGGGAGAGGTCGGCGGGTGTCACAGGGCAAGCGTAGGGGAGGAGGGGGGTGGGTAGGCGACTCGGTTATGCGGATGGTCCGGGATGCGGACGGGGTGGTTGGACGCTGCGGGCCCGTGCTGCGCCCGGCGCTTTCGCCTCAGGCGTCGGCGGTACGGGTGGCCCGCTCGGCCGAGCCGTCCCCCTTCTTCGACGGGGACTCGGAGCCTTCCCCGCCCCCGCCCTCCCCGGCACCACCACGACCGCCGGGGGCCCCGCGCCCCCTCCCCTGCTCGCTCAACTGCCCTACCACGCGCACCAATTCACCGGGCTCGAAGGGCTTGGCGAGGAAGGCGTCGACTCCGACATCCAGCCCGTTCTCCACCTCGTACTGGGTGCAGGCGCTCACGATGACGATGGGCAGATCACTGGTCCGGGAATCGGCACGGAGCCGGGCCGCGGTACGCAGGCCGTCGAGACGCGGCATCACCACGTCGAGGGTGACGATGTCGGGCCGCACCTGATGCACGACTTCCAGACATTCGGCACCATCAGCCGCGGTCACGACCTCGAAGCCCTCCAGCTCGAGATTGACCCTGATCAACTGCCGGATCACCTTGTTGTCGTCCACGACAAGGACCCGGCCGGACGCGCCTGGCACAACTCGAGAGTAGGTCCGCACCGGCCACCGCGTCCGGGTTTTCCCCACTTCCGCCCCGTACAGGGGACACGGGGGCCTTCCGGGGGTGGGTCGGGTCGCCTTGCTGGGCCACTCCGGGTCGCCTTCCCGGGCCCCGGGCGGCTCGCTTTCCGGCGTCCTTCATCAACCCCGCGCGGCTTGCTTCCCGGCTGCCTTCCGGGACCCCGTACGGCTTGCTTCCCGGCCGGCTTCCCGGGCCCGTACGGCTTGCTTCCCGGCCACGTCCGGCCTACCTCCCGACCGCGCTTGCCCGCCGCATCCGACCTGCACCTCATCCCGGTCCGCGACCTCGGAAAACCTGTTCATGAGGACCCCGAAGGAGCTGGTAGGGTTCTACCCGTCGCCACGCACAGCGCGGCGCACGCCCCCGTAGCTCAGGGGATAGAGCAACGGCCTCCGGAGCCGTGTGCGCAGGTTCGAATCCTGCCGGGGGCACCTTGAATTAGGTGCCTGGAGACCCCGTCATCAGCGGAGACGCTGACGGCGGGGTCTTTTTTTTGTTTGCGGGGCTCTGCCTGCGGACGGGGGCTTGGGGCTTTCCGCAGGTGGGGGCAACTGGGCGCGCTTCCGGGCATGTTGGGGCCCGAACTCCCGCCGTCAGGACCGGGGCATGTCGTAGGCGTGCGCTTGGATGCGTGAGTGACCGTTCATGATGTTGCTCGGCAGTTGCCCGAGATATCCGTGCTCCGCGAGCACTGCCGTTCCTTGGCCGTGTTGGAGGCCATCCTGAGTCCTGAGTGGGAGGACCGGTACTACTCCTTCAACGACCGATGGTCCGAGACCGAGTCGATGGCCTCGATGCGGGACGGGTCGGGCGACGAGTTCTCGATCGTCTTCTCGCCTGCCGGCGCCTACATTCGCGGGTTCGCGCACGAATCACCGATGAGCCCCTACGCAGAGGACGGGCCCTGGCCGGGGGTGCTCGACGAGGTTCCCGATGTCTTTCGATCGTGCGTCGAGGAGCCCGCGTTCTGCGACGAGGACGAGATGCCGGTCGTCACAGCGTGCATGTGGCGAGAGACAGGACGTGGCGCTTGGGAGGCGGGGACGATCGAGTTCCCCGACGAGCAGCCGGACGACCCGGACGGCGCGGGGTATCTGTTCCGGCTTCTCGTGGAGCGCTCGCCGGAGACGTTTCAGGGGTGGGCCGAGGACTACTACGAGGTTCCGGTGGCCTTGGAGGCCGTGTCCCATGTCTTTGCCTCGCGCCCGCTGAGCGACTCGGTCGTCAGCGCGTTGAACCCGGACGTCACCGTGGCCGATCTCGCTGAGGATCTCGCGGAGATCGGCTACCCGCTGGGTTAGATCCCTTGAGGGCTGGCGAGGTCCCCGGACTAGGTATCGCGCGTACTCGCGCAGCAGGTCCTCAATGCGCCGGTTGACCACCTCGTGACGACCGTCGAGCATTTCGCGTAGCGGGTGAGCAGGGCCTCGGCACTGTCGCCCGCACGCTCGGCCACCTCGGTGTGGTCGACGCCGGCGTTGAGCGACCGGCCCTTTGTCGTTCTCACGCACGGTTACGCACGGTTCCCGGGTGAGTGGCGGGTGAGCTCGCTCCAGGGCACGTCCACCCGCCGCAAGCTCCTTGCGGTCAAGCAGGTGTGGCGAGGATCGCGTCGAGCAGTCCCGGAAATCGGGCGTTCAGGTCGTCCCTGCGCAGCGTGAGGAAGCGCTGGGAGCCTTGGACTCGCGCGTGCAGGATGCCTGCTTCGCGCAGCACCTTCTGGTGGTGGGAGAAGGTGGACCGGCTCATCGTCAGGCCGGCGTCGGCCTGGAGTCTGGTGCAGTCCGACTCCCCCAGCCGGGCAAGGGCTTGCACGGTGGTCAGCCGCCCCTCGTCACCGAGAGCCGCCAGCACCTTGGCGAGCCGCAGCTCGCTCGTGTCGGGGTGCATCCCGTCCGTCATCGCCGTCACAAACGGATCGTAGATCGAGGCTTCCCGTATGTCGAACTTCTTTGTACTGTTCGACAATCTTCGACGTGGTCGAAGATTGTCGAACACCTGGGGAGTGTCATGGATTCATCCGAACGCCGCCACTGGCTGCTCCTGCCGGTCATCCTCGCGGCGATGTTCATGTACGGCTTCGACCTCAACGTGGTCAACGTCGCCGTTCCGTCGCTCCAGCACGAACTGCACGCCGGCCAGGTGGCGTTGGAGCTCGTGGTGGGGGGATACGCCTTCACCTACGCTGCGGGGCTGGTGACCGGTGGGCGCCTCGGTGACCTGTTCAGCCACCGCCGGATGTTCCTCCTCGGCATGGCGGCCTTCACCGTCGCCTCGGTGCTGTGCGGCATCGCTCAATCCGCCGGTCAGCTGGTCGCGGCACGTCTGCTGCAAGGGCTGACGGCGGCGATGATGGTGCCGCAGATCCTGGCCATGATCATGGGCAACTTCGCTACGGAGGAACGCCCCAAGGCTCTGGCCTGGTTCGGCGTCACGGCCGCCGTCAGCGGAGTGTTCGGACAGGTCCTCGGAGGGCTGCTGCTGGATGCCGATGTGTTCGGCCTGGGATGGCGGGTGATCTTCCTGCTCAACCTGCCGGTCGGTGTCGTCGTCCTGACCCTCGCCGCGCGCGTGCTGCCCCGGAGTGCGGCCGGTCGGCACGCCGCTCTGGATCCCGTGGGTGTCCTGGGCGTTTCCGGTTCCCTGGCACTCGCTCTGGTGCCGCTGGTGCTCGGTCGCAGTCAGGGCTGGCCGCCCTGGTGCTGGATCCTGCTGATCGCGTCCGTTCCGGCCGCGTTGCTGACACTTTCGTACGAGCGTCGGCTGCCGGCACGCGGTAGTACACCGCTGCTGGACCTGTCCCTCTTCCAGGTCCGCACGTTCAGCACAGGGCTGGCCATCAGCGTGGCGTTCATGGGCTACTTCACCAGCAGCATCTTCGTGGTCAGCCTGCTGCTCCAGAACGGCCTCGGCCTCACCCCGCTGCAAGCCGGACTGGCCTTCGCGCCGATGGCCGTCGCCGGAATCGTCGCGCCGCTGGCAGGGAAGCGATGGATCGTCGCCCACGGCGCGACCAAGGTCATACTGCTCGGCTGCGCCATCGACCTTCTCGCCAACCTTGCTCTCGCCCTCATATTGAACGGCCAGGGCGGGCACGTCGATGTCCTGTGGCTGGCCGCGGCACTTGCCCTGATGGGCCTGGGCAACACCCTGATCCTCCCGGCGCTGATCGGTGCCACCCTCTCCGGTGTGCGGTCCCGGCAAGCCGGGATCGCCTCCGGGATGCTGAACACCACCCAACAGTTCGCGGGCGCGGCCGGCCTTGCGGTCATCGGCACCGTGTTCTTCAACGCCCTCGGAACCCGTCCCACAGGCGCCGCCAGTTATGCGTCAGCCACCATGACCGCGGCCTGGATCAGCGTCGCCCTCGTCGTCGCCATGGCGGTCCTCACGGCGGCACTGGCCCGTTCCTCCCCAGCGACCTCACCCTCATCGGACCGCGAGACCGTCACCGCAGCCGAGCGATGAACACGGGTCGGGTGCGGGGCTCGGGAAGAGGCAGTTCGCCCACGGGGCCGGGAGGTGCGTGGGATTGTTGTCGGGTGGGCAATTTGGATGATCTTGTGCGGTTGCGGCGGGCTCGGGATCGGATGGATCGGGAGTATGCCGAGCCGTTGGATGTGACTGCTCTTGCGCAGACCGCGTTGATGTCGCCCGGGCACTTCTCGCGGAGCTTTCGTGCCGCATTTGGGGAGACTCCGTACAGCTATCTCATGACGCGGCGGATCGAGCGGGCCAAGATGCTGCTGCGGCGGGGGGATCTGTCGGTGACCGAGGTGTGCTTCGAGGTGGGGTGTACGTCGCTGGGGTCGTTCAGCTCTCGGTTCACCGAGTTGGTGGGGGAAACGCCCAGTGCCTACCGGGCCCGGGGGCGGGAGGACGGGGGCGATCTGCCGGCCTGTTTGTCCCGGATTCATACGCGGCCGGTGAAGGGGCGACAGGGGCCGTCCACGGGTGTGTGACAGACACCACCCATGGCCGGCACAGGTTTACGTGCGCCGCAATCGGTGACTACGGTGCCTGAGATGTCTCGCCGCCACATGATTCCCGTAAACCAGAGAAGACGCGAAGACGAGAGTCGAGGTTCCATCTGGGAGGGATCATGAGCGAACCACTTCAGCTCGCGGCGCAGCGAGCCCCACTGCCCGATCAGCGCGCCGCCGTCGCACCCTCCGCGGGCACCACGGCACCGGCGCCCGGCGCCACGGCTGGGAAGAAGCCCGGCAAGGCGCGGGACGCGTTCTTCGACAACGCGAAGTACCTGGCGATCGTGCTCGTCGCGATGGGACATTCCTGGGAGCCGCTGCGCGGTGACAGTCGGGCGGCGTCCGCGCTCTACATGACCGTCTACTCGTTCCACATGCCGGCGTTCATCGTGATCTCCGGCTACTTCTCGCGGTCTTTCGACGCGAGCCCGCACAGACTCAAGCGGCTGATCACCGGTGTGGCCGTGCCGTACGTCGTCTTCGAGGTGGCGTACACGTTCTTCAAGCGGACCGCCGGGGGCGATCCCGACTACCCGATCAGTCTGCTCGATCCCTGGTACCTGACCTGGTTCCTGATCGCGCTGTTCGTGTGGCGGCTGTCCACGCCGTTCTGGAAGGTCGTCAAGTGGCCGCTGCCGCTGTCGCTCGCCATCGCCATCCTCGCGTCCGTCTCGCCGGACATCGGTGACGACCTGGATCTGCAGCGTGTGCTCCAGTTCCTGCCCTTCTTCGTTCTCGGGCTGTGTCTCAAGCCCGAGCACTTCCAGCTCGTACGGCGCAAGGAAGCGCGGCTGCTGGCCCTGCCGGTGTTCGCGAGTGCGCTGCTGTTCGCCTACTGGGCGGCGCCGCGGATGAACGCCGCCTGGTTCTACCGCCGCGACAGCGCGCAGGAACTGGCGGCGCCCGGCTGGTCCGGCGCAGTCATGACCCTCGCCATGTTCGGCTGCTCGGCGATCCTCGCCGCCTGCTTCTTCGCTTGGGTGCCTGGGCGCAAGCTCTGGTTCACCGCGCTCGGCGCCGGAACGCTGTACGGGTATCTGCTGCACGGGTTCCTGGCGAAGGGGTCCCGGTTCTGGGACTGGTACGACGTGAACTGGGTGCACACGCCCTGGGGCGAGATCGTCGTCACCGTCCTCGCCGCCTCCCTCATCACCGTGCTGTGCACACCACCTGTGCAACGCGCGTTCCGGTTCGTCATGGAGCCGAAGATGGAGTGGGCTTTCAAGAAGGACGCCGCCGACGTCGCTCGGCGGAGGTAGGGGCTCGTCCTCGTACCGCTCCCTGGTGTGAGACCGGTGTGACCGAGACATGGGGTGCCCGGAGGTCTTGATGACTCCGGGCACCCCATTGCCGTTCCCGAGGTGTCGCCCGAGGGCTCAGGCCGATGCCTTTTTGCTTGAGGCTGTCTTCTTCGCCGCGGTGGTCTTCTTCGCGGACGTCCCTTTCGCGGACGTCGCCTTCTTCTTCGTGTTCGCCGTGGTCTTCTTCGCCGCCGTCTTCTTCGTGGACGTCGTCGTCTTCTTCGCCGCGGTCTTCTTGCGGGTGCGCCCGGCCAGGTGCGTCACCTCGGCCGCCTCGCCGCCGGAGGAGCCCGAGGCGCGTGCCTCCTTCGCGGCCTTCACGCTGCCTTCCAGCGCGGCCATCAGGTCGATCACCCGGCCGCCCCCGCCGTCGGCCGCCGCGGGGGCTTCCGTCCGCTCGTCGCCGGAGGCCTTCGCCTCCAGCATGTTCTCGACCGCTTCCCGGTAGTCGTCGTGGAGGTCGGCGAGGTCGACCTCGCCGAGGGTGTCCATCAGGGCGTCGGCCAGGTCGAGTTCGGCGTCGCGGACCGTGACGTGCGTGTCGGGCGCCGCTTCCTCGGGGGCGCGGATCTCGTCCGGCCAGAGCAGGCCGTGCATGGCGATGACGTCGTCGACGACGCGCAGCATGCCGAGCCGCTCCCGGCCACGTAGCGCGAACTTGGCGATGGCCACCTTCTGGCTGCGCTTCAGGGCCTCACGGAGGAGGGTGTACGGCTTGGCCGCGGGGACGCCGTTCGCCGAGAGGTAGTAGGCCGTGTCCATCTGGAGGGGGTCGATGCGGTCGGCCGGGACGAAGGCGACGATCTCGATCGTCTTCGCGGTCGGGATCGGGAGGGAGGCCAGGTCGTCCTCGGTGATCGGGATGATCGAGCCGTCGGCGTCCTCGTAGCCCTTGCCGATCTCGGCGGCCGTGACCTCCTTCTCCTCCAGTTCGCACACCTTGCGGTAGCGGATGCGGCCGCCGTCCTCCAGGTGGATCTGGCGGAAGGAGATCGCGTGGTTCTCGGTGGCGTTGACCAGCTTGATGGGGATGCTGACCAGGCCGAACGAGATGGCGCCGTTCCATATGGAGCGCACGGTACGTACCTCCCACTGCGACCAGATGTCTGCGAAAAGTGTGGATTGCTTGGATTGTCAGAGTATTACCGTATGACGCCCATCACAGAAGTGGAGGGGCGGCGGCTCGCGCTCAGCAATCTGGACAAGGTGCTGTATCCGGCGTCCGGGTTCACCAAGGGCGAGCTGCTGCACTACTACGCGACCACGGCCGGCGCGCTGCTCCCGCACCTGTACAACCGCCCCGTCTCCTTTCTGCGCTTTCCGGACGGACCCGAGGGGCAGCGCTTCTTCGCCAAGAACGTGCCGCCGGGCACCCCCGCCTGGGTGAAGACGGCCGAGGTTCCGCGCTCGGAGGGCGGTGGCGCGCGGCAGATTCTCGTGCAGGACCTGCCGACGCTGATGTGGGCGGCGAATCTCGTCACCGAGTTCCACACTCCGCAGTGGCAGGCGGACGCGCCGGGCGTCGCCGACCGGCTGGTCCTGGACCTCGATCCGGGGGCGCCGGCCGATGTCGCGCAGTGCTGCGAGGTGGCGCTGTGGCTGCGTGAGCGGCTTGCCGCCGATGGGCTGCACGCGTTTGCGAAGACGTCCGGGTCGAAGGGGCTGCATCTTCTCGTGCCGCTGGCGCCGACTCCGTCCGCGCAGGTCAGCGCCTATGCGAAGGTGCTCGCGCAGGAGGCCGAGGGGGCGCTGGCGGATCTTGTCGTGCATCGGATGGCGCGCAGTCTGCGGGCCGGGAAGGTGTTCGTGGACCACAGCCAGAACTCCGCCGCGAAGACGACTGCCGCGCCGTACACGCTGCGGGCCCGGGCGGAGCCGACCGTGTCGGCGCCGGTGACCTGGGACGAGGTCGCTTCCTGCGCTTCCTGCGGGGGTGCCGGGGAGATGGTGTTTCGGGCCGGCGACATCGCTGCGCGGTTGCGGCGGTACGGGGATCTGCTCGGGCCGCTGATCAATCTTGAGCGGGCGGGGCGGGTGCCGCTCTGATGGGGGGTGCGTTGTCTGTCGGGTGCGGGTGGGTGGGGGCTGGGCGCGCAGTTCCCCGCGCCCCTGGGGCTTGCGCTGCGCGCTGCGCATTTCTTCGGGTGCCGGTCCGGTGGGGGTTCTCGCGCCGTTCCCCGCGCCCCCGGAGGGCACACTTCGTGCGCCCCCAAGGGCACGGGGCGCGGCAGTGGCTCAGACCCGCGTCCACGTTCCCCTGTCCCGGGCCATCGCGTGGAGGGCCTCCACGTCTGCCGGTTTCAGCAGGCCGCCGGACTGTGCGAGGGCCGGTATCTCGGTGTCTGTCAGTACGCGTACGTCTCGTGGCTGTGCCGGTACTTCCACCGATGCCGGTTCCACCAGGACCAGCGCGGCCCGTACCTCGGCGGTCAGGGCGAAGGAGGTGCGGGAGGCGTCCGCGCGGATGCGGCGCAGGAGGGGCTGCGGGTCGGCGCGGCCCAGGGTGACCAGGGGGTCCGCGACGCGGACGCGCTGTTTACGGGCGGGCAGGACGTGCAGGGCGAACAGGCCGCCGGGGCCGATCAGCAGATGGTGGACGCACGCGCCGCCGGGCAGCGGCACCGAATGCAGGACCCGCCAGCCGGCCGCTTCGAGGCCGTCGAGCGCCTCGCCGACCTTCTGCTGCGCTGCGAGTGCCCGGCGGCGCGGGTCGGCGCGCAGCCTGCGCGGGGGTGCGGGGTCCCGGTCGAGGGAGATCAGCAGGGCCTCGCCCGGCCTGTTCGGCGCGAGGTCGTCGTCCGGGTGGAGGCTGAGCCGGGCCATCTCCACCGGCGTGGGCACCGGCGGCGGCCCCACGGTGAACTGCCCGGCGATGAACGGGCCGAGCACCGCGAGCACGGCCTCCCTGCTCGACTCGCTGAGCAGGTTCACCCGGCCCGCCTCCCGGTCGTACCAGGCGACGTTCGTGCCGTCCTCCCCGTACACGTAGAGCCGCTCCTGACCGTGCCGCCAGGTCGGTATGACGCGCAGTCCGCTCATGCCCCATCACCACCCCTCCGACCATGGGAGCAGCCAGAACGGCCGCAGGCAAGAAGCCCGCAGGCCCCTCCCGGCGGCGCGGAGGGGGTGCCGGTGAGCGACCGGTGGAGCGCTCACACATTGCCGCCATGGCGGACTTTTCCTGCTCAACGCGTCGAACCATATGTAGTGCCACCCCGCGCCACCCCACCGGGTGCACGCGACCCGACGGGCTAATAAAAAGGACCTCCCGCCGAAAAAGAACTTCCCTGACCATATGGTGTACGGGGTGGGAGAGCCGTCGGAGACAGGAGCGTGGAGCGCAGTGAAGCCCTGGCGCGCCGGCCGTCGTCCGGCGGCGGTTCTCGCGCTCGCCGTGCCCGCCGCCGCGCTGCTGCTCACGGGGTGCGGCGACACGGGCGGTCTCGAGAGCGCGGGCCCCACCCCGACGGCGGTCGGCCCGCGCGAGCTGTGGCCGTCCCTGACCCCCGCCTCAGCCGCCGTCGACGACTACGGGGCGGGCGAGACCGACGTGGTCAAGGGCGTCGCGGTGCCGGGCGGCGATCTGCGCCGGGTGGATCCGGTCAGCATTCTCCGCGCTCAGCAGGCCGCGGACCCGGACTCGTACAAGGACATCGCGGCCGGTCTCGCCGACTGCGGCGATCCGGGGACGGGAGAGGGGAAGGGGAAGCGGGGGCCCGACTGCCCTGTCCTGCACGCCTACTTCGCGGATCTGACCGGTGACGGCAAGGACGACATGGTGGTCGGCGTCGAGGCGCCGAAGCAGCAGCTCGTGGTGCGCGTCTACACGTACGAGGGCGGCACGCTGACCCAGATCATGAACGACGAGGACGCCGTGATCAGCGTCGAGCTGGCCGGGGACACCGTGGTCGTGCGGGCCGTCGCGGACCTGTCCGGATACGAGTACCGGACCTCGTGGTCGTACGACGCCCATCAGAAGGCCATGCTGCCGACCCGCGACGAGATCGTGCGCACCGGGCCGCCGCAGACGCCCTCGGCCGGAACCGGCTCGCCCGAAGCTCCGACCGAGCCGCCGTCCGAGACCCCGTCGGCGACGCCCTCGGCCCGCCCCTCCCCGAGCGCGTCATGAAGTTCCCGGCGCACCGGCCGTGGCTGCCCGCCAGGGCCGCCTCGCTCACCTGGAAGGCGGCGGCGTTCATCACGGTGATGTGCTGTGCGCTCACCGCGCTGCTCGGAGTGCTCGTCCATGTCTCGGTCACCCGGCAGACCGTGGGCGAGGCCAGGGACCGGGCGCTGTCACGGCTCGACGAGGGCGCAAAGGCGCTCGCGGCCGGGGACCGGCTCGGGCCCGGCGTCGCCGTCGACCCGCCGGACCTGCCCGCGTCGCTGCGCGACCTCGCGGCGCGCGGCGAGCACGGCACGATGCTCGGCCGGTCGGGCGGGCGGCCGGTGATGTGGGCGGCGGGGCCGGCCTCCGGCGGGGCGGGCACGGAACCCGGCACGACCTCCAGTACGCCGCCCATCGCCCCCCGCGCCGGCGCCCCCGCCCAGGCAGCGGCCACCGGTCACGCGCTCGCCGTCGAGGTGGACTACGAGCAGAGCGCCCGCACCATCGACGGCCTCGACAACGCGATCCTCGGCTCCTCGGTGCTGGCCATCGGCGCGACGCTGCTCGTCGGGGCGTTCGCGGTGACCCGGGTGACGCGGCGGCTGCACACCACGGCCCGGGTGGCCCGCAAGATCAGCGCGGGCGATCTGGACGCCCGCGTCAACGATCCGCGCACCAAGGACCCGCAGCGCCACCAGGACGAGGTCGCCGCCGTCGCCGGGGCGCTCGACTCTATGGCCTCCTCGCTCCAGGCCCGCATCCTCACGGAGCAGCGCTTCACCGCCGACGTCGCCCATGAGCTGCGCACCCCGCTGACCGGGCTGCACGCGGCGGCCGAACTGCTGCCGCCGGGCCGCCCCACCGAGCTGGTCCGCGACCGGGTCGCCGCGCTGCGCACGCTCACCGAGGACCTGCTGGAGATCTCCCGGCTCGACGCGCGCAGCGAGCGGGTGGAGCTGGACGCGGCCTGGCTGGGGCCGGTCGCCGAGCGGGTCGTGCGCGCCTCGGGAACCGACGCGGGCCGGACCGAGGTCGTCGTCGTACGGGACGTGTGCGTGGAGACCGACCGGCGGCGCCTGGAGCGGGTGCTCGGCAATCTCGTGGGCAACGCCCACCGGCACGGCGGCCCGCCGGTGGTGCTGACCGTCGACGGGCCGGTGATCACCGTGCGGGACCACGGCGAGGGCTACCCGGACTATCTGGTGGAGCACGGCCCGCAGCGGTTCCGCACCGAGGGCGGGGCGCGCGGGCACGGGCTCGGGCTGACCATCGCGTTCGGCCAGGCCGAAGTCCTCGGCGCAAGCCTGGAGTTCACGAACGCGGCGGACGGCGGCGCGCTGGCGACGCTGACCCTGCCGTACGACGAGCAGGCGCCCGCCTGACGCCGGTCCGGGCCGCATCCCACCCACCGTGACCTTTTGCGCACGGTTCGTGGCGCTTTTAGGGTGAAGCACGGCTTTCCACCCATTTCCGGGTACCCGCCGCACACCCTCCCCAAGGAGGCTCCATGAGCACACGGACCGCAGCCACCCGCCTCGGCATAGCCGTCGCCGCCGCCGCCACCCTCGCGGCCACCGCCGCCCCGGCCCTCGCCGCCGACTCCGGTTCCGGGAGCGGCCACCCGGTCTACAAGGGCCGCGTCACGGCCAAGAGCGGCCTGAACCTGCGCGACGCCCCCACCCGCGGCAGCCGGATCGTGCGCACCGAGCCGTACAACAAGATCGTCCCGATCTTCTGCAAGACGGGCGGCGACAGCGTCGGCGGCAACAACCTCTGGTACCTGCTGACCGACGGCACCTGGGCCTGGGGTTCGGCGAAGTACATCGCGAACATCGGCGCGGCACCCCGTTGGTGCTGACATATCCAGATATCACCGGTGAACTTGTTAAGTTCCGGGCATGACCGGATCAACGGGTTCATCGGGACCGGTGGCCACCACGGCCTCCGCCGCGGTTCCGGCCGTGCGCGTCCCCCGGCGCCGGGGCACCGAACTCGTCCTGATCGTGCTCGCCGTGCTGCTCAGCGTCTACGGCTACTGCGACGTGGGGCTCGCGAAGAACGGGACCGTTCCACCCGGCGCCGCCGGTTACGGCGCCGGGCTCGGGGTGCTCGCGCTCCTCGCCCACTGCGCGGTCCGCTTCCGCGCCCCGTACGCCGATCCGCTGCTGCTGCCCATCGCCGTGCTCCTCAACGGTCTCGGTCTGGTCCTGATCTACCGGCTCGACCTGGAGACCCCGGACTCGGACGCGGCCCCCACCCAGCTGATCTGGTCGACGCTCGGCGTGGGCCTGTTCATCGTCTTCGTGGTCTTCCTGCGCCACCACCGCGTCCTCCAGCGGTACGCGTATCTGTCGGTGGTCGCCGCGCTGGTCCTGATGATCCTGCCGATCTTCTTCCCGGCGGTGAACGGCGCCCGGATCTGGATCCAGATCGGCGGCTTCTCCATCCAGCCCGGCGAGTTCGCCAAGATCCTGCTCGCGATCTTCTTCGCCAGCTACCTCGCGGCCAACCGCAACGCCCTGCGCTACACGGGCAAGAAGGTGTGGCGCTTCCAGTTCCCCACCATGCGCGTCTTCGCGCCGATCCTCGTGATCTGGCTGCTGAGCGTCGGGGTGCTGGTCCTGGAGACCGATCTCGGTACGTCGCTGCTCTTCTTCGGGCTCTTCATCGTGATGCTCTACGTGGCGACGGGGCGGGGAAGCTGGATCGCCATCGGCCTTGTCCTCGCCGCCGCGGGCGCGGTCCTGGTCGGGTCCTTCGAGCCGCATGTGCACAGCCGCGTACAGGACTGGCTGAACCCTTTCGCCTCCATCGACGCGGGTCTGGGCGCAGGTCAGCTCGCCCAGTCGCTGTTCGCGTTCGCCTGGGGCGGGATGCTCGGCACCGGGCTCGGCATGGGCCACTCCATCCTCATCGGCTTCGCCGCCAAGTCGGACTTCATCCTGGCGACGGCGGGCGAGGAGCTGGGCCTGTCCGGGCTGACCGCCATCTTCCTGCTGTACGCGCTGCTCGTGGAGCGGGGCTACCGGGCCGGGCTCGCGCTGCGCGACCCGTTCGGCCGACTGCTCGCCATCGGGCTCGCCTCGATCGTCGCGCTCCAGGTGTTCGTCATCGCGGGCGGCGTGATGGGGCTGATCCCGCTGACCGGCATGGCGATGCCGTTCCTCGCGCAGGGCGGCTCGTCCCTCGTCACCAACTGGGTCATCGTCGCGATCCTCGTACGGATCAGTGACTCGGCGCGTGGCTCGCTGCTCCCCGAGGGCGTCCAGGAGGCCGGCCCGTGACCAAGTACATCCGCCGCGCGTCCGTCTTCTGCTTCGTGCTGCTGGTCGCGCTGCTGCTGAACGCGGCCCGCGTCCAGGTCTTCCAGTCCCAGTCGCTCGACGACAACTCGGCGAACCGGCGCGAGACCATCCAGCGCTACGACCAGCCGCGCGGCGACATCCTCGTGCAGGGCAAGCCGGTCACGGGCTCGCGGAACACCGGTGAGACGTACAAGTACGAGCGGACGTACGAGAACGGGCCGCTGTACGCGCCCGTCACCGGGTACGCCTCGCAGACGTACGGCACGACGTTCGTGGAGAGCGCCGAGGACGACGTCCTGTCCGGGACCGACTCGATGCTGTCGACGGTGCCCTTCTGGAACGAGATCTCAAGGTTCCAGAACCCGGGCGGCGATGTGGAGACGACGATCGACGCGGCCGCGCAGAGGGCCGCGTACGACGGGCTCGGCGGCAAGAAGGGCGCCGTCGCGGCGATCGATCCGTCGACCGGGAAGATCCTCGCGCTGGTCTCCACGCCGTCCTACGACCCCGGGAACATCGCCGGGACCGGGCAGTCGGACGTCGCCAACTGGAACCGGCTGAACGGCTCGGCCAGCCGGCCGATGCTCAACCGGGCGATCCGGGAGACCTATCCCCCGGGCTCGACGTTCAAGGTGGTCACGGCCGCGGCGGTGCTGGAGAACGGCATCGTCGACGGGACCGGCACGGGGACCGACACCCCGTCCCCGTACACCCTGCCGGGCACGACCACGCAGCTGACGAACGAGTCGTCGTCCGACGCCTGCGAGAACGCGACGCTGGAGTACGCGATGGCGGCCTCCTGCAACACCGTGTTCGCCAACCTCGGGGTGAAGGTCGGGCTCTCCGGCATGGTGAAGATGGCGCAGAACTTCGGGTTCAACGACACCAAGGTCAACATCCCGATGACCGCCGCCAAGTCGAACTTCGACACCGACATGGACAAGGCGCAGCTCGCGCTCTCCTCCATCGGCCAGTTCGACACGTCGGCCACCCCGTTGCAGATGGCGATGGTCTCGGCGGCCGTCGCCAACGGCGGGACGCTGATGCAGCCGCATCTGGTGGAGAAGACGACGAAGAACAACGGCACGACGGTCTCGACCACCGACAACAAGAGCTACCAGCAGGTCATGTCGGCCTACACCGCGACGCAGCTCCAGCAGCTGATGGTCGACGTCGTCGAGAAGGGCACCGGCACCAACGCGCGGATCCCGGGGGTGACGGTCGGCGGCAAGACCGGTACCGCGCAGAACGGCGTGAACAACGAGGGCGTGCCGTACGCCTGGTTCATCTCCTACGCGCAGGGGCCCGACGCCTCCACGCCGCAGGTGGCCGTGGCCGTGGTGGTGGAGGACGCGTCGGCGAACCGGGCGGACATCAGCGGCGGCGGCAGCGCGGCGCCCATCGCCCGGTCGGTCATGGAGGCGGTGCTCGGCTCGTAACGCGAGTCGGCGAGTGGTCCCCTCGGTGGAGTCGTGAATGGCCCTGCACGGCCGGGTGCGGACCGTCTATGTTCCCGACCATGACGACGTACGAGCTCGCACAGGTGAACATAGGCCGCCTCAACGCACCCCTGGACGCACCGGAGATGAGGTTCTTCACCGAGAACCTGGACCCGGTGAACGCCGTCGCCGACGCGGCGGACGGGTTCGTGTGGCGCTTGCAGGGCGACTCGGGGGACGCGACGGACCTGCGGATCTACGGCGACGAATGGCTCCTGGTGAACATGTCGGTGTGGCGCGACAACGACGCGCTGACCGCCTTCATGTACCAGGGCACGCACCGTGAACTCCTCGCCCGCAGACGGGAGTTCTTCGCGCGGCTGACCGAGGCCGTCACGGCGCTGTGGTGGGTGCCGGCCGGACACCGGCCCACCGTCCGGGAGGCCGAGGACCGCCTCACGCATCTGCGCGAGAACGGTCCGACGGCCTACGCCTTCACCCTGCGGAAGATCTTCAGCCCACCGGCTGCCTGATCTCCTCGCGGATCTTGGCGGTGGTCTCGGCGACCGCCGCCAGGTCGACGTCCTGCGGGTCCTTGGTGGCGGTCTCCGCGGTGATCTCGCCGATGGAGGCGCCGGTGTTGCCGTCGACCCAGGCGCACATCGGCATGGTGATCTTGGTGACGCCGCTGCTCTGGGTCAGCACCTCGCAGGTGATGGTGACGTCGGTGCCCGAGGGGTGGAAGTCCTTCGGGGCGACGGCCACGGAGGCGTTGTCGGACTCGGCGGCGCCCTTCATCATGTTGTCGCGCGCGCTGTCGGTGTTCTTGAACCGGCCGTACATGCCGGAGACGACGAGCACGCCCTTGTTCTGGTCGCCGCCCAGCGCGTACTGGCCGATGGCCGCCTTGGTGTCCCGCGCGTCCCAGGCGCCGTCGGCCTCGTCCTCCAGCGCCTGCCCCTTGGAGGCGGACAGGTCCTGGAGCAGCTCGTACTTGTCGTCGAGCACCTTCTTGGGCAGCGTCAGCTTGTACTCGGCCTCGGGGAATCCGCTGTCGGACTTCAGCCCGATGTACGCGAGCGCACCCAGTCCGAGAGCGACCAGGACGACGACGCCCGCCACGATCCCGATGATCATCCCGACCCGGCGCTTCGGCGGCGGGGGCGTTCCCCACTGGGGGGCGCCCGGGTATTGCTGCTGCGGGAAGCCCGGGTAGGCGGGGGGCTGGGCCGCGGGCTGGCCGAATTGCGGCTGGCCGTAGGGCGGCTGAGCCTGCGGCTGCTGTTGCGGCTGGCCGTAGGGGCCGGGCTGCTGGCCGTACGGGTTCGGCTGCGGGGGCTGGGGCGGTGGTGGCGTGGACACGACCGAAACGCTACTCCATCCGGAGGATACCGGTATGCCCAATATCTCGGGTGCGGCTCTCGTCGTGGCTGGTCGCGCAGTTCCCCGCGCCCCTTAATGGGTTGTCAGTCGGCTGACGGCCGGTGGCCGCTTCTCGCGCAGTTCCCCGCGCCCCCGAAGGCTGCGCTTCGCGCGCCTTCCCCTGGGCGAGCGAAGCTCGCTTCCAGGGGCGCGGGGAACTGCGCGATCAGCCACGACGAGAGCCGCGGTCGCGTGACGGGATCAGCCCGCCTCCCCGGAGCGGATCGCCGAGTCCACCTCAGCCACCCGCTCCCGCTCCTCGGCGGCGAACCGCTCCGCGTCGAGTTGCTCCGCGATCTCCTCGTCCTGCGCCATCAGCAGATCGAGGTTGGAGTCCCCCATCTCGAAGACGCCCATGTCCAGGTACGCCTGCTGAAGCCGCTTGCCCCACAGGCCGATGTCCTTGACGCACGGGACGATCCGGGAGAACAGCAACTGCCGGAACATGGCGAGGAATTCGGACTCCTCGCTGTACTGCTCCGCCTGCGCCTTCGGGATGCCGAAGTTCTCCAGGACCTCCACCCCGCGCAGCCGGTCGCGCATCAGGTAGCAGCCCTCGATGACGAACTCCTCGCGCTCGCGCAGCTCGGCGTCGCTGAGCTGCCGGTAGTAGTCGCGCAGCGCCATCCGCCCGAAGGCGACGTGCCGGGCCTCGTCCTGCATGATGTACGCGAGGATCTGCTTCGGCAGCGGCTTGTCGGTGGTGTCGCGGATCAGGCCGAACGCGGCGAGGGCGAGCCCCTCGATCAGCACCTGCATCCCCAGGTACGGCATGTCCCAGCGGGAGTCGCGCAGGGTGTCGCCGAGCAGGGCCTGGAGGTTGTCGTTGATGGGGTAGAGCATCCCCATCTTCTCGTGGAGGAAGCGGCCGTAGATCTCCGCGTGCCGCGCCTCGTCCATGGTCTGGGTCGCCGAGTAGAACTTGGCGTCGAGGTCGGGGACCGACTCGACGATGCGCGCCGCGCACACCATCGCGCCCTGCTCCCCGTGCAGGAACTGGCTGAACTGCCAGGACGCGTAGTGCTTGCGCAGTTCGCCCTTGTCCTTGTCGGTCATCTTGGCCCAGTACGGCGTGCCGTACAGGGACATCGACTCGTCGGGGGTGCCGAGGGGGTCGCACGGGTCGACCTCCAGGTCCCAGTCGATGCGTTTGGCGCCGTCCCACTGCTTGTCCTTGCCCTTCTGGTACAGGGCCAGCAGACGGTCGCGCCCGTCGTCGTATTCCCAGCTGAGGCGGGCCGAACTGGCCGATGGTACCTGCCAGTTGGGCTCGCCCACGGTCTCGGTGTACAGCTCATGGGTCGACATACCGGCAGGCTCACACGGTGGTAGACGCGCGGTCAACAAGTCGTGCGCAAGGGATTGACGCCCTTACTGACACGCAGTCTCATAAGTACGGAGGACAGCGGTGACCGCCGGTAACTCACGTACAGGGATGGGGAGTCAGAGATGACCACCACGACGGACGCCGACGCGCTCGCAGGGCTGCGGGACGCGCTCGGTCTGCTCAAGGACCGGGAGCAGGTGGCCGAGCGGCTGCTCGACTCTTCCGCCAAGCACTCCTTCGACCCGGACAAGGAGCTGGACTGGGACGCGCCCTTCGAGGAGGGCAAGTGGTTCTGGCCGCCGGAGCTGGTGTCGCTGTACGGCACCCCGCTGTGGAAGCGGATGAGCGAGGAGCAGCAGATCAAGCTCTCGCAGCACGAGGCGGCGGCGCTCGCCTCGCTCGGCATCTGGTTCGAGCTGATCCTGATGCAGCTGCTCGTCCGGCACGTCTACGACAAGGCGGCGACGAGCGCCCATGTCCGGTACGCGCTCACCGAGATCGAGGACGAGTGCCGGCACTCGAAGATGTTCGCCCGCCTGATCACCCGCGGCGGCACCCCGCACTACCCGGTGGCGCCCGTCCACCACAACCTCGGCCGGCTGTTCAAGACCATCTCGACGACGCCGGGTTCGTTCACGGCGACGCTGCTCGGCGAGGAGATCCTCGACTGGATGCAGCGGCTCACGTTCCCGGACGAGCGGGTGCAGACGCTGGTCCGCGGGGTGACGCGCATCCACGTCGTCGAGGAGGCGCGGCATGTGCGGTACGCGCGTGAGGAGCTGCGGCGGCAGATGGTGACCGCGCCGCGGTGGTCGCAGGAGTTCACGCGGCTCACCTCCGGTGAGTTCGCCCGCGTCTTCTCGGTCGCCTTCATCAATCCTGACGTCTACGCGAACGTGGGGCTGGACAAGAGGGAGGCCATGGCGCAGGTCAAGGCGTCCGGGCATCGGCGGGAGATCATGCAGACCGGCGCCAAGCGGCTCACCGACTTCCTGGACGACATCGGCGTCCTGCGCGGTCCCGGACGCCGGCTGTGGCGCTCGTCCGGACTGCTGGCCTGAGCCCCGATGGACCATCGCCGAGCGCGGGCCCGGTGGGGGCTGGTCGCGCAGTTCCCCGCGCCCCTGAAGGCTGCGCTTCGCGCGCCTTCCCCTTGGAGGGAGCGCTTCGCTCCGCCTCCCCTGGGCGAGCGGAGCTCGCTTCCAGGGGCGCGGGGAACTGCGCGAGAAGCCCCACCGGGCCGCGGACGAACGACGACCCGCGACCAGCCCCCACCCGGCCGCACACGAACGGGCGGAGCCGCCTGCACCCTCGTCCCGCTACGCTGCGCAGCATGACGTCGGCAACCGGTACGCCCGCCTACAGAAGGCTCAGCGTCGAGGAGCGGCGGGCCCAACTCCTCGAAGCGGCACTGTCGTTGTTCGCTCACCGGGCACCGGAGGAGGTCTCCCTCGACGACGTGGCGGAGGCCGCCGGCGTGTCCCGTCCGCTGGTCTACCGCTACTTCCCGGGCGGCAAGCAGCAGCTCTACGAGGCCGCGCTGCGCTCCGCCGCGGACGTGCTGGAGCAGTGCTTCGCGGAGCCCGCCGAGGGCCCCCTCACGACCCGCCTGGCGCGGGCGCTCGACCGCTATCTCGGCTTCGTCGACCAGCACGACATGGGGTTCGCCGCGCTGCTCCAGGGCGGCAGCGTCGTGGAGACCTCGCGGACGACGGCGATCGTCGACGGGGTGCGGCGGGCCGCGGCCGACCACATCCTGAGCCACCTCTCGGTCACCGAACCCGGCGCCCGGCTGCGCATGACGGTCCGGATGTGGATCACGGCCGTCGAGGCGGCCTCGCTGATCTGGCTCGACGAGGGGAAGCAGCCGCCGCTGGACGACCTGCGCGACGGTCTCGTCGACCAGTTCATGGCCGTCCTCACGGCGACCGCCTGCCGCGACCCGGAAACCGCCCACGTCGTCCGGCACGCCCTCGCCCTGGAGACCCCGGACGGGCCGGTCGGCACCCTGGCGCGGCGGGTGCTGCCCGTGGTGAGTGGCGCGGCCCACCTGCTGTGACCGGCCGGGGCGTGCGTCACCGGGCCGTGCGTTACTGGTAGGCGTGAAGAGCGAAGACATCCCCTTTGTCGGCGGCCCCCTCGACGGGCGCAGCCTGCCGGTCCTTGTCACCGCCACCGGCAATCCGCCCAGGGTGTACAAGGTGCCCGTGCCGGATCCGGACGGCGGGCCCGACACCGTACTCGTGTACGTGCGCGAGCCGGTGCCGGACGGGCGGGCGGTGCGGCTGGTACAGAAGTGGCGGTACGCGTTCGCACCGGACGGAAAGGTGGAGCGCTCCGTGAAGTGGCCCTGGACGAAGAAGGCGGAGACGGCGGAGACGGCGGAGACGGCGGAGGACCCGCAGGACCCGGCGTAAAGGCGGCTCGCCGCGCGCCCCCTCAAGGGATGGTGTGGTTGGGCCGAACCGCGCAGCCCTCCGGGCGAATGAGGTGGCTGTCTGTTGATGTTCACGGTGCGGGCCGGCACCGGGGCCGCCCCGCACCGGAGGTGACGTGGTGTCAGGCAGTGTGATGCGGTGGGTGTGCACGGCGGCCGTCGCGGGGGCGCTGCTGTCCCCCTCGGCCGCGGGCGCGGCGCCCGCCCCCGACGCGGGCCGGTCCGTGGCGGACCTCCTCAAGGACCTGTCGCGGCTGTACCAGCAGGCCGAGGAGGCCACCGAGACGTACAACGCGACGGCCGAGCAGCTCAAGGAGCGCCGCACGGCGGCCGAGGAGCTGGCGGGCAGGCTGGCAAAAGCGCGGGGCGCGCTGTACAGCAGCCGGGTGGCGGCGGGGCGCCTGGCCCGCGAGCAGTACCAGGGCAGGAGCGAGATCTCCCCGTACGTGCGGCTGCTGCTGGCCCGCGATCCGCAGCACGCCATCGACCAGGGGCATGTGCTCCGGCGGGCGGCGCGCGAGCAGGAGGCGACCGTCGACCGGCTCGTGGGCAGCGAGAAGAAGGCCGACGAGGTGGCGACGAAGGCGCGGGCCGCGCTCGACGAGCAGATGCAGCTCGCGGCCCGGCAGAAGAAGGACCGGGACGCGGTGCAGACCCGGCTGAAGGAGGTCGAGGAGCTGCTGGCTTCGCTGACCGCCGACCAGCTCACCCGGCTGACCCGGCTGGAGGACGCCGGGACGGCGGACGCGCAGCGGGCGTTCATGGCGTCCGGGGCGCTCAGTTCGGTGGGCCGGCCGCCGTCGAAGGCCGGGGACTCGGCGCTCGCGTACGCCGTGCGGCAGATCGGGAAGCCGTACGTGTGGGGCGCCGAAGGGCCGGCGTCCTACGACTGCTCCGGGCTCACGTCACAGGCGTGGGCGCACGCGGGGCAGCCGATCCCCCGCACCTCGCAGGAACAGTGGGCGACGCTGCCGAAGGTGCCGCTGTCCGAGCTGCGGCCCGGCGACCTGGTCGTGTACTTCCCGAAGGCGACGCACGTGGCGATGTATCTCGGCGACGGGATGGTGGTGCAGGCGCCGCGGCCCGGGGCGAAGGTGAAGGTCTCCCCCATCGCCGCGAATCCGCTGCTCGGGGCGGTGCGGCCGGATCCGGGGGGCGCGGCGATGGTCGGGTACCGGGCGCCCGAGCTGCCCCGGGACGCGATGACCGGCGGCGACGCCGGGTACGGGGCCGCCGGGGCGCCCGGGCAGTGACCAGCGGGGTCGGGGTGGACGTCTCGGGGCTCCGCCCCGGACCCCGCTGCTCAATCGCCGCAGGGGCTTGAACTACAACTACGCCAGCGACGACAGGTAGGCGGCCGTCTTCTCCGGCTCGTAGAAGAAGTTCTCGAAGTCCGCCGGGTTGTTGAAGCCGTTCGCGAAGCGGTCCGCGACGGGCTGGAGCTGGCCGCCCGCGCCGATCAGGTTGAGGACGTGCTCCGGCGGGGCCTGGAGCATGGCGTTCGTCCACTTGGTGACGTGCTGGGCGGTGTCCCAGTAGCGGTCGAAGGCGGACTGCATCCACTCCTCGTCGAACGGCTTGTCGCCGTGGTCGACGATGGAGGCGAGGTACGAGGCCGCGCACTTGGACGCCGAGTTGGAGCCCTGGCCGGTGATCGGGTCGTTGGCGACGACCACGTCCGCGACACCGAGCACCGCGCCGCCGCCGGGGAGCCGGCCGATCGGGTTGCGCACGGTCGGGGCGTAGCGGCCGGCCAGCGTGCCGTTGGCGTCGGTCAGTTCGACCTTGGTGGCACGCGCGTACTCCCAGGGCGTGAACTTCTCCATCAGCTCCAGGGTGAGCGCCAGGTGCTCGGAGGGGTCCTTGACGCCCTTGAACGCGTCCAGCGGGCCGCCGGGGATGCCCTCCCAGAAGAGGATGTCGGCGCGGCCCGACGTGGTGAGCGTCGGCATGACGAAGAGTTCGCCGACGCCGGGCACGAGGTTGCAGCGGACCGCGTCGAAGTCCGGGTGCTCGGGGCGCGGGCCCATGCCGTGCACGTAGGCGACGGCGAGCGCGCGCTGCGGCTCGGTGTACGGGGAGCGCTCGGCGTCCCGGCCGAACATCGAGACCAGCTCGCCCTTGCCGGCCGAAACCAGCACCAGGTCGTAGGTGCGGGAGAAGTAGTCCAGGTCGGAGACGGCCGCGCCGTGGATGACGAGCTGGCCGCCGCGCTGGGCGAACGTCTCCATCCAGCCGGCCATCTTCACGCGCTGGTCGATCGACTGGGCGTAGCCGTCGAGCTTGCCGACCCAGTCGATGGCGCGCTGGGTGGGGCCCGGGTCGTGCGAGCCGGGGGCGGCGACGGAGACGCCGAGACCCTCGATCCTCGGGGCCTGGGACTCCCAGAAGTTGAGCTGGAGATCGCGCTCGTGCTGCAGCGCGGTGTGGAACATGCACTGCGTCGACATGACCCGGCCGGAGCGGATCTCGTCGGCGGTGCGATTGGACATCAGCGTGACCTCGTAGCCCGTGGACTGCAGGCCCAGGGCGAGCTGGAGACCGGACTGGCCGGCTCCGACGACGAGTATCTTCCGTGACATGGGGTGCCTCTAACTGGGTTACGTGTAAAGGGGGTTACGCGGGGGCGACGTCGAGGGCGTGGCCGACCAGGGACAGCAGCGTCTCGATCACCGAGATCCGGCGGCGCGCGTCCATGATGAGGACCGGTACGTGCGGGGGCACGGTGAGCGCCTCACGGACGTCGATCTCCGCGAACTCCTCGGATCCCTCGAAGTGGTTGACCGCGACGACGTACGGCAGCCCGCAGCTCTCGAAGTAGTCGAGGGCCGGGAAGCAGTCCGAGAGCCGGCGGGTGTCGGCCAGGACCACGGCGCCTATCGCGCCGCGCACCAGGTCGTCCCACATGAACCAGAACCGCTGCTGGCCCGGCGTACCGAAGAGGTAGAGCACCAGGTCGTTCTCGAGCGTGATGCGGCCGAAGTCCATGGCGACCGTGGTGGTCGTCTTCTCCGGCGTCGCCGTCAGGTCGTCGGTCTCCTCGCTCGCCTGGGTCATCAGCGCCTCCGTCTGGAGGGGCTGGATCTCCGAGACGGCGGTCACCATCGTCGTCTTGCCGACGCCGAAGCCGCCCGCGACCACGATCTTCGTGGCGATGGGGGCCCGCGTTCGGTCCGTCTGCCAAGCCTGCACCTGCTCCTCGTCGTCGAGGAGTTCAGAGACGGCGGAGTCCACTCAGCACCCTTTCGAGCAGCGCGCGGTCCGGCTGGCCCGGGCCGTGACCGGTTCCGTACACACGGATTTTTCCCTGGTCGGCGAGGTCGCTCAGCAGTACGCGGACCACGCCGAGGGGCATCTTGAGGAGCGCGGCGATCTCGGCGACCGTGCGCATGCGGCGGCACAGTTCGACGATGGCGCGCATTTCCGGCATCACTCCCGCGAGCGTGCCCTTGCCCAGTTCGAGCCGCTCGTCCGGGGCCTCCAGCGCGGCCACGAAGGTCTCCACGAGGAGCACGTGACCGAAGCGGGTGCGGCCTCCGGTGAGGGAGTAGGGCCGTACGCGGGCGGGCCTGCGGTCGCCGCCGCGCTTGGGGAGTTTGTTCGAGGTGGAGCTCGTACTGCCGGGGGTCATCGGGGACTCTCCATCGACTGGCGCAGCTCGCTGCGGAGTTCGGGCGTCAGGACGTGCCCGGCACGTCCGACGAAGAGCGCCATGTGGTACGCGATGACGCTCATGTCGCAGTCCGGGGTGGCGTGCACGCCCAGCAGCGAACCGTCACTGATGGACATGACGAAGAGGCTGCCCTCCTCCATGGCGACCATCGTCTGCTTGACGCCTTCGCCGTCCATCAGCTTGGCGGCGCCGATGGTGAGGCTGCCGATGCCCGACACGATGGTGGCCAGGTCGGCGCTGGAGCCCTTGGGGCCGCCGCTGTGGTCGCTGGGGGTCTCGGTGTTCCTTCCCGGGTCGGAGGAGAGCAGGAGCAGTCCGTCGGACGAGACGACGGCGACGGAGACGAGTCCTGGCACCTCCTCGACCAGGTTCGTCAGCAGCCAGTGAAGATTGCGTGCTTCGGTGCTCAGTGCAGAGTTGTTGAGTGCAGGGGTGGGCGCAGTCAACTGCTTGCCTCCTCGGCTGGGTCCCCCTTGGCTTCTCCAATACGTTCTTCTGCCGTGTCGGCGGTGTCGCCGATCTCCGCCGCCACGTCGCGCCGCCCCTCCTGAGCACCCCGGTGGAAGCCACCGAGCCTGCGCCGCAGCGCGTCCGCGTCGACGGAGCCGGTGCGCGGCTTCGGAGCGGCGGCGGGGGCGGCGACCTTCGGAGTGCGCTTGGGCAGGCCCTTGTCCGTGACGCGCTCGCGGCCCGGGGTGCGCTGCGCGGGGACCTCTTCGCCCCGGGCGCCCGCGTCGGGCGTGCGCTCGTGGGCGTCGGGCTCCGGCTCGGGGGCGGGCAGCCGGACCGGCGGGGCGGGCTCGGCGACGGGCGGCTCGGGGTCCGGCCGGGGCTCTTCACCGGCCGGCGGCACCGGAGCCATGAGCTCCATCGTGGTCTCGGCGGCGGTCTCGACCGGGGGGCCGACGGGCTCTGCCTCGGGCTGTGCTTCGGGCTGTACTTCGGGCTCTGCTTCGGCCTCGGCCACCCGGACCGCCGCCTCGGCGGCCTCGATCAGCGGGTCGGCGTCGGCCGCCGGCAGCGAACGGCCGGACAGGACGTTGGAGTTGGCCTCCGCCTCGGAGCCGGGCAGGTGGACGGCGGGCGCACCGCCGGGCACCAGGGCGGTGGGCGGCACCGACGCGGTGGGGGCGCCGGCGAGCAGCGCGGTGGGCAGTACGGCGACGGCGGCCATGCCGCCCTGCTTCTGCTCCCGCAGCCGGACCCGCACGCCGTGCCGCGCCGCGAGCCGCGCGACGACGTACAGGCCGAGCCCGAGCCCTTCGGCGTCCTCGGGGTCGTGTCCCTGTTCGGGGCTGAAGGCCGCGAGGCGGGCGTTCAGCTCGCGCATCCGGTCCTCGGCCATGCCGATGCCCTCGTCCTGGACGGAGAGCATCACCTCGCCGTTCTCCAGCAGCCAGCCGGAGACCTCGACGGAGGCGTCCGGCGGCGAGAACGACGTCGCGTTCTCCAGGAGTTCGGCGACGAGGTGGCTGAGGTCGTCGGCGGCGAACCCGGCGATGTGCGCGTGCGGGGGCAGCGCGGCGATGCGCACGCGCTCGTACCGCTCGATCTCGGAGACGGCGGCGCGGGCGACGTCGACGAGCGGCACGCTGCCCGCGTGGCTCTGGCCGTGGTCGGCGCCGGCCAGGACCAGCAGGTTCTCGCTGTGGCGGCGCATGACCGTGGCGAAGTGGTCGAGCTTGAAGAGGGTGCCGAGCCGCTCGGGGTCCTGCTCGCGCTCCTCCAGGCCCTCGATGACGCCGAGCTGGCGCTCCACGAGGCCGAGAGTGCGCAGCGCGAGGTTGACGAACGTACCGTGTATCGCGCCCTTGGCGCGCTCCAACTGCACGGCCGCGTCGGCCAGTTCGGTGCGCAGCGCGGCCCGGTCGTCGGCCATCCGCTGCCGCTCGCCGATCAGGTGTTTGCGGTCGGACTCCAGCGTGGTGAGCCGCTCGTGGAGGGCGACGGCGTGCGCGTGCAGCGCGTTGACCGAGCGGACGACCTGGGCGAACTCGTCGTTGCGCCCGGTGAACTTCACGGGCTCCTCGGTCGCGGGCGACTCGGCCACCCGGCCGGAGCCGATGCGCAGCGCGGCGAGCGGCCGGGTCAGGGAGCGGGCGGTGCCCATGCCGACGCCGACGGCCGCGAGCAGGAGTACGCCGACCAGCGCGATCCGCACTTCGAGGGCGGTCACGTCGTCGTCGCGGAGCTGCTCGAGACTCTTGAGCCGCTGGTCGCCGAGGGCCGACTCGGCGCCGCGCATCAGGTCGACGCGCGAGGTCAGGGCCGCGTCGACGTTCTTCTTGCTGTAGCCGGCCTCGGTGTCGGACAGCGTCGGGGCGTCGGTGAGCTGCTCCAGGTACTTCTCGGCGCGACTGACGTCGGGGCCGGTGACCGTGGAGTCGAACGCGTCCACGGTGGCACTCGACGCGGACCCGCGGAAGGCGTCGAGGGCGGACTGCTCGGACACCCGGGCCTGCATCGCGGCGGCGGTGAGGGCGTCGCGCTGCTTGCTGTCGGAGGACACCTGGCCGGTGACGGTCTTCGGCAGCCCGGTGACGGGGTCGATGGTCGTCGTGGTGGTCGGGGTGCTGGGTACGGAGAACGCGGCGAGCAGCAGCCCGCGCGCGGCCGACGCCTGGTCGACGGCGCGGTCCAGGTCGGCGAGCGCGCGGGCGCCGTGGCCGGCCCGCACCGGGATGTTCTCGGCCAGCTCCTCGGCCTGCCGGTGCAGTTCGGAGATGGCTTCGGAGTACGCGGTGTGCGCCTGGAGCGCGGTGTCCTTGCCGGTGAGGGCGGCGCGGCGGACGGCGGCGACGTCGCCGAGGGCCGCCTTGAGGGACCCGGGGGCGTCGGTCCGCAGCTCCTCCACCTGCCGGTCGACGCGGGCGCCGCGGCCCTCGCTCAGGCCCTTCCCTTTGGGGCGCCCGGCGGCGATGAAGGCGGTGACCTCGTCCCGCTCGTCGGCGAGCGCGTGCGACAGGGCGAGGGCCTGCTGGGTCCGCGCGGCGTCGTCGACCAGTTCCTGGGTCTGTCCCACCTGGGAGGAGGCGGCGAGCACGGCGGGCGCGCCCGCTCCGGCGACGGCCGCGGCGACGACGGCGACCGCGATGATCAGCCGGCTGCGTACGCGCTTGCGCTTGCCCGTGGGGCCCTGCGGGGGCGTGAGGCTCGGTGCGAGCGTCGCGGCCGGAGCGGCGGGGGCCGCGCCGGCGGGCTCGGGGGCCTTGGCGGCCTCGGGGACTCCGGGGCCCGCGGGGGTCGGCGGTGCCTCGGTCGTCCGGGGCGACGGTCCGTTTCCGGACACCCCCGGACCGTCCGGCTGCGCCAGCCCCTGGGACCCGTTACCGCCGGAGGTGTTCCGCACTGATGCTCGCATTCCTGACTCGTCCTACCCGTGGGCCCGGATGACGATTCGTCACCAGTTGGGCCCTTCTGGCATGGCTCCCGACCATTCCAGCGCCGGCGGGCAGGGGGCACACATCACCTGGCCCGCCACCCGAAGGAGTGAACCCCGAACGGAAGTTGGCGAGCAAGTTCCCCCGGCACAGTCACCACCTTTTCACAGCGCGCCGGTTGGACGTCCTTCACGGGCTTTGGCAAGATGCCCCGCCAGCCCCTCCTGGAGTCGATCATTCCGCCCCAAATCCGGCGGCTGACCTGCTACGACGGGCCGAGCGGCCGATGTCCGCCGCGCCTGTGAAGAGGTCGTGCAGACTGACCCGATGCGCATCGAACTGACCAGCGAGCCCGGCGACCCCGCCCGCCCGAACGAGGACTACACCTCGGTCGCGCTTCCGGCCTCCGGACAGGGCGGATCTCTCGTCGTCCTCGACGGTGTCACACCACCGCCCACCGATGTCGGCTGTCTGCATTCCGTCCCCTGGTTCACGGCCCGGCTCGGCGGTGCCCTGCTTGAACTGTCCGGTTCGCGGCGGGATATGACTTTGCGTGACATCCTCGCGGCCGCTCTCACGCGTACCGCCGACGCACATCGTTCAACCTGTGACCTTTCTCACCCGCGCACGCCTCAGGCAACCGTCGTACTGGCCCGCTGGGACGCGGAGCGGGTCGAGCATCTGGTGCTGTCGGACTCCGTATTGCTGGTCGAGGCGCCCGACGGGACGGTCACGGCGCTGCTCGACGACCGCCTCGACCGGGTGCCGCGCGCCGACCTGGTCTCGGACGCGGTGGCCGACGCGAACGCCCGTAACAAGGAGGGCGGCTTCTTCACGGCGGCGGCCGATCCGGCGGTCGCGGACAAGGCGGTGACCGGCACCCTGGCGCGCGCCGAGGTCCGGGCGCTGGCCGCGATGACCGACGGGGTCACGCGCTGGGTGGAGAAGTTCCACGAGGGCGACTGGGGCGACCTGTTCACGCTCGTCGCCAAGGAGGGGGCGCAGGCCGTGGTGGCCCGGGTCCGGGCCCTGGAGGACGCGGATGCGCAGGTCCGCGCTTTTCTGCGCCGGAGCAAGACCCACGACGACGCGACGGTCGTGTACGCGGAGCTGTGAGCCCCGGGCTCCTGGGGTGCGTACCCGTCAGCAGGTGCGCTGTGGCTGGTCGCGCAGTTCCCCGCGCCCCTGAAGGGCGAGCTTCGCTCGCTTCAGGGGCGCGGGGAACTGCGCGAGAAGCGGCCACCGGCCCGCAGGTCACGACGCGTCACTACTCGTGTTCGGCCCCGGCGTTCAACTGGTGCAGCAGTCGCGCCAGTTCGGCGACCTCCAGCCGGTCCCACCCGGCGAGCTGGCGCACATAGCGCGCCCGCCGGGCGTCCCGTACCTGCCGGAAGTTCTCCCGGCCGAGATCGGTGAGGGAGACGAGCCAGGCCCGGCCGTCCGCCGGGTCGGGCTCGCGGGAGACGAAGCCGAGGTCCTCCAGAGCGCGCAGCTGGCGGCTCATGGTGGCCTTGCCGACACCGATGTACCCGGCGAGCTCGGTGGCCCGCTGCGCCCCGGACTCCTCCAGGCGCACCAGAAGACCGTACGCGGCCGGTTCCAGATCGGGATGGACCTCGCGGGCCATCTCCCCGGACGAGGCCCGGGCCCGTCGCAGGAAGACGGTCAACTCCCGCTCCAGGGCGAGGAATTCGTGGTCCACACCAGTCGGCGCGATATCGGAATTCGCGGTACGTTCCGCACCCCGCCGCCTGCCGTTCCCGCCTTCGTGCACGTCAGCACCCATGGCCAGAGTTTCCCCGGGTTTCGAGATTCTGAAAGTTTTCGCCAATCGCCGCCATTGCCGCAGCTCCGCCAGTATTTCGCAGGAGTAGACCAACGGCAGCACCCGGACCCTCTTCCCTCCCCCGGGTCTACATGCGTAGCGTCCTGCATGGCATGTCCATTCCATCATCCGCACGGCGGCATGCCGACAGGTCACCGGCACGTCCCAGCACAGGTCCCTGATCAGCACCACTGATCCCCCACGAGGCCTTCGGAGGCACACCCATGCCCGTGCACAGACCCGGAACGACCCGCCGCACACGCCTTGGCGTGGCCGGGACACTCCTCGCAGCGCTCTCCCTCCTGTTCACCCTGCCGAGTGCGGCGCAGGCCGCCGACACCCCCACCCGGGGCCAGGCCCGCATGGGCATCGGCGTCGCGGCGCACGACGGTGACACCGGCTCCGCCCCGTCCGGCAGCGCCACCCAGACGGAGGGCGTCGACGTCTCCGGCTACCAGGGCAACGTCGCCTGGTCCACGCTCTGGGGCAGCGGGGTGAAGTGGGCCTACACCAAGGCCAGCGAGGGCACGTACTACACCAACCCGTACTTCACCCAGCAGTACAACGGCGCGTACAACGTCGGCATGATCCGCGGCGCGTACCACTTCGCGACGCCCGACTCGGCGGGCGGCGCCACCCAGGCCAACTACTTCGTGGACCACGGGGGCGGCTGGTCCAAGGACGGCAAGACGCTGCCGGGCGTGCTCGACATCGAGTGGAACCCCTACGGCGCGTCCTGCTACGGACTGTCGCAGAGCGCGATGGTGAGCTGGATCGCGAGCTTCCTGAACCAGTACAAGGCGCGTACCGGCCGGGACGCCGTCATCTACACGGCGACGAGCTGGTGGACCGAGTGCACCGGCAACTACGCCGGATTCGCGGCCAACAACCCGCTGTGGGTCGCCCGCTACGCGTCCACCGTGGGCACGCTGCCCGCCGGCTGGGGCTTCTACACGATGTGGCAGTACACGTCGTCGGGCCCGACGGTCGGTGACCACGACAAGTTCAACGGCGCGCTCGACCGGGTGCAGGCGCTCGCCAACGGCTGAGCCCGCACACCGCCGGACGCACGGAAGGCCCGGACCCCTTGCGGGGTCCGGGCCCTCACCATCCGGCCGCGTCCGTCACGCCGCGACCGGAACCTCCAACCCGGCCGGCGCCAGGGCCAGTTCGAGGACCTGGCGGACGTCCGTCACGGGGTGGACGTCGAGCTTCTCCAGGACCTCGGCCGGGACGTCGTCCAGGTCCGCCTCGTTGCGCTTGGGGATGATGACGGTGGTGACGCCCGCCCGGTGCGCGGCCAGCAGCTTCTGCTTGACGCCGCCGATGGGCAGCACCCGACCGGTCAGCGACACCTCACCGGTCATCGCCACGTCCGTACGGACCAGGCGCCCGCTGAGCAGCGACGCAAGGGCCGTCGTCATCGTCACGCCCGCGCTCGGGCCGTCCTTGGGGACCGCGCCCGCCGGGAAGTGGATGTGCACGCCGCGCTCCTTCAGGTCGGCGACGGGCAGCTCCAGTTCGGCGCCGTGCGAGCGCAGGAAGGAGAGCGCGATCTGCGCGGACTCCTTCATCACGTCGCCGAGCTGACCGGTGAGGGTCAGGCCCGCCGCGCCCGTCTCCGGGTCGGCCAGCGACGCCTCGACGAAGAGCACGTCACCGCCCGCGCCGGTCACCGCGAGCCCGGTCGCGACACCCGGCACCGCCGTGCGCCGCTCGGCCGGGTCCTGCGCCGACTCGGGCACGTGGTGCGGCCGACCGACGAGCGCCCGCAGATCGTCCTCGCCGACGGTGAACGGCAGCTCACGGTCGCCGAGTTCGTGCTGGGCCGCGACCTTGCGCAGGACACGGGTGACGGCCCGCTCCAGGTTGCGCACGCCCGCCTCGCGCGTGTACTCGCCGGCCAGCTTGCGCAGCGCCTCCTCGTCGATGGTGACCTCACCGTCGGCGAGTCCGGCCCGCTCCAGCTGGCGCGGGAGCAGGTGGTCGCGGGCGATGACGACCTTCTCGTCCTCGGTGTAGCCGTCGAGCCTGACCAGCTCCATACGGTCGAGCAGCGCCTCGGGGATGGCCTCCAGCACGTTCGCCGTGGCGAGGAACACCACGTCGCTCAGGTCGAGTTCGACCTCCAGGTAGTGGTCGCGGAAGGTGTGGTTCTGCGCCGGGTCGAGGACTTCGAGCAGGGCCGCGGCGGGGTCGCCGCGGAAGTCGGAGCCGACCTTGTCGATCTCGTCGAGGAGCACCACCGGGTTCATCGACCCGGCCTCCTTGACGGCGCGCACGATGCGGCCGGGCAGCGCGCCGACGTACGTACGCCGGTGGCCGCGGATCTCCGCCTCGTCCCGTACGCCGCCGAGCGCGACGCGGACGAACTTGCGGCCCATGGCGTGCGCGACGGACTCGCCGAGCGAGGTCTTGCCGACGCCGGGCGGGCCGACCAGCGCGAGCACCGCGCCGCCGCGCCGTCCGCCGACGACGCCGAGACCGCGGTCGGTACGCCGCTTGCGCACGGCCAGGTACTCGGTGATCCGCTCCTTCACGTCGTCCAGGCCGAAGTGTTCGGCGTCGAGGATCTCGCGGGCGCCCTTGATGTCGTAGGCGTCCTCCGTCCGCTCGTTCCACGGGAGTTCGAGGACGGTGTCGAGCCAGGTGCGGATCCAGGAGCCCTCGGGCGACTGGTCGCTGGAGCGCTCCAGCTTGTCGACCTCCTTGAGAGCGGCCTCGCGGACGTTCTCGGGGAGGTCGGCGGCCTCGACGCGGGCGCGGTAGTCGTCGGACTCCTCGCCCTCCTGCTCGCCGTTGAGGTCGCGCAGCTCCTTGCGTACGGCTTCCAGCTGGCGGCGCAGCAGGAACTCGCGCTGCTGCTTGTCGACGCCTTCCTGTACGTCCTTGGCGATGGTCTCGGCGACGTCCTGCTCGGCGAGGTGCTCGCGCAGCTGGGCGGTCGCCGTCCTCAGGCGCTCCACCGGGTCGGCGGTCTCCAGCAGTTCGACCTTCTGCGCGGTGCTCAGGAAGGGCGAGTAGCCGGAGTTGTCCGCGAGCGCGGAGACGCCCTCGATCTGCTGGACGCGGTCCACGACCTGCCAGGCTCCGCGCTTCTTCAGCCACTCGGTGGCGAGCGCCTTGTACTCCTTGACCAGCTCGGTCACGGCGCCGGGCAGCGGGTCGGGGACGGTCTCCTCGACGGTCAGGCCCTCCACCCACAGGGCGGCTCCGGGTCCGGTCGTGCCCGCGCCGATACGCACCCGGTCGCGGCCGCGGATGAGGGCGCCCGGGTCTCCGTCGGCCAGGCGTCCCACCTGCTCCACGGTGCCGAGCACGCCGATGTTCGCGTACGCGCCGTCGATCCGTGGCACGAGCAGCACCCGGGGCTTTCCGGGCTCGCCGCGTGCGGCGGCCTGCGCGGCCTCCACGGCGGCGCGTACGTCGGTGTCGTTCAGGTCCAGCGGCACCACCATGCCGGGCAGCACGACCTCGTCGTCGAGGGGCAGCACGGGCAGGGTGAGCGGTGTGGACGTCGAAGCCATGATCTCCCCTTTGGCAGTCAAGTTGAGCTATGTCGACTCAATGCACGGGAGGCTTCGGATGTTCCCGGTCCCGCGTTCGCTCTCAGCGATCACGTCTGCACGGGGGTCGCCTTCGGTGCGTAAGGTTCGCTAGAAGCTAGTGACCATTACACCCGGGGGTGCGCATGACCGGCGAGCAGCACGTACGCGACTGGATCGACGGCTGGACCGTCTCCCGAGGGGCCGCTCCCCCTCTCGTCGAACCATGGGGCTACACGATTTATGTCGGCCTGGCGGAACAGGTCGGGCGACATGTCTTCGGCGCCACCGGCGACGGCGTGCGCGAGGACGACGTCCGCAAGGTCGCCGGGGCGGTCACCGGCCGCGGCACCCATCTGAAGGTCTTCGCCGAGCGGGAGCGGGTGCTGCCCTGGCTCGGGGCGGGGTGGGAGCCGTACGGCGCCGACGATTTCCTGATGACGACCGGACTGGGCCCGGCCCCCGCGCCCGACACCCCGGCCGGCTACCGCCTGCACACCTGGACCCGCAGTGGCGTCACCCGGGTCCTGCTGACCGATGCCGACGGCTCGTTCGCCGCGCGCGGCCAGGTGGCGCCGACCGGCGCGAGCGCGGTCGTCGATCAGATCGAGACATCCCCGGAGCACCGCAGGAAGGGCCTCGGCAGCGTCGTGATGCGCACCCTGCACGCTGCCGCGTATGCCCAGGGGGCGGTGCGGGGGGTTCTGGCCTGTACTCCCGAGGGGCGACTGCTGTACGAGTCGCTGGGGTGGGAGATCGTGGCGCCGCTCACCAATGCCAAGTACGTGGGCGGTGCCGTGGACTGAGGTCTCGGGGCTCCGCCCCGGACCCCGCTCCTCAATCGCCGGAGGGGCTTGAGAGGCGCCAGCGGCGGACCACCGGCCACGTCGCCACTCCGATCGTCAGGGCCAGCAGGTGGCCCCAGTTGGAGATCGGGTCGGTGAACGCGATCAGGTCCTGGAGCAGGGTTGCCGTGAAGACGGCGAGCATCAGCCAGCGCAGCCAAGGGGTGAGCAGGCCGGCCAGCGCGCCGATGCTCGCGGCGACGCCGAAGCTGATGCCGTAGTCGAGGCGGTGCAGCGAGGTGTCGGGGAGATGGCCCGCCGCCACCGACAGGCCCACCGGGACCTCGGTGGCCAGGGTCGCCAGGACGTGGCCGAGGAGGAAGACGGCCGCCGTGCGCAGGCCCCCTATCCGGCGTTCCAGCGCGGTCAGCACGACGACGAAGGCGAGCACGAAGGGCGAGGTGAGGCCGCCCGCGATCCACAGCGCGCTGGCCAGCAGGACGAGTACCGGCGACTGGGCCAGATGGGTGACGTCGGTGCTGGACCCACGCAGCGCGGCGGACACCGTCGCCGGAGGCGCGAACTCCATGAACAGGGACGTGGCGACGAGCACGACGGCGTAGCCGAAGGTGAACGGGGTCCCGGTGGGGGTGGGCAGCAGCAGCCACGGCCGCGGGCGGCGGGGACCGGTGCGCCGCACCGTCTCCAGGGCCGAAGGCCCGGGCTGGGCGGGGATGCCGTCGAGCGGACGGCTGCCGACGGCCACCGCCTCGTCGGCCTCGGCGATCACGCCTCCTGGTTCCACGAGGGCACCCCTTTCGCGCGCATCCGACCCAGCGTTCGCCCCAGCCGGCCGTCCTGTCTATGACGGACGCCACGTGAGACGCGATGCACAGCAACCTCACAGTCCCCGGCCGCGTCCGCAACCGAACTCCCACGCGCCAAACCCGTATCGGCCAAGATGGCCCGCATGAGCGTCGTGCATCCGGAAGAAGCCCCCGTTGTCCTGGACCGCCGCGAGGGCCCCTACGGCGAGGTGGTGCTGCGCCGGCACGGCGAGCTGCTCCAGATCATCGCCAACGGCACCTTTCTCATGGACACCTCCGACGGCCGTTCCGAGCGGCTGCTCGTCGACGCCGCCCTCGGCGAGCTGGGCCCGGGGCGCAAGCGGCCCGCCGTGCTGATCGGCGGTCTCGGCGTCGGCTTCTCGCTGGCGCACGCCGCCGCGGACCCGCGCTGGGGCCGGATCACCGTCGTCGAGCGCGAGCCGGCCGTCATCGACTGGCATGTGCGCGGCCCGCTGGCACCGCTCAGCGCCGAGGCGCTCGCGGACCCCCGCACCGAGATCGTCGAGGCCGACCTCGTCCATCACCTGCGCACCGGCCCCGCGACCTACGACGCCCTGTGCCTCGACATCGACAACGGCCCGGACTGGACGGTCACCGAGGACAACGACAGCCTCTACTCGCCGGCCGGTCTCGCCGCCTGCGCCGCCCGCCTCAACCCCGGCGGTGTGCTCGCCGTCTGGTCCGCACAGCCCTCCGCAAATTTCGAAGGAACCTTGCGGAATGCCGGATTCCGACGGGTCCGCACCGAAGAGATCCCGGTTGTCCGAGGCGTACCCGACGTGGTGCACCTCGCAGTAAGGGGCGCGTAGCCGACCGGCGGTAACTCCCCGTACGCTGAGGCCCGAAACCCGATCATTCAAGCGTCAAGCGCGCCACGAAGGCGTGCATTCAGGGGCGGGGCGATGGAGCAGACACACACCTCCCACAACGGCAGCACGGCGACGACAGGCGCTCAACGACGGGTTCTCGTCGTCGAGGACGACCCCACGATCGTGGACGCCATCGCCGCCCGGCTGCGTGCGGAGGGATTCCTGGTGCAAACCGCGCAGGACGGCCCGGCCGCGGTGGACACGGCGGAGGCATGGCAGCCCGACCTGCTGATCCTCGACATCATGCTGCCGGGCTTCGACGGCCTGGAAGTGTGCCGCCGGGTGCAGGCCCAGCGGCCGGTGCCGGTGCTGATGCTGACCGCGCGCGACGACGAGACCGACATGCTCGTCGGGCTCGGCGTGGGCGCCGACGACTACATGACCAAGCCGTTCTCTATGCGGGAGCTGGCGGCACGCGTGCACGTGCTGCTGCGCCGGGTGGAGCGCGCGGCCGTCGCCGCCTCGACGCCGCGCAGCGGCATACTGCGGCTCGGCGAACTGGAGATCGACCACGCGCAGCGCCGGGTGCGGGTCCGGAGTGAGGACGTACACCTCACGCCCACCGAGTTCGACCTCCTGGTGTGCCTCGCGAACACCCCGCGGGCCGTCCTCTCGCGCGAGCAGCTGCTCGCCGAGGTGTGGGACTGGGCGGACGCCTCGGGCACCCGGACCGTCGACAGCCACATCAAGGCCCTGCGGCGGAAGATCGGCGCCGAGCGCATCCGCACCGTGCACGGCGTCGGCTACGCGCTGGAGACGCCGACCCCATGAGCGTCGGGGACCGGGCACAGCAGAGCCGGCCGGACCGGCCGAAGGCGCTCAAGCCGCCGCTCAACCCGTACTGGGCCACCGGCGGGCTGCGCCCCTTCTCCATCAAGGCGAAGCTCGGCACCCTCGTCGTCATCTCGGTCTTCATCACCACGGGCCTGCTCATGGTCGCGATGTACACCGCGACCGAGCTGCGCTTCATCACGGTGTTCTCGATCATCGCCACGCTGCTGATCACTCAGTTCGTCGCGCACTCGCTGACCGCGCCGCTGGACGAGATGAACACCGTGGCCCGCTCGATCTCCAACGGCGACTACACGCGGCGCGTGCGCGGCGCCGACCGCCGGGACGAACTGGGCGACCTGGCCGTCACCATCAACCGCATGGCCGACGAGCTCGCCGCCCAGGACCACCAGCGCAAGGAACTCGTGGCGAACGTCTCGCACGAGCTGCGCACCCCCATCGCGGGCCTGCGCGCGGTCCTGGAGAACGTGGTGGACGGAGTCATGTCCGCCGACCCCGAGACCATGCGCACGGCACTGAAACAGACGGAGCGGCTCGGCCGGCTCGTCGAGACGCTGCTCGACCTGTCGCGGCTCGACAACGGTGTCGTCCCGCTCAAGACGCGGCGCTTCGAGGTCTGGCCGTATCTGTCGGGCGTGCTCAAGGAGGCCAACATGGCCGTCTCGCAGCGCGCCGGCATCGCCTCCGGGTCCGGTACCCACACGCGTACGGACGTCCATCTGCACCTCGACGTCTCGCCGCCGGAGCTGACCGCGCACGCCGATCCCGAGCGCATCCACCAGGTAGTGGCGAATCTCATCGACAACGCCGTCAAGCACTCCCCGCCGCACGGCCGGGTCACGGTGCGGGCCCGGCGCGGCCTGTATCCGGAGTCGCTGGAGCTGGAGGTGCAGGACGAGGGTCCCGGCATCCCCAAGTCCGAGTGGCACCGGGTCTTCGAGCGCTTCAACCGCGGTACGAAGGACAACGGGTCGAGCGGCAAGGGCGACGGCGGCACGGGCCTCGGCCTCGCCATCGCGCGCTGGGCGGTCGACCTGCACGGCGGCCGGATCGGCGTGGCCGAATCCGAGCGGGGCTGCCGGATCAAGGTCACTCTTCCGGGAGAGCCCCGAGCGCAAAGTTGACGTAGGGTTTCGGTCAGGCAGTGGTCAAGCCGCACCCTGGCGTGCCCGGATGTGCCGGGTACGCGATCGACGCATGCGGAACCCCGGTTGTTTCCCGCCATTTCCCGGCCCGAAACACGACTTCCAGTGTGACTTACGCGACGGATCACCGGCCCGGTCTGCACGTCCCGCCGATGGAGGCGTAGCCTTTATTCCCGCTGTCCATCACCTTGTGAGAAGCGGAAGAGGGCGGTTCACGCCGTGTCGCCACAGTCCCCCAGTAACTCGACCACCGAGACCGACCAAGCCGGGCAGGGCAAAAACCCTGCGGCCGCCTTCGGTCCCAATGAGTGGCTCGTCGACGAGATCTATCAGCAGTACCTCCAGGACCCGAATTCGGTAGACCGAGCCTGGTGGGACTTCTTCGCCGACTACAAGCCCGGTGCCGCAGCCGCGGGGGCTGCGCCGACTGAGCCCGCAGCGCAGCCGGCCCAGAAGCCGCCGGCCCCGGCCGCCGCTCCGGCGCCCGCCGCGCAGGCCCCTGCCG
>NZ_JBHVIX010000035.1:0-45637 GCF_042799415.1 Streptomyces sp. NPDC057694
GCAGCCTTCGAGGTCCTGGAAGTCCTCGAGCGTGGGATCCTGCGCCTGCAGCATGGTGCCCATCGCACCGTCGGCCACCACGACACGGGAGGCGAGGGCCTGCCGTAGGGCGTCCACGCGGGCGCGGGAATCTGTGGCGGCGGATGCGGGCGTCGGCAACGAGGCCATGAAAGTGCTCCCTGAGGTGCGACGGCTGTCGGCTTTGCGGCTCCACTGCTGGAGGCGCACCCGGCCAGGGTAGCCGGGACCTTGGTCGTTCCGTACAGAAGTCCACGGGCCGGACCGGAGCGGGCGCCGTGTCGCGACGCCTCCCGGGGGGCGGCTGTGGCGAACGGGTCAAAATAGAGGCGCACGCCGCATTAGCAACGGTCGGCAACGACCGATACTGTTCAGCATTGCCGAACGTTGCATGGTGAGAGGACCGAGGGAGGAAGGGACTGCGATGGCACGCAACATCCAGTCGCTGGAACGGGCCGCGGCGATGCTCCGGCTCCTCGCGGGCGGTGAGCGGCGACTCGGCCTCTCGGACATCGCCTCGGCGCTCGGGCTGGCGAAGGGCACCGCGCACGGCATCCTGCGCACCCTTCAGGCCGAGGGCTTCGTGGAGCAGGACGCGGCGTCGGGGCGCTATCAGCTGGGCGCGGAGCTGCTACGCCTGGGCAACAGCTATCTGGACGTCCATGAGCTGCGGGCCCGCGCTCTCGTCTGGACCGACGACCTGGCCCGTTCGAGTGGCGAGGCGGTGTATCTCGGGGTCCTGCACCAGCAGGGCGTCCTGATCGTGCACCACGTGTTCCGGCCCGACGACAGCCGGCAGGTGCTGGAGGTGGGGGCGATGCAGCCGCTGCACTCCACGGCGCTGGGCAAGGTCGTCTCGGCGTACGACCCGGTGGCGCACAGCGAGGTCGTCGAGGCCGAGCGCAAGGAGTTCACGGCGCGGACGGTGACCGGGCTCGCCGCTTTCGAGTCGGTGCTCGATCTGACCCGCGCGCGCGGGTACGCCGAGGACGTCGAGGAGACGTGGGAGGGCGTGGCCTCGGTCGCGGCGCCGATCCACGACCGGCACCGGATGCCGGTGGGCGCGATCGGCATCACCGGTGCGGTGGAGCGGGTCTGCAAGCCCGACGAGCAGGGTGCGCTGCGGCCCGAGCTGATCGCCGCCGTGCGGGACTGCGCCCGTGCCGTCTCCCGTGACCTGGGCGCCAGCCGCTTCTGACCCCCGGCCCCGCCGGTCCCCCGAGCCCCGTCCCCGGACGGGGCTCTTTCGTGTTCGCGCGCGGCCAAGGTGCAGAGCACACCGATCCGCGCGACGATCGACAGACGCCCAGGGAGCGTGTGGGCGGCGATAGGCGGGAACGATCAATAACGATCGTGGTTTCGATAACAGAACCCTTGACGATTCGGTGAACGCGGGGCGAGACTCGCGTCCATCGGTCGGCATTGTCGAACACCTACCGGCAATACGCGTTAGAGTGTGGGCAAGGCCAGGCCGCAGACCCGCCCCCGCACGGGGCTCGGACCACCGGAAGGGACCCGGAGGTTCCGTACTCGGGTATCCCCTGGACGAAGGACAAAGGAGTCGCGGGTGTCCAGCTCCGACATCTTCCTCGGCGAGACCATAGGTACCGCCGTACTCATCCTGCTGGGCGGTGGCGTCTGCGCCGTACTGACCGGTGCCTACATGGTGGGTGGCGTCTCCGGCGCGCACCTGAACCCCGCGGTCACCGTCGGCCTGGCCATCGAGGGCGGCACCAAGTGGAGCGACGTACCGCTCTACCTGGCCTCGCAGCTGCTCGGCGCCATGATCGGCGCGGTGCTGGTCTACGCGGCGTACGCCGGCCAGTTCCGGGCGCACCTGACCGACCCGGCGATCCTGGAGGCCCACGCGGCCAGCGCCGCCGACGACGAGGGTCTGGTCGACCCCAAGGCGGCGCCCGCGGCCGGCCCCGTGCTCGGCGTCTTCTCGACGGGCCCGGAGATCCGCAACGTGGTGCAGAACATGACCACGGAGATCATCGCCACGACCGTGCTGGTCCTCGCGATCCTCACGCAGGGTCTGAACGACAACGGCAACGGCATCGGGGTGCTCGGCGCCCTCATCACCGCGCTCGTCGTGGTCAGCATCGGCCTGTCGCTCGGTGGCCCCACCGGCTACGCGATCAACCCGGTCCGTGACCTCGGACCGCGCATCGTCCACTCGCTGCTCCCGCTGCCCAACAAGGGTGGTTCGGACTGGTCGTACGCGTGGATCCCGGTGGCAGGACCGCTCATCGGCGGTGCCCTGGCCGGCTTCATCTACAAGCTGTTCTGAAGCCCGGCACCGACACCGACGACCCCGTACTTGAGGAGCAGGAGCACACCGTGACCGACGCACACACCGCAGGCCCCTTCATCGCCGCGATCGACCAGGGCACCACGTCCAGCCGCTGCATCGTCTTCGACCGCGACGGACGCATCGTCTCCGTCGACCAGAAGGAGCACGAGCAGATCTTCCCGAAGCCGGGCTGGGTCGAGCACGACGCGACCGAGATCTGGGCGAACGTCCAGGAGGTCGTCGCCGGCGCCATCACCAAGGCCGGCATCACCAAGGACGACATCAAGGCCATCGGCATCACCAACCAGCGCGAGACGACGCTGCTCTGGGACAAGAACACCGGTGAGCCCGTCCACAACGCCATCGTCTGGCAGGACACCCGCACCGACGCCCTCTGCAAGGAACTGGGCCGCAACGTCGGGCAGGACCGCTTCCGCCGCGAGACCGGTCTGCCGCTGGCCTCCTACTTCGCCGGGCCCAAGGCCCGCTGGCTGCTCGACAACGTCGAGGGGCTGCGCGAGCGCGCCGAGCGCGGCGACATCCTCTTCGGCACCATGGACAGCTGGGTCATCTGGAACCTGACGGGCGGTGTCGACGGCGGCCGGCACGTCACCGACGTCACCAACGCCTCGCGCACCATGCTGATGAGCCTGCACGAGATGCAGTGGGACGAGCGCATCTGCTCCTCCATCGGCGTGCCCATGTCGATGCTGCCCGAGATCCGCTCCTCCGCCGAGGTCTACGGCGAGGTCACCGGCGGCAAGCTCGGCGGGATCCCCGTCGCCTCGGCGCTCGGCGACCAGCAGGCGGCCCTGTTCGGCCAGACCTGTTTCGCCGAGGGCGAGGCCAAGTCCACGTACGGCACCGGCACCTTCATGCTGATGAACACCGGTGACAAGGCCATCAACTCCTACTCGGGCCTGCTGACCACGGTCGGCTACCAGATCGGCGACGCCAAGCCGGTCTACGCCCTGGAGGGCTCCATCGCCGTCACCGGTTCGCTGGTGCAGTGGATGCGTGACCAGATGGGCCTGATCAAGTCGGCCGCCGAGATCGAGACGCTGGCCTCGTCGGTGGACGACAACGGCGGCGCGTACTTCGTGCCCGCCTTCTCCGGCCTGTTCGCCCCGTACTGGCGCTCCGACGCGCGCGGTGTCATCGCGGGCCTGACCCGCTACGTCACCAAGGCGCACATCGCCCGCGCCGTCCTCGAGGCCACCGCCTGGCAGACCCGCGAGATCACCGACGCCATGACGAAGGACTCCGGCGTCGAGCTGACCGCGCTCAAGGTCGACGGCGGCATGACCTCCAACAACCTTCTGATGCAGACCCTCTCGGACTTCCTCGACGCGCCCGTGGTGCGGCCGATGGTGGCCGAGACGACCTGCCTCGGTGCCGCCTACGCCGCCGGTCTCGCCGTCGGCTTCTGGTCCAGCACCGACGACCTGCGTGCCAACTGGCGCCGGGCCGCCGAGTGGACCCCCCACATGGACGCGGCAACCCGCGACCGTGAGTACAAGAGCTGGCTCAAGGCCGTCGAACGGTCCATGGGCTGGCTCGATGATGAGTCCGCCGAGTAAGCAGTCGAGGAGTACGACCCCACCATGACTACCCAGTCCACCCTGCAGACCGTGCCTGCCCTCGGAACGCACCCCGTCGCCGGCTCCAACCCGAGCCGCGCCGAGACCCGCGAGCAGCTTTCCAAGGCGACGTACGACCTCCTGGTCATCGGCGGCGGCATCCTGGGCATCTCCACTGCCTGGCATGCGGCGCAGTCCGGTCTCAGGGTGGCCCTGGTCGACGCCGGCGACTTCGCCGGCGCCACCTCCTCCGCCTCGTCCAAGCTGCTCCACGGTGGTCTGCGCTACCTGCAGACCGGCGCGGTGAAGCTGGTCGCGGAGAACCACTTCGAGCGGCGTGCGGTGTCCCGGAACGTGGCGCCGCACCTCGCCAACCCGCTCACCTTCTACCTGCCCGTGTACAAGGGCGGTCCGCACGGCGCGGCCAAGCTGGGCGCGGGTGTCTTCGCGTACAGCGCGCTGTCGGCGTTCGGCGACGGCGTCGGGCACCTGCTCTCCCCCGGCAAGGCCCAGCAGGACGTGCCGGAGCTGCGGACCGAGAACCTGAAGGCCGTGGCCGTGTACGGCGACGACCAGATGAACGACGCGCGGATGGCCCTGATGACCGTGCGGGCGGCCGTCGACGCGGGCGCCGTGGTCCTCAACCACGCCGAGGTCACCGGCCTGCGCTTCACCAAGGGCCGGGTCACCGGCGCCGAGCTGAAGGACCGCATGGAGGGCGAGGAGTTCGGCGTCAGCGCCCGTCTGGTGCTCAACGCGACGGGGCCCTGGGTCGACCACCTGCGCAAGCTGGAGGACCCGAACGCGGCGCCGTCGATCCGCCTGTCCAAGGGCGCGCACCTGGTCATGAAGCGGACGTCGCCGTGGAAGGCCGCGCTCGCGACCCCCATCGACAAGTACCGCATCACGTTCGCCCTTCCCTGGGAGGACATGCTGCTGCTCGGCACGACCGACGAGGAGTACGAGGGCGACCCGGCGGACGTCTCCGTCACCGAGAAGGACATCGACCAGATCCTCGACGAGGCCGCCTTCTCCGTGCGCGACCAGCAGCTCAAGCGGGAGCTGATGACGTACTCGTTCGCCGGTCTGCGGGTGCTGCCGGGCGGTCCCGGCGACACCTCGAAGGCCAAGCGCGAGACGGTCGTCACCGAGGGCAAGGGCGGCATGCTGTCCGTCGCGGGCGGCAAGTGGACGACGTTCCGGCACATCGGCCGCACCGTCATGCAGAAGCTGGAGTCGCTGCCCGGCCACCCGCTCGGCGACGACTTCGAGCCGATCAAGGAACTGCCGAAGCGGATGCCGCTCCCGGGCGTCGCCAACCCGCGTGCCGTCGCGCACCGTCTCCTGGTCGACAACCCGGCGCCCGGCCCGCGGATGGCCGCCGACACGGCCAAGCACCTGGCGACGCACTACGGCTCGCTGGCCTTCGACATCGCGCGCCTCGCGAACGAGAACCCGGAGCTGGCCGCGCGCGTCCACCCCGACGCCCCGGAGATCTGGGCGCAGGTCGCCTACGCCCGTGACCACGAGTGGGCCGAGACGGCGGACGACGTGCTGCGCCGCCGTACGACGCTGACGATCCGCGGTCTCGCGACGGACGAGATCCGCGGCAAGGTGGAGGACCTGCTCGGCAAGAAGTAGGCCTGAGCGAAGGTGACTTGAGGGGCGGCTCCCACGGGGGGAGCCGCCCCTCCCTGCTGTCCGGGCGGGCTGCCATGCCGCGGACATACGCGCGCAATGTCCGGGAGTGACGCTTGGACCATGTCTGCTGCGTCTGCATCGTCGCCCTCTCCGTTCCTCCTCGGTCTCGCGCTGACCGCCGAACCGGGCCTGTCCCCCGACGAGTTCGTCCGTCTCGTACGGCGTGCGGAGGCGGCCCGCGTCGACTTCGTGACCGTCGAGGACGACCCCGGGCGCCTCGACTCCACCCTGCTGCTCGCGCTCGCCGCCCGGGAGACCAGCCGGATCGGGCTCGTGCCGCTCGGGCCGGTCCTCGGTCAGCCCGCCGGGTACGCCGCCCGGTTCGCGACGCTCGATCTGCTCAGCGGCGGGCGGGCCGGGGTGCGGCCGCGGATCGCCGCGGACGATGTGGAGCACGAGCGGATCGTGCGGGCCATCGGCACCCCGGAGGGCGACGCGCTGGTCGCCGAACTCTTCGCCAGGGCCGATGAGTTCATCGGCCGGGTCGGGGACGCGTGGGACGTGTCGGGGACCGCGCCGCAGGGCCGGCCGCCGCTGCTGTCGCTGGCGCACGACACGGTGCCCTACCGATTCGCGGCCCGGCACGCGGACGCGGTGCTCATCACCCCCTTCGACGTCCAGGGGGTACGGCGGATCCGCGCGGAGGTCGACGCGCTCGCCGCCGAGGCGGGACGGACGGTGAAGGTGCTCGCCGATCTCCACGTACTGCTCGCGCCCACGGACGCGGAGGCCGCCGAACGGCGCTCGGAACTCGGGGAGTTCGAGTCCGACGCCGATCTGTTCACCGGCACTCCCGAGGGGCTCGCCGGCCGTCTGGAGGAGTGGCACCGGGACGGCGGCGCCGACGGTTTCCGGATCCGGCCCGTCACCGTGCCCGACGACGTGTACGCGCTCGTGGACCGGGCCGTGCCACTGCTCGTGCGGCGCGGGCTGCTCCCGGAGACGTACGGCACCCGCACGCTCCGCGGTCACCTGGGCCTCTCCCGGGAGGTGGCGGCGTGAAGTTCCAGGTCCTGTCCATCATCGGGCACGCCCCGCACCCGCTCACCGGCGAACTCCCCTCCCCCGCCGACCGGTTGACGCAGGTCGTCGAGGTCGGGGTGGCGGCCGAGGAACTGGGCTACGACGCGTACGCGGTCGGCGAGCGGCACGCGGGGGCGTTCCTGTCGTCGAGCCCGACGGTCGTGCTCGGGGCGCTGGCGGCGCGTACGTCACGTATCAGGCTGCTGACCGGGGTGACGGTCGTGGCGATCCTGGATCCGGTGCGGGTCGCCGAGGACTACGCGACGCTGGACCAGCTCTCGCACGGACGCATCGAGTTGGTCGTCGGCAAGGGCGCCGAGGCCGGCCACTTCGACCTGTTCGGGCTGGACGAGGCCCGCCAGTGGGAGCTGCAGAAGGAGAAGTACGAGCTGCTGCGGCGGTTGTGGACCGAGGAGGGCGTCGACTGGGAGGGCGAGTTCCGGCCCGCTCTGAAGGGGGTGACGACGGTGCCGCGCCCGTACGCGGGGCTGCCCCGGATCTGGCACGGCTCGGCGACCTCCCTCAACTCCCCCGAGCTGGCGGCCAAGCACGGCGATCCGCTGTTCACGGCGAACGCGATCCAGCCGCGGGCCGCGTACGCGAAGCTGATCGACCACTACCGGGAGCGGTTCGCGGCGTACGGGCACGACCCGGCGGACGCGCATGTGGCGGCGGGGTCGGGCGGGTTGCTCATCGCGGACACGCACGAGCGGGCGGTGGCCCGCTACCGGGACCTGTACGAGGCGAAGGTCGCACAGACCTTCAAGCCGCACCTGGCGGGGAAGGCCGGCTACAACACGCCGTTCCGCACGATCGAGGACGCCATCGCGGACGGGCCGCAGCTCATCGGCTCGCCGCAGCAGATCATCGACAAGATCCTCGGGTACCACGAGGTGTACCGGCACGATCTGCAGTCGGTCACGGTCGACGGGTTCGGGCAGGGCACGAGCGAGCAGATCGAGACCTTGCAGCGGTTCGCGGAGGAGATCGCGCCCGTGGTGCGGGCCGAGGCCCCCAGCACACTCTGGGAGTGAGCGGGGGTGACGCTCAGCTCTCCCCGTCCGGTCCCGAGTCGACGATGGAGTGCTCCAGCTTGCCCAGCAGCCGGGCCAGTTGGCGGCGCTCGGACGGGGAGAGTCCGGCGAGCATCCGGTTCTCGTTGTCCAGATGCTCGGCGAACACCTCGTCGACCTTGGCGAGGCCGGCGTCGGTGAGCCGCGAGTAGACGACGCGCCGGTCGACGGCGTCGCGCTCGCGCACGATGAGGCCGTCCTTCTCCAGGCGGTCCATGCGCAGCGTGACGCCGGCCGAGGAGACGAGGCCGGAGTCGGCGAGCTGACCGGCGGTGAGCCGGAAGGGGATGCCCGAGCGGCGCAGCGCGGTCAGCACGTCGAATCCGGCGACGGACAGGCCGTGCCGCTCTATCGACGCGTTGAGCTTGGTGTTGTACCGCAGGAACGAGCGGTGCAGGCGGGCGAGCACCTCCAGCGGGGAGGTGTCGAGTTCGGGGCGCTCGCGAGCCCAGTCCGCCACGATCTGTGTCACGGCGTCCTGCCGCGTCGCCTTCCGCTCGGCCATCCCGTCCCCTCGCGCAGCTCCCGGGTGGGCGCATGGTCGTACGCCCCTGAAAATTCTATCCCTGAAGCGATCACGCGCCGCCCACGGTCGGCAGGGTCGGTCAGCGGGCGCGGCGGCGGAGCACCCGGACGAGCACCACCGCGGCGAGCAGGGCGGCGGCGGGGGCGGCGGCCTTGCGCAGCAGGACGGGCAGGGCGGCGGCGCCGAGGTCGACGGCCTCCGGCTCCGCGGCAGCGCCCGCCGCGAGGGGCGCGGGCGCGGTCTGCGGGGCGCTGAGCAGTTCTTGCAGCCGGTCGGCGAACTGGCCGACGATGCGGTCGCCGACCTCGGTCATGATGCCCCGGCCGAACTGGGCGGGTCGGCCGGTGATGTCGAGGTCGGTGCGGACCCGTACGCGGGTGCCCGCGGGGTCGGCGGCGAGTTCGGCGGTGACGGCGGCGGAGGCGGTGCCCGCGCCGCGGGTCTCGCTGCCGCTGAGGGCGAGGCGCAGGCTGCGGGCGCTCTCGTCGCGGGCGACGGTGCCCTCGCCGCGGTAGCTCATCTGCACGGCGCCGACCTTGACCTTGACGCGGCCGGTGAAGGAGTCGCCGTCGAGGGTGTCGAGGACCGCGCCGGGCATGCAGGGGGCGACGCGGGCGAGGTCGTGGAAGAGCTTCCAGGCGTCGTCGGGCGCTGCCGGGACGGTGAAGGTGTGGTCGAGCTGCATGGTCGGGGTCGTCCAATCGTGGGTCAGCCGGTGACGGCGGGCGTGGTGTCGCGCAGCAGGTCGCGGATGCGGCTGGGTGAGAGGGGGCCGCGGCGGACCACGACGCCGAAGGGGCGCAGGGCATCCTCGACGGCGTTCGCGAGGACGGCCTGCGGGGCGATGGCGCCGCCCTCGCCGAGGCCCTTCACGCCGAGGTCGTTCATCGGGCTGGGTGAGTGGATCTCGTCCATGTCGAGGTCGGGGATCTCGGACGAGGTGGGCACGAGGTAGTCCATGTACGTGCCGGTGCGGGGCTGGCCGTCGGGGCCGTAGATCATCTCCTCGTAGAGGGCGCCGCCGATGCCCTGGGCGATGCCGCCGGTGACCTGGCCCTCGGCGATGAGCGGGTTGACGATGACGCCGGCGTCGTGGACGACGACGTACTGGAGGATCTCCAGCTCGCCGGTGTGCTCGTCGACCTCGACGACGGCGGCGTGGGCGCCGCTGGCGACGGCGAAGCCGGGCGGGCGGAAGTGGACGGTCTCGCTGAGTTCGGTGCCGTGCCGTCCGTCGGTGGGCTCGGGGGTGCCGGGCAGCGGGGCGCGGCCGGTGAGTTCGGCGAGGGTGAGGGTGGGCCCGTCGGCGGTCTTGGTGGTGAACACGCCGTCGGTGAGGGTGAGTTCGCCGACGGGGACGCCGAGGCGGCGGGCGGCGGCGTCGAGGGCCTTCTCGCGGACGAGCTTTCCGGCGCGGTGGGTGGCGTTGCCCGCGTTGACCAGGGCGCGGCTGGCGATGGTGCCGACGCCGAACGGGGTCTTGTCGGTGTCGCCGCCGACCACGTCGATGACGTCGAGGGGGACGCCGAGCGCGTCGGCGGCGATCTGCGCCATGGACGTGCGGTGGCCCTGCCCCTGGGAGGGGGCGCCGATGGCGAGCTTGACGCGGCCGCTGGGCGCGATGTCGATGCGGGCGGTCTCGAAGGGGCCGAGTCCGGTCGCCTCGATGTACAGGGCGTAGCCGACGCCGATGTGCTTGCCCTCGGGGCGCTCCCCCGCCGGCACGGCGACCTTGGCGCGGGCGCGGCGCAGCAGTTCGGGGAAGTCTCCGGAGTCGTACGACTGGGGGTTGCCGGAGCGGTCGACGAGGCCGGTGGTGTACGGCATGTCGTCGGGGCCGATGAGGTTGCGGGCCCGCAACTCGGCCGGTTCGAGGCCGAGTCGTGCGGCGAGCCGGTCCATGGCGCGCTCCATCGCGAACACCGTCTCGGGGCGTCCGGCACCCCGGTAGGGCGTGGCGAAGGCGGTGTTGGTGAGGACGCCGACGACGTCGATGTCGACGTTCGGGACGCGGTAGGGGCCGAGCAGGTGGCACAGCGAGTTGTAGGGGACGACGAGGCCCGTCATGTTGTACGCGCCGAAGTTGACGGTGATGCGGTCGCGGACGGCGAGCAGCTTTCCGTCGGCGTCGGCGGCGAGTTCGATGCGGTGGATCTGCTCGCGGGCGTGGCTGGCGGCGGTGAGGTTCTCGCTGCGGTCCTCGCGCCAGACGACCGGGCGGCCCAACTGCCCTGCCGCGTAGGGGATCAGCAGCTCCTCGACGTAGAGGATGCCCTTCTGGCCGAAGCCGCCGCCGACGTCGGTGGCGATGACGCGGACGGTCTCGGAGTCGCGGCCGAGCGTGTGCGCGATGGCCTCGCGGACGCGGTGCGGGGTCTGGGTGTTGGACCAGACGGTGAGGTCGTCGCTGTAGGGGTCGACGCGGGCGGCGACGGCGCGGGTCTCGATGGGTGAGGCGACATAGCGGTGGGCGTGGAACTCCTCGCTGATCACGGTGTGCGCGCTCGCGAAAGCGGCGTCCGGCTCGCCGACTCGGGTGGCGACGGCGACGGCCGTGTTGTCGGTGAGGTCGTCGTGGAGCAGCGGGGCGTCGTCGGCGAGGGCCCGGTCGGGGTCGACGAGGACGGGGAGGGGGCTGTAGCGGACCTCGATCAGTTCGAGGGCGTCCTCGGCGAGGTAGCGGTTCTCGGCGAGGACGAGCGCGACGGGCTGGCCGACGTAGTGGACCTTCTCGGCGGCGAGCAGGGGCATCGGGGTGATGGCGACGCGCGGGTCGAGGAGTTCGGCGAGGCGGGGCGGGGTGCGCAGTTCCTCGCGGTTGAGGAGGGCGGGGAGGTGGGCGACGTCGGCGCCGGTCCAGACGGCGACGACACCGGGGGCCTCGCGGGCGGCCTTCACGTCGACGGATTCGATGCGCGCGTGGGCGTGGGGGCTGCGCAGGACGGCGGCCTCGGCGGCGCCGGGGAGGTCGATGTCGTCGACGTAGCGGCCGTTGCCGCGCAGCAGCCGGTCGTCCTCGACGCGGGGGACGGGGCGGCCGATCCAGGCGGCCTGTTCCTTGGCGGACATGGGGTCACTCACCTCGCTGCGCTTGGTCGTACGTCTCGTCGAGGGCCTGGCCCAGGGCGCGGCGGATGTTGCGGTAGCCGGTGCAGCGGCACAGGTGGCCGCTGAGGGCGTCGGCGACCTCGGTGTCGGCGGGGCGTTCGTCCTGTTCGGTCAGGGCGGTGGCCGTCATCAGGAAGCCGGGGGTGCAGAAGCCGCACTGCATGCCGTGGCACTCGTGGAAGGCGCGCTGCACGGGGGTGAGCGGTGCTTCCCCGGGGGCCAGGCTCTCGACGGTGCGCAGGTCGGCGCCCTCGCACTGGACGGCGAGGGTGAGGCAGGAGCGGACGGGCTCGCCGTCGACGAGGATCGTGCAGGCGCCGCAGACGCCGTGCTCGCAGCCGACGTGGGTGCCGGTGAGGCGGAGCCGGTCGCGCAGGAAGTCGCTGAGCAGCAGCCTCGATTCGACCTGTGCGGTGACGGGCGCGCCGTTCACGGTGAGGCGTATCTCGTGCCAGCCGGAGGGTTCGGCGAGCGGCGGGGTCCGCGCGGGGCGGGGTGCGGGGACGGGTACGGGGGTCACTGCGGTCATCGGGTGCGCTCCCATGCGGTGGTGCAGGCGCGGCCGAGGAGGTGGGCGGCGGCCTCGCGGCGGTAGGCGGCGGTGGCGTGGACGTCGTCGGACGGGGTGAGGTGGGCGAGTGCCGCCTCCTGTGCGGCGGCGCGGGCGGCCGGGCCCGCGTCGGTGCCGGTCAGCGCCTCCTCCACGGCGGGCAGCCGGACGGGGACGGGGCCGACGCCGCAGAAGACGGCGCGGGTGTCACTCACCTGCCGACCGGAGCGCGACAGCAGGACGGCGACGCCGACCGTGGCGAAGTCGCCGTGTCTGCGGGTGAGTTCCTCGAACGCCCAGCCGCCGCCCTGGGGTGGCAGAACGACCTCGGTGAGCAGTTCGTCGGGTTCGACGGCGGTCTGGAAGGTGGCGACGAAGAACTCTTCGGCGGCGACCGTACGGGTGCCGGACGGGCCCGCGATCACGAAGCGGGCGTCCGAGGCGAGGGCGGCGGTGGGCAGTTCGGCGGCCGGGTCGTGGTGGACGAGGCTGCCGCACACGGTGCCCCGGGCGCGGATCTGCGGGTGTCCGATGTGGCCGATCGCGGCGGCGAGCAGGGGCCAGCCGGTGCGGACGGCCGGGTCGGCTGCGGCGCGGGCCTGGCGGACGGCCGCGCCGATGTGCAGGGCGCCGGACGCGTCGACCGTGATGCGGTCCAGGCCGGGGATGCGGGTGATGTCGACGAGCAGGCCGGGGCGGGCGAGCCGCATGCCCAGCATGGGGATCAGCGACTGGCCGCCGGCCACCACCTTGGGCTCGCGGTCCTCGTCGGCGAGCAGCGCCAGCGCCTCCGGGACGGTGCGGGGCGCGCTGTAGTCGAAGGGTGTCGGTTTCAAGCGTCTGCCACCTCGCCTCTCAGGTCATGTCTCGACAAGGCCACGTCTCGAACAGGCCACGTCTCGATCAGGCCATGTATCTAATAGCTGAAATGATTGACACTGAACTATCTTCTTGGCAAGAGGCTGCGGAGAAAGGTTCCGAAGTGATGCGTCATGTGATCGACCAGGCCGCCGCTTGGCAGGCCGACGGGGTCCGCTTCGCGCTGGCCACGGTGGTCCGCACCGCGGGCTCGGCCCCGCACCCGGCGGGCACCTCGATGCTGGTGGCCGCCGACGGGCGGGTCGTCGGCAGTGTCTCCGGCGGCTGCGTGGAGGCGACGGTGTGCGCGGTCGCGGAGGACGTGCTGGCCGGTGCGGGACCGGCCCGGGAGACGTACGGGGTGAGCGACGACGACCCCTTCGCGGTCGGGCTGACCTGCGGTGGAACGATCGAGGTGACGGTCCGCGAGGTGACCGCGGACAGTCCGCTCGGGCGGGTGGCGGCGGATGTCGCGGCCCGGGTGCCGGTGGCGCTCGTGACACCGCTCGACGGGGCCGGCGCGGGCCTCGCGGTCGGCGCCGCGGGGGTCTCGGGATCGCTCGGCGACCCGCGTCTGGACCGGGCCGCGCGGGACGCCGCCACGGGGCTGCTCGGTCGCGGCGAGAGCGGGATCGTCACGGTCGGCGAGGCGGCGCCGGGCCCCGGCTGCGCGGCGGAACGGGCCCTGTTCGTACGGTCCTTCGGGGTCCCGCCCCGGCTGCTGGTCTTCGGCGCCGTCGACTTCGCGCGGCCGCTGGTGCGGATCGCCGCCCTGCTCGGGTACCGGGCGACGGTGTGCGACGCGCGGCCGGCCTTCGCGACGCCCGCGCGCTTCCCGGAGGCCGCCGAGGTCGTCACGGACCGGCCGCACCACTGGCTCGCCGCGCACGAGGACCTGGTCGACGCGTCGACCGCGATCTGCGTCCTCACCCACGACGCCCGCTTCGACGTGCCGGTCCTGGAACTGGCGCTGCGCGGGCGGGCCGGGTACGTCGGCGCGATGGGCAGCCGGCGCACCCACGAGGACCGGCTCGCGCGGCTGCGGGACGCGGGGCTCGACGCGGGCGCCCTGGACCGGCTGCGCTCCCCGATCGGTCTCGATCTCGGCGGGCGGGGTCCCGAGGAGACGGCCGTGTCGATCGTGGCGGAGATCGTCGCCGCGCGGCGCGGCGGCAGCGGGCGCCCGCTGGGCGAACTCGCGGGGCCGGTGCACGCCCCTCACCCTCTTTTGAACAGTCGTTCCAAAGGTACCGTCGAGTCGGAGTTTTTGAACGTACGTTCATAAATCGCGCACCACGGAACGCTTCGTCTAATGTGGCGACGTGGACGCAGAGCAGGAGAAACCCCCGGAGAACGAGCGGCGGCGCGGCCGCGCCCACGATCCCGAGGGCCATCGCAGGGCCGTACTCGAAGCGGCACGCCGCCTGTTCGCCGCCCACGGGTACCAGGGCGTCAGCATCCGGGCCATCGCCGCCGAGTCCGGGGTGACACCGGGGCTCGTGATGGCCTACTTCGGGTCCAAGGACGGGCTCTTCCGGGCGGTCGTCGGCGAGGGCACGGGGGTCACGGCCCATGTGCTCGACGAGGCGGGCAACGATCCGGCCGGTCTGCCCCAGGCGCTCGCCCACTCCTACCTGGACCGCTGGGACCGCCTCTCCGCACAGGACCCGCTCGCCGCGCTGATCCGCTCGGCGCTCAACCATCCGCCCAGCGCGGAGCAGCTGGCCGAGCTGCTGGAACGTCTGGTGACCGGGCCGCTCACCGGCGTACTCGGCGAGTCGCAGGACGCGCGGGCCCGGATCGGCCTCATCCGCAGCATCCTGTTCGGCGTCATCATGGAGCGCTATCTCTTCGCCCACGAGCCCGCCCGCTCCGTACCCACGGCGGAACTGGAGCCGCTCCTCACGGCGGTGCTCACGGCGGCCGTCGGCGGACCGGAAGCCCCGACGGCTCCCGCACCCGCACCAGCGCGCGCACCCACCCCTGCACCGGCACCGGCACCGGAACCGGCCCCGGCACCCGAATCGGCGCCGTCGGACCACGCCCCCGCGGCCGACGCCGACACCCGGGTCTTCGCCGCCCTCACCGACTGCGCCGCCCGCTACCGCGTCCTGATCGGCCGGGTCGTCAAGCGGCACGGGATCGGCCTCGCCGCGTTCGAGGTGCTCGCCGAGCTGCGCCGGGCGGGCGCCCCCTACCGTCGCACCATGAGCGAACTCGCGGCGGCGGGCGCGGTCCGGGCCGGCGGGATGACCCAGCACGCCGACCGGCTGGCCGGGGCCGGGCTCATCGAGCGCGAGCGCGACGACCGCGACCGGCGCGTGGTGTGGCTGCGGCTGACCCCGGCGGGCCGCGACCTGGTGGACCGGGTCGCCGAGGAACGCCGGGCCGGTGAACGCGAGCTGCTCGACCGGCTGCGCCCTGACGAGCGCCGCCGGCTCGACGTCCTGCTGGGCGCTCTGGGCCGCACCCTGGCCGAGCCCACCGACGCCGGCTGAACCCGCCACCACCCGCCGAAAGGGCGACGGCGCCGGTCCCCCGCACAGGGATCCGGCGCCGCGCCCACAGCATTCACACGATTTACGCGTTGAGGTCCTCCAGCGTCCGCCCCTTCGTCTCGACGGCGAACAGTGCGATCACCGCGCCGACCACGGCCACGCAGGCGAGTTGGGCGAAGACGAGGGAGAGGCTGCCGCCCGCGCCGAGGATCGCGCCGACCGTGATCGGGCCGAGGATCACCCCGAGCCGGTTCCACAGGCCGCCGAACGCCGCGCCCCTGGCCCGGTTGGACGTCGGGTACAGCTCCGGCGAGTAGAGGTACAGGCCCGCGTTGATCGCGTAGACGAAGAACGTCGTGCACGAGGCGAACACGGCGACCTGGAGCCCCGAGGTGACCCCGGTGAGGGCGAGGATGCCGAGCGCGAGCGCGGTGCCGCCCAGCGCGGCGACCAGCGCGGGGCGCCGGCCGACCCGGTCGATGACCAGCGCGACGACGAACGTGCCGACGAGCCCGGTGAGGTTGCTCAGGAGCGTGTAGACGAGCGCCGTGGTCAGGTCCAGGCCGAAGTTCTTCGTGTACAGCGACGGCAGCCACGTGGAGATGCCGTGATTGACGTAGTACGCGACGAACCACAGGCCCGACAGGACGGCGGTGCGGCGCAGATACCGGCCGGTGAACAGGTCGCGCAGCCGGCCCCGCGTCACTTCCTCGGCGGGGGCGGCGGACGGCCGGGGCAGCGGCTCGCCGACCGCCTGTTCGACCTCCGCCTCGATCCGGGCGATGACCTGTTCGGCCTCCTCGACGCGGCCCTGCGACAGCAGCCAGCGCGGCGATTCCGCGACCTGCCGGGGCAGCAGGACCGCGACCAGGACGGGCAGCGCGCCGAGCACGAACATCGCACGCCAGCCGAGGTTCGGCACGACCCACACGGCGACGAGGCTGGCCGCCGCGAGCCCGGCCGGAAAGATCATCTCGTAGAGCAGGACGAAACGGCCGCGCTTGTCGGAGCGGGAGATCTCGTTGATGTACGTGGCCGCGACCGGGACGACGCCGCCGATACCGAGACCCTGGACGAACCGGAAGAGGGAGAACAGTTCGATCCCGTTCGCCAGCGCGACGGCGAGGCTGGCGACGCCGGTGATCCCCACGCCGAGGGCGACGGTCCGCACCCGGCCGATCCGGTCGCCGAGCCAGCCCGCGACCAGCGCGCCGAACAGCATGCCGATGGAGCCGGCGGTGACCGCGAAGGTCGCCTGCCCGGTCGAGAGGTGCCAGTCCTTGGTCAGGACGGGCAGGGCGGAGGCGGCCAGGAGCTGGTCGAAGGCCTCGAAGAACGTCACGGCGCCGATCAGGAATCGGACCTTGACGTGCCAGCGGGAGTGCGGCAGCCGTTCGAGCCTGGCCGCGATCGAGCCGAGGCCCTGTGTGCCGGCCACAGTCGTCATAGAGGGGGTCCTTCCGCGAACACGCGAAGCAAGGGAGTTCCGCAGACAGTAGGAGCCGACACCTAAGCGGTCAATGGTTAGGCACTTAGACATGTAGAGAGTGACGTCACCGTCACCTGCGCGTAACTGACGCTGTACAGCGGGGAGTCTGCCGAGAAGGGCCGCAGGGAGGCGGGGTCTTGCGGAGAATCATTTAAGCGCTTAGATTTCTAGCACTTCAGCGATTCCGCGCCTGCTCCACCTTCTTCGCCTTCTCCACGTTCTCCACCTTCTCCGCCCTCTCCGCTCTGGAGGTACCGCCGTGCCCCACCTGCACCCCCACCCCGAGATCCTCGTCGCGGGCCGGTGGCGACGCGGCGGCGGCGAGCCCGTCGAGACCATCGACCCGGCCACCGGGAAGGTGCTCGCCACGGTGCACTCCGCGTCGGCCGACGAGGTCGACGAGGCGGCGCGGGCGGCGGCGCGCGCCGTGGCCGACCCGGCCTGGCGCGACCTGCTCCCCCACCAGCGGGCCCGACTCCTGCACCGCATCGCGGAGTTGACCGAGGAGGCGGCCGACGAACTGGCCGCGACGCAGACCGCCGACACCGGCAAGACGCTCACCGAGACGAAGGCGCTGGCGCTCAGCGCGGCCGGCACGTTCCGCTACATGGCGGCCGCGCTGGAGACCGCCGAGGACACTCTCACCCCCGCGCGCGGCGCTTACGTCACGATGAGCGTGCACGAGCCGATCGGTGTCGTCGGCGCCGTCAACCCCTGGAACTCGCCGGTCGCGAGCGACGCGCAGAAGATCGCCCCGGCCCTCGCTGCGGGCAACGCCGTCCTGCTCAAGCCGGCCGCCTGGACCCCGCTCGTCTCCCTCGCGCTGGGTCGCCTCATCACCCGCGCGCTCGAAGAATTCGGCCTGCCCACCGCCCTGTTGTCGGTACTGCCCGGCAGCGGCCGGGTGGTCGGTGACGCGGTGGTGCGGCATCCGCTGGTCGGCCGGATCGGGTTCACGGGCGGCACGGAGACCGGCCGTTCCATCGCGGAGATCGCCGCCCGCAAGCTCATCCCGGCCTCGCTGGAGCTGGGCGGCAAGTCGCCGACGATCGTGCGGGCCGACGCCGACCTCGAACAGGCCCTGGCGGGCGTGATGTTCGGGATCTTCTCCTCCAGCGGGCAGTCCTGCATCGCCGGTTCGCGGCTCTTCGTGGCGCGTGAGATCCACGACGCGTTCGTCACCGAACTCGTCGCCCGCGTACGGAAACTGCGGGTCGGTCCGGGCACCGCGCCGGACACCCAGGTGGGTCCGCTCGTCCATCACCGGCACCGGGACTCGGTCGCCGCGTACGTGGACCTGGCCCGCTCGGAGGGCGCCGAGGTGCTGTGCGGCGGCGCCGCGCCCGAAGGGCCCGAGTACGCCGACGGCGCCTACTACCTGCCGACCGTCCTGGCCGGACTGCCGAACTCGGCGCGCGCCTGCCAGGAGGAGATCTTCGGCCCGGTCCTGGTGGTGCTGCCGTACGACGACGAGGACGACCTGGTCGCGCAGGCCAACGACTCCGTGTACGGGCTCGCCTGCGGGATCTGGACCCGGGACCACCGGGCCGCCTGGCGGCTCGCCCGCCGGATCGACGCGGGCACCGTCTGGATCAACACGTACAAGCAGTTCAGCGCCTCCACCCCGTTCAGCGGGATGAAGGACAGCGGACTCGGCACGGAGAAGGGCCGGGACGCCATCCGCGCCTACCAGCGCCAGAAGTCCCTGTACTGGGGCACCTCAGACGCCCCGCTGCCCTGGGCCAACTGACCACCCCTCCCCCGGAGTTCCCATGTCCCACCCGCACCCCCCGATCGCCCGGCTGCGCGCGCTGCGCTCCGTCGAACTGCTCACCCCCTCCTTCACGGAGGCCACCGACTTCTACGAGGACGCGTGGGGCCTGGAGGTCGTCGAGTCCGAGCGCGGCGCGAGCTGGCTGCGCGGCACCGGCGACGAACACCACGCCCTCCAGCTGACCCGCTCCGAGCGCACCGGCCTCGGCCGCCTCGTGTTCGCCGTCGCCACCCCCGCCGAGATCGACGAGGCGGCCCGGCGGCTCGAAGCGCGCGGCATCAAGCCCGTCGCCGGTCCGGGGCCGCTGGACCAGGTCGGCGGCGGCTACGGCCTGCGCTTCCACGACCACGAGGGCCGGCTCGTCGAGCTGTCCGCCGACACCTGGGCGGTCGCCCCGCGCGGCCGGGACGCCGCGATCCCGGTCGGCGTCACCCACACCGTCCTCAACACCCCGGACATCGACGCGGCCGTCGCCTTCTACCGCGATGTGCTCGGTCTGCGCGTCTCCGACTGGTCCGAGCACCAGATGGCGTTCCTGCGCTGCAACGCCGACCACCACTGCATCGCGTTCAACCAGGCCGAGTGGGTCTCCCTCAACCACGTGGCCTACGAGATGAGTTCGGTCGACCACTTCATGCGCGGCCTGGGCCGCCTGCGCCACCACGGGATCGTCCCGCAGTGGGGTCCGGGGCGGCACGGGCCCGGCAACAACACCTTCTCCTACTTCACCGATCCGACCGGCCTGGTCTGCGAGTACACCTCCGAGGTCGCCCAGGTCGTGGAGGACCGGTGGATCGCCAAGGTGTGGCGGCGGGTGCCCGAGCTGTCCGATCTGTGGGGCACGGCCGGGCCGCCGTCGAAGGAGATCCGCTGTCACATGGCCGGCAACCCGGAAGGACCCCTCGCATGACCAGCACACCGAAAGTGACCGGCACACCGAGGGTGACCGGCACACCGAGGGTGACCGGCACACTGAAGGTCGGCCTCGTCGGCTGGGGCGCCATCGGCCGCGTCGTCGGCACCGCTCTCGCCGAACAGGGCGTACAGGGCGCGGAGTTGACGTGCATCGTCGACAACCGGCCGCTCGGCGAGGCGGCGCCCGCGCCGCAGGTCACGTTCGAGGAGGCCATCGACGCCTGCGATCTGATCGTGGAGGCGGCGGGCCAGGGTGTCGTACGGGAGTGGGGCGAGCGCGTCCTCACTTCCGGCACCGATCTGCTGGTGGCGTCCACCGGGGCGCTGACCGACGACGAGCTGGCCAAGCGGCTGCTCGCCGCCGGTCCGGGCCGGGTGTACTTCACCGGCGGCGCGGTCGGCGGCCTCGATCTGCTCCAGGCCGTGCGCGCCCTGGGCCCGCTGGACGACGTACGGCTCACCACCACCAAGCTGCCCTCGACCCTCGAACAGCCGTGGATGGACGCTGAGTTGCTGGACCGGATGCGTGCGGCGTCCGGGCCGGTCGAGGTGATGAGCGGGACGGCGCGCGACGTGCCGGTGAAGTTCCCCAAGTCGACGAACGTCGCGGCGTCCGTCGCGCTCGCCGTCGGCGACCTGGACGCTGTGCGGGTCCGGGTCGTCGCCGATCCGGGGGCCACTCTCACCCGGCATGTCGTCGAGGCCTCCGGGGAGCACGGCGCGTACCGCTTCGAGGTGGCGCACCGGCCCGACCCGGGCAACCCGGCGACCAGTCAGGTCGTGCCGTACGCGGTGCTGCGCTCGCTGGCGGCGCTGGCCGGACGGTCGGGGCAGATCCTGTGACCGTCCACCTGGAGACCGCGGGAGAAGCCGGCCCCCTGCTGCTCTGTCTGCACGGCATCGGCTCCTCGTCGGTGGCGTTCGCCCCGCAGCTCGCCGAACTCTCCGCACATGTACGGGTCATCGCCTGGGACGCGCCCGGGTACGGCAGGTCCGACGACCCGGACGGGCCGCTGGACCTGGACGGGTTCGCGGACGCCGCCGCCGACGTGATCCGGTCGCACGGCGCCTCGGCCCATGTGCTCGGGGTCTCGTGGGGCGGCGTGATCGCGCTGCGGCTCGCCACCCGCCACCCGGACCTCGTCGACTCCCTGATCGTCGCCGACTCCAGCGCGGGCTCCGGCACCGACGAGGCGAAGTCCGCCGGGATGCGGGCGCGCGCCGCCGAGCTGGCGGAGGTCGGAGCGCGGGCCTTCGCCGAGAAGCGCGGCCCGCGCCTCGTCTCCGACCTGGCCCCCGCCGCGCTCGTCGAGCGGGTCGTCGCCACCATGGCCGGCTCGGTGCGACTGCCCGGCTACGGGTACGCCGCCGAGTCCATGGCCGGCGCCGATCTGCGCCCCGAACTGTCCGCCGTCGCCGCGCCCACGCTCGTCGTGTGCGGCGACCGCGACACGGTCACCGGCGTCGAGGCCTCCCAGGTACTCGCCGGGGGCCTGCACAAGACCGCCTACGTGATCGTCAAGGACGCCGGTCACCTGGCCAACCAGGAACAGCCCGGGCGGTTCAACGCCTGGGTCCTGTCCCATCTGCACATCGTCACCAACTCCCGCACGCAGCGGGCACGGAAGGGCTGATCAGCATGCCTCTGACCACCACCGAGTACGACAACGACGGCGACCTCGGCGCGTACACCGACTCCCTCATCGCCACGAAGGAGTCCCGGATCGCGGACTTCGACACCCTGTCCTTCCAGGAGAAGGCGGGCAAGCAGTTCCGGCGTGGCCAGATCCGCTACGTGGGCTCCGGCGCGACCGGCAACCACGAGGGCGACAAGCGGATCCTCCCGTCCGGCGGCTTCACGTTCTCCAACATGCTGCTGCAGCCCGGCGCCGAGGGCCCGGCCCACACCCACCACGACGTGGAGGAGGCGTTCTTCGTCCTGGAGGGCCAGGTCCGCGTGGGCATCCACCGCGGCCCGGACGAGGTCGAGTACCGCACCCTCGGCTACCGCGACATGATCGTGGTGCCCGCCGGTGTGACCCGCTCGCTGAAGAACGAGGGCGACACCGACGCCCTGTTCTGCGTCGTCATCGGCACGCAGAAGCCGCAGGTCCCGACGTACCCCGAGTACTCGCCGATGCACGGCGTGACCCGTGACTGATGCCCCTCTGGTCGTCGTGACCGGGGCGGGCCGTGGCCTGGGACTGGCCATGGCCCGCCGGGCCGGCGAGGACGGCTTCCGGGTCGTCGTCGCCGAGGTCGACCCCGAGCGCGGCGACCGGGCCGCGGCCGGGCTGCGGGCCGACGGGATCGACGCGCACTTCGTGCGGTGCGATGTCGCCGACCCGGCCTCCGTGGACCACCTCGCTTGCGCAGTGGGCGATTTGGGGTCGTTGTACGGGCTCGTCAACAACGCCGCGCTCGCCAACGGCGTGGGCGGCAAGGAGTTCCAGGACATCGACATCGCGGCCTGGGACCGGCTGATGACGGTCAACGCGCGCGGCCCGTGGCTCGTCGCGAAGGCCCTGCACCCGCTGTTCGCGGCGGCCGGGCGCATCGTCAACATCGCCTCGGACGCGGCCCTCTACGGCTCCCCGCGGCTCGCGCACTACATCGCCTCCAAGGGCGCCGTCATCGCCCTGACCCGGGCCATGGCGCGTGAACTCGGCCCGCGCGGCATCACCGTGAACGCGCTGGCGCCCGGTCTGACCGAGTGCGAGGCGACCGAGACGGTCCCGGCCGAGCGGCACGGTCTGTACGCCACGAACCGGGCGATCTCCCGCCCCCAGCAACCGGACGACCTGGTCGGGCTCGCCGCCTTCCTCCTCTCCGAGGAGTCCCGCTATCTGACCGGACAGGTGATCGCCGTCAACGGCGGATTCACCATGAACTGATCTACAGGAGAACCGAGTTATGGATCTGGGCCTCGCCGACCGGACCTATGTGGTCACCGGAGGCAGCTCGGGCGTCGGCCTGGCCACGGTCCGCGCCCTGCTCGACGAGGGCGCGAACGTCGCCACGTGCGGGCGCGACGCCGACCGGCTCGCCCGCGTCGGCAGCCACGACCGACTGTTCACCGCCGCCTGCGACGTGCGGGACGCCGACGCCGTACGGGACTTCGTGACAGCCGCCGCGGACGCGTTCGGCGGCCGGCTCGACGGGCTCGTCAACAACGCCGGGCAGTCCCGGATGAAGCGGCTCGACGACACCACCGCCGACGACTGGCGCGACGAGCTGGAGCTGAAGTTCGCGGGCGTCCTCAACCCCCTTCAGGCGGCCCGCAAGCACCTCGGCGCCTCCGACGCGGCGTCCGTCGTCAACGTGAACGCCGTCCTCGCCAAGCAGCCGGAGACGCGCCTGATCACGACGAGCGCCGCCCGCGCCGGCATCCTCAACCTCTCCAAGTCCCTGGCCACGGAACTCGCCGCGGACGGCATCCGGGTCAACTCGGTCTGTCTGGGCCTCGTCGACACCGGCCAGTGGACGCGCCGGCACGCCGCCGCCGACTCCGGTCTGTCCTACGAGGACTGGCAGGCGGAACTGGCCGCGGACCGCGGCATCGCGCTCGGCCGGCTCGGCCGCGCCGAGGAGGTCGCGTACGCGATCCTCGCGCTGCTCTCCCCCCGCGCCTCGTACATCACCGGAACCAGCATCGACGTCTGCGGCGGAGTCGGCCGCGGCATCCTCTGAGGAGCTCGCATGAAGTACGCCGATGGAGGCGCTCTCCTCGTCGCCGTCCTGAAGGAACTGGGCATCGACACGGTCTTCGGGATCGTCTCCGTGCACAATCTGCCGCTGGTCGAGGCCGTCGACCGCGAGCTGCGCTTCGTACCCGTGCGGCACGAGGCGAGCGCCGTGAACGCGGCCGACGCCTACGGGCGGGCCCGCGGTTCGATCGGCTGCGCGCTCACCTCGACCGGGACGGGCGCGGGCAACGCGGCCGGTTCACTGATCGAGGCGCTCGCGTCGGGCACGTCGGTGCTGCACGTCACCGGGCAGGTCGAGTCGCGGTTCCTGGGCAGCGGCCGCGGGTTCATCCACGAGACGAAGGACCAGCTCGGCATGTTGACCGCCGTCTCCGCGCACGCGGCCACGGTGGGCTCCGCCGACGACGCGGGCCGGGTGCTGCGTGAGGCGGCACGTGCCGCGCTGGCCTCACCCGGCGGCCCGGCGAGCGTGGAGTGGCCGATCGACCTCCAGTACGCGGCCCAGACGGACACCGTGAGCGAGGCACCGGCCGCCGTCGCCCCGGTCGCCGACGTCACGGACGCGGCGGCGCTGCTGAGCGCGGCCGAGCGCCCCCTGATCTGGGCCGGCGGCGGCGCCACCCGGGCCGGTGCCGAACTGGCCGCGCTCGTCGAGACGACCGGCGCGGGGCTCCTCACCTCCAACTCCGGGCGCGGCGGCGTCCCCGAGGACCACCCGCAGGTCATCGGCAACTTCGCCACCACGCCCGCGGTGCGTGCCCTGCTCGCCGACGCCGACCTGCTCGTCACGGTCGGCACCCACTTCCGGTCGAACGAGACGGCCGACTACGGGCTCGAACTCCCGGCCGCGCACGTGCAGATCGACATCGACGCGGCCGCGCTCGGCCGCGTCTACCCGGTCGCGCACGCCCTGCACGGCGACGCCGCCGCCACCCTCGGCGCGCTGCTCCCCCACGCCCGGCAGGCCGACCCGGACTGGACGCGCCGCGTCACCCAGGTGCGTACCGACGTGCGCGCGACGCTCCACGACAACATCGGCCCGCAGGCCGCGATCTGCGACGCGCTGCGCGCCGCGCTCCCCCGGGACGCGGTCGTCGCGCGCGACGTCACGATCCCGTCCAGCAGCTGGGGCAACCGCCTCCTGGAGATGTACGACCCGAGGGCGAACGTCTTCCCGCGCGGCGGCGGCATCGGCCAGGGCCTCGGCATGGGCATCGGTGCCGCGCTCGCCGACCCGGAGCGGCCGACGGTGGTCATCGCGGGCGACGGCGGGCTCGCCGTCCACCTCGGTGAACTCCTCACCCTCGCCCAGGAGCGCCCCCGGCTGACGCTGCTGGTCTTCAACGACGGCGGGTACGGCGTGCTGCGCAACATGCAGGACCGGTACGCGGACCGCCGCTCCGGCGTCGATCTGACCACGCCCGACTTCGAACTCCTCGCCCGCGCCTGCCGGTTGCCGTATCTGCGGATCGCGGACGCCGAGCACGCCGCGCCGGTGATCCAGGAGGCCGTGACCTCGGACGGGCCCGTGCTCGTCGAGGTGGACCTGGCGGCGCTCGGCCCGATGAAGAACCCGTTCACCCCGCCCGTGAAGATCCCCGGCACGTAGGGAGGCCCCACCATGACCGACTCCGACCGTCAACTGGAGCTGCTGGTCCGGCGGATGACCTGGGAGGCCGACGGCGTCCTCTCCGTCGAGCTGGTCCACCCGGACGGCAAGCCGCTGCCCTGCTGGGCGCCGGGCGCCCACATCGACGTGCACGTGGGCGGGCAGATCCGGCAGTACAGCCTGTGCGGCGACCCCGCCGTCACCGGCACGTACCGGATCGGCGTGCTCAACGAGCCGTCCTCGCGCGGCGGTTCGCGCCACGTCCACACCGCGCTGCGGCCCGGCCAGAGCGTCACCGCGTCCGAGCCGCGCAACCACTTCGCCCTGGAGGACGCCGGCGGCTATGTCTTCGTCGCGGGCGGCATCGGTGTCACGCCGATCCTCGCCATGGCCCGCGAGGCCGCCCGGCGCGGGGCGCGCTGGCGCCTGGTGTACGGCGGGCGCGGCCGTGCCTCCATGGCCTTCACCGACGAGCTGGCCGCGCTGGGCGGCGACGTGACGCTCGTACCGCAGGACGAGCTGGGCCACATCGACCTGGCGGCCGCGCTCGACGGGCTGTCCGACGACACCCTCGTGTACTGCTGCGGGCCCGAGCCGCTGCTCGCCGCCGTGGAGGCGGTGTGCCCGGCGGAGGTGCTGCGCGTCGAGCGGTTCGCGGCGCCGGTCGTCGAACGGAACGCGGACGACGGGGAGTTCGAGGTCGAGTGCCGCACCTCCGGACTCACCCTCACCGTCGGCGGCGACACGTCGATCCTGGAGGCCGCCGAGCAGGCCGGCCTCGACGTCGCCAGCTCCTGCCGCGACGGCATCTGCGGCTCCTGCGAGACGCGGGTCCTCGACGGCACCGTCGACCACCGCGACTTCCTGCTCTCGGAAGCCGAGCACACCGCGAACGCCTCGATGATGATCTGCGTCTCGCGCTGCGCCGCCGGCTCCCGCCTCGTCCTCGACCTGTAACCCGTACCGGGAGATGCACATGAACACCGACTGGCCGTACCTGGAGATCCACCAGTCCCGCACCCACGAGCCGTCGCCCTACGAGCTGAAGCTGGCCGCCACCCTCGAAGAGGTCTTCACCAAGGACGGCCACGAACTCGCCGACGTCATCCGCGGGCTGAACGCCCGTCAGGTTCCCGCGCCCGACGGCGCCCCGTGGACCGAGGACTCCTTCCGCGCCGAGATGCACCGACTGGGAGCGTGACCGCCATGACCCCGAAAGCCCCCGCCCTGACCGCCGACCACCTGTACGCGACGGGCCTGCGCGGCCAGTGGCACCCGGTCGTCCCCTCCTCGTTCGTCGCGCCCGGCGCGATGCGCAAGGTCACCGTCCTCGGCGAGCAGTGGCTGCTGTTCCGCCGCTCGGACGGCACCCTGAGCATGCTCGCCGACCGCTGCCCGCACCGCGGCGCCCCGCTCTCGCTGGGCAAGCACCTCGGCGACCGGGTGGCCTGCTGGTACCACGGCCTGGAGATCGAGACCGACGGCACCGTCTCCTCCGTGCCGGGCCTGCCCGGCTGCAACCTGGAGGGCAAGCAGCTCGTCGTCTCGCTGCCGGTGAAGGAGGTGTCCGGCGCCGTCCTCGCCTACTTCGGCACCGCGGAGCAGCCGCAGCCGGTCGAGCTGACACTGCCCGAGCCGCTCACCGACCCCGACACCGAGGCGATCCTCTGCTACGCCGAGTGGGACGTGCCGTGGCGGTACGCCGTCGAGAACCTGCTCGACCCGATGCACGGCGCGTTCCTGCACCACGACTCGCACACGATGTTCGACGGTGACACCACCGCCAAGTTCCGCATCCGCGAGACCGACCGCGGCTACTTCTTCGAGAAGACCGACCAGCGGGGCGTCAACTTCGACTGGGTCGAGCTGTGCCGCACGGGCGTCGACTGGGTCGACCTGTCGATCCCCTACCCGCCGTCGGCAGGGCCCGGCGGCCCGTTCGGCATCGTCGGCATGGTCCGTCCGGTCGACGCGGATCGCTGCGCCGTCTTCTTCTGGCGCTACCGCACGGTCCAGGGCTGGCAGCGCGACACCTGGCGGTTCCTGTACAAGACGCTGATCGAGAAGCGGCACTGGGAGGTCCTGGAGCAGGACCGGGTGATGCTGGAGGCGATGCCGTCCGACGCGGACCAGCAGGAGAACCTGTACCAGCACGACCTCGGCGTGGTCCGGCTGCGCCGCATGTACCGCGGGGGCGCCGAGGCCCAGGCCACGGCATGAGTCCCAGAGCCCGCTGGGCCGGTGTGCTGAGCCTGCTGGTCATCGTCCTGATCAGCTAGGTGCGCCCGTCGGCGCCGCAGTCGTCGGTGGACAGCTCCGAGGGAGAGCGCGGCCAGGCCGTCCCCGTACGCCCATAATGGTCCGAGACATCGGAGGAATGGGCTCTCCGGACGAGCAGAGGGGGCTGCCATGGCCGTCACCGACGAGGCCATCGAGAAGATCAAGGGCATGATCGTCTCGGGCGCTCTGCGCCCCGGCGACCGGCTCCCCAAGGAGAGCGAGCTGGCCGCGGAGCTCGGGCTGTCGCGCAACTCGCTGCGGGAGGCGGTGCGCGCGCTCTCCCTCATCCGCATCCTGGACGTCCGGCAGGGCGACGGCACCTACGTGACGAGCCTGGACCCGCAGCTCCTGCTGGAGGCGCTGAGTTTCGTCGTCGACTTCCACCGCGACGACACGGTCCTGGAGTTCCTCGCCGTCCGCCGCATCCTGGAGCCGGCCGCCACGGCGCTGGCGGCGACCCGCATGGACCGCGACGAGCTCGACCGGCTCGCCGCCCAGCTCGACGATCTGGGGCCCGAGCCCTCCGTGGAGGAGCTGGTCGCCGCGGATCTCGACTTCCACCGCGGCATCGTGAAGGCGTCCGGCAATTCGGTGCTCTGTTCCCTCCTCGACGGCCTGTCCGGGCCGACCACGCGGGCCCGCATCTGGCGCGGCCTGACCCAGGAGGACGCGGTCAGCCGCACCCTGCGCGAACACCGGGCGATCCTGGCGGCGCTGCGCGACGGCGACCCGGAGGCGGCCCGCTCCTGGGCGACGGTGCACATCGCGAGCGTGGAGCAGTGGCTGCGCTCGACCCTGTGAGAAACCCCGACATTCAGGTGGAGTGCCCGCCCGCGACTCGGGGCAGTGTTCCGGGCAGCCTCCGGGTTTCAGGGGGCTGCGGAGGGTCCTCGCGGACGCCGTAAGGTGGGCAGGTACGCGAGGGCACGTTGGAAGGAGGCGCTGGGTGATCGAGCTCGAGGGGGTTCCCGAGCTGGTCGACCCGGTCATGGTGGCCGCGTTCGAGGGCTGGAACGATGCCGGCGACGCCGCCTCCACCGCGGTCGCGCATCTCGACAAGGAGTGGAAGGGCGAAGTGTTCGCGGCGCTGGACGCCGAGGACTACTACGACTTCCAGGTCAACCGGCCCACCGTCTTCCTGGAGGACGGCGTGCGCAAGATCACCTGGCCGACGACCCGGCTGTCGGTGGTGCGCATCGGCGGCGACAAGCCGCGTGACCTGGTCCTGGTCCGGGGCATCGAGCCGTCCATGCGCTGGCGCTCGTTCTGCAACGAGCTGCTGGGGTTCGCGCACGAGCTGGGCGTGGAGCTGGTGGTGATCCTGGGCGCGCTGCTCGGCGACACCCCGCACACCCGGCCGGTTCCGGTCAGCGGCGTCACCTCCGATCCGGATCTCGCTACGCGCATGGACCTGGAGGAGACCAAGTACGAAGGTCCGACGGGCATCGTCGGGATCCTTCAGGAGGCGTGCACGCACGCGGGCGTCCCGGCGGTCTCGCTGTGGGCGGCGGTCCCGCACTACGTGTCGCAGCCGCCGAACCCGAAGGCGACGCTCGCGCTGCTCAACCGGCTCGAGGACCTGATCGACCTGCGCATCCCGCTGGGCGAGCTGGCCGAGGACGCGCGCGCCTGGCAGCTGGGCGTGGACCAGCTGGCGGCGGAGGACAGCGAGGTCGCCGAGTACGTGCAGTCGCTGGAGGAGGCGCGGGACACCGCGGAACTGCCGGAGGCGTCGGGCGAGGCGATCGCCCGCGAGTTCGAGCGGTATCTGCGGCGCCGCGACCCGGGAGCACCGCCCGGCGGCCGGGCCACGGACGGCGGCGACGGCTCGTCTCACCTGCGGGACAACCCGACCGGCCGGAGCCGGCCGCCGAAGCCGCCGCGCCCCGACACGGAGGACGGCGGCAGCGGCGGCGACGAGTAGCAGGCCGCGACTCCACGATCGACGAAGCGCCCCCGGCGCCGGGCAACCGGCACCGGGGGCGCTTTCGCGCCGCCTCCGTTCTCCTCGCCTTTGGCCGGTTTGCGGCGTGACAGACGGTTCCGGATGGATTGCAGGGGGTTCCCCATTCAACTTGTTTTCAAACGCACTTGGCGAACAAGGGGTGGACGAGCGGGCCCGGCCGTAGCAAGGTGTGCCCCGACGACGAGCGCGGCACAGGCACACCCGTACGACCAGAGGTGGCGAGGGGAGCTGTGGACCGATGACCGACCAGCACGCAGAGCCGGCACGGGGCCCGGGGGCGGCGGGTCCGGGCCCGGACGGAGCCGGTTTCACGTATCGCGGAGCGGAAGCGGAACTGATCGTCCTGGCGCGGCCGGAGGCCCGGCTGCGGGCCCACGCGGACGGTGTCAGGTCCGCCGCCGGCGCCGACGTATCGGCACTGAACATGTTCCTGGGCGACGAACAGCTCGCCCTTGAACCGTTGTTCGGCAGTGAGGAGCGACTCCGAGGCGTCTCGGAGGCGTCCGGCTCCGGGGCGGACGTACCGGATCTGGCGCTGTTCTACCGGGTACGCGGCGCGGGCGGGCGGGCCCAGGAGCTGCGCGCACGGATCGCGGCACTGCCGGAGGTCGACACCGCGTACGTGAAGCCCGGTGCGGTGCCGGCCCTACCGCCGCCGGAGGACTTCGACGAGGCGCGGCGGCTGAAGGAGAAATCGGCGGCGACCCCCGATTTCACCGGCCGCCAGGGCTACTTGGGGCCCGCGCCCGAGGGCGTGGACGCGGTGTGGGCGTGGCAGCGGGTCGGCGGCAGCGGCGAGGGCGTCACCGTCATCGACGTGGAGGGCGCCTGGCAGTTCAGTCACGAGGACCTGTCGGCGAAGCTCGCGGGCGTCGTCGTCGGGACCCCGGTGTCGGATCTGGCGTGGCGCAACCACGGCACCGCCGTCCTCGGCGTGATCGGCGGGGACCGCAACGAGCACGGCGTGACCGGCATCGCTCCGGAGGCGGTGACCGCGGCGGCCTCCTTCCAGGGCGTGGGCACGGCGGCGGCGATCCACGCGGCGGCCGAGCGGCTCGGCCCCGGTGACATCGTGCTGGTCGAACTGCACCGGCCGGGGCCGCGGTTCGACTTCGAGCAGCGCGACGACCAGCGCGGCTACATCGGCCTGGAGTGGTGGCCCGACGACTTCGCGGCGATCAGGTACGCCACCGCGCTGGGCATCGTGGTGGTGAGCGCGGCGGGCAACGGCGGCGAGTCGCTGGACGACGGCCTGTACGAGCGGCGTCCGGAGGGCTTCCCGTCCTGGTGGCACAACCCGTTCAACCCGACGAACCCGTCCTCCGGCGCGGTCCTGGTCGGCGCGGGCGCACCGCCGCCCGGCACGCACGGCCGCGACCACGGCCCGGACCGCTCGCGGCTGGCGTTCTCCAACTACGGCGCCCGGGTGGACGCCCAGGGCTGGGGCCGCGAGGTCACCACCACCGGCGGCTTCTGGGACCGGCCCGGCGATCTGCAGGGCGGCTCCGAGGAGATCTCCTGGTACACCGATACTTTCTCCGGCACCTCGTCTGCCTCCCCGGTGGTCGTCGGCGCGCTGGCCGCCCTCCAGGGCATGCTCAAGGCCGGCGGCCAGCGTCCGATGAACTCTCAGCGGGCGCGCGAGGTTCTCAGGGCTTCCGGCTCTCCGCAGCAGGACGCCCCCGGCCGGCCCGCCTCACAGCGGATCGGCAACCGGCCCGACATCAGGGGAGCGGTCACCAACCTGCTGCCCTCGACGGTCGGTTCGGGCCAGGCCGAGCGGTACTGGGACGAACTGATCCCGTATCCGCGCGAACTCCCGCCCAGGCTCAGGCTGTTCGTGGCGGGCACCTGGCGCAATCTGAACGACCCGTCCCCGGAGACCCGCCAGGCGGTGCACAGCGCCTTCGCGGGGGGACGGCCCGATGTCCGTGTCTGGTTCTCGGACGACGAGATCGTCGGCCTTGTGATCACGGGCTGACGCGACGCAGCCAACCATTGATGGAAGGTGGCACCCGCATGAGCATGACCCCGCAGATGAGTCAGCAGGGGCAGCAGTTCCCGAGCACGTCGCCCTACCAGCAGCACCAGCAGCAGCCGTTCGGCCAGCAGGGCTTCGGCCAGCAGGGCTTCGGCGGCCAGCAGGGTCTGGGCCAGCAGGGCTACGGCCAGCAGCAACAGCAGCAGCCGTTCGGACAGCAGGGCTTCGGCGGCCAGCAGGGCTTCGGCCAGCAGCAGCCCATGGGGATGAGCGGCTCGCTGGAGCAGCTGCAGCAGCTCGGTCAGCAGCAGCCGTTCCAGGGGCTGCTCCAGCAGCTCGGTCAGCAGCAGGGCTACGGCCAGCAGCAGATGGGCGGCCAGCAGCAGCAGGTCGAGCAGCAGGTGCAGCAGCATCTTCACCAGATCGCGCAGATCGCGGTGCAGCACGCCCAGCAGCAAGTGCAGCAGCAGGTGCTGCAGGCCGGCGTCGCGGACGGCTACATCGACGTGGTGCAGCCGCTTCCCGGACAGCCCAGCATCATCGCGCTGCGCATCCAGGGCCAGTTCCGGATCTTCGCCAACCCCAACCCGCAGACCCACGACGAGGTCCAGGAGGCCTTCGCCTTCGGTCACCAGGTCGTCGGCATCTGGGACTCGGGTTCGCCGCAGGTCCTGCGCAGCATCCACGTGCGCAAGATCTGATCCGCCGGATCCGGCCCGTCGGATCCGCTGGGAACAGCTGACAGGAGAGAGGGGCGCTTCCTCCGAGGGAGGAAGCGCCCCTTTCGCGTGTCGCCGTCGCGGGTCAGCTGCCGCCCGCGCAGGTGAACGCGGCGGCGGCCCAGTCACCGTGGTCGCCGGTCTTGGACCCGTTGGTGTCGGTCACCTTCAGCCGCAGGTGCCGGGCACCGGTCACGTCGACGTCGGCCGGGACGGTGGCGGAGGCGCCGGTGACCTTCGGCGAGGTCCACAGGACCTTCCCGTCGGCCTCGACGGAGAAGGCGACCTCGCCGTATCCGTCGATCTCGTCGTCGATGCCGACGTCCGCGGTGAACTTCGAGCACTGCCCGCCGAGGTAGACCTCGATGTCGGAGTCGGCGTGCACCCCGATGCCCTTGTCGTAGGTCTTCCCGGCGAGGGTGAGGGGGTGGCCGTCGGCGGCGCCGGACTCGCCATTGCTGCGGTCGCGTTCGGCGGGTCCGTAGCCGTTGGTCGACGTCAGCCACTCCAGGTCGCTCGCCCAGGTGTGCCCGGCGGGCGGCTTCGGCATGACGGAGACCGCGAAGTGGCCCTGCGCGGTGCGCTGTTGGCCCCCGGCCCGGTAGCGGGCGGTGGCGGTGAGCGCCTGTTCCCCGGGCTTCGCGTCCGCGCCGGGCGTGACGGCGACGTCGACGCGCCGGGTGGTCCCGGCCGGGATCCGGGCGACGGTCACGGGCTTCCCCGCGGTCCATCCCCCGGGTGCGTCGACGCCCACGGCGACATCGGTGGCGTCCTCGGCGCCCGCGGTGACGTCGACGGCGACCGTGCCGGTGACGCCCGCGCCCAGCTCCTGCGCCCCGGCGGCGGAGACGGCCGCGTCGGCGCCCGGCACGGCGCCGCCCACGGCCGCGGTGTCGCGCAGGTCGAGGGTGAAGGCCCGCCCGGTGGACAGGGTCCCAGTCTTCACGCGGACGACTCCGCCCCGGTCGTCCGGGTCGTAGAACCAGCCCCGGGCGGCCTTGTCGAAGGCGCTCTTCGACCCGGCGCGCGCCAGCTTCTTCCCGTCCAGCTCGACGCTGCCCGGGGCGTCCCCGGTGTGCACGGTGAAGGAGTAGGGCCGGGCGGTCTGCTTCCCGTCGTAGCGGCCCTCGCTGGCACCGATCCGCACCCGTACGTCGCCGGGCCCGGACCGCGGTGCGGTGACGCTGGCGCGCTGGGTGGCGTAGGCGCCGTCGCGGTGGTCGCGGGTGACGCCGTCGTCCTCGTACAGGTCGAACGACGACTTCCCTTGCGGGTACACGTCCCAGGCGACCTGGGAGTCCTTGTCACGGTCGGTGTACGAGCGGATCCCGGGCCACATCGGGACGGCGGCGCCGCCCTTCACGAACAGCGGGAGGGTGTCGAGCGGCGCGCTGTATCCGTCGATCGTGGTCGGTCCCTGGTAGACCCGGCCGGTCCAGTAGTCGGTCCAGGTGCCCTTGGGCAGGTAGATGCCGTCGCGCTCGGTGGAGTCCTGGTAGACGGGTGCGACGAGGAAGTCCTCACCGGTCAGGAACTCGTACTTCGCGGCGTCGCCGGCGGCCTTCGGATCGTCCGGGTACTCCAGGGCGAGCGGCCGCACGGCGCCCACTCCCGTCTTCGTGGCCTCGTGGGCGTACGAGTACAGGTAGGGCAGCAGCGACTCGTGCAGCTTCAGGTACTTCCGGTTGATCGTCGTGTACGGCTCGCCCTGCCGGAACGGCTGCTTGTCGCTCGCGGCCCACCCGTCCATGGTCATGGTCACGGGCAGCAGCGACTTCCACTGCAGATCGCGTACGTACGTCTTGGGGCTGCCGCCGAAGATGCCGTCCACGTCACCCGTCGTGTAGGCGAGCCCGGACATCGTGGCGCCCGCGTAGGTCGGGATCTGCCAGCGGATGTAGTCCCAGGAGCCGGACTGGTCCCCCGACCACTGCACCCCGCAGCGCTGGGCGCCGGCCCAGCTCTCGGGGGCCCAGGTGAAGCCGCGGGCGTCGGAGTTGTCCTCGATCCCCCGGTAGGCGCCCTTGCAGCCGTCGAGGGCCTTCTTGTAGCCGTCGCCGACCCAGGCGACGTCGAGCTTGGCGACGCGCTGGCCGGCCTTGACCTGGTCGGCGATCTTGTCGATGCCGTCCTCGGTCCACAGGCCGAGCTGTGCCTTGTCGCCCTGGAGCCCCTTGGCGGTCTCGGCGAGGTCCTCGTAACCGCAGCCGTAGCCGTCGTTGACGAGCATCCAGCCGAGCGGCATGTCCTGCTCGACGTATTGCCGGGAAATTTTCAGGGCGTCCAGAGTGTGCCGTTCGCCCCGGTTCGCGTTGTGCAGATAGCAGTCGGCGTCGCCCACTTCGAGCCCGTAGACCGGCGGCAGGAACGGCTTTCCGGTCAGCCTCGTGTACTGGCCGATGACGTCTTTGGCACTGTCCTCGCCGCTGCCGGCGAAGTAGTAGGCGTCGAAGCGCCGCTCCGCCGCGGCGGCGGTGACGGGCGCGCCGAAGGTGTACGTGTTGGGCGCGTAGGTGTTGCGGAAGACGCCGTACCCGGCCGAGGAGAGGTAGAAGGGCACGGAGTTGGGGTGTCCCCCGTCGTCCCAGTCGTAGCTGACCTCGGCCTTCGCGGTCTGTCCGCGCAGGCTGGTGTTGCCCCGCCCGTTCTGCATGCCGACGCCGTAGAACTGCTCGTCGGCGCCGCGGTCCAGGCTCTGGGTGGTGGCGCCGTCGCTCCAGCTGATGGGCGCGTTCTCGGCCCACAGCTCGGTGCCGTCGGCGCGGAAGAGGGCGAACCGCAGCGGGGACTTGTAGGCGCGCAGCGTGACCTCGGCGCTGCTCAGCTCGTAGCGGTCGCCGCGGTCCTTCCAGCGGGTGGCGGGCGGCGCGCCCTGCGGCAGGACGATGTCGTCGCCCGCGGGATCGGTGAACGTGCCGTCGGGGGCGACCTCGATCCGAAAACTGTCGGCGGACACAAAACTGACCCGGGCCTCGGCCGTCCCGGCGTCGAAGGTGTAGCGGGCCTTGCCCGGATGGAACCCGGTGACATCACCGAGAGCCCCGGGCCCACCGTCGGCCCGGGCGGCTTGCCCGGGCCCGGCGAGAACGGCCGCGAACCCGATGAGGGCCACGGCGACGAGAGATCTGAGGCGTCCAGAACGCCAGAGCGTGCTCGATGCTGATCGCATCCCCATGGTTTAGCGCACAAACGAGCACGACGCTAGACCATGAGAAAGCCCCTCCGGCGATTGAGGAGCGGGGTCCGGGGCAGAGCCCCGTGACCTCAGCTACTCACCCCGGAGGGGCTGTTCGGAAACGGGCGGGACAGGGGAGCCCTAGAGCGCAACCCCGAGCAGAGCGTCGACGGCCCGAGAAACAACCCCCGGCGCACCCTCGTCAGAGCCCCCGTCGGCATCCTGCCCAGCAGCCCACCGGTCAACGGCGGCCAGCGCGGCAGGCGCGTCCAGATCGTTGGACAGCGCCGCGCGGATCTCGTCGACCAAGCCCTCCGCAGGAGGCCCGTCGGGCCGCGACACGGCGGCCCGCCAGCGCCCGAGCCGGTCCACGGCGTCGGCGAGCACCTGATCGGTCCACTCCCAGTCGGACCGGTAGTGGTGCGCGAGCAGCGCGAGCCGGATGGCGGCCGGGTCGACCCCGTCGCGGCGCAGCTGCGACACGAACACGAGGTTGCCCTTGGACTTGGACATCTTCTCGCCGTCGAGCCCGACCATCCCGGCGTGCACGTACGCCTTGGCCATCGGGAACTCGCCGGTCAGCGCCTGGGCGTGCGAGGCGCCCATCTCGTGGTGCGGGAAGGCCAGGTCGGAGCCGCCGCCCTGGACGTCGAAGCCCATGCCGAGGTGGTCGAGGGCGATGGCGACGCACTCGATGTGCCAGCCGGGGCGCCCCGCGCCGAGCGAGCCGCCGTCCCAGCTGGGGTCGCCCTCACGGGCGGCCATCCAGAGCATCGGGTCGAGCGGGTTCTTCTTGCCCGCACGCTCCGGGTCGCCCCCGCGCTCGGCGGAGAGCAGCCGCATCGCGGCGGCGTCCAGGTTCGAGACGGACCCGAAGTGCGGGTCCGCCTCGACGGAGAAGTAGATGTCGCCGTCGAGCTCGTAGGCGGCACCGGCGTCACGGAGCCGCTCGACGAGCGGCACGATGCCGGGTATCGCCTCGACGGCGCCTATGTAGTGCTGCGGCGGCAGCATCCGCAGGGCAGTCATGTCCTCGCGGAACAGGGCGGTCTCACGCTCGGCGAGGCCCTCCCAGTCGATGCCGTCGCGCACGGCGCGCTCCAGGAGCGGGTCGTCGACGTCCGTCACGTTCTGGACATAGTGAACCTGCCGCTTGGTGTCGAGCCACACGCGCTGCACAAGGTCGAACGCGTTGTAGGTCGCCGCGTGACCCATGTGGGTGGCGTCGTACGGCGTGATGCCGCAGACATAGATACGGGCGACGGGACCGGGGTCCAGGGTGACGAGCCCATCGGTCGCGGTGTCGTGGATCCTCAGGTCGCGGCCCTTGCCAGGCAGGGCGGGGACCTCAGAAGCGGGCCAGGCATGCATGACATGAGCGTAACCGGACGGTGCTTCCGGATACGAACCGGACCAGGCCTGATGGCCGACAAGGCCCTCTTGCGCGATCATGACGCGGCGGCTAGGCCAGGGTGGCCCGGATGCCGTCGGAGAGCCCGAAGTGGCGTATCCCGTGCAGCAGATAGGCGCGCAGCGTGCACACGAAGTACGTCCAGCCCTGCGTCTGCCCCACCGCGAGGGCGGCGCCCTCGGGGCCGTCCCCCATGGGTTGCTCCGTGATGGTGAGCGCGGTCGCCCCGGCGCCTTCGGTACCGGACTCGGCCAGTTCGATGGTGACGTGCCCGCCCGGCCAGTTCCACGAGACGAGCCGATCGGTCTCGATCGCGCCTATCTCGACGTCGAACTCCGCGTCGACATGGGGAAAGCTCCAGGTCACGGTGGTGTCGGGCACCATCGGCGCGGAGGTGCGCGCCACGAAGAAGCCCGACAGCCCCTCGACGGTGACGATGGCCTCGAACACGTCCTTGACCGGGCGGTCGATCCGGTCCTCGACAATCAGCTTGGTCATGCCCTCGAACGTAGCCCTCGCCACTGACAGCCGCCCCCGGGCGGGACAGAACCCCAGCTCACCAGGGGTGACCAGAGGTTCAGGCGGCTCAGATGGGCGGCCACGGAATGGCCGGCCACTCCCCGCTCGGCTCCCGGTGCTTCCCGGACTTCAGCAGTGCGGCCACCCGCTCCCGTACGGCGTCCAGCTCGGCGACGGTGATCAGCCCGGCCAGCCGTGCCGCGAGCGCCTCGCCCTCGGCCAGGCGTCCCCGCAGCGCCTCCAGCGCCCCGGTGGCCTCCTCGGTCAGGGGTTCCCCGGCCCAGCCCCACAGCAGCGTGCGCAGCTTGTCCTCGACGTTGAAGGTGACGCCGTGGTCGATGCCGTACAGCCGCGCCCCGTCGACGAGCAGGTGCCCGCCCTTGCGGTCGCCGTTGTTGATCACCGCGTCGAGCACGGCGAGCCGCCGCAGGCGCGCGTCGTCGGCGTGCACGAGCAGCGCGGTGCGTCCCTCGTCGACCTCGGCGAACCCGACGGCCTTCCAGCCCTCCCCCGGCTCCTCGGCGTCCACGAGCGCGAGCAGCCTGCTGTCGTCGGCCGGCTCGTCGGGGGTGTCGATCCACAGCTGGCACATGCCCTCGCCGTACGGCCCGTCGCGCAGCACGGTCGGCGGGACGAGGCCCCAGCCGAGCGCCTCGGAGACCTCGAAGGCGGCCACCTCGCGCTGGGCGAGCGTGCCGTCGGGGAAGTCCCACAGCGGCCGCTCACCGCGGACGGGCTTGTAGACGCAGGCCGCCTCCCGGTCCTCGTGGCTGACCCGGCACAGCAGGACCGCGTTCGACGCGTCCCTGATCTGCCCCTCGACGTGCAGCTCCCCGCGGGTGAGGAGGTCCAGGGCTTCGTGGTCGCTCACGCGCCGCGCCGGTAGCCGTTCTGGCGCGGGCATACGTGTCCCTCCGGGTCGAGCGGCAGACTGCACAGCGGGCACGGCGGGCGGCCCGCGTTCACGACCTCCAGGGCCCGCTTGGCGAAGGCGCGCGCCTGGTTGCCGGTGAGGCGGACGCGGAGCATCGGCGGGCCGTTCTCCTCGTCCTGGAGAAGCCTTTCCTCTGCTTCCGCCAGGTCCTCGTCGGACTCGGCGTCCATCTCGACGAGGGCCTGCGCCTCGACGATCATGCGCTGTTCGTCGCCGTCCCAGGCCAGGGCCATGGTGCCGACCCGGAACTCCTCCTCGACAGGGGAGTCGAGCGGGGCCGTGTCGGCGATCTCGGTGGGTGCCATGGCCGGCACGGGCGCATTTCCGCCGCTGCGCCGCACCACCTCGTCGAGCAGCTCGTCCATGCGCTCGGCGAGCGCGGCCACCTGGGTCTTCTCCAGCGCCACGCTGGTGACCCGGACGCCTTCCGAGGCCTGCAGGAAGAAGGTGCGGCGCCCGGGGAGTCCGACCGTACCGGCCACGAAACGCTCCGGAGGGTCGTAGAGGAACACCTGACGGGACACGTCCTGTCTCCATGATCTGGGGATGGGGATCGAACTGACCGGGCCCGGCCCGGCGGCCGGATCCGACTGTGCTTACGGCTGCTTCACCCTACTGCGGCGGACGATCACGGTGCGCCAGCGCCGCCGCCGACGGTCGCATCCGGGCTCTGTGGCTGCTCGCGCGGGGCCAGCGAACCGAAGTCCCCCGTGTCCCCGAGGCGTACGAGAAAGGGGCGCAGTCGTGTGTAACGGATCGCGGTGATGGAACACGGCTCCACGGAGATCCGCTGAAAGAGGTCCAGATGCAGCCCGAGAGCGTCCGCCACAAGGGACTTGATGATGTCGCCGTGCGAACACATGACGTACACGGCGTCCGCGCCGTGATCGCGCTCCACGCGCGCGTTCCACTCCCGCACCGCTTCCGCGGCCCGGTGCTGCATCTGCCGCATGGACTCGCCGCCGGGGAAGGCGGCGGCGGTCGGGTGCTGCTGGACGACCTGCATGAGCGGCTCGTCGGCGAGTTCGGCGAGCTTGCGGCCCGACCAGTCCCCGTAGTCGCACTCGCCGATCCGGTCGTCGGTGTGCGCGCTCAGGCCGGGCCGCGCGGCGAGCAGCGGCGCGACGGTCTCCTGGCAGCGCTGGAGCGGGCTGGTGACGATCTCCGCGAGCGGCAGGTCCTTGAGGCGCTCGGGCAGCGTGGCGGCCTGCGCGCTGCCGCGCTCGTCGAGGGCCACGCCGGGCGTCCAGCCGGCGAGCAGACCCGCGGTGTTGGCGGTGGAGCGTCCGTGACGGACGAGGATCAGCGTGGGCATGTGCGCCAGCCTAAAGGCACGCGGAAGTGCAGTCGGCGAACCCTCTGGGAAGAATGGCCGACATGATCGTCGACTGCGCCGTCTACCGGGAGGGTCGCCGGATCGAGGGCCCGGAGGATCCCAGGGATCTGTCCGACGCGCTCGAAGCGGCGCGGGCGTCGGACGACGCCTTCGTGTGGATCGGGTTGCACGAGGCCACGGAGGCCGAGTTCGCCACGGTGACCGAGGAGTTCGAGCTGCACCCGCTGGCCGTCGAGGACGCCATGAAGGCGCACCAGCGGCCGAAGCTGGAGGTCTACGACGACTCGCTGTTCGTGGTCCTCAAGCCGGTCGTGTACGAGCCGAAGAGCGACAAGGTGTCCTCGGGCGAGGTGATGCTCTTCCTGGGCGACTCGTTCGTGGTCACCGTGCGCCACGGCGAGGGCTCCTCCCTGGCGGACGTGCGGAAGCGCCTGGAGCACGACCCGGCCTTCCTGCGCCACGGCCCGACGGCGGTGCTGTACGCGGTCTCGGACGCCACGGTCGACCACTACCTGGACGTCGCGACCGAGTTGCAGACCGACCTGGAGGAGCTGGAGGCGGAGGTCTTCTCGCCTGACGGCGGCGGCTCGCGGGACACGGCGTCGCGGATCTACGCCTTCAAGCGGCAGATCCTGGAGTTCCGCCGGGCCACCGGTCCGCTGGCGCTGCCGATGGCCCGGCTGTCGGGGATCGGCCCGTTCCCCATGACCGTGCCGTTCGTGGCCGACGACGCGCGGCCGTTCTTCCGTGACGTGAACGACCACCTGACGCGGGTGAACGAGTCCGTGGACGGCCTGGACCGGCTGGTGACGGACATCCTGTCCGCGCATCTGGCGCAGGCGAGCGTGCGGCAGAACGACGACATGCGGAAGATCTCCGCCTGGGCGGCGATGGCCGCGGTGCCCACGATGATCGCGGGCATCTACGGCATGAACTTCGACCACATGCCCGAGCTGCACTGGGTGTGGTCGTACCCGGCGGTGATCGCGCTGATGGCCGTGCTGGAACTGGTGCTGTACCGGATGTTCAAGCGGCGCGGCTGGCTGTAGGCACGGTGGACGTCGCGCTCACGCGAACTCGACGGAGGTGGTCGCGGGGCCGCCGAGCGCGTCGCGCCGCCGCGGCATCGACAGGGAGACCATCCGCCGCCAGCCGCCGAGGCGTTCGTACGCGTACACGGCGCGGATTCCGGCGGCGAGCATGCCCGCCTTCGGGGCGGACCAGCCGAGGATGCGGCCCATGTGGTCCATGACGGCGAGGCTCACGTCCCGGTAGACGGCGATCTCGGCGAGGGCGCACTCCCGCAGGACGCGCTGGATGGTGCGGCCGTGGCCCGCGTACGCGAGGCGCAGCAACTCCTCGTGGCAGTAGGCGAGGTGGTTGTCCTCGTCGTTGGAGATCATCTTGACCGCGCGGCCGATGTCGGGGTGACCGGCGAAGTGTTTGCGCAGGAGTTCCATCTGCTCGGAGGCGCGCTGTTCGGTGACGCGGCTGTGGGCGAGGTACGTGACGATGTCCCGCACGGAGAGGGGCTCGTCGCGGTTGAGGCGCTCGTGCGGGAGTCCGATGCCGTGCCGCTCCAGGAGCATCGTGTAGTCGGTCTCGTCCGGGACCGGCACCGGGGTCAGGCCGCGCTTCTTCAGCAGGGCGTTGAAGATCCGCCCGTGCTTGTCCTCGTCGGCGCCGTGCCGGGCGATCTTGGGCGCGAGGGGCCGCTCGCTCGCGGGGACGAGGGCGGCGATCCGGCCGTTCTCCCAGCCGCCCTGCGCCTCGCCGCCCGCGGCGATCGAGCAGAACAGCCGGAACGAGTCGTCGTTGTCGAGAATCTCCTGGAACAGGCTCTTGGCCGACAGCATCCGGTTACCTCCGTGCCTCCACGCGCGGTCCGCGGCTCCATGGCTCGCAAAGACCGAGTCAAATGCGGGAGGCGGTGGCAGGCAACAGGAATGACCGACAACTCGGCCGAAAGGAGGATCCGTGCCGGGATGGGAGGCGTAACCGTGGGCCCGATGGCGCGTTGTTCTCCGTGACGGCCGTGGCGGGGAAGACCCCCCGAGCCCCCACCACGGCCGCGGAAAACTCCGCCGGTGTACAGGCTGCCCGTTACGCCAGTCCGGCGCGCTCCACCGCCTCGACGCCCGCGCGCAGCGAGGCGAGCCGCTCGTCCAGCGTGAAGCCGGCCGGGGACAGCGTCAGGGTGGTGACACCGGCCTCGGCATACTCCCGCATCCGGTCCGCGATGCGGTCCACGGAGCCGAGCAGCGTGGTGGAGTCGATGAGCTTCTGCGGAATGGCGGCGGCGGCGCCGTCCTTGTCGCCGGACAGGTACTTCTCCTGGATCTCGGCGGCCTCCTTCTCGTACCCCATGCGCTGCGCGAGCTGGTTGTAGAAGTTCTGCTTGGCGCTGCCCATGCCGCCGACGTAGAGCGCGGTGTAGGGGCGGAACGAGTCGGCGAGCGCGGAGATGTCCTTGTCGCCGCCCTCCGGGCCGACGGCGATCGGCACGGTCGGGCAGACGTCGAAGCCCTCCATCGTCTTGCCGGCCTTCTCGCGGCCCGCGCGCAGGTACGAGATCGCGGTGTCCTCCAGGTGCTCGGCGGAGGGGAAGATCAGCAGGGCGCCGTCGGCGATCTCGCCGGTCTGCTCCAGGTTCTTGGGGCCGATCGCGGCGATGTAGAGCGGGATGTGCTCGCGCTTCGGGTGCACGGTCAGCTTCAGGGACTTGCCCGGCCCGTCGGGCAGCGGCAGGGTCCAGTGCGCACCCTCGTAGGAGACCCGCTCGCGGCTCATGGCCTTGCGCACGATGTCGACGTACTCGCGCGTGCGGGCCAGCGGCTTGTCGAACTTCACGCCGTACCAGCCCTCGGAGACCTGCGGTCCGGAGACCCCGAGTCCGAGGCGGAAGCGGCCGCCGGAGAGCGTGTCGAGGGTCGAGGCCGTCATCGCCGTCATGGTGGGCTGGCGGGCCGGGATCTGCATGATGGCCGAGCCGACGTCGATGCGCTCGGTCTGCGCGGCGACGTAGCTGAGCACCGTCACGGTGTCGGAGCCGTACGCCTCGGCCGCCCAGCACACCGCGTAGCCGAGCTGGTCGGCCTCCTTGGCGACGGCGAGGTTGTCGGTGTCCATCCCCAGGCCCCAGTACCCGAGATTGATGCCGAGCTTCATTGACCACATCCCCTTAACCGCGTGCGGGAACCGCTGGATTACCCATCGGTAACGTCTCTTCCCGGGCACCCTAGCGCGACGGACGGCACGACAGATATCCACCGGGCCCCCCATCCTGACCTTCGGCCAGTACTCTCAGCGCCCATGGAGCAGAGGCATCTCGGCCGTACCGGCCTGCGTGTGTCCCGGATCGGGCTCGGCACCCTCACGTGGGGGCGCGACACGGACGAGCACGACGCAGCCGACCTGTTGAAGACCTTCTGGGAGGCGGGCGGCTCGCTCGTCGACACGGCCGACGTGTACGGGGACGGGGAGTCGGAGTATCTGCTCGGCCGCCTCGTCGAGGGCCTGGTCCCCCGCCGTGACCTGGTCATCTCCACCAAGGCGGGCAGTGTGCCCGACCCCGACCGGCGCTTCGACGGCTCGCGCGGCCATCTGCTCTCCGCGCTCGACGCCTCGCTCGCCCGTCTCGGCACCGACTACGTCGACCTCTGGCAGATCCACGCCTACGACACCGATACCCCGCTCGACGAGACGCTCCAGGCCCTCGACATCGCGGTCAGCAGCGGGCGGGCACGCTACGCCGGAGTGTCCAATTTCTGCGGGTGGCAGCTGGCCAAGGCGGGCACCTGGCAGCTCGCGGCGCCGGGCACCCGCACCCGTATCGCCAGTACGCAGATGGAGTACTCGCTGCTCCAGCGCGGGGTGGAGCGGGAGGTGCTGCCGGCCGCCGTCGACCTGGGCATCGGACTGCTGCCGTCGTCGCCGCTCGGGCGCGGGGTGCTGACCGGCAAGTACCGGGGCGGCACCCCCACGGACTCGCGCGGCGGCTCCGACCACATGGCGCCGTTCGTCGCGCCGTACCTGGACGAGGCCGCGGGGCACATCGTGGACGCGGTCGCCATAGCCGCCGACGGACTCGCGGTGACCCCGCTCCAGGTCGCCCTGGCCTGGGTCAGGGACCGGCCCGGCGTGACCGCCCCGATCATCGGCGCGCGCAACGCCCGGCAGCTCACAGCGGCATTGTCAGTGGAGGCCCTTAGTCTTCCTGACGAGATCTGCCAGGCGCTCGACGACGTGTCGGCGCCCGTGCACCGCTATCCCGATCAGGACTGGAGCACGTTGTGAGTACGGAGTCCGCTGCCGCGGAGAACGAGTCAGGGCAGGGCCCCGACGCCGGGCCGGACACGGAGGCACCCGTCGAGGCGGCCGAAGCCACCGAAGCGGCCGGGGACGGGACCGAAGCGACCGGGTCCGACGCGACCGGGGACGAGAAGGCCGGCACCGAGGAGGCTGCGGCCCAGCCGTCCGAGGCCGAGGCCGAGATCGCCGCGCAGCGGGAGCTGCGGGAGCGCATCGCGCAGCGCAAGGCCGCCAAGGACGGGCCGATCGCCGCCGGTACGAAGCTGAGCGGCACCGCCGCCGATCTGCTCGCCGCCGTACGTGCCGTGGAGAGCGGCGAGAAGCCGGCCGCCACCGTGTTCGCGCAGCCGGAGCGCGCGCCGCGCCCGGCCGCCACCGCCCCCGAGCCGCGGCCCCGCACACCCGCCGCGCCGGTCGTGGACGCCGGGCCCGACGCCGACTCGGTGGCGGCGGTACGGGCCGTGCTCGTCGAGGGCGGGGCGCCCGACACGCTCGCCGTGGCGGCCGCCACGGCGCTGGGCGAGGGCGCCGAGGACCTGCTGCGCGAGGATCCCTGGCAGTTGCTGCGGGTGAGCGGGGTGCGCCCGGAGCAGGCCGACGGGTTCGCCCGCGCGCTGCTCGGCGCCGAGTGCGGCCCCGAGGACGAGCGGCGCGGCCGGGCGGTCACCGTGTGGCTGCTCGAACAGGCGGCGGTCGCCGGACACACGGCCCTGGATCTGCCGGTGCTCACGGACGCGCTCGGCAAGCGCGGGGTGCCCGATCCGGGCGAGGCCGTGCAGAGCGCCGCCGCGGAGGGCGACGCGATCCTCTTCCAGGACCCCGTCGAGGACGCGCCCGAGCCCCAACCGGCCGAGGACGGCGAAGAAGAGCCTGAGCGCCCGGTGCGGATCCTCGTCGGCCTCGAGCGGTACGCGCTCGCCGAGGAGAGCCTCGCCGACGGTCTCGCCCGGATCATCAACTCCGGGCCCAAGGACGGCGACTCCGTCGGCGGTGACTGGGAGGCGGCGGCCGCCGCCGCATCCGGTACGACGGCCGAGCTGATCCGGGCCGCCGGCGCGCACCGGCTGGTACTGCACACCGGCGGCGAGGCCGCCCGCGCCGAGCCGGTCGCGCTGGCCTCGGCCGCGGCCGGTCTCGGACTGCGGGTGTGCGTGGCCGCGCACGGCGCGGACGGGCGGCGGCGGGCCGCCGCCCTGCTCGGCGCCGACGCGCCGGACGCCGCCACGGCCACGGTCGAGGGGCTGCTCACCCAGACCCAGGGCCCCGGCCGGGACGCCGACGGGGCGCTCGCGGTCGATCTCCTGGTCGTCCTGGACGCGCCGCAGCTGGACGTGGACGGGGCCGCGATGCTCGTCGAGCTGCTGGCCGACGGCACATGCCTGGTGCTCAGCGGCGATTCGGGCGTGCTGTGGTCGGCGGGGCCCGGGCGGGTCTTCGCGGATCTGCTGGCCGCCGGGATCTGCCCGCGCCTCGCGTCGCGGACACCGGATCCCGGTCCGATCGGCGAGCTGGTCTCGGGTATCGGCATCGGCGAGCTGAGCCAGGTGGAGGCGCCCGGCAAGGAGGTCGTGATCGTGCCGGTGCGGGACGGCGCCGAGGCGATCCACCGCACCGTGCAGCTCGTCGCGGACTCGGTGCCGCGGGCCATCGGGGTGCCCGCCGAGGAGACCCAGGTGATCACTCCGGGGCATGCGGGCGCGGCGGGGACGCGGGCGCTGAACGCGGCGCTGAAGGAGCGGCTGAACCCCGGTCCCGGGCGGTTCGGGGGCTTCGACCCCGGGGACCGGGTGGTCCACGTGGCCGGTCCGGGGCGGATCAGGCCCGGGCGGGTCGTCGGGGCCGACGCGGAGGGGCTGCGCCTGGACTGCGCCGGTGAGCCCGTGCTCGTACCCAAGGAGCAGGTGGAGCGGGCCGTGCGGCACGGGTGGGCGGTGACCGGGCACCAGGCGGTGGGGCTGCGGTGGGCTGCCGCCGTGGTGGTGCTGCCCGGTGACGCGGCGGCGGGGTTGAGCCGGCCCTGGGTGTACACGGCGTTCGGGCGCGGGGAGCGGCATCTGTCCGTGGTGGACGGGGTGGGTGCCGGATTGCCCCGGGCTGTTTCGGAGATTGCCGCCAAGCCCCGTACGACCCGGCTGGGCCGGCTGGTCCGGGCCCAGGCGCCCGGGGCTTAGAGCGGGGCCGGGGTGGGCGCCTTCTGAAGCGCTCACCCCGCGCCGGGGTGGCGCCCTTCCCCCCCCCCCCCCCCCCGCGGGAAATTTTCCCACGCGGCGGGGGGGGGCC
>NZ_JBHVIX010000035.1:45647-86016 GCF_042799415.1 Streptomyces sp. NPDC057694
GACCGGGGGGGGGGGGTGGGAGGGGGGGGTGGGGTGGGGTTCCTTTGGAGGTCCCCCCCCCGCGCCGGGGTGCCGCCTTGCCCACCCTGCCGCCCCTGGCGGCAGATTGCCCAAGGCGGCGGGGCGCGCCCCGTCAGGGGCGCGGGGAACTGCGCGACCAGCCCCCACCGGCCTGCAGCCGGCAACGGCCGGTGGGGGCTGTTCCCGACTCAGTGCTCGACGTCCTCCAGTGGCTCAAGAGCCACGGAGTCGTCGTCGGGATCGAGTTCGTCGTCGAAGACCGCGCTGACGTCGAAGCGGCACACCACCCGCTGCGGATCGGCCTGGTCGAACGGGGCCTCCAGCCACTCCCCCGGCTCGGCCGGTTCGTCGGCGGCGGAGACCCAGAGCGTCGAGTCGCCCTCCTCCAGGCCGAACTCCTTGTGCCGGGAGGCGATCTCGTCCGGTTCGAACTCGCCGAAGAGCACGCCGAGCGCGGCATGGACACCGCTGCCCGCGCCCCCGGTGTTCAGGTCCGGGCCCGCTTCGAGGTCGACGACCCGGCTCGCCTGGGCGAGGAGACGCTGCGGCTCCACCACGGCGTAGTCGCGCCGGATCAGCACGCTCAGCGCGTTCGGCTCCTCCGGTCCGGTGTACGGCGGCAGCGAGTCGTCGCCGCTGGGGATCTCGAAGGGGGTGACCTCGTCGTAGCGGTCGTAGAGGAGTTCGTCGTACTCCTCGGCCGCGGCGGCGAGCTCGTTGAACGCTTCGTAGACGGCCGGGTCGTCCTCTCCCGACCTGCGCTCGACAGCCGCCAGGTGACGGTCGAGCGCAGCCTTGACCGCCTCTGCGGCGGTGCGTACCTCGGCAGCGGTGGGCTGCGCAGCATCAGACATAGTGCAGACGCTATCCGTACCGGGGCTCTGCCCGCACAATAGATGCGATGCCGGAATACGAATTTGTCGACGTGTACGTGCCGCGCGGGGTCTCCCGCAAGGACGCGACGCGCCTGCTGACGGACCATGCAGAGTACGGACACTGGGAGTTGGACCGATTGAGCCTGCGCCGCGACGGCAGTCGCCGCGTGCGCCTGCGGCGGCGGATCATCCGCCAGGTGCGGGCCACATGGTGACCTGAACCTGACGGAACCCGGCCGAAAACGGAGCGGGCCCCGCCGATGCGGGGCCCGCTGTGTTCCTGCTGCCTGCCGTCGGTGCTACGCGCCGGCCCTGGAGCGGCGGTAGAGCACCGCGCCGCCGATCAGCGCGCCCGCGGCCAGTGCGCCCGTGGCGCCGACGGGCAGCGAGCTGCCGGTCATGGCGAGCTGGGACTCGCCCTTGGCCTGGGTGACGGTCTGCGGCCCCGGCGCGTTGGGCTTGCCCGCGGTCGAGTGGAGCGCCCGCGTGGCGGGCTTGACGGCCTCGCCCGGAGTCCCCGGCTTGCCCGGGTGGTGCGGCTGCCCGGGGGTGGCCGGCGGCGTGGACGGCGGCGTCGCCCGCTCACCTCCCGGGTTGGCGCAGTCGTCGCCCGTGACGGCGTTGCCGACGGAGACGACACCGACCGAGTTCCCGCACACGTTGACCGGAACGTTCACCGGTACCTGGACGTGGTTGCCCGAGCCGATGCCCGGCGAGTCACCGGTGTGACCGCCGGCGTGCGATCCGCCGCCGGACGGCTGCTGGTGGTGGGTGCCGCCGCCGCTCTCGTCGCCGTAGCCGCTCTGGTGCGAGGTGTTGTTGGCGCAGTTGTTGCCCATCGCCGGGTTGAGCAGCCCGATGACGTTCACGGTGTTGCCGCAGACGTTGACCGGGACCTCGACGGGGACCTGCACGTTGTTGCCGGAGGCGATGCCGGGCGAGCCCGACGCGCTTCCCTGCGCACCCGAGTCGGCGTGCGCGTAGCCGCCGGTGACGGCGAGCACGCCGGTCGCGGCCGCCACGATGGTCAGGCCCTTGCGCGTGACCTGTCGCATAGCTTTCCCTGCCTTAGCACTCTCAGTGCTTGAAGCACTGCACTTCGCTGGGTAATGCCCGTCGGCCCCGGAGTGCATGGCGCGCACTCCGGGGCCGACGGACTCAGACCCTCAAGGGGTGAGGCTCAACAACGTCAGCTGTTGACGCAGGTGTTGCCGAAGGCGGGGTTCAGCAGCCCGATCACGGAGACCGTGTTGCCACAGACGTTCACCGGGATGTGGATGGGCGCCTGAATGACGTTGCCCGAGAGCACGCCGGGGGAGTGCACGGCAGCACCCTGAGCACCGGAGTCGGCGACGGCCATGCCCGCACCCGCGAGAACCAGACCACCAGTGGCAGCCGCAGCGGCGACGATCTTCTTGATCATTATTCCTCCTTGTTGGCAATGCAGTCCCAGCCGCGGACTGCACTCCCTGTAACGAGGAGGAACTGATGGGGCTACGAGCCTATGGTTCCTTTCACTCTTTTCAGCCCAGTACGCACGGACGGCCGAATTACCGGGCTGTCACCGTGTTGACGCGGCCGGACCGTTCAGGACGCGTCGATGAAGCGGTCGAGCACCCGGACACCGAACTTCAGTCCGTCCACCGGGACCCGCTCGTCGACGCCGTGGAACATGCCGGCGAAGTCCAGCTCGGGCGGCAGCTGCAGCGGCGCGAAGCCGAAGTTGCGGATGCCCAGCTCGACGAAGGACTTCGCGTCGGTGCCGCCGGAGAGCATGTACGGGATGGCCTTGCCGATCGGGTCCTCGGCGGCGATCGAGGTCTGCATGGCCTCGACGAGCGCCCCGTCGAAGGTGGTCTCGACGGCCTTGTCGGCGTGCACGTCCGTGCGCTTCACGTTCGGACCGAGGATCCGGTCGAGGTCGGCGAGGAACTCGTCCTCGTGCCCCGGCAGGAAGCGGCCGTCGACGTGGGCGGTGGCCTCGCCGGGGATGACGTTGACCTTGTATCCGGCGCCGAGCTGCGTCGGGTTCGCGGTGTTGCTCAGCGTGGCGCCGATCAGCTTGGCGATGCCGCCGAGCTTGGCGATCGTCTCCTGCATGTCCTCGGGGTCGAGCTCGGTGCCGAGCGCGTCGCCGAGTTCGTCGAGGAAGTGGCGCAGCGTCTTGGTGACGCGGACCGGGAACTCGTGCCGGCCGAGCCGGGCGACGGCCTCGGACAGCTCGGTGATCGCGTTGTCCCGGTGGATCATGGAGCCGTGCCCGGCGGTGCCGGCCACGCTCAGCTTCATCCAGTGCATGCCCTTCTCGGCGGTCTGGATGAGGTACAGCCGGCGCTGCTCGTTCACGGTGAAGGAGAAGCCGCCGACCTCGCTGATCGCCTCGGTGACCCCGTCGAAGAGGTCCCGGTGGTTGTCGACGAGATGGCGGGCGCCCCAGGTGCCGCCGGCCTCCTCGTCGGCGAGGAAGGCCAGGACGATGTCGCGCGGGGGCTTGCGGCCGGTGCGCAGCCGGTCGCGGACGACCGCGAGGGTCATCGCGTCCATGTCCTTCATGTCGACGGCGCCGCGGCCCCAGACGCACCCGTCGGCGACCTCGCCGGAGAAGGGGTGGTGGGTCCAGTCCGCCGCGTTGGCCGGTACGACGTCGGTGTGGCCGTGGATGAGGAGCGCGGGCCGCGACGGGTCCTCGCCCTCGATGCGGGCGACCGTGGAGGCGCGGCCGGGGTGCGACTCGAAGATCTGCGGTTCGAGGCCCACCTCGGCGAGCTTCTCCGCGACCCACTCGGCGGCCTTGCGCTCTCCGGGGCCCGAGTGGTCGCCGTAGTTGCTGGTGTCGATCTGGATCAGTTCGCGGCAGAGGTCGACGACCTCGTCCTGTCCGGAGACGGCCCTGCCCGTGCTCGGCTCACTCACGCTTGTTCCTCTCTCCCTGTTTTCCCTCTCATCCTCTCTCTACCGACGTCAGGACCCAAGGGCGGGCACCGCTCGTCACGTGCCGTTCACAGGGCAAGCACCGAGGTGGGGGTGTGATCGGGGCACTCCGAAACCCTGGTAATGTTCTCTGTGTCGCCGCGGGCAGCGCCCCGCAGAAAAGGCGGCAGACACCTTGTCCGGGTGGCGGAATGGCAGACGCGCTAGCTTGAGGTGCTAGTGTCCTTTATCGGACGTGGGGGTTCAAGTCCCCCCTCGGACACCACAGAGAAGAGCCCCTCCTTGAGGGGCTTTCTTCGTTTTCCGGTGCAATCAGTCGGTCTGCGTGATGCCGCCCGTGCGCCGGTCGAAGACGAGAGGCCGGGCCGCGCGCAGGGCTGTGGTGAGGGCGCCGAGGAGGACCGCGTCGTCGGCCGTCGTGCCCGGCTCCACCCGGGGGCGGAGCGGGGTGAGGCGGTGGAGGGTTTCGGCGACCGTGGTCAGGAGGAGGTCGGCGCCGCCGCCCACTCCCCCGCCGAGCACCACCAGGTCGGGGTCGAGGACGGCGGTGACGGCGGCGACGGCGAGGGCGAGGCGTTCGCCTTCCTGGCGTACGGCGTCCAGGGCGGCCCGGTCGCCGGTGCGGGCGGCGTCGAAGACGCGCTTGGCGGTCAGTGGTCCGCGCATGCCGCGGTCGCGGGCCGCGCGGACGACGGCGTCGGCGGAGACCGCGTCCTCCAGCAGGCCGCGCCGGGGTGCGCTGCCGGAGTGCGGGACGCCGTCGAGCGGCAGGAAGCCGATCTCTCCTGCGGCGCCGTGCGCGCCGAGGAAGAGTTCGCCGTCGGCGACGACGCCCATGCCGAGGCCGGTGCCCACGAGAACGTAGACGAAGAGGCGGCTGCCCGCGCCCGCGCCGAAGGTGTATTCGCCGAGCGCGGCGAGGTTGGCGTCGTTGTGGACGGACAGCGGGGTGCCGAGGCGGTCGCGCATGCGTTCCACGAGGCCCGGGCGGCCCCAGCCGGGCAGGTTGACGGCGTAGCGGACGCGGCCGGTGTGCCGGTCGAAGACGCCCGGGGTGCCGACGGCGGTGTGCACGATGGCGGCGGGCGTCAGTCCGGCTTCCTCGACGGCCTGTTGGGCGCAGGTGAGGGCGGCGTCGGCGACCGCGGCGGCGCTGCGGCCCCGGTTGCGCGTCTCGGTGCGGGCGACGACGGTGCCGGCGAGGTCGGCGACGGCGGTGCGCAGCCGGGCGCGGCCGATGTCGATGCCGAGGACGTGTCCGGCGCGCGGGTCGGGCTCGTAGAGGACGGCGACGCGGCCGCGGCTGCCCGCGTGGGTGCCGGCCTCGCGGACGAGTCCTGCGCGTTCCAGGGCGGCGAGGGCGTTGGAGACGGTGGGCTTGGACAGGCCGCTGGCCCGGGCGAGCTGGGCGCGGGAGGCGGGGCCCGAGGTGCGTAAGCGTTCCAGGAGCAGCCATTCGTTGTTGCTGCGCAGGCGCTGCCGGTTCCAGGCGGGGGGTGTCGTCACGCGTCGGCTCCTAAAGCTTCCGGAGCTCCTGGGGTTCCTGGGGTTCCCGGCGCTGTGACGTGGCAGGCGGCGGTGTGTGACGTGGCGACCGGTTCGAGGCGCGGGGTGATCCGGTCGCACACCTCGGTGGCGAGCGGGCAGCGGGCGCGGAAGCGGCAGCCGGGGGTGGGGTCGATGACGACGGGCGGGTCGGACTTGGCGGTGGCCGCGTCGACGTCGAGGGGGGCGCGGGGGTCGGGCACGGCGGAGAGGAGGAGGTCGGTGTAGGGGTGGCGGGGGTGGGCGAGGACTTCTTCGGTGGGGCCGGTCTCGACGATGTGGCCGCCGTACATGACGGCGATGCGGTCGGAGAGGTAGCGGGCGCTCGCGATGTCGTGGGTGATGTAGAGGATCGAGACGTTCTCGGTCTCGCGCAGGTCCGCCATGACGTTGAGCAGGCCGATGCGGATGGAGACGTCGAGCATGGAGACGGGTTCGTCGGCGAGGATGAGGCGCGGGCGGTGGGCGAGGGCCTGGGCGAAGCCGATGCGCTGGCGCTGGCCGCCGGAGAGTTCGTGGGGGAAGCGGTCGAGGATGTCGGGGGCGAGGCCGACCGCTTCGGTGACGCGTTCCGCCTCCGACTGCCTTTCCGCGCGCCCGAGTTGGGGCTGGTGCAGGGTGATGCCGCGCAGGATGCCGTGCGAGACGCGGTAGGCGGGGTTGAGGGCGGAGAAGGGGTCCTGGAAGACCATGGGGACGGCGCCGCGGTAGGCGAGTTTCGCGCGGCGCCCGCGCTGTTCGGTCAACGGCCGCCCCTGGTAGCGGATTTCGCCGCGGGTCGGGCGGTGCACCTGGGCGACGAGGCGGGCGAGGGTCGACTTGCCGCTGCCGCTCTCGCCGACGAGGGCGAGGATCTCCCGCTCCCCCACGGCGAGGTCGACGTCGTCGACGGCGTGCAGGGCGCGCCTGCTCAGTCCGGTGCCGACCTTGAAGTGGCGGGTGACCCCGCGCAGTTCGAGGAGCGGAGTCGTCATCGGGAGGCCTCCGTGGGGGCGGTCGGGGCGTGCAGCAGGCAGCGGGCGTGGGCGTCGCCGACCTGGTACAGCTCCGGCTCTTTCTCGTGGCACTGCGGCTGGACGAGCGGGCAGCGCGGGGTGAAGCGGCAGCCGGGCGGTGGCGCGGCGAGGTCGGGCGGGCTGCCGGGGATGCCCTTCAGGGGGACGCGCGGGCCGCGGATCGAGGGGAACGCGTCGAGGAGGCCCCGGCTGTAGGGGTGGGCGGGGCGGTCGAAGACGCTGCGGGTGGGGCCGGTCTCGACGACCTGGCCCGCGTACATGACGAGGAGCCGGTCGGAGAAGTGGCTCACCAGGGACATGTCGTGGGTGACGAACAGGACGGCGAAGCCGAGGAGTTGCTGGAGTTCTTTGATCTGCACCATGAGGGAGCGCTGGGCGACGACGTCGAGCGCGGAGGTCGGTTCGTCCATGACGACGAGGTCCGGGGTGAGCAGCAGCGCCATGGCGATCATGGCGCGCTGGCGCATGCCGCCGGAGAGCTGGTGCGGGTAGCTGCGCAGATGGACCGGGTCGATGCCGACGAGGTCGAGGACCTCCGCCGAGCGGGCGCGGATCTCGTCGTCGGTGTACGTGCCGTGGGCGGCCATGGCGTCCCGGTACTGGGCGGCGAGGGTGGCGACCGGGTTGAGGGCGTTCATGGCGGACTGCAGGACGACGGAGTAGTCGCGCCAGCGCAGCTGCGCGAGTTCGCGTTCGGTGAGGGTGACGAGGTCGGCGCCCTTGAAGTGGACGGTGCCGCCGGTGACGCGGGCGGGCGGGTTGAGCAGGCCGGTGACGGCGAACAGCAGGGTGGACTTGCCGCAGCCGGACTCGCCGACGACGGCCGTGAACTCCCCTGCCGCGACGGTGAGTTCTACGTGGTCGACGGCGACGACCGGGCCGGTCGCGGTGTCGTAGGCGACGGTCAGGTCGTGGACGTCGAGCAGGGGCCGCTCAGGCATGCCGCCTCCTTCGTACGGGCCGCAGGGCGGGGTTGCCGATCTCGTCGAAGGCGTAGTTGACGAGGGCGAAGGAGACGCCGAGCAGGGCGACGCACAGGCCGGGGGCGATCGACCACAGCGGAGTGCCGGTCTGCAGAGCCTGCTGGTTCTGGGCCCAGTAGAGCATCGTGCCCCAGCTCTGCGAGTTCGGGTCGCCGAGGCCGAGGAACTGAAGGCCGGCCGCGCTGAGCACCGCGTACAGGGCGGCGCCGAGGAAGTTGGCGACGATGAGCGAGGTCATCGTCGGCAGGACCTCGCGGACGATGATGTACGAGCGTCGCTCGCCGCGCACCCGCGCCGATTCCAGGAAGTCGCGGTGGCGCAGGGACAGGGCCTGGGCGCGCATCTGGTTGGCGCCGTAGGACCAGCCGGTGAGGACGAGGACGGTCAGGATGACGGTGAGGGAGCCCTTGCCCGCGTACTTGGCCAGGATGATCACCAGGGGGAACGCGGGGATGACCAGGACGACGTTGGTGAGCAGGGAGAGCAGGTCGTCGGCGAGGCCGCCGAGGTAGGCGGCGGAGACGCCGATCAGGACGGACAGGACCGTGGCCAGCGCGCCCGCGACGATCGCGATGATCAGGGATTCGCGGGTGCCGTAGATCAGTTGGGAGTAGATGTCCTGGCCCAGGGCCGTGGTTCCCAGGAGGTGTCCTGTGGAGGGGGCGAGGCGGGGGGTGTAGGTGGCCTCGTCGGGGTTGTGGATTGTGGTGAACAGGCCCGGGAACGCGGCGATCAGTGTGAACGCCAGCAGAATCACCGTGCCGGTGAGTGCTTTTCTGTTGCCTCGGATTGCTCGCCATAGGCCTGCGCCCCGGTTACCGCGTGCAGGTTTCGCTGTGGTTGCTCGCGCAGTTCCCCGCGCCCCTACCGGGGCGCTCATGACGCCCTCGCCCTCGGGTCGAGCCACACCGTCGCGATGTCCACCGCCAGCAGCGCCACCAGGACCGCCACCGTGAACAGCATGAACAGGGCCTGCATCAGGGGGTAGTCGACGTTCTGGACGGCGTTGTAGAGGAGGTAGCCGACGCCGGGGTAGTTGAAGACGTACTCGATGAGGATCGCGCCGGAGATGACGAAGCCGAGGGACATGGCGAATCCGGCGAGGTTGGGGAGGATCGCGTTGCGGGCGCCGTAGGCGTACATGACGCGGCGCGGGTTCAGGCCCTTCGCGCGGGCCATCCGCACGTAGTCCTCGGCGAGCGTGGTGATCATGTTGTTGCGCATGGTCAGGATCCAGCCGCCGATGGTGGTGATGAGCAGCGTCGCCGCGGGCAGCACCGCGTGGGACAGGACGCTGCCGACGAAGCCCGGGGAGAAGCCGGGCACGATCGACGTGTCGTAGTTGAAGTTGGCGGGGAGGGCGCCGCCGGTCCCCTGGGAGAAGACCAGGATGAGCAGCAGGCCCACCCAGAAGTAGGGCAGCGCCGAGGTGACGACGAAGACCGGCGGGAGGATCGCGTCGAGGGCGCCGCCACGCCGCCAGCCGGCGACGGTGCCGATAAGGGTGCCGAGGAGGAAGGCGAGGACGGTGGTGACGCCGACCAGGCCGAGGGTCCACGGCAGTGCGTCACCGATGAGCTTGGTGACCGGTTCGCCGAGGGTCTGGCCGATGGAGCGGCCCCAGTTGCCGGTGAACATGTGGCCCAGGTAGTCGAGGTACTGGACGGCGACGTTCTGGTCCGGTTTGAAGCCGAACGAGGTCAGCATCTGTTCGAGGGCGTCCCGGGAGACGCGGCCGCGGGTGCGCACGGTGAGGGCGTCGACCGGGTCGCCCGGCATGATGCGCGGGATGAAGAAGTTCAGGGTGAGGGCCGCCCAGAGCGTGAGGAGGAAGAACCCCAGGCGGCGCAGGATGAAGCGCACGGGCCACCGCCCCTACTGGGCCGACGTCGAGTACAGGTGGGTGAGCACCTGACCCGTGTCGGGGAAGTTGTAGGCGGCGGGCTGGGCGTACGGGTTGTCCTTCGTCGGCCAGCCCGCGATGTCCTTGGTGTTGTACTGGAACCAGTCGACGGCCTCCACGACGGGGATCACCGGCACGTCGTCGATCATGTACTGGGCGACCTGTTTGACGAGGTCCACCTGCTTGGTCTCGTCGGCCGACGCGTAGGCGTTGAGGAGGTCGTCGACCTTGGGGTTCTTGTACCGCTCCCAGTTGCTGGCGGCGGTCTTGCCGAGCGGCGCGGTGTTCGCGGAGTGCAGGGTCTGGCGCAGTTCGTAGTACGGGGTCGGGCCCGTCGTCTGCTGTGTGTAGTAGGCGAGGTCGTAGTCACCGGTGTAGAGGCGGCCGACCATGGTCTGCTGGGCGAGGTCCTGGACGTCCAGGTCGATGCCGACGGCCTTCAGGTTCTGCTTGATGACCTTGAGCGAGGCGTCCCAGTCGGTGTAGCCGGTGATGGTGAGGATGGTCAGCTTGAGCGGCTTGGCCGGGGAGTAGCCGAGTCCGGCGAGGAGTTTCTTGGCGCGGGCCGGGTCGGGCTTGTCGAAGCCCGCTTTCCGTACCGCGCCGGCGTCGAAGTATTTGTCGAACGTCGGGGTGACGATGCCCGACTGGTTGGCGACGGGTTCCTGGCCGCCGACGCCGATCTGCGAGACCTTCTCCCGGTCGATGGCGAGCGAGATCGCCTGGCGGACCTTGAGGTTGCTGCTCATCTTGTGGGAGGGGTCGAGGTTCGGGTAGATGCTGACGTTCTGGACCGGGGGTGACCAGGTGTGGTTGTCCTGCGACTTGTCCAGGTAGAACTGCTTGATGCCCGGGATGAACTGACTCCCCCACTGCGCCTTGCCGTTGGCGAGGTCGAGGTTGGCGGGGCCGTTGTCGAGGTAGGCCGGGTACTCGACCTTCTGGATGTACGGCTTGCCCTGCTGCCAGTAGTCGGGGTTGGCGGTGTACTGGATGTTGTTGGCCGTGCAGGGGTCGACCTCGAACGGGCCGGTGCCGACGGGCTTCTTGTCGACCCAGGTGTCCGGGTTCTTCGCGGCGGCGCCGGAGCCGAAGACGTGCTCGGGCACGATGGCGACCTGGTGGGCGAACGCGTAGAAATACGGCTGCGCGGCCTTCGCGAACTTCAGGCTGACGTGGTCGCCGGACGCGGCCACCGACTGGAGTCCGGCGGTGGTCCACAGGGCGTACAGGTCGGTCGACTTGACGCGTTTCATGAGGTTGAAGGTGAAGGCGACGTCCTTCGCGGTGAACGGCTTGCCGTCGTTCCACTTCACGCCCGGGCGGATGGTGAAGTCGATCTCGGTCTTGTCGGCGTTCCACTTGTAGCTCTTGGCGAGCATCGGTGTCTCGGCCTGGTCCTTGAGGGCGTTGACGAAGACGAGCGGTTCGTAGACGAAGCCGATGGAGGTGTTGTAGACGGCCGGGTTGAAGGGGTTGAAGTTGCAGGTCCACGTCTGCCCCGCCGTGTTGGCGATGGTGACGGTGCCGCCCTTCTTCTTCGGGCCGCCGCTGTCGGTGGCGCTCCCGGTGCCCGGGGAGCCGTCGTCCGTGTGCTTGGTCTCGGAACAGGCCGTCGCTGCCAGGGTCAGCATGAGCGCGACGGCGAGGATGCGCGTGGGCCTCATTCCTGCCAGTCCCTTCGTGGTCTTCTACGGTGCCGAAGTGTCCGGACGCGCTGCCTCCACGGCCAGCGCCAGGGCCCCGAGCAGGGGCGCGTCGTACGGGTGCGCGGCGGGTACGAGCTGGGGCGGCCGGGGCACGGCCGCGTCGAGGGCGGCGCGCAGCGGGTCGTGCAGCGCCTTCCAGGAGCGGACCATGCCGCCGCCGACGGCGATCCGCTCGGGATCGACGGCGATGGTGAGGTTGACGAGATGGAAGGCGAGTTCTCGCGTGAACTCATCTGTGACCAGGCCCTGTTGGAGAGCCCTGCCGCTGACGGCGTCCTCCAGCGGGGCGCGGTCGGTGCGGCCGACGTCGGCGAGGTCGCGCAGGTTGTAGCCGATCTCGCCGGAGGCTCCGTGCCGTCCGGTGAGGACGGTTCCCTGCACGACGAGGGCGACGGCGAGTCCGGTGCCGAGGTTCACGTACAGGCCGGGGTCGCAGCCGGCGAGGGCCCCGGACGCGTACTCGTGGGCGGCGGCGGCCTTCACGTCGTTGGCGACGCGGATCGCCGACTCCGGGAATTCCTCGCCCAGTTCGCGGGCCAAGGGCAACCGGTCCCAGCCGGGGATGTTGTCGGCGAGTGCCACGCCGTCGGGGCCGGGGATGCCGATGGTGGACACCCCGACGGCCAGTGGCTCGCGGCCGGCGAGGAGGGTGCGCGCGGCGCCGACGGCCCGCTTCAGGTCCGGGTCGGTGTCGACCGTGAGGTCGCGGATCCGGGTGCCGGAGCGGGCGTCGGCGACGGTCAGGGCCGTCTTGGTACCGCCGAAGTCGAGGGCGAGGACGACCTGGTCTGTGTCGAATGGCGCGAAGGACACGGGCAGCTCCTCGGTAAAGTTACGTAACTAAACGAGGTGCTACGAGACTGTACGCGCGGCGGATGCCGCGCGTAAGTCCCCGTGCTTACAACGAAGTTGGCCTGTCTGCCGACCGGGTCAGCCGGTGAAGCCGGCCGTGATCTTCGTGAACTGCCAGTTGTCCTGGCTGATGCCGGAGCAGTTCTCTGCGACGCCGCCGCCCGCGCACGGACGGTCGCGGTTGACCGACCAGAAGGCGAGCCGGGCGAGGTGCTTGCTGTTCGCCCAGTCCTTGATCTGGGTCCAGATGGCGGGGGTCGTGGTCTCCTGCTGGTCGCTGAGGCCGTTCATCCCGGAGATGCCGATGTGGGCGTAGGCGGTCGCGTCGTCCCAGCCGAAGACCGACTTGAGCTTGGTCTTCAGGCCGTCGGCGGCGTTGACGGTGTTGCCGTACATGTCGTTGCCGCCGCCGAAGTCGAACGGCATGATCGTGAAGACGTCGATGTCGGCGTTGAGCGCCTTGGCCTGCTCGATGAGCCGGTTGCCGTAGGACGTCGGGCCGGTCGTGGAGGTGCCGAAGGTGAGGATCGTCTTCAGTCCGGGGTTGTTGGCCTTGACGATCTTCAGGGCGTTCAGGATGCGGTCCTGCACGGCCGTGTTCTCGAACTCGTCACTGTTCTCGATGTCGACGTCGATCGCCTTCAGGCCGTACGCGTCGATCACCTTCTGGTAGGCGCCCGCGAGGGCTTCGGGTGTCGAGCAGTTGGGGCCGAGCTTGTTGCCGCTCCAGCCGCCGATCGAGGGGACGATGTCGCCGCCGGCCGCCCGGATCGCGTTGATCGCGGACTGGTCCTGGCCGCCGGTGAGGGGGCGCGCTCCGTCCCAGGCCGGGTTGCAGCCGCCGGAGGAGAGGATGAACGCCATCGTGAACCACTTGACGCCGGTGGCGCTCATGACGCCGGCCGGGCTGGGCGGGTCGCCCCAGCCGGTGTAGAAGTACGGGGCGGCCTGCTTGAAGCCGGTGGTGCCGCCGGAGCCCGCGCTCGTCGTCACGGAGACGGCGTTCGAGGCACCTGAGCTGTTGCCCGCCGCGTCGTGCGCCTTGACCGTGAAGCTGTACGCGGTGGAGGCCGAGAGCCCGGAGACGGTGGCCGAAGTACCGCTCACCGTCAGGAGTTTGTTGCTGCCGCCGCTGTAGATGTCGTAGCCGGTGACGCCGACGTTGTCACTCGCCGCGCCCCAGGACAGGGAGACGCTGGAGGACGTCTTGGCGGTGGAGGTCAGGCCGGTGGGAGCGGTCGGCGCCTGGGTGTCGGTGCTGCCGCCGGGGCCGTCGAGGCTGACGTCGTCGGCGTAGTAGGTGCCCTGGCCGTACCAGCCGTGGGTGTAGATCGTGGCGCTGGTCTGCGCGGCCGCGGTGGTGAACTTCACCGTCAGCTGGGCGTACGCGGACGGGGACTGGGTCCACGTCGAGCCGCCGCCGTCGACCCCGAGGTAGGTGTAGTTGCCGCGCACCCAGGCGGAGAGGGTGTACGTGGTGTTCGGCTGGACGGAGACCGTCTGGCTGCACTTGGCGTTGTCGCTCGCGCTCGCGGCGCCCGCGAGGGCCTTGGCGCCGCCGTGGACGGGGGTGGAGACCACGGAGCCGAGGTTGCCGGTGCAGGACCAGGGGCCGAGCGAGCCGGACTCGAAGCCTGCGTTGCTGAGGATGTTGGCCGCCTGGGCGGTGCCCGGCAGGGCGACCGCGCCGCCGACCGCGAGGGCGACAGTGCCGAGAAGGGCGAGGATGCGGGATCTTCCGGAGCGTCGCGAAGGACGCCGTCTTCGGGTGGGGGACACGCGAACTCCCGGTGCTGGAGAGGGGGTTGGGGACGTGCGCGAACCTGGTGCTGCCGTGCTGTTCCTGTGCCGCACCCAAGTTGGTATGGACCAATGCCGTTGTCAAGACCAATCGCGCGGACCGCGTCCCGGCCGCCCGCCGCCGACGGTTCGGCGGTGGGCGGCTCAACACCCCTCGGCCCGGGCTCAGTTCGGGATCGTCGCCTTGCGTACGTGCAGCACGCTGCCGTCCAGCGGCAGTCGCTCCTGGCCGACCAGGGTCAGGCCCGCGTCGGCGAAGAGGCGGGCGTAGTGGTCGGCGCGGCGTTCGCGGCCGCCGACGTTGCACATCATGTGCAGGTCCCAGGCGGCGGCGAGGGACTTCGAGCCGTCGGCGGGCAGCACCCGCTCGACGACCAGCAGATCGGCGTGGTCGGGCATCGCACGGGCGACGTGCCGCAGGATCTCCCGGCAGCGGTCGTCGTCCCAGTCGTGCAGGATCCGCGAGAGGAGATAGACGTCACCGCCTTCGGGGACGTCCGCGAAGTCCCCGCCGCGGTACGTGCAGCGGTCTCCGTGTCCCGCGGCCTCCAGGGCGACCCGGGCGGCCTCGACGACGTGCGGGCGCTCCAGCAGGACCCCGCGCAGCCGCTGGTGCACGGCGAGGACGCGGCCGAGCAGCGCGCCGTTGCCGCCCGCGATGTCGACCACGGTCGCGGGGGTGTCCGCCCGGCCGGCGGCGAGCAGGACCGGGTGGGTGGGCAGCGGCCCGAACATGGCGGCGCCGGCGGCCATGGACCGGTCGAAGAGATCGGCGAGTTCGGGGTCGGCGGCGAAGTGGTCGAAGTGGTTGCGGCCGAAGAGGTGCTCGAAGCCGGGCTCCCCGGTGCGCACGGTGTGGGCGAGTGCGCCGAAGGAGCGGTAGAACGGGCCGCCGTACAGCAGGGCGAGGGGGCGCATGGAGTCCGGTGCGTCCGTGCGCAGCAGGGCGCCGAGCGCGGTGAGCCGGTAGCCGTCCGGGATGCCCGGGTCCGCCGTCACCGCGCCGAGGGTCTCCAGGTGGCGCAGGAGGGTGGCGAGGGTGCGCGGGGTGGCGCCGACGCGGTCCGCCAGGTCGTCGATGCCGGTCCCCTGCCGGGTGTCCAGGGCGTCGGCGACGCGCAGTTCGGCGAAGGCGGCGAGGGCCTGGGTGGTCCAGGCGCCGGTGAGCAGGCGCAGCAGGGCCTCGGCGGGCTGCCGTTCACGGTGTGCGGTGAGGTGGGCGGTGAGGACGTCGCGGTGGTCGCCGGGGGCGTAGAGCTCCATGCGGCGGTACTCGGTCTTCGCTCCCTCGGGTGCGGCGAAGTAGAAGACCGTGCCGTTCTCGTGCGGGTTGTAGCCGCCGCCGTCGGGCACCGCGCCGTGCCGGGCGAGCGTGGCGCACAGGCCGCGCAGGACGAGCGGGTCGGGGCCGTCGACCTCGAAGGCGAGGTGGGCCTCGTGCTGGTGCTCGCGCTCGTGGGCGACGAGGGGTTCGAGGCCGGAGCCCGGGGCGACGGTCAGGGCGAACACCTCGACGGTGCGGTGCGCTCCGTCGAGGCCGGTCACGGCGGGGCGCAGGATGCCGACGTCGAGGTCGGCCGGGTCGCGGCGGTGGCGTACGGCGAGGCGGTCGCGGACCACGACGCTCGGCCGCGGCGGGCCGTCGGCGGTGAGGCCGCACTCGGTCAGTGTGGTGTGCAGGTCCTGTTCGTCGTGGGGGAAGAGCAGCAGGGCCGCGTGGGCGAAGCGGCAGCGGTCCGCCAGGGAGCGCAGCTCCGGGCCGTCGAGGCCGGGAAGCAGCAGCGGGAGCAGGGTGGCGGTGTCCTGCTCGCGGACGAAGTCGACCGTCGCGCGCAGGCGGGACGTTTCGCCTGCCATCGTGGTGACCATCGGGTGGCGTGCCTCGATTCCAGTACTCGGACATCAGAAAAGGACGTGGTGTTCGGGAGAAGAGCGGGAAAGGAGCGTTCAGAAAGGAAGAGAAACGTTCAGGTGGCGCCGACGGCGCCGACACCCACGTAGTGCTCGGCGAACCAGTCCTGCTGGGCGCGGGAGTCGCGCAGGGCGGAGATCCGGGACCGGCGCAGGCCGTCGCGGAACCGCGCCTCGCCGTCCGTGCCGGTGCTGCCGTGCAGCAGCGCGATCATCCACTGGGAGAACTCCTGGGCGCGCCAGATGTGGTCGAGGCAGCGCGCGGAGTAGGTGTCGAGGCCTGTGGGGTCGCCGTGCGTGAGGTCGTCGAGCAGGGCCTCGGCGAGGAGTTCGGCCTCCAGGACGGCGAGGTTGGCGCCCTTGGCGGCGGACGGGCTGATCAGGCTGGCGGCGTCGCCGGCGAGGAACAGCGAGCCGTGGCGCAGGGGTTCGATGACGTCGGACTCCAGGTGGACGACGGCGCGGTGGCTGACCGGGCCGTGGTGCAGCGGTCCGTAGGCGTCGGCGCGCAGGCGCAGGGACAGCTCGTCCCAGATCCGGTCGTCGGGCCAGTCGTCGGCGCGGGTGTCGCGGGCGCACTGGAGGTAGTAGCGGGTGACGGTGGAGGTGCGGGCCATGTGTCCGGCGAAGCCCCGGCCGTGCACCCCGTAGCCGACGGCGTCCAGGCTGGGCGGGGCCTCGGCGAGCAGGCCGAGCCAGCTCACGCCGTGGTCGAGGTGGTGGCGGCGGACCGCGGCCGCGGGGAGCGAGCGGCGGGCGGCGCCGTGCCGGCCGTCGCAGCCCGCCACGTACCGGGCCCGCCAGCGTCCGGGGCTTCCGTCGGCCGTGGTCACGGTGACCGTGGGCCGGTCGCCGTCGGTGTCCCGCACGTCGAGCGCCTCGGTGGTGAAGCGGATGCGTCCCCCGGCGTCGACGTAGTGCGCCAGCAGGTCGCTCACCAGGGCCTGTTGGGGGTACACGGTGTGCCGTTCGCCCTGGCCGAGGCGGCTGTAGTCGAGGCGGAAGCGGCCGTCGTCGGAGCGGAACTCGCAGGTGCTGTGGTCGTGGCCGTGCCGGTCCAGGCCGTCGGCCAGGCCGTGCCGCCGGAGGATCCGCACGGTGTGGGGGGCGAGGAAACCGGCGCGCGCCCGGGTCCGGATGTGCTCCCGGCCGCCCCGCTCCAGGACGACGCAGTCGACGCCGCCGCGCTGGAGGAGGTTGCCGAGGAGGAGGCCGGCCGGTCCGGCCCCGAGGATGACAACGTCGGCCGTATCACCGGCCGTTGTCATGGGTTGGCGTTCTGTCACAGCGGGTGATCGTAAGTGGCCCCCGGTGCCCCGCCGCGCCATGTTCCCCCGAACGCACGGACGCTGGCGGATGCACGCAGATGGCAGGAAACCGCTGTCCCCGCCGTGCGCCCCGGACGACGACGGCCGGTGGGGAACGGGCCACGTGACGTGACCCTTTCCCCACCGGCCGGGTGAAGCGAGGTGCTCCCCCTTGACGGGGGATCACTTCTTGGCGCGAGTTACTTCTTCTCGACCGCGTGTCCGCCGAACTGGTTGCGCAGCGCGGCGATCATCTTCATCTGCGGCGAGTCGTCCTGGCGGGACGCGAAGCGCGCGAAGAGGGAGGCGGTGATCGCGGGCAGCGGCACCGAGTTGTCGATGGCGGCCTCGACCGTCCAGCGGCCCTCGCCGGAGTCCTGCGCGAAGCCGCGCAGGTCGGCCAGGTGCTCGTCCTCGTCGAGGGCGTTGACGGCGAGGTCGAGCAGCCAGGAACGGATGACCGTGCCCTCCTGCCAGGAGCGGAAGACCTCGCGCACGTCGGTGACCGAGTCCACGGCCTCCAGGAGCTCCCAGCCCTCGGCGTAGGCCTGCATCATGGCGTACTCGATGCCGTTGTGGACCATCTTGGAGAAGTGGCCGGCGCCGACCTTGCCCGCGTGCACGGCGCCGAACTCGCCCTCGGGCTTGAGGGCGTCGAAGATCGGCTGGACCTTGGCGACGTCCTCGGCGGAGCCGCCGTACATCAGCGCGTAGCCGTTCTGCAGGCCCCAGACACCGCCGGAGACACCGCAGTCGACGAAGCCGATGCCCTTGGCGGCCAGCTCGGCGGCGTGCTTCTCGTCGTCGGTCCAGCGCGAGTTGCCGCCGTCGACGACGATGTCGCCCTCCGAGAGGAGCTCCTTGAGCTCGTCGACGGTGGACTGGGTCGCGGCGCCCGCCGGAACCATCACCCAGACCACGCGCGGGCCTTCGAGCTTCTCGACCAGCTCGGCGAGGGAGGCGACGTCGGAGACCTCGGCGTTGCGGTCGTAGCCGATGACGTCGTGGCCGGCGCGGCGGATGCGCTCGCGCATGTTGCCGCCCATCTTGCCGAGACCGATGAGACCAAGCTGCATGTCAGTTCACTTACCTTCGTGGATGTTCTGCGGTCGGGAAGTACGGCTCAAGATCAGGACGTGCGGCCGCGCAGCGCGCGGTAGGTGTCGACCAGGGACTGCGTGGACGCGTCGAGGCCGGGGACCTCGGCGCCTTCCGTGAGGGCGGGCTCGACGCGCTTGGCGAGGACCTTGCCGAGTTCGACGCCCCACTGGTCGAAGGAGTCGATGTTCCAGACGGCGCCCTGGACGAAGACCTTCTGCTCGTAGAGGGCGATGAGCTGGCCGAGGACCGAGGGGGTCAGTTCCTTCGCCAGGATCGTCGTGGTGGGGTGGTTGCCCTGAAACGTCTTGTGGGCGACCAGGTCCTCGGCGACGCCCTCCGCGCGGACGTCGTCCGGCGTCTTGCCGAAGGCGAGCGCCTGGCCTTGCGCGAACAGGTTGGCCATCAGCAGGTCGTGCTGGCCCTTGAGGTCGTCGCTCAGCTCGCCGACGGGCTCGGCGAAGCCGATGAGGTCCGCCGGGATCAGCTTCGTGCCCTGGTGGATGAGCTGGTAGTAGGCGTGCTGGCCGTTGGTGCCCGGGGTGCCCCAGACGACCGGGCCGGTCTGCCACTCCACGCGCCGGCCCTGGCGGTCCACGGACTTGCCGTTGGACTCCATGTCGAGCTGCTGGAGGTAGGCGGTGAACTTCGACAGGTAGTGCGAGTACGGCAGGACCGCGTGCGACTGGGCGCCGTGGAAGTTGCCGTACCAGATGCCGAGCAGGCCGAGCAGCAGCGGCGCGTTGGCCTCGGCCGGCGCCGTGCGGAAGTGGTCGTCGACCATGTGGAAGCCGTCGAGCAGCTCGCGGAAGTGGTCCGGGCCGATGGCGATCATCAGCGACAGGCCGATGGCCGAGTCGAAGGAGTAGCGGCCGCCGACCCAGTCCCAGAACTCGAACATGTTGGCCGTGTCGATGCCGAAGTCGGAGACCTTCTCGGCGTTGGTCGACAGGGCGACGAAGTGCTTGGCGACCGCGGCGTCGTCACCGCCGAGACCGGCGAGCAGCCAGGTGCGGGCGGCCGTCGCGTTGGTGATCGTCTCGATCGTGGTGAACGTCTTCGAGGCGATGATGAACAGCGTCTCGGCCGGGTCGAGGTCGCGGACGGCCTCGTGCAGGTCGGCGCCGTCCACGTTCGACACGAAGCGGAACGTCAGCTCCCGTGCGGTGTACGGGCGCAGGGCCTCGTACGCCATCGCGGGGCCGAGGTCGGAGCCGCCGATGCCGACGTTCACGACGTTCTTGATGCGCTTGCCGGTGTGGCCGGTCCACTCGCCGGAGCGGACCTTCTCGGCGAAGGCGGCCATCTTGCCGAGGACGGCGTGCACGCCGGGTACGACGTTCTCCCCGTCGACCTCAACCACGGCGTCGGCCGGGGCGCGCAGGGCCGTGTGCAGCACGGCGCGGTCCTCGGTCGTGTTGATCTTCTCGCCGCGGAACATGGCGTCGCGCTGCCCGAACACGTCGGTGGCGGTGGCCAGTTCCTGGAGCAGGGCGAGGGTCTCGTCCGTGATCAGGTGCTTGGAGTAGTCGATGTGCAGGTCGCCGACCTGGACGGTGTAGCGCCGGGCGCGCTCCGGGTCGCCGGCGAAGAGGTCACGCAGGTGCGTGCCGTTGAACTTCGCACGGTGGTCCTCGATGGCGGTCCACTGCGGGCGGCGCGTCAACAGAGGGGCGTTCTCAGGCATGTTGAACGGACTCCTTGGTGCCGGAGGCGCCCCCGTGGAGCGCGACGGCGTACATCTCGTCGGCGTCGAGGCGGCGCAGCTCCTCGGCGATCAGTTCGGCGGTGGAGCGGACCTTCAGGGCGAGGGTGCGCTGCGGCTGGCCGGGCAGGGACAGGGTGGCGAGGGGGCCGTCGGGGCGGTCGATGACGATCTCGCCGTTCGGGGTGCCGAGGCGGACCGCGGTGACGACCGGGCCGTCCGTGGTGACCCGCTCGACCTCGACGCCGAGCCGGGTGCCGAGCCAGCGCGCGAGCAGTTCGGCGCTGGGGTTCTCGGCCTCGGACTCGACGGCCGCGGAGATGATCTCGGCGCGGGCCTGGTCGAGGGCGGCGGCCAGCATGGAGCGCCACGGGGTGAGGCGGGTCCAGGCGAGGTCGGTGTCGCCGGGGGCGTACGACGCGGCACGCAGTTCGAGGGCGCCGATCGGGTCCTCGACGGCGTACGCGTCGGTGATGCGGCGTGCGGCGAGCGCGCCCAGCGGGTCCTTGGCGGGCTCGTCCGGGGCGTCCACCGGCCACCACACGACGACCGGCGCGTCGGGGAGCAGCAGCGGCAGCACCACCGAGGCGGCGTGCTTGCTGACCTCGCCGTGGGTGCGCAGGACGACGGTCTCGCCGGTGCCCGCGTCGGAACCGACCCGGACCTCCGCGTCGAGCCGGTTGCCCTGGCGGTCGCGCGGTGAGCGCGCGGTGCGCTTGATGACGACGAGGGTGCGCGAGGGGTGCTCGCGGGACGCCTCCTGGGCGGCCTTCGTCGCGTCGTACGCGTTCTCCTCGTCCGTGACGATGACCATCGTCAGGACCATGCCCACGGCGGGCGTCCCGATGGCCCGGCGCCCTTCGACGAGCGCCTTGTTGATCTTGCTTGCCGTGGTGTCGGTCAGGTCGATCCTCATGGCCTGCGCCAGCTCCGTCCGTCTCGTGCGAGCATCTCGTCCGCTTCCCTGGGGCCCCAGCCGCCCGACGCGTACTGCGCGGGCTTGCCGTGGGTGTCCCAGTGCTCCTCGACCGGGTCGAGGATGCGCCAGGACTCCTCGACCTCCTCGGTGCGGGGGAAGAGGTTGGCATCGCCCAGCAGCACGTCCAGGATCAGCCTCTCGTACGCCTCCGGGCTGGACTCCGTGAACGACTCGCCGTAGGCGAAGTCCATGGAGACGTCTCGGATCTCCATCGAAGTACCCGGGACCTTCGAACCGAAGCGTACGGTCATGCCCTCGTCCGGCTGGACCCGGATGACGATCGCGTTCTGGCCGAGTTCCTCGGTCGACGTGTGGTCGAACGGGGAGTGCGGGGCGCGCTGGAAGACGACCGCGATCTCGGTGACGCGGCGGCCCAGGCGCTTGCCGGTGCGCAGGTAGAAGGGGACGCCCGCCCAGCGGCGATTGTCGATCTCCAGCTTCACGGCGGCGTAGGTGTCCGTCTTCGACTGCGGGTCGATGCCGTCTTCCTGGAGGTAACCGCGGACCTTCTCGCCGCCCTGCCACCCGGCCGCGTACTGGGCACGCACGGTGGAGTGCTCCAGGTCGGCGGGGAGCCGGACGGACTTGAGGACCTTCAGCTTCTCGTTGACGAGGGACTCGGCGTCGAACGCGGCCGGTTCCTCCATCGCGGTGAGGGCGAGGAGCTGGAGCAGGTGGTTCTGGATGACGTCGCGGGCGGCGCCGATGCCGTCGTAGTAGCCCGCGCGGCCGCCGATGCCGATGTCCTCGGCCATGGTGATCTGCACGTGGTCCACGTACGACCGGTTCCAGATGGGCTCGTACATCTGGTTGGCGAAGCGGAGCGCCAGGATGTTCTGGACGGTCTCCTTGCCGAGGTAGTGGTCGATGCGGAAGACCTGCTCGGGGGCGAAGACGTCGTGCACGATCGCGTTGAGGTCGCGCGCCGACTCGCTGTCGTGGCCGAACGGCTTCTCGATGACGGCGCGCCGCCACGAGTCCTCGGGGGCGTCCGCGAGCCCGTGCTTCTTGAGCTGCTGGACGACCTTCGGGAAGAACTTCGGCGGGACCGAGAGGTAGAAGGCGTAGTTGCCGCTGGTGCCGCGCTTCTCGTCCAGTTCGTCGACGGCCTCGCGCAGCTGCTTGAACGCGGTGTCGTCGTCGAAGTCGCCGGGGATGAAGCGCATGCCCTCGGCGAGCTGGGCCCAGACCTCTTCACGGAAGGGGGTACGGGCGTGCTCGCGCACCGAGTCGTGGACGACCTGGGCGAAGTCCTGGTCCTCCCACTCGCGGCGGGCGAAGCCGAGGAGCGAGAAGCCGGGCGGGAGCAGACCGCGGTTGGCGAGGTCGTAGACCGCCGGCATCAGCTTCTTGCGGGACAGGTCACCGGTGACGCCGAAGATGACGAGCCCCGAGGGGCCCGCGACGCGCGGCAGGCGGCGGTCGCGGGGGTCGCGGAGCGGGTTGAGCCACTCCTGCGACGGACGGGAGGCGACGCTCACTTGGCCTCGCCGCCCAGGAGGCGGTCGGCGACCGTGGCGAGCAGGTCGTTCCAGGCGATCTCGAACTTCTGCACGGCCTCGTCCTCGAGCTGCTGGACGACCTGGTCGTAGGAGATGCCGAGCTTCTCGACGGCGGCGAGCTCCTCGCGGGAGGTCTCGTAGGTGCCCGAGACGGCGTCGCCGTGGATGTCGCCGTGGTCGGCGGTGGCGTTGAGGGTGCCTTCCGGCATGGTGTTGACGGTGCCGGGGGCGGCCAGCTCGTCGACGTACAGGGTGTCCTTGTACGCCTTGTCCTTCACGCCGGTCGAGGCCCACAGCGGGCGCTGCTTGTTGGCGCCGGCGGCCTCCAGCTTGGCGGCGCGCTCACCGGCGAAGACCTGCTCGTAGGCCTCGTAGGCGAGGCGGGCGTTGGCGAGGGCGGCCTTGCCGCGCACGGCCTTGGCCTCGTCGGTGCCCAGGGCGTCGATCCGCTTGTCGATCTCGGCGTCGACGCGGGAGACGAAGAACGAGGCGACGGAGTGGATGACGGAGAGGTCGAGGCCGCGCTCGTGGGCCTTCTCCAGCCCGGCCAGGTAGGCGTCCATGACGGCCTTGTAGCGGTCGAGGGAGAAGATCAGCGTGACGTTGACCGAGATGCCGAGGCCGATGACCTCGGTGATCGCCGGGAGGCCCGCGAGGGTCGCCGGGATCTTGATCATGACGTTGGGGCGGTCGACGAGCCAGGAGAGCTGCTTGGCCTCGGCGATGGTGGCCTCGGTGTTGTGCGCCAGGCGCGGGTCGACCTCGATGGAGACCCGGCCGTCGCGGCCGCCGGTCGCGTCGTACACGGGGCGCAGGATGTCGGCGGCGGCGCGGACGTCGGCCGTGGTCATCATGCGGACGGCCTCGTCGACGGTGACCTTGCGGACGGCCAGGTCGGCGAGCTGGTCCTCGTAGCCCGCGCCGGAGCCGATGGCGGCCTGGAAGATCGACGGGTTGGTGGTGACGCCGACGACGTGGGACTTCTCGATCAGCTCGGCGAGGTTGCCGGACTCGATGCGGGTGCGGGACAGGTCGTCCAGCCAGATGGAAACGCCTTCGTCGGACAGGGCCTTGAGGGGCGACGAGGTAGCGGCGTTGCTCATGGTGTTCTTCATCTTCCTTCGGTGTGACTCAGTGCGGTGAGGTTCGAGGTGGTCAGGCGCGGGCGGCGGCCAGGGACTCCCGGGCCTGCTCGGCGACGTTCGCGGCGGTGAAGCCGAACTGCTCGAAGAGGACGTTCGCGTCGGCGGAGGCGCCGAAGTGCTCCAGGGAGACGATGCGGCCGGCGTCGCCGACGTAGCGATACCAGGTGAGGCCGATGCCGGCCTCGACGGCGACGCGGGCCTTGACCGACGACGGCAGGACCGACGCGCGGTAGTCGGCGTCCTGCTCCTCGAACCACTCGACGGACGGCATCGACACGACGCGGGTGGCGACGCCCTCGGCCTCCAGCGTCTCGCGGGCGGCGACGGCGAGCTGCACCTCGGAGCCGGTGGCGATGAGGATGACGTCGGGGGTGCCGGTGGACGCCTCGGCGAGGACGTAACCGCCCTTCGCGGCGGCCTCGTTGGCCTCGTACGTCGGCAGGCCCTGGCGGGAGAGCGCCAGGCCGTGCGGGGCCGGCTTGACCGAGCCGCGGCGCAGGATCTCGCGCCAGGCGATGGCCGTCTCGTTGGCGTCGGCGGGGCGGACGATGTTCAGGCCCGGGATGGCGCGCAGCGAGGCGAGGTGCTCGACGGGCTGGTGGGTCGGGCCGTCCTCGCCGAGACCGACGGAGTCGTGCGTCCAGACGTACGTGACGGGGAGCTGCATGAGGGCGGACATGCGGACGGCGTTGCGCATGTAGTCGGAGAACACCAGGAAGGTGCCGCCGTAGATGCGGGTGTTGCCGTGCAGCGCGATGCCGTTCATCTCGGCGGCCATCGAGAACTCGCGGATGCCGAAGTGGACGGTGCGGCCGTACGGGTCGGCCTCGGGCAGCGGGTTGCCGACGGGCAGGAACGACGACGTCTTGTCGATGGTCGTGTTGTTCGAGCCGGCGAGGTCGGCGGAGCCGCCCCACAGCTCGGGGATGACCGGGCCGAGCGCCTGGAGGACCTTGCCGGAGGCGGCGCGGGTGGCGACCTTGGTGCCGGTCTCGAAGGCGGGCAGGTGCTGCTCCCAGCCCTCGGGGAGGCGGCCGGCGAGGATGCGGTCCAGCGTCGCGGAGCGCTCGGGGTTGGCGCCCCGCCACTCGGCGAGCTTCTTGTCCCAGGCCGCGTGGGCCTCGGCGCCGCGGTCCAGGGCGAGCCCGGCGTGGGCGGCGACGGCGTCCTCGACGGCGAAGTGCTGCTCGGGGTCGAAGCCGAGGACGCGCTTGGTGGCGGCGATCTCCTCGGCGCCGAGCGCGGAGCCGTGCGAGCCCTCGGTGTTCTGCTTGGACGGGGCGGGCCAGGCGATGATCGTGCGCATCGCGATGAGCGACGGCTTGTCGGTGACGGCCTTGGCGGCGGCGAGCGCGGCGTGCAGGGCCGCGACGTCGACGTCGCCGTTCTCCTGCGGGGTGATCCGCTGGACGTGCCAGCCGTACGCCTCGTAGCGCGCGAGGACGTCCTCGGAGAAGGCGGTCGCGGTGTCGCCCTCGATGGAGATGTGGTTGTCGTCCCAGACGAAGACGAGGTTGCCGAGCTTCTGGTGGCCGGCCATCGAGGAGGCCTCGGCGGAGACGCCCTCCTCCAGGTCGCCGTCGGAGACGATGGCCCAGACGGTGTGGTCGAAGGGGCTCTCGCCCTGGGCGGCCTCGGGGTCGAACAGGCCGCGCTCGTAGCGGGCGGCCATCGCCATGCCCACCGCGTTGGCGACGCCCTGGCCGAGCGGGCCCGTCGTGGTCTCGACACCGGCGGTGTGGCCGTACTCGGGGTGGCCGGGCGTCTTGGAGCCCTGCGTGCGGAACGCCTTCAGGTCGTCCAGGCTCAGCTCGTAGCCGGACAGGAAGAGCTGGGTGTAGAGGGTCAGGCTGGTGTGGCCGGGCGACAGGACGAAGCGGTCGCGGCCGGTCCACTCCGGGTCGGCCGGGTCGTGGCGCATGGCCTTCTGGAACAGGGTGTACGCGGCGGGGGCGAGGCTCATCGCCGTGCCCGGGTGACCGTTGCCGACCTTCTGCACGGCGTCCGCCGCCAGGAGGCGGGCGGTGTCGACGGCGCGCTGGTCGAGCTCGGTCCACTCGAAGGGGCGCTCAAAGGGGTCGAGGCCGTCGGGTGTCTGCGTGCTCATCTGTATGACTTCCTTCGCATCCGTTGTCTATCAAAGGCGCCGCGAGGCACCGGTCGCCAGAATCCAAAGCTCCTGGTCGCGACAGGTTCAAATCTAAAGGTCATACTTTTGGGGTGACAGGTGGCCCCGTGCCAGCGTTCGGTGAAAATGGGACAGCAGAAACGTCCGACACCGAGGAACACGCATGCCGGAGCAGGGCCCCGCACATCCGAGCGCACATCTGGGACCGACGGAGCACATCCGTACGTATCCCTTCGACCCCGCGGAGAGCCTGTCCGGGGTCGGCATGCGGGTCGGACCGATAGGGACCGGCACCCCCTGGGAGGGGAACGCCGCCCCGTCCCGGCGGGCCCACCGCATCGACTTCCACGTCCTGCTGTTCTTCCGCGAGGGCCCGGTCCACCACATGATCGACTTCACCGAGTACGAGGTCGGGGCGGGCGACATCCTGTGGATCAGGCCGGGGCAGGTGCACGGCTTCTCCGCCACGGAGACGTACGTCGGCACGCGGCTGTCGATGCAGCCCGGCTTTCTGCCGCGCGCCATCGTCGAGGCGACCGGCATGTACCGCTACGACCGGCCGCCGCTGCTCCACCCGGACGAGCCCCAACGCACCGCGATCCAGGCGTCGTTGGAACAGTTGCAGCGCGAGTACCTGGACACCACGACGCTCCCCCTGAGCCTGCACACGAACGTCCTGCGCCACGCGCTGACCGCCTTCATGCTGCGCGTGGCGCACGTGTCGGCGCAGGCGGCGGCCGACGCCCTCGAACCGCAGGCCGACACGACCTTCACCCGGTTCCGGGCGGCCGTGGAGAAGCAGTTCACGACGAACCACAGCGTCAGCGCGTACGCCGACGAGCTCGGCTACTCGCGGCGCACCCTGGTCCGCGCGGTGCGCGCCGCGACCGGGCTGACCCCGAAGGCCTTCATCGACCGGCGCGTGGTCCTGGAGGCGAAGCGGCTGCTCGCCCACACCGATCTGCCGGTGGGCCGGATCGGGGCGGCGGTGGGCGTGCCCGACTCGGCGAACTTCTCGAAGTACTTCCAGCAGCACGCGGGGGTGACGCCGGCCGGGTTCCGGTCGGAGCAGGTCTGAGGGTCCGAGCAGGCCCGAGGGTCCGAGCAGGTCCGAGGGTCCGAGCAGGTCCGAGGGTCCGAGCGGCCCGACCGTCGACAGGGCCCCGCCGACGGTCGTTTCATCCTGTGCAACAGGGGGTTGACCGTTCCCCCCTGCCCTCGTACGGTGCTCGCACCCCCGCAGGTATATCGATTAACCATCCCCCGGTTGGAGACGTACCGCTGTGCCCTCACCGCTAAGCCGACGCGGATTCCTCGCCGCCGGCGGCGCCGTCGCCGCCGCCTCCGCCCTGTCCGGCTGCTCCTCGCTCGCCGCGGCCGACGACGCCCCCGACACCCTCGTGGTGCACAGCCAGCTCGGCACCACGGCGCCCGGCTCACCCACGTATCTCGCGGCGCTGGACCGGTTCCGCAAGGAGTCCGGCCTGAAGGTCCGCAACCTCGTCAACGGTGACGACCTCGCGCAGGTCTACGAGACCTCGCGGCTGGCCCGCAAGGAGCCGGACGTCGTCATGGTCAACCTCTACGACAAGACGCTGGCCTGGACGGACGTCGGCGCCACGGTCGACGTCAAGGACTACATGGACGACTGGGGGCTGCGCGGGCGGGTGCGGGACGTGGCGCTCGACGCCTGGACCGACGCCAAGGGCCGGCTGCGCGCCTTCCCGTACTTCGCCACGAACTGGCCGGTGGCCTTCAACCGCTCGCTGCTCGACCGGGCCGGCGTCGACCGGATCCCCGTCACCGGCGACGAACTGATCGGTGCCTCAAGGAAGTTGCGGGGCAAGGGCCTGTCCCCCGTCACGGTCGGCGGCAACGACTGGACCGGGCAGAAGCTGCTCGCGCAGGTCATCCAGACGTTCCTGAGCCAGGACGAGGCCCGGCACGTCTACACGACCGGCGACTTCAGCGGGCGGAACGCACGCCGGGGCATCGAGTACTTCGTCGAACTGCGCGACGCGGGCGTCTTCACCGACAAGGCGCAGGGTTTGACGTCCGACACGATGACGACGCAGTTCAACACGCAGGCCGCCGCGATGCAGTCGGCGATGTCGTCGGCGCTGGCGAAGGTCCCGGACACGGTGGCCCGCCACACGGACGTGGGCGGCTGGCCGGTGGCGCCGGGCGCGGCGCACGACAAGCCGACGATCATCCGCACGTACACCCTGATCGGCTTCTGGATCAGCCCGAACGGCACGAAGAAGATCGACGCCGTCGAGAAGTTCCTGAAGTTCTTCTACCGCGAGGACACCGTCGCCCGGTTCATCAAGGAGGCGGGCCGGGACATGGCGCTGCGCTCGGACGCGGTGAGCACCGGCTTCCCGCTGGTGGCGGCGGCGCAGCGGCTCGGCAAGGACGTCAGCGAGGTGCTGCTGCCGGACGTGTACGTGCCGCCCGCGGCGAGCCAGCCGCTGATCACCGCGACGAGCACGTCCTTCACGCGCGGCACGAGCGCGGCGAAGGTCCGCTCGGTCCTCGAAGCCGCCTACCGCGGCGTCTGACCGCCCGCCCCTCCCCTCCTCCTCTTCTCCTCCTTCGCAAGGGAGTTGCTCATGGCGACTACGACGTCGACGGCGGCGGGCGGCACGGCGGTCCGCCGACCGGCCCCGCCCTCCCCCGCGCCCGGCGCCCGCCCCCGCCGCCAGGGCGGCACGGGCCTCGCGGTGCCCGCGCTCATCTGGTACCTGGTGTTCATGGTCGGCCCGCTGGTCGCCATCTTCGTGGTGGCGGCGCTGCACTGGCCGGGCATGCTCCAGCCGGTGTCGTTCGCCGGGTTCGACAACGTGCGGACCGTCTTCGCGGACCCGGTGTTCTGGGACGCCGTACAGAACACGGCCGTCCAACTGGCCGTCGCCGTCCCCGTGATGGTGATCTGCGCGTACATGGTCGGCTACTACGTGGCCCAGCGCCCGCCCGGCCACCGCGTCATCCGGTACCTGCTCTTCATCCCCGGACTGATCTCGACGCCCGCCAAGGCGATGGTCTTCTACGCGGCCCTGTCCCCCGACGGGCTGCTCAACGGCGGCCTGAAGGCGGTCGGCCTCGGCTCGCTGACCGACGCCTGGCTGGCCTCGCCGTCCACCGCGCTGGCCTGTCTCATCGCCCTCGACATCTGGGCCGGCATCGGCTTCACCGCGGTGCTGTTCGCGGCCCGGCTCGGCAGTGTGCCGGAGGAGCTGGGCGAGGCGGCGCAGCTGGACGGGGCCGGGCACTGGCGTGCCATGTGGCGCATCCACTTCCCGGTGATCCGGGAGTACGTGGGCGTGGTGACGATGCTCCAGTTCCTGTGGACGCTGTTCGGTTCTGCGCAGCACGTGCTGCTGCTCACCCAGGGCGGTCCGGGCAGTTCGTCGACGACGCTGTCGTTCCTCGTCTACCAGAAGGCGTTCATCGCGGCGGACCTCGGCTACAGCCAGACCGTCGGCGTCATCCTCTTCCTCGTCGGCCTCGCCGGACTGCTCGCCATCCGGCGCGTCTTCCGCCAGAGCTACTGAACCGATCGGAGCCGTACGTCATGAAGTCCTCGGCCCGTACGCCCGCCCGGTCGAAGTTCGGCCGCTCGTGGCTGCCCGCGCACATCCTGGTGTGGCTGTACGCGGTGCTTCTGGTCATCCCGCTGTACTACTTCGTCGCTTCGGCGTTCAAGTCGAACGACGAGATCTTCGCGCATCCCTTCGCACTGCCGACGTCGTTCTCGTTCCACAACTTCTCGACGGCGTTCACCAGCGCCGATCTGGGCCTCGCGGTGGTCAACTCCGCGCTGGTGACGGTGTTCTCGCTGGCGCTGACGCTGCTGCTCGCGATCCCGGCGGCGTTCGCGCTGGCCCGCTCCACGGGGCGGCTCGCGTCGGCGGTGGAGAAGGTGTTCTCGCTCGGGTTCCTGATCCCGACGTTCGCCGCACTGTTCCCGACGTTCCTGCTGGCCGCCGCGACGGGACTGTTCCACACCCGGATCTTCATGGTGCTGTTCCTCCCCGCGACGGCGATGCCGCTGTCCGTCGTGATCCTGGTGCAGTTCATGCGGACGATCCCGAAGGAGATGGAGGAGGCGGCGCGGCTCGACGGCGCGTCGACCTTCGCGGTGCTGCGGCACGTGTACACGCCGATGTGCCTGCCCGGCATCGCGACGGTGCTGCTGCTGAACTTCCTGACGTTCTGGAACGAGTACCTGTACTCGCTCGTCATCATCGGCCCGGACCCGGCGCAGCGCACCGTGCAGGTCGCGCTGCCCACCCTGAAGTCCATCACGGGCACCGACTACGGCGTGCTCACCGCCGGAACCGTCCTGACCCTTGTCCCGGTGTGGGTGGTCTATACGGTGCTGCAGAAGCGGATGCAGCAGGCACTGGTGAGTGGGGCGGTGAAGATGTGAGCGGGGCGAAAGCGGGTGCGCGGCCGACCATCAAGGCGGTGGCGGCGGCGGCCGGAGTGTCGACGGCGGCCGTGTCGCAGGCGTTCAACGACAAGGGGCGGCTCGCCGAGTCGACCCGGCAGCGGATCCTCGCGGCGGCGCTCGACCTGGGCTGGTCGCCGAGCGCGTCGGCGTCGGCGCTGCGCAGCGCGCGGACCCGGACGCTGGCGCTCGTGGTGCGCAGGCCGACCGATGTACTGGGCGCCGACCCGCACTTCAGCGAGCTGATCACCGGTATCGAGGGCGAGCTGGCGCCACGCGGCTACGGCCTGCTGCTGCACCTGGTCGCGGACGTCGCCGAGGAGAGCGCGCTGTACGAACGGCTCGCCGCCGAGAAGCGGGTGGACGGCGCGGTCCTCACCGACGCGCGGGCCGACGACCCGCGCCCGGCGCTGCTCGCCCGGCTCGGACTGCCCGCCGTGCTGCTCGGCGCCCCCACCCCGGGGGTGCCGGCGGTCGGGCTCGCCGACCAGGGCGCCGGTGTGCGGGAGGTCGCCGCGCACCTGCGGGAGTTGGGGCACCGGAGGATCGCGTACGTCGCGGGCCCCGCCGAGCTCCAGCACACCCGGCTGCGGCTCACCGCGTTCGAGGAGGCCCTGGGGTTCGCCCCCTCGGCGGTCCTGCACACCGACTTCAGCGAGGCGGCGGCCGTCGCCGCGACACAGGAACTTCTCGCGCGCGCCGAGCGGCCGACCGCTCTCGTCTACGCCAACGACTCGATGGCGGTGTGCGGTATCGGCACCGCCCAGCGCGCGGGTCTGCGGGTCCCCGAGGATCTGTCGGTCGTCGGCTACGACAACCTGCCGCTGGGTCGCTGGCTGCACCCGCGGCTGACCACCGTCGACCAGCAGGTGCAGCGGGTCGGCGCCGCCGCCGCGCGGGCGCTGCTCGCCCGCTGCGGCGAGGACGTGCCCGACGCGCCGCTCGACGGCCGCCCCGGCTTGGTCGTCCGCGAGTCGACCGGCCCCGCAACTCCCGCCTGAAACACAGCACTTCAACCGCACTGCAACGGAGCTACGTACCACCATGCGACGCCACAGCGCCCACCTGACCCACGACGCCGCCGTCCTGCCCTGGCTCGGCACCAACTTCTGGTCCCGCACCGGCGGGCCCCTGATGTGGCGCGACTACGACCCGAAGGTGGTCCGCGAGGAGCTGGCGGGCTTGCGCGAGCACGGCCTGAACATGACCCGGTCGTTCTTCTACTGGCCGGACTTCCACCCCGAGCCGCACCGCATCGACGAGGAGCTGTGCGACAGGTTCCGCGACTTCCTCGACGCCCACGAGGAGCTGGGGATGGGGACGGTGCCGACGTTCATCGTCGGGCACATGTCGGGCGAGAACTGGGACCCGGCGTGGCGCGGCGGCCGTGACCTGTACGAGGACGTGTGGATGGTGGGCCGCCAGGCCTGGTTCGCCTCCCAGATGACCCGCCGCTTCAAGGACCACGCGGCCGTCACCGGCTGGCTGATCACCAACGAGATGCCGGGCTACGGCCGCATCTACCAGGTCGACCCGCCGCACAGCGATGTCGTCACCGCGTGGGCGCAGGCGATGTGCAACGCGGTGCGCGCGGCGGGCGCCACCCAGCCGGTCTCGCTGGGCGACGGCGCCTGGGGCATCGAGGTGACGGGCCGCGACAACGGCTTCTCGCTGCGCGACACCGCCGAGTACGTGGACTTCGTGGGCCCGCACGTCTACCGCTCGGACACCGACCGGGCCCGCCAGCACTACCGGGCGGCCTTCGAGTGCGAGCTGGCGTCGGTGACCGGCCAGCCGGTCGTCCTGGAGGAGTTCGGCCTGTCCACGGACACGGTGTCCGCCGAGAACGCGGGCGTGTACTACCGGCAGACCCTGCACAACTCGCTGCTGGGCGGCGCGACCGGCTGGATCGCGTGGAACAACACCGACTACGACGACCTGTGGGACCGGTCCCCGTACGACCACCACCCCTTCGAGATGCACTTCGGCATCACGGACAGCACGGGCGCCCCGAAGGCGCCGCTGCGTGAACTGGCCTCCTTCGCCGAGGTGTTGAAGGGCGTCGACTTCGCGCGCTGCCGCCGCGCGGACGCGGACGCCGCGTTCGTCGTGCCCGCCTTCCTGGAGCGCGGCTACCCGTACAGCCGCCCCGCCGACCGCCCGCTGATCTTCAGCTCGCTGCACCAGGGTTACGTGGCCTCGCGCGCGGCCGATCTGCCGGCCGCGCTGACGCGGGAGGCGGACGGGATCGCGGAGGACGTACGCCTCTATCTGCTGCCCGCCACCCGGCAGCTGACGACGCGGACCACGCGGGCGCTGCGCCGCAGGGCCGAGGAGGGCGCCACGGTCTACCTGTCGTTCTGCTCGGGCGAGCACCCGGGCACGCGCGGGCCGTGGTTCGACGACCTGGACGGCCTGTTCGGGGTCGAGCTGCAACTGTCGTACGGCGTGGCGGAGCCGATCGAGGACGACACCCTGGAGCTGACGTTCCGGGAGGACTTCGGCGGCATCAAGGCAGGTCAGACGCTGCGTTTCCCGGTCGCGGGCAACGAGGACAGCCGGGCCTATCTGCCGGTGGTGCCGACCGACGCGCGGGTCGTCGCGGTGGACGGGCACGGCCGCCCGGCGCTGCTGTGCCGCGAGACCGGGCGCGGCCGCACGGTGCTCGCCACGTACCCCCTGGAGCACATGGCGGCGCGCACGGCGCGGGTGAACCCGGAGCAGACGCACCGGCTGTACGCGGCGCTCGCCGAGGTCGCCGGGGTGGAGCGGCCGGTGACGGTGGACTCGCCGTTCGTCGGCGCCGACGTCCTGGAGCACGAGGACGGGCGCCGGTTCGTGTGGCTGGTCAGCCAGGACGACGCGGAGCTGACGGTGTCGCCCGTGTCGGCGGGCACCCTGCACGACCTGGCCACGGGCGAGCAGGTCACCGAGGTCACGCTCGGCGCCTTCGGTGTGCGGGTGCTGGAGCTGCGATGAGTACGCCCATGTACCGGGACCCTGCCGCGCCGGTCACGGACCGGGTGCGGGACCTGCTCGGCCGGATGACGCTCGCCGAGAAGGTCGGACAGGTCAACCAGCGGCTCTACGGCTGGGACGCGTACGCGCGCACGCCGGACGGGGAGTTCCGGCTGACGGAGGCGTTCCGCACGGAGGTCGCCTCCTACGACGGGATGGGCGCCCTGTACGGGTTGCAGCGCGCCGATCCGTGGTCGGGCGTGACCTTCACGGACGGGATCACGGCGGCGGACGCGGCCGCCGTGGCCGACGCGGTGCAGCGGCACGTCGTCGAGGGGACCCGGCTCGGCATCCCGGTCCTGATGGTCGAGGAGGTGCCGCACGGGCACCAGGCGCTCGACGGCACGGTCCTGCCGGTGAACCTGGCCGTGGGCGCGTCCTGGGACCCGGACCTGTACGAGGAGGCGGCCGCCGCCGCTGCCGCCGAACTCCGGTCGCGCGGCGGCCATCTGGCGCTGGTCTCGGCGCTCGACCTGGTGCGCGACCCGCGCTGGGGGCGGGCCGAGGAGTGCTTCGGTGAGGACCCGTATCTGGCCGCCCGGTTCACCGAGGCGCTGGTGCGGGGCATGCGGTCGGCGGACGTCGGTGTCGTGCTGAAGCACTTCGCCGGGCAGGGTGCGACGGTCGGCGGCCGCAACAGCGCGGCGACCGAGCTGGGCGCGCGCGAGCTGCACGAGGTGCATCTGGCGGCGGCCCGCGCGGGCGTGCGGGCGGGAGCGGCCGGGGTGATGGCCGCGTACAACGAGTTCGACGGCCTGCCGTGCGCCGCGAACCCGTACCTGCTCACCGAACTGCTGCGGGAGCGCTGGGAGTTCGACGGGATCGTGATGGCGGACGGCTGCGCCCTCGACCGGCTGACACGCCTTGCCGGGGATCCGGTGGCGGCGGGCGCCATGGCGCTGTCGGCAGGTACCGATCTGAGCCTGTGGGACGGCGCGTTCCCCCGGCTCGGGGAGGCGGTGGAGCGCGGCCTGGTGCCGGAGGCGGCGCTGGACGCGGCGGTGGCACGGGTGCTCACCCTCAAGTTCCGGCTCGGCCTGTTCGAGAGGCCGTACGTGGGTGAGCGCGAACCCGGTTCGAATGTACGGGAGTTGAGCGAGCGACTTGCCCGCGCCTCGGTGACGCTCCTCGGGCACGACACCCGGACGCTGCCGCTCGGCCCGTCGGTGCGCCGGATCGCGGTCGTCGGGCCGAACGCCGACTCGGTGCCGCAGCAGATCGGCGACTACACGGCGCCGCAGCGTCCCGGCACCGGGGTCACGGTGCTCGACGGGATCCGGGCCGCCGCCGGCGCCGGGCGCGAGGTGACGTACGCGCGCGGCTGCGAACTGGTCGGCGGCGACCTGTCCGGGCAGGCCGACGCGGTGGCGACGGCGGCGGGCGCGGACGTGGCGGTGCTGGTGCTCGGCGGGTCGAGCGCCCGGGAGGCCGACACCCGGTTCGAGGCGAACGGCGCGGCCGTCGTCACGTCGGGCAACCCGGCCGGGATGACATGCGGCGAGGGCGTCGACCTGGCTGAACTCTCCCTACCTGAGGGTCAGTTGGCGCTGTTCGACGCCGTGGCGGCGACCGGGGTGCCGGTCGTGGTGGTCCTGGTGCAGGGCCGCCCGCACGCGCTGCCGGAACGGTTCGATCGGGCGGCGGGCGTGCTGTCCGCCTGGTACCCGGGGCCGTGGGGCGGGCGGGCCGTCGCCGATGTCCTGTTCGGTGCCGTGGCGCCCTCGGGGCGGCTGCCGGTGTCGGTCCCGCGCTCGGCGGCGCAGCTGCCCGTCTTCTACAACGGCAAGGACCACGGCTACCGGGGCTATGTCGACCAGCCCGCGACGGCCCGCCACGCGTTCGGGCACGGCCTGTCGTACGGCACGGTCGGCTATGGCGCCCCGCGTCTCAGCAGGTCCACCGTGTCCGTCGCCGACCCCACCGTGACCTGCACGGTCGTGGTCGAGCACACGGGCGGGGCCGCCGTGCGGGAGACGGTGCAGCTGTATGTGCGCAGGCGCTCGGGCGGGTCGTCGTGGCCGCGGGTGCGGGAGCTGCGCGGGTTCGCTCAGGTCGGTCTCGGGCCGGGCGAGCGCCGCGAGGTGGTCTTCGAGGTGACCGCCGATACGCTCGCCTCGGTCGGGCGGGATCTGGAACTCGGCGTGGAGCCCGGCGAGTTGGTGCTGGAGACCGGGCCCGCCTCCGATCGCACCCGGGGTGCGGCGCTGACCGTGACCTAGGGGCATATCGTGGGGCGCATGTCACGCACCGCCCCCACCTGCCCCTGCGGCCTTCCGCAGCCCTACGAGAGCTGCTGCGGCCGGTACCACTCCGGTCGGGCCGGGGCTCCGACGGCCGAGGCCCTGATGCGGTCGCGCTATGCCGCGTTCGTCCGGCAGGACGGGCCGTACCTGCTGCGTACCTGGCACCCGGACACCCGGCCGGCCGTGCTCGACTTCACGGACGCGCCTCGGTGGACCGGCCTGGAGATCGTGTCCACCGCCGACGGCTCGCCCTTCCACCAACACGGAACCGTCACCTTCCGCGCCCGGTACCGGGGCGGGGCGCTGCATGAGCGCAGTCGCTTTGCGCGGGTGGAGGGTGCCTGGGTGTACGTCGACGGCGACTTCATCGAGTAGGCGTTGCCGGGTGGGGGCTGATCGGTGACCGGTCCGGTGCGGCTCTCGTCGTGGCTGGTCGCGCAGTTCCCCGCGCCCCTATGTAGTTCCCCGTCTGCGGGCCGGTGGCCGCTTCTCGCGCAGTTCCCCGCGCCCCTGAGGCAGGCGCTTCGCGCCGCCTCCCCTCGGAGGCTGCGCTGTGCGCGCCTCCACATGGGGCAGATGGCGCGCCTCCGATGAAGATAGCGCACGAAGTGCGCATCTCCAGGGGCGCGGGGAACTGCGCGAGAAGCGGCCACCGGGCCGCACCCGAAGAACTGCTCAGGGGCGCGGGGAACTGCGCAAACAGCACCCGGGGGATCACGGCGCCAAGATGTCCAGTTCCTGCAAGGCACCCTCGGCGATTTCCCGGGTCAAGGACTCCGCGCGCCCCGCATCCCCTTCCCGCACGGCCTCGGCAACCCGCACATGCAGCGTCACCGCCGCCGGATCCGGGTCCTCGAACATCACCTGGTGATGGGTGCGGCCCGAGAGGACCTCGGCGACCAGGTCCCCGAGATGGGCGAACATCTCGTTGCCGGAGGCACTGAGCACCGTGCGGTGGAACTCGATGTCGTGGATCAGGTACTTCTCCAGCTGCTGCCCGCGCGAGGTGGCCACCATCCCCAGCGCGCACTCGGTGAGCCGCGCACACTGCTCGGCCGTGGCGTACCGCGCGGCCAGCCCCGCCGCCACCGGCTCCACAGCCGAGCGCAGCACGGTGAGCGAGCGCAGCTGGCGGGGCCGGTCGGTGCCGGCGAGCCGCCAGCGGATGACCCGGGGGTCGTAGACGTTCCACTCCGGCGCGGGCAGCACGGTCACACCCACCCGCCGCCGCGACGTCACCAGGTTCATCGATTCGAGGACCCGCACCGCCTCGCGCATCACGGAACGCGACACCTCGAACCGCTGTGCCAGCTCGTCCGTGCGCAACACGCTCCCCGCCGGGTACTCACCCGCGGTGATGGCGGGACCGAGGCTGTCGAGTACACGGGCGTGCAGCCCCCGGTCCTGAGTGGTCATGGGAAAAGACTAGCCCGGGCCTCAAAGGTCTGACTTTTAGATCACACCCTCTTGAATTTGTCTGACCTATTGAGTTTGAGTGTCGTACAACAGCGATGTCGATGAAGACAGACAGCGAGGCAGTACAGCGATGAGCACCCCCCATGTCGTCGTGGTCATGGGCGTGGCAGGTACCGGCAAGACGACGATCGGTCCCCTGCTCGCCGAACGGCTCGGCGTTCCCTACGCCGAGGGCGACGACTTCCACCCCGAGGCCAACATCGCCAAGATGTCGGCCGGCACCCCGCTGACGGACGACGACCGCTGGCCCTGGCTGGACGCCATCGGCGAGTGGGCCCACGGCCGCGCGGGACTCGGCGGGGTGGCCTCCAGCTCCGCGCTCAAGCGGTCCTACCGCGACCGGCTGCGGGCCGCGGCCCCCGGCGTCGTCTTCGTCCACCTCACCGGCGACCGCGCGCTCATCGAGGACCGGATGTCGCACCGGCAGGGCCACTTCATGCCGACCGCGCTGCTCGACTCGCAGTTCGCCACGCTCCAGCCGCTCGGGCCGGACGAGGCGGGCGTCGAGGTCGATGTCGCGGGCTCCCCGGAGGAGATCGCCGACCGGGCCGTGCTGGCCCTGGACGCGCTCGACTCCGCCCCCCGTTAATTTCCTGCACACCCCTCTCCCCATCCCCCTCCCCTCCTCCCCACGTACAAGGGATCAGACGTGACCAGTCTCAGCGTCGAGATGCTGGCAGCGGACGCCGTCGAACCGATCACCTCCGCTGGCCATGCCCAGCTCGGGATCGCCGTGCTCGCCGGTATCGCCGTCATCGTCCTGCTCATCACGAAGTTCAAGGTCCACGCCTTCCTGGCGCTGACCATCGGCTCGCTCGCGCTCGGCGCGTTCGCCGGGGCCCCGCTCGACAAGGTGATCACCAGCTTCAGCGGCGGACTCGGCTCCACCGTCGCCGGTGTCGGCGTGCTGATCGCGCTCGGCGCGATCCTCGGCAAGCTGCTCGCCGACTCCGGCGGCGCCGACCAGATCGTCGACACGATCCTGGCCAAGGCCGGCAAGTCGGGCGGCAAGGCGATGCCGTGGGCGATGGTCCTGATCGCCGCCGTGATCGGCCTGCCGCTCTTCTTCGAGGTCGGCATCGTGCTGCTGATCCCGGTCGTGCTGATGGTCGCCAAGCGCGGCAACTACTCGCTGATGCGCATCGGCATCCCAGCCCTCGCCGGCCTGTCGGTCATGCACGGTCTGATCCCGCCGCACCCCGGCCCGCTCGTCGCGATCGACGCGGTCGACGCCAACCTCGGCATCACGCTCGCGCTCGGCATCCTCGTCGCGATCCCGACGGTGATCATCGCCGGCCCGGTGTTCTCGAAGTACGCCGCCAAGTGGGTCGACGTCCCCGCGCCCGAGAAGATGATCCCCGCGCGCGCGTCGGAGCAGCTGGAGAAGCGCCCGAGCTTCGGCGCCTCCGTCCTCACCATCCTGCTGCCGGTCGTGATGATGCTGGCCAAGGCCCTCGTCGACATCGTCGTGGACAACCCCGACGCCACCGTCCAGCGCGCCTTCGACGTGATCGGCAACCCGCTCACCGCCCTGCTCGTCGCCGTCGTCGTGGCCATGTTCACCCTGGGCCGGGCCGCAGGCTTCACCAAGGGCAGGCTCCAGGAGACCACCGAGAAGTCCCTCGCCCCGATCGCCGGTGTGCTGCTCATCGTCGGCGCGGGCGGCGGCTTCAAGCAGACCCTGATCGACTCCGGTGTCGGTCAGATGGTCCTGGACATCTCCAAGGACTGGTCGATCCCGACCCTGCTGCTCGCCTGGCTGATCGCGGTCGTCATCCGCCTCGCCACCGGCTCCGCCACCGTCGCGACGGTCTCCGCCGCCGGTCTCGTCGCGCCGCTCGCGGCCGGCATGACCGACACCCACACGGCACTGCTCGTCCTCGCGATCGGCGCGGGTTCGCTCTTCTTCAGCCATGTGAACGACGCCGGTTTCTGGCTGGTCAAGGAGTACTTCGGGCTCAGCGTCGGGCAGACCGTGAAGACTTGGTCGGTGATGGAGACGATCATCTCCGTGGTCGCGGGCGGTCTGGTGCTGCTGTTGTCGCTGGTTCTGTAGCGGCAGGTGACATGACGAGAGGGCGGTCCGTGTACGCACGGGCCGCCCTCTCGCGTACGCGGACGGGAGCGGGCACACCGGTCAGGGCAGCCACTCCCCGTGCTCCCGCTCCGCCCACTCACGCCGTACGAAACCGGTGCGCATCCCCGCACGGGACTCCGGGTCGCCGACGGCCATCCCGATGTGCCCGGCGATGACGATGCCGAGCGCGAGCGCCAGCCAGTCGTGCACGAAGGTGCTGCCGGTACGCCAGGCCAGCGGCGCGAGATGGGTGAACCACATCAGCAGGCCGGTGCCGAGCATCACGAGGACGGCGCCGGCCAGCCAGGACGCCCACAGCTTCTGCCCCGCGTTGAACTTCCCCGCCGGGCGGTGACCTCGTTCCCGCCTCATCGCGGCCCGCAGCCACACCTTGTCGTGGCTGGCGAACCGGTTGAGGCGGCGCAGGTCCGCGCGGAAGGCGCGCGAGGCGAGGCCGAGCAGGAACGGCGCCGGGAGCAGCAGCCCCGACCATTCGTGGACGGTGACGACGAGGGCGCGGCGCCCGACGAGTTCGGCGAGCTGAGGGATGTACAGGCAGGCCGCCGTGGCCACGCACAGGCCCATCAGGGCCGCCGTCGTGCGGTGCACCCAGCGCTCGGCCGGGGTGAACCGCCTTACGCGGCCCTGGAGTTCAACCGGTGGGTGCATCGCCCCGCCCGTTCGACCGGCCGACCCAGGCGTCGACGTCGTATCCACGGTCCTCCCAGTAGCCGGGCCGCACCTCGTCGGTCACGGTGATGCCGGAGAGCCACTTCGCCGATTTGTAGAAGTACATGGGCGCCACGTACAGCCGCACCGGGCCGCCGTGGGTGTGCCCGAGGTCCTTGTCCTGCATGCGCAGCGCCACCAGGACGTCGTCGCGGCGCGCCTGCTGGAGGGTGAGGCTCTCGGTGTACGCGCCGTCGAAGCAGGTCAGCCGGATGGCCCTGGCGGTCGGGCGGACTCCTGCGGCGGCCAGGATCCGGGAGAGCCGGACGCCTTCGAAGGGGGTGCCCGGCACGCGCCAGCCTGTGACGCACTGGACGTCGCGGACGAGGCGGGTCTGGGGCAGGGCCCTCAGTTCGGGGAGCGTGTACGTGGTGGGGCGGTCCACGAGGCCGTCGACGGTGAGCCGGTAGTCGTGCTCGTCCTTGTGCGGGACGGAGGCGGTCACCGAGTAGTAGCGGAAGCCGCCGCCGGCCGGGAGCAGTCCGGTGACGCCGGTGGGGTCTTTGGAGGTGATGCTTTCGACCGCGTGCTGCAGTGCGGGGGCGGCGGCGATGCCGAGTGCTCCGGCGCCGAGCATCCCGAGGACGATGCGGCGCCCTACCGGGGTGCCGCCCTCTTTGTCTGTGCCTGTGTCGTCGTGCGGGTCCACTCCGTGATTCGAGCACGCACGGTCCGGCCGGGTCCAGGGGTCCGGCCGGGCCGTCAGCCTTCCGTCATCTTCTGCGCCCCACGCGGGTCTCTGTTCGAGCGCCGGCCGGTGGGTGGCTGGTCGCGCAGTTCCCCGCGCCCCTGGGCAGTTCCCCATCTGCGGGCCGGTGGCCGCTTCTCGCGCCGTTCCCCGCGCCCCTGGGCAGTTCTCCGCCTGCGGGCCGGTGGCCGCTTCTCGCGCCGTTCCCCGCGCCCCTGGGCAGTTCTCCGCCTGCGGGCCGGTGGCCGCTTCTCGCGCCGTTCCCCGCGCCCCTG
>NZ_JBHVIX010000036.1:0-84721 GCF_042799415.1 Streptomyces sp. NPDC057694
GTACAGGAACGGCGGCTCGGACGTCGCGTCCACGAACGCCTGCGCAGCGGGCTCCAGAGCGATGTTACGGGGATTACCGGCCATGGAAGGCTCCTAGGTCAACGGGGCTTGTGAACACGCACAATTGTGCTCCCCCACTTCGGCCCAAGCACCTCGGATCCAGGCGTAAACACCTCAGATCAGGACAGGATCCATGGACTCGGCCCCTCAACGGACAAGTCCTTCGCGCGTGCCCATTGCGACTAATGAACAGTGCGCACATCCCCGGTCACCAACAGCACACCTCAACACACCACCGGCCACGGAGATACGGTCAAGACCGTGCTCCAACGTTTTCACCGGGCCGCTGAGGGCTGTGCACATGTCATGCGTAGTATGGCTGCGCGGTAGTACTGGCTGCGGCTCCCACCGCTTCAGGACCGACAGCGGACACGTCAATCTCGCATACGTCATGGACGTGCTTCTCGACGGCTGTGACGCCCATGAATGGGGTGTGTACTCAATATGTCTGACACCACTGCTGGAGCCACGGACGTGGCCTTTCAGTACAGCGCTCGGATAGCCGATGATCTCGAGCACATCCAGCAGGAACAAGTACGTCTCACCGCTGAGATCGAAGCGATGCAGGACCAGTTGGCTGCCCTGCAGCAAGATCGCGACTTCCTGGTGACCATGCGGCAGGGTCTGGGAGTGCCATCGGCGGCGCCCGTCGAATCCCCGGCACCCGCCAAGCGGAAAGACCCGGCCGTGTCCCGTACACGGAAGCCTGCGGGAGCCACGAAGTCCCCTGCTCCTGCCGGGAAGCGGACCGTCAAGAAGAAGGTCGGCAAGGCACCGGTGGCGCCGTCGGCCTCGCCCACGCTCGTCGACCTGATCCGCGAGCACCTGGCGGAGCAGAGCGAGCCGCGTTCCGCGGTGGAGATCACCACCGTGCTGAGGCACCAGAACCCCGAGCACGCTCCCAAGGCCACCGCGGTGCGCAGGACGCTCGAAGAACTCACGGCCGAGAACAAGGCCCAGCGCACCAAGTCGGGCAACTCCGTCTTCTACACCGGTCCGTGACGTACCGGGGCTGCCGAGCTGTGCCTCTGTGAGCCCGAGGTGAAGGTCAGGCAGCTCGCCCGCAACGCTGATTCCGGAGGCGGAACAGCGCCTGGCCGCCGCACCGCACATGCTGTAGGCGCGCGCGGTGCCGCGCGCCGGCTCACCCCACCAGCAGCACCAGCTTGCCGCGCACGTGGCCCTGCTCGCTCGTGCGATGGGCCTCGGCGACGTCGGTGAGCGGGAAGGTCCGCGCGACCGGGAGGGCGAAGCGGCCGGTCTCGATCAGTTCGCCGATCTCGCCCAGGACGTGGACGGCGCGGCCGTCGTGGCCGTCGCTGAACGTCACCCCGTACTTCTGGGCCGCCCCGTAGTCGGCGATGGTCAGCACGCGTTGGGTTCCGCCGGCGAGTTCGAGGAGCTCGGGGACGACACCGCTCCCGGCCAGGTCGAGCGCGACGTCGACGCCTTCGGGCGCGATGGCCCGTACCCGCTCGACGAGTCCCTCGCCGTAGGCGACGGGCTCGGCCTGGAGCTTGCGGAGGTAGTCGTGATTGGCCGGACTGGCGATGCCGATGACGCGGGCGCCGCGCGCCACGGCGAGTTGGACCGTGGAGCTGCCGACGCCTCCGGAGGCGCCGTTGACTAGCACGACGGTGCCCTTCTCCACGCCGGTCTCGTCGAGCGCCCGCGCGGCCGTCTCGATGGCGGTCGGCAGCGCGGCGGCGTCCACGAAGTCCAGTGACGGCGGGATCGGCGCGTAGAAGGACAGGACGGCCCGTTCGGACTGAGCGGTGCTTCCGGCGGAGAGGCCGAACACGCGATCGCCGACAGCGACGTCGACGACGCCCACTCCGACCTCATCGACGACACCGGCCGCGTCCTGGCCCAGGGACTGCGGGGGCTTGCCCCCCATCAGCCCCTGCCGCTTCTTCCAGTCGATGGGGTTGACGCCCGCCGCGCGCACCGCGATACGTATCCGGCCTGGCCCCGGGTGAGGTTCGGGAACGTCCTCGATCTCCAGGACTTCCGGGCCACCGAACCGGTTGAAACGGACTGACTTCATGGATGGCTCCGGCTCTCTCTGGCGGTGTGCTCGCGGGGCGCGGCCGGACGTGACGCGTCACGGCACACGGGAAAGCAACAGCCTGCCGTCGAAGTGAGCGCCCTGCGGGCTTTCGACCGAATTCTTCCCGGCAGGGCCGTGAGAGTGCCCTTTAGGGAAGCTGCCCGCCGGCCTGTCAGCGCTGGTGAGAACGCCGGTCGTAGGAGACGGCGTAGACGGCGCTGCGCGCGGCGAGGACCGGATCGTCGGATGCCTCGATGCCCGGGGTGAGCAGGTTGGGGTCGAAGGACTGCGCTTCCCAGTAGTCCTGGTCCGCGGCCTCCCCGGTGATCGTCAGTCGCCCGGCGGTGATCTCCCGGCGCTCTGCGGGCCATGCCCGTGTGGGGTCGTCGGTGGGGTCGCCCTCCTCGCCGAGCTGCACCTTGAGTGTGAAGGTGACGGGGCCGCCGGTCAGGCGCTCCGCGAGTTCGTCCGTGAGGTGCCGCGGTGACCAGGAGGCGGCCTCGGCCGGGTCGGTGTGGTCGATTCCGGCGTCGGGCTCCCACCGGTACTTCACCGGGTGCGCGTCTCCGTCCGCGTCACGCCAGACGAAGGCGTGGATAGCCCAGTACTCGGTGGTCGCGTAACTGGTCGGGACGGAGACGCCGACGGCGGCCGCCAGCGCCGCACCCGCCTGCGGATGCAGTTCGGTGTAGGCGCGGATCTTCGCGGGATCCGGCTTCCCGGTGTCCGGGTCCCGCTCCGCCGCCCGCAGCAGGTCGAGGAACTGCTCGGGGGTCGAGCCGACGAAGCGGTCGAGGTTGACCGTGATCAGATCGGTGGCGGAACCGTCGGGCAGGTGGAACCTGGTGGCGAATCCCCGTGCGGCACGCTCACCGTCGGACCGCTGCGGGTCGGTGCCGGTGTGGGAGAACCGGACGGTCGCCCGAACCGGGTCCGCCTGCAGGTGGGCGGCCGTGGTCAGCGGGCCCGCCTCACCCGAGGGCGTGAACTCGGCGTCGTAGCAGACGCCTCGTGCGTGAGCACGACGACGGCCGGCATACGTACCGCTGAGGTGCTCGATGGTGTCGACGAGGGCTACGGCTGTCTGAGGGCGCGACGACGCAGGTGACATGCGCATGTTCTATCATACGTATGAACACTCACTGGGCGGAGGTTGCCACGTTCGGCAGCCGTCATGCCGGACGCGACGGTCGCCGCGTGACCCGCAGCCGCAGCTTCTCGGGGGTCAGGCTGAGGCCGATCGTGGGGGTGACGTCGCGGTCGTCGGCCGGGGTGAAGCGCCAGCGGCCCAGGAGGGCGGCCAGGAACAGCGCGATCTCGGTCCAGGCGAACCGTTCCCCGATGCATTTGCGGGCGCCGCCCCCGAAGGGGAGATACGTGACGGGGTTGGGGCGGGTGCCGAGCCAGCGGTCGGGGTGGAAGCGCTCGGGGTCCTCGTACACGTCGGGGCGGTGGTGGATGACGTAGGGGCTGTACATGAGCGAGGTCCCCCGGGGCAGGTCCACGCCTCCGAGCCGCGTGTCACGCGTGGTGGTACGGGTGTTCAGCCAGGCGGCCGGGTAGAGCCGGAGCGTCTCGGTGATCACGCGGTCGACCCGTTCGAGCTCCGGCAGGTGGCCGAACGCGGGGGCCTCGCCCTTCAGGACCTCGTCGATCTCGTCGCTCAGCTGGTCCTGGATGTCGGGGTGGCGGGCCAGCAGGTACAGCGCCCAGGACACGGTGGTGGCCGTGGTCTCGGTGCCCGCCATCAGGAAGGTGATCACCTGGTCGCGGACCTCGCCGTCGGTGAACGCCCTGCTGTCCCCGCTGCTCTCCGCGTCGGTCGCGCCGAGCAGCGAGGACAGCAGGTCGCCGTGGTCGGACGGATCGGCCCGGCGGTCGGCGATGATGCCGGCGACCGTGTCGTGCATGCGTGCGCGCGCCTGGAAGTAGCGGCGGTTGCCCGGGGTGGGCAGCCGGGTCAGGAACGGGGGCAGGACCGCGCGGGCGACGATGCCTTCGAGGAGCGTGGCCACGTCGTCCGGGAAGCGGTCCATGGAAGCGTCCGGCACACCGGTGGTGAACATGGCACGCACACCCGCCTGGGACGCGTATTTCATGATGTGCCGGTGGGTGTCGAAGACCTGGCCGTCCTGCCACTGCGCGGCGGCCTCCTCGGCCTCGGCGGCCATCACCGTGCTGTAGCCGGGATAGCGCTGGGCCTGGAAGGAGGGCTGGCACAGGCGCCGTTGACGGCGGTGCATGCTGTGCGGGCACGAGGCCAGGCCGTCGCCGCCTATTTCCCGCACCCGGTCCATGATGTGGCCGCCCTTGTCGAAGGTGCGGTCGTCCTGGAGTACGTGGCGGGTCAGCTCCGGCGAGCAGACCAGCACCATCGACTGCGTGCCCAGCCGCAGACGCACCAGGTCGCCCTCGGCGGGGAGCGCGGAGAGGAACCCGAGGGCGTCGCGGAAGACCGCGGGTACATGGCCGACCAGGGGTAAGGCGCCCTGGGCGGTGGGGACGGCGGCCGTGGTACTCACGTCGGCTCCTGGGGGGTGAGGCGGACGGGACAAAGGCAGGAGCACGCTAGCCCCGGCTCATGTGCCGCTGTGTGCCTACGTGTTGACGGTGCGTCAGCGGGCATGTCTCCTGCCCTTAGAGGCACCGCCGCCCGTCTGGGCCGGGTGCCGGACCGATGGGGTTCACTCGCGCGGGTTCCTTGACAGCCAACCGCTCACCCCACTTAACTCACGGCTCACCCGGCCAGCCTCCTCCCCCACTGGAGTTCCCCATGCCGAAGTCCCTTCACAGATCCGCCACTTGGACCCGTCGCAAGGTGCTGGGCGCCGCAGCCGGCGCTACCGCGGCCACCGCGCTGGGCACCTTGGGTGTCGCGCGGGCCACCGCCCCGGCCGACGCGGACACGGCGGCCGGCACCCCCGGTGACGTCGTGGGCAAGGTGACCGCGGGCTACCAGGGCTGGTTCGCCTGCAAGGGCGACGGTGCCCCCATCAACGCCTGGTGGCACTGGGCTCCGAACAACGCACAGACACCGTCACCCACCAACAACAGTGTCAAGGCGTGGCCGGACGTCCGCGACTACACGCACACGTATCCGACGGCGTTCGGCCACCTCGGCAACGGCGGTACGGCGTCCCTCTTCTCCTCCTACGACCAGCAGACGGTGGACACCCACTTCCTGTGGATGCAGCAGTACGGCATCGACACCGCCGCGCTCCAGCGTTTCAACCCGAACGGCGGCGAGGGGCCGACCAGGGACGGCATGGCGACGAAGGTGCGCGGCGCCGCGGAGAAGTACGACCGCAAGTTCTACATCATGTACGACGTCACCAACTGGACCGCGATGCAGTCGGAGATCAAGGCCGACTGGCGCGACAAGATGTCCGCGCACGTGCAGAGCCCGGCGTACGCGCGCCAGAGTGGCATGCCGGTCGTCTGCATCTGGGGCTTCGGGTTCGACGACAGCAGTCACGCGTTCTCGGCCGACGCCTGTCTCGACGTCGTCAACTGGTTCCGCGACCAGGGCTGTTACGTGATCGGCGGGGTTCCGACGTGGTGGCGCACCGCGCCTTCCGGCGGCGACTCACGGACGGGTTTCAGCGACGTCTACCACGCCTTCCACATGCTGACGCCGTGGCTGGTGGGCCGCATCGGAACCATCGCCGACGCGGACGACTTCTACCAGCGGGCGACCGTCCCGGACCTCGCGGACTGCGCCGCACACGGCATCGACTACCAGCCCTGCGTCCTGCCCGGCGACGTCTCCGTCCGCCAGCGCGTCCACGGCGACTTCATGTGGCGACAGTTCTACAACATGGCACGGGCGGGCGTGCAGAGCGTCTACATCTCCATGTTCGACGAGTACAACGAGGGCAACCAGATCGCCAAGACGGCCGAGTCGGCGGCCTGGGTGCCCACGGGCTCCGGACTGCTCGCCCTGGACGAGGACGGCACGGCCTGCTCCGCGGACTACTACCTGCGGCTGACCGGCGACGGCGGCCGCATGCTCAAGGGCGAACTGGCCCCGACCGCCACCCGGCCCACACAGCCGACCATCGCCAAGAGCGCCGCAGCAGACCACTGATCGCCGACCGCGACTCGGCCGGCCCGGGTCCTTGGGAGCGCTGCGACCGGCTCGCCCTGGGCGACGGCGCCGTCGCGCCGCGCGCCCGTACCAACGGCCGGGTCGTCAGCGCCGACGGCGGCGGGTCGTCACCGCTGATCGCCAACCGCACCGCCATCGGCGCCCGGGAGGCCTTCCGGCCGGAGCGCAACGCCGACGGCAGTGTCAGCATGCGCCCGTCGGCCAAGGACACGTAGGTGACCTCCGGGAGTTCCTCCGGCCCGGCTCCCCTCACGGCATGCGGTGCGTCGGCCGCCGGTCCGTGGGGGCGGTTCGATCTGGTGACGGTGGCCGGCTGACGCCCGTCGCGAAGTGCGCGGCGCCGCGCTCGAAGCGCTGAACCGCCTCGACGGGGAGTTACCGCCTCACCCCGCCGCCCCAGGGGGCCCGTCCATGCTGATGGGCCCCCATCCGGGCAGTTCGTGCCGCTTGTTGGGAAGGGGGCCGCCCAAGGCCCTGTACATCCGCATGACGTCCGCATCCACACTTTCCCTCATAACTATTTTCACGAACGTTTCAGCTATGAACTCGACAGGCGACGAGGCGGCATAGTCACTTACTCTTCCGGCTATGTTTCGCGAACCCTCCGAAACCCATACCGTGTGGGTGAGGTCATAGAAGGCGCCAGGATGAGACTGCTCGTGGAAATAGTGAGCCAACTCATGCACATAGCTCCTCTCCCGCCAACTCGCATACGGCATCATGAACAAATGATTCGGCGGGACAAATTCAGAAGTCGAATTCTTCTTCGACGCGACTTGTTCGCTTATGCCTCGCTCGCCGACATGCACATCCATGCCCCCGTATTTTGACAGGTACACCTCTATCTTGCCCAGCGGGAAATCGAACTGCTCGCTGATCATCCTCGTGGCCTTGGTCAGATTATCGACCTGGCTACCCCGCAGCGCGTCGGTCGCATCGTAGTGAACCGTGTACAACGGCTGACCAGAGGGCAACCGCATGTTCGGCAGATATCGCCGCTCCAAGGACGTAACGCGAGCATCTCGCAGATCGTCGGCACCCCTCACATAGGAATGCAATTGTGGATAGTTCCGAGCAACGGCGGACCTTTCGTCGTCAAGCATTTCCTTCACCTGTTGCCGACTGAGATCCGACGTCACCCGACCCTTTTTCATCTCCTCGATCAGCTCGGTGAGACGTCGGGCGTGGAAGGCGTTATCCCTAATGGCTTCCATGGTGTAGTGCCTGGGGAGGTGCCCGTCAAGTCCACGCGGCACAGTGAGCGGGCTCGGCCTGACGTCGCCGCTGCTCGTGGCAGCGGATTCCTCTCGCCTCACATAGGGCTCGAAGCTGGTCGGCAGTTTGTAGTGCCGATGGCTGATCCTCGCCGCGGAGGCCCAGAGCGCCTCCGAATTCTGCAACGGCCTCGGTCCGGGGCGCTGGGGCGCGGACGGAGCACTTCCTCTCCGCGGACGTGCCGCCTGGACTCCGTGAGCGGAGCCACCGCCCAACGAGCTCTCGCCGTCCTCGGACGGTGCGATCTCCGGCCGGATCGCGGGCTGGGTGCTGTCCTTGCGCGTGGGCTGAATTGCAGGCATGAGCGGCGCCCCGGTCCGATTCCTGGACACCGGAGGCGGATTCTGGCGTGTGCGTGCGACCCAGTGATCGATCCTTTCCGGGGCATGGTTCACACCGTATGCCGTGTCTCCGGATTCCTGGCGCTGGGGCTGGGGCTGGGGCTGCGGCTGGCGCTGGGACTGGGACTGGGACTGCGGCTGGTATTGGGGCTGGGACGCTGCTGGACGGCTGACAGGGTTCCCGGGCAGCGAACCGCGCCGTGGGCGCTGCGGCTGCGCTGGTGGAGGGGCCACTTCCCTTTCTTTGCCCTTGCCGGTTCGGCGCAGGACCGCCGGCGGCCCCTCTGGCGGCGCGGCCGCGGCATTCCTTTCCAGCGAAGTACCGACCCGGGGTGCCTTCGTCAGACGTACCGGCTGGGTCGGCGCGGCCGCGGGGGGTTCGACCGAACGTCCCCGACTCGTGGTCGCCCTGTTGTCGTTCCGCGCATCGGCCGACGCTGACCCCGCGAGGTGCGCCAGAAGCTGCTCCACGCTGGCCTGCAGGTCGGCCACCGCGTTCTTACGGGATTTGTTCGAATGGCTGCGGGCACTCCAGGCGTCGATCGCCGAGCGCACGAGCGTCAGCTGGCGGTCGTTGGCCTGGACGTCTCCGGGCTCCTTGGCGCCTTTGTTCACCCACAGACGCACGTATTCGATGATGGTCCGAAACTCTGGGGAGCGCTGTCTGTACTGAGCTTCGTAAGTGGTCAGCCAGTTCTCGACAGCGTTCACCAGGTCCGTCGGGAGCTGGCGGACCGCAGGGCCCGGTGTGCGGTCCCGGTGGGCCCCGCTCCTGCTGGTGGAAGCTCCAGGGTTCCCGCCCATGGGACCGGTGGGCGCAGTCAGTCGCCCGGTGAGGGCGCGAGCGAGAACTTCGGCTCCCTCGGAGTCCTGCGGGTTCTCCAGCAGGTGATCGGCAACGATGAAGAGGTTACGTATCTCGTACGGCTGATCTGTGAGTGTCGGGATGGCGTCGAGGAGGCTGTGTTCCAGGCTCATCGGCGTTATCTGGTACGCGCCGAGCAGACCGTGAGCGGTGATGAGCGCCTGTTCGAACGAGCTGGCCGGACCGGTCCCGGCGTCGTCGGCCTGAACAGCCCCCGCCTCGTCTTCTGTGATCCGGTGCCAGCGGGTCTGCATGCGCCGGAGAGCCGCGGTGCGCTCGACGATGCCGGGTACCTCCGGCCGAGGGCGGGAGGGGGTTTCGGTCTGCGGTGAGGTGGTCAGGACGCTGAACACGTCGTCCGATGTGAGCGACGCCCCGTCCCCGCTGTCCCGGTCGGACAGGCGGGACGGCCCGGCGACCGGGGCACCGGCTTCCGTGTGGGCCGCGGCCGAACCGGTCCGGGCGGGCCCGCCACCGCCGGGAAGAGCGGCATCGGCGCCGGCCGTCGTGCCCCCCTGCTCCGGAGTGACCGATGCCTGCGCCACGGCTCGGGCAGCCTTCGGACCGCTGCTCCCGAGCGCCAGCGCGACAGCGCCACGCCGGTGGTTCACGCCCGGCTCGACGAGGCCGCCCGGGACCGCTCGCAGAAGCGCGTCGACCTCCTGCCACGTCTCCGGGGACTGCTGCTCCCAGGTCTGGCCGAAGACGTCCACGCCGAGCCGATGCAGGGCGGTCCCGGCCAGGACGAGGCTTTCGGCCGCGGCCTTCAGGCCGGCAGCGGGTCCTGCCTTCCGGGAACCCCGGGTCTTCAGCCCGTCCAGCGCGTCGTGGAGACGCTCCACGTTCTCGGACACGGCCCGCACGTCCCGCACGAGCCGCAGCTCCGCCCGGTCGGCAGTCTTCACCGCGGACCCGCCGCCCGCGCTGTCCGCCCCGGCCGTCCGGAGGCCCGCGGCAGATGCCGCCAGTTCCCTGGACCGTCGCAGGAGAGGGTCGTTGGCGATGCTGTCCAGCGGAGGGGGGCCGGACTGGAACCGTCGGCTGGAACTCCACCGGTAGGCGTTGTTGACGTTGCGGTCCGTGCTCACGTCGTACACGACGAGATCGACCTTGAAGTCCGGTGCCAGTGCGTAGAAGAGCGCCACGCCGCCGCTGCCGCCGTTGATGTGCGCGTGCAGCGCCACGTTGATCGCGTGTGAGTCCTCCCGCACACCCTGGCCGTGACCGGCCACTGCCGCCAGGACCTTCTCGTACTCGACGAGAACGTTGCTGTCGGCGCCCATGCGCTCGGCGGAGTGGATACGGCCGCTCAGCTCCCAGGAGCCGGGCTGATGCGCCCGGAACGCGTCCGCTCGCCGCGCCCGGTCCTCCTCTGCCGCCGCCAGGGCGGCCTCCCGGGCGGAGACCACCTCGCGCCAGGTGTGCGTGGCCGCCGACTTCAGTGCCGCGTACCGGTCGCCCGCTGCTACGTCGATGGAGGCCAGCCATGTGGCGAAGTGCCGGTCGAAGGCGCCGGACTCGGCCGACAGGTCGCGCCGGGCCACGTCGGGATCGGCAGCCTCCGTCGGCGCCGCGGGCAGCACCCGCTCCGCGAACGGCCGCAGGAGATACGTGTGCAGGCGATCGGGATGGGCCGCGAGGTCCCCGGCGATGTCCGGTGCCGCCGCCAGCAGCAACAGCAGCTCCGGATGGGTCGCGGCTTCCTGCGCGATGCCGCGGCCGACCGGTCCGGCCAGCAGGTCGACCGCCTCGGGAGGGAGAACGCCCAGGGGCGAGGTCTCGGCGGGCCGCGCGGTCACGGGGCTCTGGTCGCCGTCCGCGGCGGGGGTGGAAGCTGCCGCGGTCTCCGCGCTCGGTGCGGCCGTGGTCGCGGCCGTCGCCGGTCCGGCGGCGGCGAGCCCGTCCTCCGTGCGCAGCCCGAGGAGAGCCGTGCGCAGGCCGTCCGGGTCGGTGTCATCGGCCAGTCCTGCTGCGTCGCCCTTCCTGAGCAGACGCTGCACATCGCTGACGAAGTCGGGGTCGGCAAGGGCCTGTTCCTGCCACTGCGCCCGCGCCACGAACGCTGTTCCCAACGACGGCTGCGACGCGAGGAGCGAGGCGACTCCCGGCTGGCGCAGTGCCCTCAGCAGGGTCTCCGCCTCGGCGGCCGTCATCCCCTGGGGCGCGTGTTCGACGAGAAGGTCCGTCACGGCCTGGTGGCGTCGAAGGAAGCCGCGTGCCTGGGACGTCAGCGACGCCGCGAGAACCGGATGCCGCTCCACGACGGCCCAGACCTCGCTCCGCTGCGCCGCCTCGTCGAGCAGGGTCCGGTTGACGCGGAGGGCCTCGACCAGCTCGGGGCGGGTCCGCAGCGCCTTCAGGAGTACCGGCCGGTCCTTCAGCAGCTCCGGCAGCGTGCGGTGGGCGGCGAACACCGCGCGCAGCGGTGAGTCGGCGGCCAGTTGTTCCGCCAGCGAGGCGTCCCGCCGCACCAGGTCCAGCAGGTCCTTCCGGAGCAGTCCCGTCTGTCCCGCCGACTCCGCGCGCGCCAGCGCCTCCAGCAGCGCCGGCGCCTCCAGCACGTACGGCAGCACCTCCGTCGTGAGCACCATGGGCAGCACTTCCGGATGAGCGGCCAGCCCGCGCATCACCGCCTCGTCGCCCACCAGGCGTGTCCATGTCTCCGCGTCGGCGGCCACCTCGGGCCGGTCGCCCAGCACGGCTGCCACCTCGGGAGCTTCCGCCAGCGCGGAGACCAGCTCGGGACGGGCGGCCGAGGCGTCCATGCGGCCTTGCGCCACCACCACCGCGCGGAGCACCGCCTCCGTGGCTTTCGACAGTTCCTGCGCCAACCGTGGATGTGCGCGGAGCGCGGGAAACGTCTCTTCACGCTCTGCCACGGCGGCGGCGAGCGCCGGGCTGCGATCCACCATCGTGTGGAGATGACGCGCTCCTTGCTGCGTCAATTGGTAAGCCCTCTTGTCGAGGGCGTTGATCGCACGTGGGTTCTTCCGCACATTCGCGACCCAGGCGGCATCCAGGAAGTAGCTCACCCCCCATCGACTCCGATACAGGTATAGGGCGTAGTCGTCGTGCATCAGCAGGGCGTCCAGCCCCGGCACCCGGGTCACCTCACGCAGAATCTCCGGGGAGCGGCGGAAGACGTCGAGGAGTGACGGCCTCACCAAGAGGAGCTCGAAGAACCCGGGGAGGAAGAGAAGCGTCTGCGCAAGGTATCGGTCGCTCCGCGCTGCCCGCAGCAACCGGTCGTCCTCCAAGAGGGCTTCGTAGGCACGGACGACGTCCTCGCTCATGGCCTCGGAACCCGGTTCCCCGTCTGTGAGAAGCCGCTGAGCCCGAGCCCTGTCACCCTGGTGCAGCCCAGTGAGGAGTTTGTCGAGCGCCTCCGCCACAAAACCAAAAAGTGGAAGCCCTTCCTCGGTGACGAGTGATCGCCCGCCCGCTTCCCTGACGGCCTCGATGAGGCCGGACAGTGCACGGTCGACCACCTGGCCGGTGTCTTTCCCGCGCGCCTCCTTCCGGGCATCATCCGCACCCAGCAGCGAGCGTGCGAGATCGTCGAACCGGCCCGCCTCAGCTTCCCAGACCGCCGGGAAACCGGGACGTGCCACAGCTTCCCGCAGCACCTGCGGGAAGCTGATCAGCACCAGTGCCATCGGTCCGCCCGGCGTGCCGCCGCCGTCGCTCAGTCGCCGAGCGAGCAGCGGAAACACTTCACCCGTCAGGAACCGCCTCCAGTGCTCCGGCAGCATCCGGCTGTAGACACCTGTCAGGGAGCCGAGCAGCTCAGGCGCCGCCAAGACCTTCCGGACGACCTTCTGCCATTCATTGGTGCGGAGCTCACGGCTGAGCGAGGGATAACGGTAGAAGAGGCGGAGCAGCGCCGAGTTTCCCGCCTCCAAAGCGGCACGCGACTCACCTGGGCCGTCTTCGTGCCAACGTCTCAGCACATCCACACTGCGCTGCAAAGCAGCGGCCACCCAAGGGCTCGCTTCCCACTCCATATCAGGCAGACCGAGCACGTACTGACTGTAGTGACGGGTCAGGAACGCCAGTCGCGGAGACCGATAGACCTGGTCCAGGAAGTCGGGTGACCTCTTCGTAATCTCGTTGAGATCCAGCCGGTGGTACAAGTTGCTGTCGTGGCGGTACACGGCCGCCATATTTGCGTGCCGGGCGGCGACCTTCAACGCCTTGAGTGCCTGGACATCGTCGTCTGGAAGATGCAGACCGAGTACCGACATGCGGATGACACGGCGAAGCACGTGTGGCGTGGTGATCACGTGGGGTGCATTCGTCAGGCGGCGCCTCAGCTCGACGGACGATGCAAGGGGCGACAAGAGCTGTCGGGCAAGGTCTCTGTCCTCCTTACGAGCCATCAGCGCGCTGACGGCGGGATTCTGCGCGAGCAGGCTGACCTCATGGGTCGCGGGTGCCGTCCCGGCCCTGCTGGCGGACGTCACTGGCCGCGGCGGCGCCGTCGTGTGCTCCAGCGCATCGATCAGCTGGTCGTCACCGACACCGTCATAGCGGAGCGGATCATGGGACAGGGCCACGGCGGTGGCGGGATTATTAACCGCTGCCGCGATGCGCCGGCCGTCGCGGAGCAGCCGTAGTGCCAGCTCCGGCAGGTCTTCGAGCACATCCGTGAGTTCCGCGTCCTTGGCGAGTTCGCCGAGTACCGCCGGGAAATCCTTCACCACTCGGAGAATCTCCGGCTTCGAAAGAACGACGCCGAGTTGCTCGGGAAACGGACGCAGCACCGCTTTCAGGCTCTCGTCGGTGAGCAGATCCCGGTAGAACTCCACCGTGCCTGCCCGTTTACGCGCGGCCTGCTGGTAAAGGACGGTCGTCAGCGCCGCCTCGCTACCCAGCCGCCACAGCGCACCCTCAGGATCATCCAAGCCGAGTAGAGCTGTCGCGAAGTTCTCCGACATGTCGGCGAGCACCAGGACATCAGCATGCATATCGCTCACGTGCCGGATGAGGTCCATTCGGCCGTCGAAGAAACGCAGCAGGCGGGAAGACTCTCCGACCAAAATGCGCATGTCGGGGCCGTTTTCGAGGACGTCGAGGACGTCCTCCCGCCCCAGGATGTCCGCCGTGCGCTCGTCCTGGGACTTGAACCAGGCGGCCGGTAGCCTCGACAGCCAGTCCATCACGGTGGGCGCTTGTCCGAGTTGGTCGATCGTACGGGGGCGCAGGGCCAAAAGACTCAGCAAGAAAGGTTGGTGTGCTGCTGCGTTCAGCACGTACGGATGGCGCAGCAACGCGGTCTGCAGAGCGTCGTCGCCAGTGCGGATCCAGTTCACGGCCTGCACCAGCTGCGTCATTGACGTGGCCCGCAGAAGGGGCGCCTTCCGCAACTGGTCCTGGGTGAGGGTCATGACCTGGGCTCGCTGACGCTCCGTCAGGTCAGGCAGGAGTCCAACGAGGCGGCGCACCTCACGGACCGTCTTCTCGGCGAGCGGAGGGAGGCCGTCTGCCGTCCCATCGCTGCCGGACGCGGTCTCCGTGGCCGCTGAGGCGGCTTGGCCGGCGACGCCTCGTCCGGATTTCTTCTTCGCTCCTCCCGGCAGTCCCGGCGCATCGGAGGACACCAGGGAGGCTGCGATGAGAGCGGCCCGCTCCTTCAACACCTCCCGCCTTCCCTCACTGCCGAACCGCTCGTAGTGCAGGCGCATCACCTCCGCCGCGCCGACCCGTTCGCGCTCCCCGCCGGTCATCGCACGCAGCACACGGTTGACCTCACTGGTCAGGAAATCCTCCGTGAAGGCACGCTGGTCGGAGGTATGCGCTGTCGTGACCAGTTGCCTCGAGTCGCCGTCCAGCTCGGCAAAGCCGTCTTCCCCACCGCGCGCCGCTGCCTGCCGGCCATCGCCGGAGCCGGACGGGACGGCCGGCGGATCGGCGTGACCGGCACCGGCAGCAGCGGAACTCGCCCGCTGGCCAGAGTAGGTACCCAGTGTCCGGAGCAGGACTCCTGACAACCGGTCGTCGGCGACGGCCTCGTCGAGCGCATGCCCGGTGGCAGCGGCGTCACCAAGCTGCTGAGCAAGCTCGGCCCGCCGATCTTCCAGGGCTGTGCGCAGCCCCTGAACCATCGCATCCTCGGTGTCCACAGCACCGATGAACGGCTGCCGAGCGAGAGGTACGTCGGCGGCCCGTGCCGACGAACCGGTCGAACGGGGGTCACGCTGGGAAGCCGTGGACCCCAGCCACGTGCCGGCGTCCTGTCGAGTGGACGATCCGAACGCCCGCAGCCAGGCCAGAACATGGCCGGCCTTGTCGATGTCGGCACTCAGCCCCTGCGCGTCCTCAGGTCGCAGAGCCCGAGGGTGATCGCGCGGCAAGCCGGAGAGCACCCGGGCGCTGTCGATGAGGCTCTGCAGACGGTCCACAGCTTCCGGCTGCGGGAGGCGGCCGAACGCGAACTCGGCCAACTGCGCGCCCATCCAGCGCTCTTCGGCCGACGGCAGCAGCATCGGCTCCGCTCCCGGTCTCACGCCGAAGCCCTTGAGGGCCACCGCTCGCGCCAACAGACCCCCAGTGTCGCGGACCTCGGGGCGGTCCAGAATCCGCCGGATGTCCCTGGCGGCCTCCGCCATGTCCGGCTCCGGCCGACCGGGCTCCGGCAGTGCGTCGAACTCCTGCTGCGTCAGGCGTGCGAGGCCGTCATAAGTCCTCTGGACGTCCTGCGGGGCCGAGAGCTCTGCGTTGACACCGAGATGCCGCATTTCCAGCAGCACCAGCGGATGGCCATCGACGCTGTCCATCGGCCAGGCGTGCATGCCGATGACCTTGTAGTGACTGACGTCCCTCTCACCGTGCGCCGAGCCCCGCAGCACCGATGCCACATAGTCGCCGATCCTGAGCCCGCCTGCTTCCTCGTCCAGCAGACCATGGGCGTCAGGCGCATTGCCACCGACGGCCCTCCGACGCATTTCCACGAACCGCTGTGCATGGTCGACCAGCCGTTGGCTGATCAGCATGTACTCGCTGTCCAGGAAATACCGCACCGGCTCGCTGAGCGCCTCTCTGACGTCCGACAGCCTGTTGCGTGATGCCGCCGTCAGTACGTTCTTCACCAACATGTTCGAAAAGAAGCGCTCCTGCAAAGGAGATGCGGTGACATGAGAGAACAGCAGCCACGCGAAACCGTGTATCTCCTTCACCCACGGCAGTCCGGACAGATACGCCACATCTCCTTCGGAGACATGTCGGCCGGTCAGCCAGCTGGCGAAAAGCGCTGCGACGCTCTGGCCGAAGCCGTCACCGGCGGCGGACAAATGAGCCAACACCGGAGCTGCGGGAGGCAGTTGGTTCTCCGCAAACTGCAGCACGGCGCCCAGTGCCGTGCGAGGCACTCCGACAGTCAACTGGGTGTACGCCGGGTGATCCCAACTTCCATGTGTGGGATAGACCGCGACATGGGCCCCTGCGGACGTGATCTCCCAGCCGTCCTGTTCGCGAAGTACCTCCCTCAGACCCAGCACCTTCATGCGCCGGTCGGTCTCCGCCAGAGCACGACGCGTGCGCTCGATCGACTCGAACAAAAGCCTGCGGGGCATCCGGCTGTCCTCGCCACGGAGCGCAGCCCCTGGAGGCGTCACGAGCTCGGGGATCGGCATGACCACGCTTCGCAGCGGGACTCTGTCGCCCCTGACCGACTGGGCTCGCTCCTGAGAGGGGAACAACAGGCCATTAGGAGCTTGGTAAAAGAGGTGGTGGTCCACCGCGATCTGCAAGCCGGAGGAGTGATTGGCCAGGACCGTGTTGTATTCCAGTTCGCCGGCGTCCGCTGGACGTAGCAATGGATGCTGCAACTCGATCTCGATGCCGATGGCGCCCCCGACCATTCCGGTCATCTGCTTGGTGACGAATTCCCTGCGCAGTTGCTCGGACAGCACCCGCGCCGGATGACCGGGATCGTCCAGACGCGCATCCGGCCCTGCCGTGTGAACGGCGTGCGCGACCAGATGGACGATGTTCTCGTGCAACTCCGCGTACTGCGCGGTGGGCGACCCCGCTTCCTGGTCCGATCGCACCGTCGACGGCGGCTGATGACGACCGGCCATCACACCAGCGGCCCGCACCAACAACGCCTCGTAATAGTCCACCGGCAGCTTGCTCAGCACCCGCCTGGCACGGTCGAACTCCTCCCGACGAGACAACGCCTTCTTGTCGACCTGAGGATCGACCGGTGAGTCGGCACCCAGCGACGACGCCGGTGCACCGTCGTCCGTCGCGTCGGCGACCGTGGCGGCGCCGGAGCCCTCGGGCGGGATCGGCATCCGGTCGGCCGAACGGGTCTGCCCGGCGCCGTGGGCGCGATCACCCGACCGCGGTGCCTCCTCGCTCCCCCTCAGTACCTCGAGTATGCGTCGTTCCATGTCGTCGGACGCGAGGGGACGGTCGGCGCCGACCGTGTCGGGAGTCGGCTCCCCCATGCCGTATGGCTCCGCCGCGGCCGACACGGTGACGTCTGATTCATGGTCATGGGGTTCATCCGGTCGCCGGGAATCGTCACCGAGCCGATCCGAAGAAGTTCCGTATGTATCCAGTGGTTCGGTGAACCGGTCGGCCTGTTCCGTCCGGCCGGGCTCGGTGGCGTTCCCGAGGGTGCCGATGTCTCGAGTGGTGGATACATACTGCGCGGGCTCCGCCCCGTCCCTCGGCTCGCCGATGCGGTAATCCACCCGGGGAGCCAGATCCGCGCGGCGGCGCGCGGAGGGGTGAAGGGTGGCGGGAGCACGGTGGGAGTTCTCCCGCAGGGCGGGGCGGCGCGCGCCGTCGGTGGGCGGCGCGTCCTTGATCACGACAGTGCCCGTGGCCGGGTGCGGTCGCGGTTCCGTGTCTTCGGTGGTCGCCTGGCCCGCCTCTGTGCGGGGGGCACCGTCCCGGTCCGGTGCCGGGGTGGAAGAGGCTGCGAACGCCGAGATGTTGAAGTGGGGCGGCTGTCCGCCGTCGAGAGCCGCGACGGCCCACCTGCCGATGTGATCCGCGTACGAGTCCACGGTCACGACGACCTGGTTGCGCAGAGCGGTCATCGCGTCGGGCCCGAGCGCGGCCGCCTGCCGCGCCGGTATCACCTCGTGCCTGTGCACGATGTCCAGGTCCGCGCCGAGCGCTCGCGCCTCTGCCCTCAGACGGTCGGTGACCTTGGCGGCCCGCCATGTGTCCAGCCAGCCCGACAGGAACGGGATCCGGCTGGTCCCCACCGTGCGCACCGTGACACGGGGCCCACGGAACTTGGCTTTGTCGTTGCGGTCGGCCAGGGTCGTCAAACGGCCCGCGATACCGCCCAGGACCCGTGCGCTGTCCGCAGAGAGGGCATGGCGCCCCTTGGCGAAGCGCACGATCTGGGAGGGACGGACCGCAGCCACCTGCCCCCGTCCGTTCACCGACACGTCGATGTCCACGCCGTCGACCGTGCCGGAGTGGATCCTGCGTCCGGGGTTGCCCAGATCGGGCACATTGTGTGCCGGACTCTCCCGCACCAGGAGAGCAGCCCGCCGGACGTCCTCACCGGTCCAGCCGCGAGCGAACTCGCCCGTCCGGTACTCGGGATCGATGTCAGCCAGACTGATGAGCCCTCGCCCGGTGTCAGGGTCAGGATCCAGCACACGCGGCCCGTCCACGTGTACCAGCCTGCCCGACCGCGTGACATACAGGTCCCCGGTGCCCACGCCATAGCCCCGCGTGTCGAACAGCTCCGCCCCGGGGAACTCGTGCGCAGACTCCGCCGGCCCTCCACCGCCCGGTGCGAAACGCGCGGCCGGCCCGGAAAGAGCGGGGTCGGTCGCCCCCGCCCCGGCACCCTCCAGCCACTGGCCGACAATGTCCCGGGCCGCCTGCTCAGGGTCACCGGCCGGCAGCAACCGAAGCAGCATCTGCGCCTGAGCATCGGCCAGGAACGCCTCCTCAAGCCTGCCCTGCCCATCCGGCCCACCAAGGTCCCCACCGACTTGTCCGGCGATGTGAGCCACCACTCCCAGCATCAGCGCGTACAAGGCGTGCGGGACACCGGCGTGCACGACCTGCGCCCCCTCAGGGAACGCTCCCGCCTCATCTTGTCCACCGTCGTGAACACGCCGGTCGTCCGCCGTGGCGAGAGCGGGGACGGTGTCGGAGCCGGGCGAAGTGCCGCGGTGGATGTCCGGGGTGGTGACGATCTTGAGGGCGAGCTGCTCCAGCGGCAGGCGCCGCTGAAGGTGGGGCAGGCTCTGCCAAGCGGTGAGGAGCTGGCCGAACGTGACGCCTGGGTGGTCCGGTCGGGCAGAGCGGAGGTGTGCTTCAACGCTCGTCTTCAGTTGGTCGCGGAAGGCCGAGGGGGAGCTCAGATCCGCGTAACGGGACCGGTCCTCGGGGGAGCCGACGGTGCCGATGGCTGCCTGACGTGCGGCGACGTGTTGCCGGGCGGCGGTGTCGATGGCGTCGCGCACCGTCCTGGCCGGGAACTCCCCGGAGACGGCGGTGGTTTGGGCGCGCAGGCCGGCTTCGACGACGGCCCGGATGTCCGCGCGGACAACGGCCTGCTGCTCCCGGGCCTCCTCACCGATCACGGGCTCCGGCCGGTACAGGCGGAAGTAGGACTCAAGGGCCGGGCGGACCAGGTGGACGGGAAGGTCGTGCAGATCGAGGTCGTCGATGACGGCGGTCATCTGCGCCGGGGTGAAGGAGGAGGCGCCAAAACCGTCGGGCTGTTCGTCGGCCGTACGGGAGTCGCCTCCACCACGCAGACCGGCGTGCGTTGCCCCGGACAGAGGCAGGACGGGGTGCCCGGCCAGTGCACGGGCCACAACCCTGGCAGCGAGGGGGCCGCCCTCCCGGTGGGCCAGGGCAATGGCGCCGAGGTCGCGCGCCGTGGGCTCCTGGGCGGGTGTCCCCGCGGAGGAGGTGAGGTGGTCCCCGGCGATGTCGGCGGCCTTCTGCTGCTCCTCGGGCGTCGCCCGCTCCCACATCGACTCGAAGACGTCCGCTCCCACATCCCTCATCGCCGCGCCCGCGACGACAAGCCGGGCGGCGGCCTCCTCCAGACCTGCCGTGACCTTGCCCGACCTGCCTGCCGTGGCCTTGCCCGTCCTGCCTGCCGTGGCCTTGCCCGACCCGCTTGCCGTCGCGGTCCGCAGGGCGCCCAGCGCCTGGTGGTACTCCGCGGCGGCGGCAGCAAGTGAATGCGCGGCGGTGACGGCCTGCCTCTCGGCCGCACCCGCCTGCGCCGGCATGACTGCCGCCTCGTTCAGCTCCTTCACCCAGGCATCGCGCCGGTCCAGCAGGGCCTGCGAGGCCCGCAGGACCGGATCGTTCGCGATCCACTCCAGAGGCGGAGGACCGTCGATGTACGCGCCGTTGTTGCTGCTCCACTTGTACTGGTTGTCCGAGCGTTGCCTGCTCAGGTCGTAGACGAGTGCGTCGACCTGACCGTCCTGTGCCAGTACGTACACGAACGCCAGACCGCCACTGCCGCTGTTGACATGGGCGTGCAGCGGCCTGTTGAGCTTCCAGGCCGTCCGGTCCTCCCGTATCGCCTCGCCGCGGGCCACCCGCTGCGCCACGTCACCGGGCTGCACATCGGAGAAGTCCTCCGCGCTCATCCGGCCCGCGTAGCGGACCCGCCCGCTCAGACTCCAGGTGCCGGACGCATTGGCGCGTATGCCGCTCACCCTCTGCGCCCGCTGGGCCAGCGCACGGCTGTGCCCTTCCGCCACCTGGAGCCACGCGTGCCGGGCCGCGTCCTTCACGGCCTGGTAGTGCTCGCCCGGCGCCACGTCGACCGCCTCCAGGAACGCGGCGAAATGCGGCTCGAAGGTGGCGTCAAGCCCCCGTGCTCCTCCCCGCTCCGGCACCGGTGCGGCCGCGGCGCCGTCCCCGGTCCCGATCCCGGTCCCCAGGCGTTCCTCCAGGAAGGAGCGGAACGTGTAGAACGCCAGCGAGTCGGGATGAGTGGCGAGGTCCCGTGCGACCACCGGGGCCGCCTCCAGTAGCGGCAACAGCTCCGGATGTGTCCCGATCTGCGCGGCGATCCGTTCGCCCACCGCGTCCGCCAGCAGTTCGGTCACCTCCGTCGGCAGCGCCCGTGCCGACACCACTGCCTGGGCCCGGGCACTCGCCGGCACGGACGAGGCCGCCGCTACGGGCTCCGGTGCCCGCACGTCGCCCGCGACCCGTCCGGCCGTCACCGGCCGAACGGCCGGGCCGCCCGAACCGGCTCGCAGCTTGTCAAGTGCCTCAAGGAGCCTGCCCGGATCATCGGCCTCGACCAGGTCCGCCAGCCGCCCTTGCTCGGACAGGCGCTGCACACCGGCGGCGAAGTCCGCATCCTGCGCGGCACGCCGCTGCCACTGCGGCTGTTCCACGAAGGCCGCGGCGAACCCGGCAGGCGAGCCGTCGCCCGCCACCAGACCCACCACGCCACCGTGCAGCAAGGCCTTGTACAACGGCTCCCAGCTCTCGGCGGTGAGCTCAGCCCCTCGCGCCAGCAGCACATCCGTCAGCCTCGGGTAGTGGCCCAGGAGGTTCCGCAGCCGTGACCGCATCTGCCCAGCCAGCACAGGGTGCCGCTTCACCAGCCGCCACACATCGGCGCCCGGCGTCGCGCTCTTCGCCGCCGCGTCGTCCACCAACGTCCGGTCAGCCCGCAGCTGCTCCACCAGGACCGGCCGTTCACGCAGCTCGGCAAGGAGTGCGGGACGGCCGGCCAGCGCCTCCGGCAGACCCCGCAACGTACCCAGCGCCTCACGCAGCCCACCGTCCGCCAACAGCGCATCAGCCAGTCCGGCCGTCCTGAGCACCGGCCCCAGCACCTGCGGCCTCGTCAGCTGCGTCCGCGCCCTCGGGCTCGCGTGGGCCAGCACCTCCGCGAACCGCGGCACCTTCAGCACCACAGGCAGCACCGTCGGCTCCAGCACCACTTCCGCCAGCCCGGGATGCAGGTCCAGCTGCTCCAGAACGTCGGCCGACGTCAACAACTTCCGCCAGGAAGCCGCATCAGCGGCGACATCGGTCCGTTCACTGAGCACCGCCGCCACCGCGGGCAATCCCATCAGATTCAGCACAGAACCCGGTTCGGCCGCGGCGTCCTGCAGACGCCCCTCAGTAGCCACCGTCGCAGCCACCACGTCCCGCGACGCCGACTCCAGCAACGACACCAAGTCCTGCGATTCTCCCAGCACCTCCAGCACGTCCGTCCGCACACTCGCAGCCCGGGCCACCGCCGTGTGCTCCTTGAGGAGAGGAAGCACCTTTTTCACGGCGGGAATCAAAAGTTCCACATCCCAGCGCTGATAAAGGTCGATGTACGCGGGGTTCGTCAGATAGAGACGGACCTCGTCGGCGGTCAGGTTCGCACGGAAGGCCTCGTCGTCACTGAACGTCGCGAAAAGGCGGTCGTCGTCGGCCAGCAGGCCTGCCAGGTCCTTCAGGCGGATCACCTTGCGCAGGGTCTGCGATGACTGTCGGAACAGATCGAGCAGCGAGGGCCTGACCGTGACCAGCTCGGTGAAGCGCGGCGTGGCCACGAGGGCCTGGGCCAGCGAACGGTTGGCCACGGCGGCCTGTCGCAACCTGTCGTCCGCGAGGACGGCCCGGTAGGAGCGCATCTGAGCTTTGTCCACCCTGATGCCGACCGTCTTAAGTTCCTGGATCATCCCTTGGTCGGGTGTCCGCTGTTCCCAGCCCGCGACAAGGCGATCCAGCAGATGTGCCAGCTCAGGGTCGAGTGCGATGCCCAGCTCGGTGATGTTCGGGGCGCCCGTCTCGCTGATCAGCTCCAGCAGGCCGGCCACCCCATGACCGCCGCTCGTCCCCCGCGCGTCCGCGTACTGCTGGAGCAGAAGTCGCGCCGGCTCTTCGAACACCTCGGGTCGCGCAGCCCACTCCCGCGCGAAACCCGGCCTGGCGACAGCCTCACGCAGGACGTCCGGGAACCGCAGCAACGCCTCCGTCATCTGGCCGGCAGGCTCCTCCTGGCCCATGTGCCGCGCCAGCACCTCGAAGAGCTCACCGGTAAGCAGCTGCTCCCAGTGGGCCAGCGGTATACGGCCGAACGCATGGGTCAGCCGTTGCAGCACATGAGGGAATGCCAGCACCCGGCCCCGGACGAGCGGCCATTGCTTCTCATCCAACAACTCTACGGTGAGCGCGGTTTGCCGGTGCACCAGTCGCGCCAGCGCCGCGTCGCCGACGGTCATCGCCGCTCTCCCCTCGTCGCCCTCCGGGGTTTCCGGAAACAGGTCGTCATCGGCATGTGCACTCAGCGAGCCGGCGAGCCACGGGTTGGACGCCGTCTCCACCACATCGACGAAGGGCAATGACAGCAAATAACTGTTCACCATGTAGGCCAGCAGCGGCGATTCGGGCAGGAGCCGACGGAGGTCGGTCGACTTTCTGAGCTGCTGGTCGAGCTGCTTTTGGAGTTTTTGCAGGCCGGACCTGTAGAACCATTCCACGTCGGCGTGGCGCGCCGCAGCTCTCATGATGACGAAGGCGATTTCGTCGTCCTCGGGCAACTTCAGGTCGGGCTGCTCCTCGCGGCCGAGAATGCGTCGCAGTTCATGGGGCCACGTGATGCCCTGCGGGTAGCGGGCCAGGCGTTGAATCAGGTCGTCGCGGGGCATCAGTTTGCGGAGTTGGGGATCTTGGTTTTCCGCGAGCACCCGCACCACGGGGTGCGCAGCCCGGAGATGCTCCAGCTGAGCGAATTTATCGGCGCCGGCGACCGCCTCGGGACTCATCCCCGCCGGGCCATCCGCCTCTACCGGATGCTGTGGCTCCGTTGTCTCATTCAGCGCCTGCAGCAGCTCATCGTCCGGGATCGTGTCGTAGTGGTCGGGGTGGTGGGAGAGGGTGACAGCCACGGCGGGGTTTCCGACGGCCGCGGCGATCTTATTCTCGTCCGACATCAGGCGCAGGGCCAGCTGGGGCAGGTCTTCGAGCACGTCCGTCAGCAGCGGTGAGCTACTCAGGATCGCCAGAACACCCGGGTGGGCCTTGACCACCTCCAGCATCTCCGGAGAGGACAGCACGACCTGAAGCTGCCCGGGGAACGGCCGGATGGCGGCTCTCAGCTCCTCGTCGACGAGCAGCGTCCTGTAGAACTCCTGGCTGTCCTCCTCGCCCCAGTAGAGCCGGGTATACAGGACCGCCGGGATGGCGCGCTCGCTGGCCAGCTGCCACAGCGCCTCGCGCGGATCCTCGAGCTCCGCCAGCGCGCGAGCGAACGGGCCTGACAGGCGGGCGACATGGGACAGATTGCCGTGAACATCCAGGATCGTATGGAGCAGGTCCGCACGCCCGTCAATGGCTCCCAGCAGCTCATAGGAACTGAAGGTGGCCCAGCGGGCCTCGGAATCCGTCTCCAGCATCTTGACCACGTCGGGTCGACTGAGTATTTCCGCCATGCCCGGTTCCTGAGCCTCGTACCAGGTGATGTCGGCCGCCGCCAGGGAGCTCACCAGTTCGGGGGCTGCGCTCAGCGCGTCGATCAAGCCGAGGTGGTCCTCCAGCAGTTCCAGCAGAGCAGGCTGGCGCGCCACCGCATACACCAGGCGCGGGTGCTCCAGCACACGTTTCGCCGCATCCACCTGCGGTGAGTTCATCAAACTGTCGAGCGCGTGCACCAGGCTGGGTACGGACTGGTCTTCAGGGTAGGGCAGTCGCCGCATCAGGTGCTGTGCCGCGGAGAGAACGCGCGCACGTTCTGGCGTGCCCACAAAACCGGACAACTGGGCAACAGCAGCGCGCAATTCCCCGACCATCTTGGGGGATACCTGAGGAAGAGCACTCTCGGCCGTCGTCGTTCCGGATCCGGAAGCGGTCCCGGATCCGGAGGCTGCCGTCGCCGCGGTCCTCGAAGCGCCGGTCTTCTTCTTGTTCTTGCCGCCGCCCAGCATGCGCGGGCGTTCCCCGTACCGGATGAGGTGCGCGATCGTTTCGGCCTTCGCCTTGGAGGGAAGTCCCTGCTCGTGCTCCTCCAAGGCGTCGTGGACCCGCATGATCGCGTCCGCCCCGGGCTCCGCCTCCCCTTCGCGCCCGGAGGGGACCGGCAGCCGGCTCAACTCGGAGCGCACCTGCGCCAACAGGTGCGCGTCGGAGGCCGGTTGCCGTGCGGTTTTGAGGGCGAGGTTCCTGAGGTGTGCGGGTATGAGACTTTGCGCGGCGTAGAGGTCTTCGGGTGCGGTGTGGGTTGCCTGTTCCTCCTGTTCTGTGGCCGCGTCAGCGAGATGGAACGCGCGGACGATCTCGAAGAGCGAGTGGTCCCTGCCGGGCAGCATCCAGCCAAGCAGTGCTTTGCGGAATTCAGCGGTGGACGTTCCGGCTACGTTCAGCCACTGGAATGAGCGCATCACGCGCAATGCTGTCCCGGACACACCGGCCACCACGGGCATGTTTCGCTGTTCGTGCCATTCCCGGTACCAGTCGGTGGTGGCATCGAGCTCGATACGGACCGAGCCTTCCACCCAGCCGACCGGAAGCTGTGGGCCGAATGCGGCGTCGCTGTCCAGATCGGTGTTGCGGGGCGTCGCAACGGTGACGTCCTGGCGCACGACGGCCACGATCCGCTCCACCGGTCGGACGGCCCCCTCGGGCTCGAGGCCCGCGCTGTGCCCTGCCGCCTCCGGTACGGCAGGGCCGCGGTGCACCTCGACGGAGAACACGTCCGGGCGGGCGAGGAGGTCGGCCAGGTCCGGCATGCCGGTGACCGGGTCGAACCCAAGGGTGGCGAGCGGAATGTCGTGGAGCGTGAACCCCTCCAGTGTCAGGGCGGGTTCATGCTGGGCGAGGAAGGAGAGCTCATGCGGTGAGAGCGGCGCCCCGAGTTCGCTGTAGTGCCTGGGGGTGCTCATTCGGTCGCCGAGGGAGCGGTCACGTGCGGAAGCAAGAACGCGGGTGTTCTGGCTGCGCGGCATCTCCATCGGATCCTTGCCCCGGCCGGCGGGGTCGAAAGCGGCGAGACTGCCCACCGCGAACGGGTCGCCGAGGACGAAGAGATGACTCTGCCGTGCCAGCGCGGGATCGTCCTCCACGGCCTTTTGCAGTTCCGCGCGCCGGCCGCCGTGCAGGAAGTCGTTGTAGGCACGCAGCCCGTCGACGTCCAGCCCGAGGCCCGCGGCCTGTGCCATGCGTGCCTCGACGGCGCCCGGATCCGCGTCCGCCGCCGGGGGCAGCAGCGACTTCAGCAGGCGAGTGAAGGACGGCAGGTCGGGCTTGTTCTCGTACAGCGCCTTCCCGCCCACGGCGTTGAGGTAGGCGGTCATGAGCTCACGCACACTGCCGTGAGCAAGCAGTTCGTCCAGGCGTTCCGCCGCCCCGCCGGGAGTCCGTCCGGTCTGTCCGGCGATCGTGGGGTCGTCGGCGAGGAACGCCTCGGCGGTGCTCTCCTCGCTCTCGTCGGGGAAGGCCACGCGCAGCACGTCACGGAGGCGGCCGACCGCCGCGCGGGCGGCGTCCAAGGCGGCAGGGTCGTGGTGATAGTGCGAGCCGAGCCGCCGCTCGAAGTCCTCAGCCGCGCGCTCCGTGTCCTCCCTGGCAGTTTCGGTGCCGATCGGACCGTCCACGCGCGGACCGGACTCCGCGGACGGCGCGTCCTGGGACACGGCGTAGTGGACTGCGGGCGCGGTGTCGACCTGACCAGCGAAGGACTCGCCCGCTGTGGTGTCGCCAGGTGTCCAATCGACGCTCCAGGTCGCTGTGTTCCACACACCGGTGCGGTCGTTGGGTCTGTCGTAGACGCGCACGACGGCCTCCGCATCGATCCAACGGGTGAAGGCCACCTCCTGCTCGACCCCGTAGTAGGTCACGTGGTCGTGCTCCTCCCGCCCGGTGAGTGTGGCGTTGAAATCCACACCGGTCGGATCGGAGTTCCGGGACGGATCGATCTCGTACCGGTAGGGCCTGCCCTTAAACCACAGATCACGGTCCCGGGTGGTCGATACGTACTGCGCCCGAGGATCTTCCTCCACCCATTCGGTCAACTCGACGACGTTGTCTTCGTCAGTGGCCGTGAAGCCGTACTTGAAAATCTCTTCCGGCGGTTTGTTGGAGAAGCGCCACAGGGTTTCGTCGGGCCGGCTCTCCACAAGCACTGGCGCGTCGTCGAGGCTCACATAGTCGTAGTCCACCGCGGCCATGCGGTCGGAAGAGGACACGGCGGAGTCCGCCGCCTCGGCCGGCTGGACGGTGGTGCCGGACGTGTCCCGGGCCTGGAACTGCGGGTAGCGGGCGTGCGGAGCGAAGACCTCGGCGATCTGTCGGAGGTGGTTGTCGGTGAGGATGAGCGGGCGACCAAGGGTCTCAGCGGTGAAGGGCCCCATCACGCTGGAGGAATCCGGATCGGCGTGCGGGCCGGTACGACCGCCCGGAACAAGGAGCACCCGCGGATCGGCCTCGTCGTCACGGACACCGAGGCCATGGACGATCTCGTGCACATACGCCTCGGGCCGAACGTCGGTGTACCAGACGTCCTGCACCATCTGCCGCCGACCGGGAAGACCCGGCCGCACCGTCACGACCGAATCGGCACCGTCCGGACCGGACCCGTCGACGAACTCGGCCTCGACCCGCAGGACCGGTCCCTCGCCGACGCCCAGACCAGGCACGGGCACACGGTAACCGGGCTGGTTGACCAAGGTGTCGAGGGTACTCAGTACGTCCTGCTTGAGTTCATCCAGTCGGCCGGGAGCGACTCCGTCGGAACGCAGATGGATCCGACGGGTCAGATGGAGACGTCCGGCCGGATCAGCGGCACTGACGTGCCACTGCCAGGAGTAGCCGACACGGGTCAACTCGCCCGAATTGCCCGGCCGGGTCACATGCCGGGAACCGTCGCCACGAGCGTCGATGACAAACGCGTCGACATCGCCACGCCCATAAGGAACCCATCGCTCCGTGTCCACCCGCCCGGACGTGACGGCGACAGCGTCCTCACCACCCGAGAGGTCCCCCACCGGCCGGAGGACATCCCCGGTCATCACCCCGGGCGACACCTCCGATACGGATTCCCGAGCAGTCGGCACCTCATACGTGACAGCGGGTGCCGTCTCCGGGTGCCCGCCACGCACCTTCCCGGGCCGGGGGACGCCGGCCTCGCGGACCAGAGCCCGTGCCACGGCTCGCGCCGCGGGCGGACCGGCTTCCCGGTGGGCCAGTGCGACGGCGCCCAGCTCGCGCGCCGTTCTCCGCGGCGCCGACGAGGCGAAAAGGTCCTCGACCGCCGTGGCGATCTCCTGCTGGTCCTCCGGTGCCGCCTGCTCCCAGAACTGCTCGAAGACCTCCGCTCCCACACCGCGCATCGACTCACCGGCAGCCAGCAGAGCCTCGGCAGCCGTCTTCAGGCCACCGCCGGTGGCTCCCCCGTCGCGCATGACGGTGGCACGCAGAACACCCAGCGCCTTGTGGTACTCCCTCACCGCCTCGTTCAGCGCGGCCGCCGCGGCGACCCTCCGCCGGACCACGTCCGTCTGCGCGGGCGGCCGGGCAGCTTCGCTCAATTCCCGCGCCCAGTCCTCGCGCCGGGCGAGCAGCTCGCGCGAGGCGCGCAGGACCGGATCGTTGGCGATGATCTCCAGCGACGGAGGGCCCGAGACGGGCTTCTGGCTGCCGCTCCACCGGTAGTCGTTGTTGCCCGCCCGGTCGGTACTCATCTCATAGATCAGCGTGTCGACCCGGCCGTCCGGCGCCAGCACGTAGACGAACGCCACGCCGCCGCTGCCCCGGTTGATGTGCGCGTGCAACGCCATGTTGAGCTGGCGGGCCCCGCGGGGCTCCCGCACGCCCTGGCCCAGTGCCACATTCTGCGCCACGTCGGCCGGCAGCACGTGAGCGAGACGCTCCGCCGTCATCCGGCCCGCGTAATGGACGCGGCCGCTGAGCCGCCAGGTGCTTTCCGCGCCGGGCTGGATCTCACGGACGTTCCGCGCGTGCTCCGCAAGCACGCCTGCCCTCTCTGCCGCCACCCGGCGCCACGCGTGCTGCGCCGCGTCCCGGACCGCGCTGTAGTGGTCTCCCGGTGCCACGTCGATCGCTTCGACGAATGCCGCGAAGTACGTTTCGAAATCGCGGTCCGACGCCGACTGCCCCTTCTGTGCCGTCTCCGGTCCGGTGACCAAACGATCCGCTCGTGGCAGTTGGCTCTTGAGGAAGGGATGGAACGTGTACGACTCCAGCCGGTCCGGGTGCGCGGCGATCTCCTGCGCGATCGGCGGCGCAGCGCTCAGCAGTGGCAGGAGTTCCGGGTGGACCGCGATGTCGGCGGCCACCCGATCGCCCTGCGCGCTCATCAGCAGATCCGTCACTTCAGGCGGTAGCGCCTGAAGTGCTTCGGGGCGCGATTCGGTCGCCACTGTTACGGACGGCTGCGTCGTCACCGCTCCGGAAGGCCGGCTCCCGGCCGTCGAAACCGGTTGGACGGCCACCGACCCCGGCCTGGCTCGCAGGGCGTCCAGTGCCGCCGACAACCGGCCGGGGTCCTCGGCGGTGACCAGGTCCGCCAGGAGCCGCTTCGCGGCAAGGCGCTGCACACCGGAGGCGAAGTCGTCGTCGTCCACGGCCCGCTGCTGCCACAGGGGCCGCTCCACGAACGCCGCGGCGAATCCGGCCAGCGGTCCCTCCGTCCGCAGCAGGGCGGGGACGCCGCCCCGCGACAGAGCCCTGTGCAGCGTGCCCCAGGTCTCGGCGGTCAGCTCAGCACCGCGTGCCAGCAGTACGTCCGACAACTTCGGGTAGTGCCGCAGGAGGTTCCGCAGCCGGGAGTTCATGTGCTGGGCGAGCGCCGGATGCCGCAGGGCCAGACGCCACACCTGGGTGTCCGCCAGCGCGTCGTCGACGAGAGCGCGGTTGGCGCGCAGCCCCTCCACCAGTTCGGGACGCCCGCGCAGATCCCGCAGTAGTCCGGGACGGCGTGTCAACGCCTCCGGCAGGCCCCGCAACGTCGCCACCGCGACAGCCAGTTCCGGACGCTCCACCAGAGCGCCGACCAGGTCCTTGCCCGCTCGCTCCACCAGCCGTGTCACCCGCGGCGTACTCAGTTCCCTGCGCACCGCGGGCGCCACGGACGCCAGTACCCGCACGAATCCGGGCACCGCCGAGACCGCCCGCAGGACCGTCGGCTCGACCACGGTCCACGTGGCATCGGGATGCGCCGTCAACTGTCCCATGATCTCGGCCGAGCCCAGCAGCCGACGCCACGACTCGGCATCGGCGGCGACATCGGTCCGCTCCCCCAGTGCGTGCGCCAGGATCGGCGCATGCGCCAACACGAAGACCAGAGTCGGTTCATCAGCGGAAGCCTCCAGACGTCCCGGGGTGGCCACCACCGCCTCCGCCACCCGCTCCGTCGCTTCCAGCAGCACGCTCACCAGCCCGGGCGACCGGCCCAACGCCGTCATCGTCCCCTGCCGCTGCACCACTGCCCGCGCGATCGCCTCACTCTTGAGCACCAGACTCGCAATGTATTGCATATCCGGCATTATCAGTTCCGGGTGCGAATGATAAGCCGGAGCAATCTCAGGGTTTCGTCGGTATTCTTCTACCATATCAACCCTGGAGGTGTTTTCCCGAAATCCAGAATTTTCGCTGAACAACCCGAATGCGTAATCATCGTCCGCCAGCAGATCGGGCAAATAATCTACGCTAGCGACCTGTCGCATGATCAACGGGTCACGCTCGAAGAGCCGCACCAGCGAGGGACGGATCATCATCAGGTCGAGGAACCGCCCCGCACCCATGAGCGCCTGGGCGAAGTACCGGTTGGAAATAGCGACAAGGCGCAACTCATCACGTTCGAGCACGGCTTTATAAGTCGGCATCACCTCGTAGAGCCCAGGAATATTTGCCGCCCCTGCCTCCACTTCCACCACATCCGCAGGCATTTCCCCTCGCCAGCCGGAAATCATGATGTCAAGCAGCCTCCCCATAAACGGGTAGAGCTCGAGTCCCTCCTCGGTTATAAGAAGCTCGCCCGAGGACTCAACCGCTTTCACCAGATGATCGAAAGATTCCTCGAAGGCCCGATCGCTACCCTTCCCTCGCACGTCATCAATCAGTTCGAGTACCTGACGCGCCGACTCGTCGAACGCGCCAGGATGCTCTCTCCACACCTTCACGAACCCGGGCCGGGCCACCGCTTCACGCAGCAGTCGCGGGAATCTGATCATCGCCTCCGCCAGCGCCCCGCCCGGCCGAACGGTATCCGCGCCAGCCACCCGCGCTTCTTCCGAAGCGGTCAGCCCCGCGAACTCACCCAAGGCTTCGACCACGTCGCCGGTCAGCAGTGCCTTCCAATGGGTTGCGGACATGCTTCCGTAAGTGCCGAGCAGTCGCGGCAGCAACCCCGGGAAGTCCAGCACGTTGTCCCTGACCGCACCCCACCGCTGTTCTCCGGCCAGCTCGATGGCGATCGACGGATGACGAGCCAGCAGCCGCGCCAGTGCCGCGTCCCTCGTCATGAGTGCTGTGTGCAGATCGGCCACTCCCGTCGTGGACACCTGAAGGACGGATCTGGAGCGCTTCGCAGTTCCGGCGAGCCATGGATCGAACGCCGCCTCTTCGAGATCCAGGTACCGCAGGAAACCGGGATACGTAAAGAACAGGTAGGCAAGCAACGGCGACCGGGGCAGCAGATCCCACAGTTCAGGAAGTTCGGCGACCATGGCGTTTGTCGCCTCTATCAACTGCTTCGACATATGCCGAATAAAGAGGGGAACGATCGTATACCGTGCCGCCATTTTCAGAATCGAGAAAGCAGCCTCGTTGTCGGCGGGTAGTTCGAATATTTCCGTCCTGAGGATACGGCGCAATTCGTGCGGATGGACGACCCCTTCCGGATACCGGGCCAAACGCCGCAGCAGGTCTTCTCGTTGAAGCATCACGCGCTTGAGCGAGGTGTCACTGCTCGTCGCCACAGCCCGCACCGCGGGACTGACCTTGATGAGGTGGCTCAGCACGGCGGCGCCCGTGGCTTGTCCGACCGCTTCCGAAGTCATCGCGGATACGGTCGACGTCGTGGCCGCAGGCATGCGCGTCTCCGTGAGCGCCTGAACAAGATCCCTGTCCGGTACGCCGTCGTAGCGAAGCGGGTCGTGGGACAGGGCAAGCGCAACCGCGGCGTTGTCGACTGCCGCCGTGATGCGCTCCTCGGCCGACAACAGCCGCGCCGCAGTCCTCGGCATGTCTTCCAGGACATCCGTCAGCAGGGGTGACCGGCTCAAGATCTCCACTACACGCGGATTCGCCCTGACCGACTCCAGGGCGCTCGCCGAGGACAGAACGACACGCAACTGTTCGGGAAAGGGGCGGATAGCAACCCGCAGTCCCTCATCGACGAGCAAGGTCGCGTAGAACCGCTCAGTTTCGAAGAGCCTGTCCGCGAGCTTCACCGTCAGCACGAACGGCAGCGCCGCCTCGGAGTTCAGCTGCCACAACGCCTCGACGGGGTCGTTCAAACCCAGCAGAGCGGTCGCGAATTCCGGTGAGCTTCCGACGATTTGCTTGATGAAGGAGTCAAGCTTCACGAGCGTACGCAGTACGTCCATACGCCCGTTGAGGAATTGAAGGATCTTCGGGAACGCGAACTGAACCGCGCGGGCCTCGTTGTCGGTCTCCAAGACGCTGATCACCTCATCCCTGCTGAGGATCTCCGCCGACTGCGGCGTCTGCGCCCGGTACCAATTGTCACTGGCAGTGACCAACGACTTCACCAGGTCGTGGGCCTTGCTCAGCGCATCGACCAGTCCGGCGTGCCCTCTCAACAGTCCGATCAGCAGCGGCTGCCGCACCGCCGCGTAGACGAGATGCGGATGGCGGAGCAGCCGCTGCATCGACTCCTCCGAGGCACGGGCCTCGATCTCCCGGACAGTCGCCAGCAGTCTCTCGGGGGGCAGGTCAGAGGGGTAGGGGAGCTTCTCCGTCAAGGCACGGGCGACGGAAACGAGTCGCTCTGCGGAGGTGTTCGCGGAGGTGGCTGCCGACTGCCCCGCGGCCCGCGACGAGCTCTGCGTTCCCTGCGCCGGCGGGACCGTGTCGTCGCCGCCCTGCGCCCCTCTTCTGCTCTTCTTCTTCGCTCCGCCCAGCATCCGCGGCGGCTCGCCGAACCGCATGATGTGCGCCATCAGCTCGGCCTTCTCCCAGAGGGGAAGCCGCTTCTGCCACCTGGTCAGAGCGTCGTGGACGCTCATGACCTCCGGTGCCCCGGCCTTGGCTTCAGCTGTGCCCGGCAGCTTCCTCAGCTCGTGGTCCACCGCCGCCACCAGCTCCAGGGCCTGCTCGTCACCACGGTCGTCCGAGCGCTCTGTCGTACGAACGGAATCCCCGTCCGGCCGGCCGACAGAGTCGTCGATGTCCCCAACAGGTCGGGGCGAGTCATCCAGCGGCACAGGTGCGTCAGGCGCCCTCAGCACCTCAAGGACGTGTTGCTGCACCGCGGTGAGGCTGTCGGGCCCGTCTGTCTCGTCGCCGGACCCCGGGACATCTGCGGTCGGCCCCAACACGGCGTGCTCGTCAGGGAACAACCCCTGCACGGCAATGAATCGGCGAAGGTCTTCCTCCGTCAGCGGCTCGATCCGCCGGTAACGGAGCCAGTCGTCGTGGTAATCCAGCCCGTGAACGCCACCTCGGTCGTTCTCCCACAGCCGCGCAGCGAGCATGACCTCGTGGAAGGTGTGGTGGCCGACACCAACGAACCCTCCGACAGCGGCCAGCCGTACCAGGCGCATGTCGACGGTGACGTCGGTCAGCTCACTCAGCCGGGCGGCCGTCTCCAGCAGTGCAACGGTCGACCCGGACACCCCACTGCTGACCAGTCCTCCCGCGGGTTCCGAACGCTGATGCAGAACCGGATGACGCGGTACATCGAACAAGCCCTTGAAAGCGCCACCGGCCGCGGCGAAGTTGAGCATCGCGAGGTGCTCACGAAGGTTGCCCTCCCTCACGGTGCTTTCCAAGACCGAGAGGTCGAGGCCGACGGCACCGGGAGCGGTGGGATCGTTGCGGCCGAACGCCTTGAGCTGGACGGGCTGCCGCTGCTCGACCAGCGCCCACGCGGCCTGCGTCAGCACGCGTATCTGTGCCGAGACGACGGGCATGCCCGTCATGACGTGCTCGGCCAACCTCCTCTCGAAAGCCGATGCCGCTTCCGAATACCGGATGCCACGCAGGTCGGCGTCGGTGGCGGGCACAGCCGTGAAAGCCGCATTGACCGTGCCCCGCACCGTCTCCGGGCCCGACGGAACTGCCGCCGCACCCTGCGAGAACGTCCCGAGGGCCCTGCGCAGCCGGCTCGCCGTCCCGCCATCCGCTTCGATGTTCTCGGCGTCCTCCAGAGCTCGCCGCAGCCCGGCCGCCATGGCCTCGTCGGTGCGGGCCATACGTATCTGGGGCGGCCCGGCCGTTGTCATGTCGGCGGACGACGCCACGGCCGGGGCAAGCGGAAGGCGCATCGTCAGAACGGCTTCGCTGGCCTCGATGTCCGTGGAGATGTACAGTCCGGCCGCCGTGGCTGTCAGCAGGTAGAGCGGCCCAACCGGGATGGTCTCCTGTAGCTGCTCCCAGTTGGTCACCTCACCGATCCAGCCGCTGTCCCCCCGCAGCAACAGAGCGGGCACCGTGCCGTACGGCGGATGCACGAAGTCGTCGCCATAGCGGAACCAGATGCCCGTCACCATCACCCGGCCGTCGGGCAGGTTCACTGCTCCGCTACTGGACACGGCGTAGGAGAACGCCGAGCCGGAGTTGGTGAAGTAGTTGGCGTAGGTGTGCCACTGCTCAGCCGCCCTGAATCCTCCGTCCGCTTGCGGCGCCCCTTGCGCCCACGCCAACTCCGTCGCCCCCTGGCGGATTCCGACCACTTCGACAGCGCTGCCCGCCCGCAGGCCCGCTGCCACCGGGTCGAAGCCGTGGGCTCCGACCCGCAGCGCCGTGTGCCGGCCCATGTCCGCGCCCTGGAGTACGCCGGTCTCCCGTGCCCGGTTCTCCTCGTCCAACGAGTCCGGCAACGCCTCGAACCGGCCGGTGGGACCACCGCTCGTGCTCGCGGCCTCAACGACTGCGGCGGGCTCCTGTTCTTCCGGGCCGGCAGTCACGTCGTCCGCAGAGAGACGGAGAAGATCATTGGCTACCTCAACGACGGTGGCCAGGCTGTCGGAGGGAGCACCGGTGGTGGGCAGGGTTCGCAGCCGGCCCAGGATTTCTTCCACCGGTACGGTCTGGGGGTTCAGCAGGCGTCGCACGGTGATGACCGCGGCCCGCCGTACCGCGTCCAGCGTGGGCGTCTCCGCGGTGTAGGTGTCGACGATCTCCCCGTGGTACGCCGGTGACTGCCCCCACAAGGCCAGCGTCTCGTCCACGTCCGCACGGGCAGCGTCCGCATTGGGCCAGGCGGCCAGCCAGCGCTCGGAGTCGGGCCGGTCGCCGTCGGCACGAACCAGTATGGCCGGACGTCCCGCAGTCGTCAGTCGATAGGCCGACGCCTCCCCGGTGTCCGACACGGCGAACACCGTCAGTCTCACCCCATGGGACACGGCGACGGCGCCTGCGGTGAAGCCGGCGAAGACGCGTGCGTATCGGGCGTTCTCCAGCACGCGGACGAGTGCTTTCCTTGCCTCGGTGCTCAGTTGGCGTGCACCGATGTCCCTGACGCGTTGCAGGAATCCGTCGGTCGCGGGCATCGTGGCGCCGGTCCACGTCTCCGCTCCTGCCACGGCCAGCGCGGCCTGGGGGCGGAGAAGCTTGTCCCCCCAGACCAGCTGCCCGTTGGACGTGAAGGCACGGACTGCGACGACGCGCGTCAGCTCGACCGTTGCCTGCTCTCCCTTCTCGTCGGTCAGCCCCGCCGACAGGACGAGAGCGCTGAGGACACGGTTACTGTCGAGCGGGACGTCCTGCACCGCCAGTCCGTGACGGCCGGCGCCGTGCTCCGCAAGCTCAGGTCCCGTGACCGGCGCAGGATGCAGCTCGCCCCCGTGGCCCGGCGCGTAGAGCATGAACTCAGGTCGGGGACGGATTCTCCCAGCCGCGAACGAGCTTGACGGGGTGCTCCGGGGGTGAATCCACCAACGGCCGTCCTCCCCGTGCTGCCGCGGGTCCAGACCGGCTCGGACCAGAGCCTCGCGCACCTCTTCGGAAAGAGTCGTTTTTCCATGCACCGCCAGTGTGTGGATCAGCAATCCCACATGTATCGAAGCGCCGTCTCTCGCGATTCCCTTATAATCCAACGGGGTAACGAAGCCGTGCCTGAATCTGTCTGCGTAACCTTGATCGATGAAGTGAGCCTGCGCCGTGGCGATGGCAGCCGTGTCGATCCACCATTCACCGTTTTCCTTTTTGTGCGGCGACAGCCCGAATTCCGTAAGATCAAACTCCAGCAAACCGGACAGCCGAACCTTCATTCCGGTTACCAGAAGTTTCTGGACGACATCGCGCAGATCCTGTACCGCACCCTCCCCAGGGACATCCCCGTAACTTTCGGGATAAGCCTCGATGTACGCGGCCAGCTCCGCCCTGAGGTCAAGTCGTGAGCCAGGGGAACCTTGGGGAAGGTGCCACACCGGTCTGCCGTCACCCTTGCGGATTTCGCCGAAGCTGAGGGGAAGACCCACGCTCTCCCACTCGGCCAACAGTGGACCGTCGACCCATCTCACCCCTTTCCGGACCAGGCCATCAACATGTTGGCCCAACTTTGCCGCACCCAGCGGGGTATTCACCACAGTATCGTACTTCGGCCTACGTCCGACCCTTTCGGGACGCAGAATCGAATTGGCATCCCTGTAATAGCCACGGATGGCCATCATTATTTTGGCGTTCCAAACCTCCGACTCACTTGAGGGCAAATTCTCAACCAACGCGCCTTCCCGCGTTTCATTCGGTGCGAACCATTCTTTACGAGATGTCACGTAGTCGTTGTGGAGATGCTGCATCTCCACGATCGACAATTTCTTATCGTAAGAGGAACGCAGATATTCCCACACATTGCCGAAAGTGGCGTCGTCGTCGGCCTCTACCGGGAACCGCAACTTCTGGATCAGAGCGGGATGCCATGGGGCGAAATGGGATGACTTGTTCTGGGGGATGTAGTCCTTGCTCTGGTCCCTCCACAACCGGTAGGCCAGCATGCCCAGTTCACGCTGGGCATCGGCGCCTGCCGAGGGCAGTCGCCGCTCGGTCACGGCGGAGGCGGCATCGCGGTCGGCGCGCCGGGACGGACCGGCCGTCGCCTGCTCAGTGCCGGCCTGGTGTCGGGTATGCGTCCCCTGCGGTGCTCTGCGCTTGCCTTGCCGCGTGGGTGCACCGCCTGGCAGCGTCACGTGACCGCCACTCTGAAGGGCCAGAGCGATCGAAGAGGCCCGCGCGTTCAGCGGCTGCCTGTGGTGGGTGCCGGGAAGCGCGTCGTGCCACCGGCCCACGTTCTCCATGCTCGTGTCGAAGCGCGACCGAAGTGCGGCGTCGGGCACCGCCCTGTCCAGCAAGCGCTTCACGCCCTCGACGACGTCGCGGCGGGATTCGGCGTCCAAAGTGGCGAACGGCTGATGATGCCCCAGCGTGTCCGCCCGGTTCACCGTGTCGTTCCCGCCGGTCCCGACGCTGTCCGTCTGCTCCCGCCGGACAGGCTCGCCGGCTCCCCGCAACACCTCAAGGGCGTGTTCCTCGGCGGCGGACGTGCCGGGGCCGCCCGTCGCGTCGTCGGCGGGCTGAGCTTCCCGGGCGTCGGACTCCTCCCCCGGGGTGACCGGCGGGAAAAGGAGAGTGTCGAGAGGGTTGCCCTCCCGGTCGAAGAGGGCGGTTCGGGCGTCGGCGTCCAGAGCCACGGTGCCGTCAAGGACGTGGGCCCCCGCCGGATTCAGGACGGCCCAGCGCACCCCGCCCTCACGGATGCGATAGGCGGCCAGGGCCTGCATGTCACTGGCCTGTCCCGATGGCTGGGCGATCAGCGCCAGGGTTCCGGCACTTCGGCTCTCAAGGGCCCGGATCAGGGCGGCGGCGTCGCCGCGGGTCTCCTGCCAGTCGGCTTCTTCGGGAAGCCGTGCGGGGCGGGTGCCCGCTCCCTCGAACTGCTGCACGGCGGCGAGGAGCTCCGCCAGCAGCCGCGGTGCCGGAGCATGTCCTTGCGCGGCGTCATCGGGCAGGCGTGCGGCGCGCGCCGCGTCGTCGGCGGCCACGGCGAACTCGACGCCGTTCAGTGCCGGGGACGGCGGCCGTTCCAGGGCGCGCAGGTGGATGTTGCCCACCACGTACCGCCGTACGCCGCCCGGCCCGGTCAAGGTGATCCCGGCGACCGCGGCGACCTGGTAGCCGGTGGCGCCCGTGCCGTCCGGGGATGCCTGCGTGGTGCCCGAGCGCCGGTAGCGGCGTTCCTGGAGGGCTGCGCCGGAGGACCGCGCGTACTGGGGGCGGTTGCCCGCCGAGATGCCGAGGCTGAAGCCCTCGCCGCCGCTCACACCGAGGGCCGGAGCGGTCGTGGTGGAGACCCCGGAGGAGGCGCTGAGGGTGGTGATGTCGGCGCTGTCCGCCGAGAAGACGGTGGACACCACGGTGACCGCGTCGTACAGCTGGACCTGGATCGTCGTGCCGTCGGCTCCGTGACTGCCGACGAACGGCGCGATGTTCGCCGCCCCCAGGAGCTGCGGCGTGGCCTTGCGGTCATCGAGGAGTTCGCGCAGCCGGATCAGCATGCCCTGCGTGGACGGTGGCGGCGAGATCGGGTCCCGTTGCGCCGCCAGTCCGGGCGTGACCGCCTCCAGCGCCCGGGCAAGCTGCGGGAAGGCGTCGAAGTGGTGGACCTCCAGGACGCCGGTCGGCCGCCACGCGGTGTTCAGAGGAGGCTGCGGAGCGACGGCGGCAGCGCCCGCGGGCACCCACGGTCCCTGGGCAGGGTCGTGCTCCGTTACGGACGGCCGGACGAGCGGGCCGGGCCAGCGGACCGTAACGGTGTCGGAGACGAAGCGGACTCTCGCCGTGGCCCGTGCCTCAGCGACCGCGCTGAGCGAGGGGCGCACCACCTCGTGCACACCGCCCGCGTGCGCGAGCCAGGCCGCGCTCTTCGCCACGTGGTCGGCCGCGAACGTGGGGAGGACGGGACGGAGCAGCGTCTCGGGGAGGTGCGGCAGCATGGACGCGGCGGTGGCCAGGGCCGCGGAGTCGACGCGGAACCGGAAGACGAACGGCACGTCGGCCTCGGAGACGGTGTCGCCGGGGTGCAGCCACACGCGGTGGTCCTGGTTGCGCCCCCGGTTCCGCGAGATGCTGTGCTGATTGCCCTCTCCGGCGGACAGCCCGAATCTGCCCGCTAGCGACAAGTTCGCGCTGACGCCGGTGTTCGAGCTGGTAGACGTGCTGTCGGCGGCGGCGTTCGGCCCGGCCAGGAACGAGCCGGCGCCGGTGGACCACAGCAGCTGCGTCTCCAGACCACTGCCGGAAGGTGCCTTGCGGACCGTGACGTCCTCGAACCCGGGCGCCGGGTCGGCCTGGAGCGAGAGGGTCACCAGGCGCGTGCCGAAGAGACCGGTGTGGGCGAAGGACACGGAGACCTGACGCATGGACACGGCCTGGGCGAGACCGCGCTCTGACGTCATTCGCTGGACGGCCACCTCGGCCTGCGGGACGTAGCCGATGCCGGGGGTGAGGGCACCCGGCGCCACCCGGTTCAGCAGCGTCTTCGCCACGTGGAACGGGTGTCCCTCGCCGGGCTCGGTGGTGACCCGGGTGGCGGAGGCCGGCCCCAGGTCACCGCTGGCGAGGAAGGAGGCGGGCAGGGAGGACGCGGGTGCCGGATCGGCCACGGGATCAGCCGAGGAATCGATCACGGGATCAGCCGTGGAAGCGCTCGCGGGCCCGGCCTCGGGACCGGCGGCGGCGACTAGGGCCGCCAGGCCCGCGTCCTCGTGCAGCTCAGCCTCACGTACGAAGAAGTCGACCGACTCCGCGGCCTCGACCGCGATGGTGCGGGTCTCCCCGCCGCGCAGCGCGGCGCGCAGCGCGGTGCCCGTCAGGCCCTGCCTGTCGGGCAGTACGTCGATGGTGACGACCAGTCCGGCCCGGAAGTGGTGGACCGGGGCGGTGGTCTCGCCCTCGGTCGTGATGCGGTAGCTGGTGGTGCGGTCCGAGTGGGTCGTGCCCGTGCCGGAGCCGGATCCGCTGCTGAGGCCCACCGACATGCTCGCCGAGGGGGTCGTGCCGAGGGCGACGGCGGGGACGGGCGAGAGGGAGAGGGTGCGCCCGGAGCCGGCGGAGGAGGTGACGTCCGCTCCATCGCCCGCCACGTGCCAGCGCTCGGTGACGACGCCGTCGGTGGTGTCGGGCGACCGTCGCACGTCCTGGAGGTAGGCCCGGAGTCGTACCGGAACGTTCCCGACGACGATCAGCGTGCCCATGGGGTCGCGCACCATCGCCGAGAACTGGTCCATCAGGTGGGCCCGGGACAACGCGGCGCGCGCCAGGACCCGGAACGCGGAGGAGGGGTCCTCCCGCCGTTCGCCGAGCATGTCCGTGCGCAGGCGTTCCGTCAGCCGGGCGGCGAGCGAGGGTCCGTCGGGGTAGGGCTCGGGGGCGTCGTCCTCGGCGTGCGGCAGGGGGTTCTCCGCCGGCCGGAGTTCGGCGGCGGCGGGGCCGACCGCTCGTGCGTCCTCGTCTCCGGTCTCTCCGGTCTGCTCTGTTGCCTGCGGCGTCCGCTCGTCGTTCGGCGTCCGGGCAGCACGCTCGGCGGCCCGGTCCTCACCGTCGGCCAGCACCGTCAACTCGTAGGCGCCGGGCATCGCTACCCCGCCGTCCTCCGGCTCAGCGTCCTGGCGGCCCTGGTGATTTACAGGGTCCTGGTGGCCCTGTTGATCCTGGTGGCCGGGTGCCGCCGGCTCTCCGACGGCGCGCAGGACCGCTGCCTGGACGGCGTCCTCCAGCGTCAGCCGTTCGAGGAAAGCGCCGCGCGGGAAGAGGTGCGGCCAAGCTCCCGCCGCGCGGTCCGCCAGGTTGCGCGTGTCCTGTTCGGTGACCTCACGGATGACGGGTACCGGCGTGACGTCGCCCGGTTCCGCGCTGGCCAGCATGCGGTAGTCCGGGGTGGCGAACCGCGCCTCGACCCGGCCCACGAGATCCGGGAGGCGTTCGTCGGAGAAGGCGGCCCGCAGCACACCGGCATGCCGCGTGATGTGCACGCCCCCCTCCAGGGGGCTGACGTAGTAGTCCTCCTCGCCGAGCGCGACAGGCCGGGCGTCCGTCCGGGAAGCCTGGGTACTGCCCGATCCGCCGACACGGGCCGACAGCCCGACGAGGTCGGAGGCGTGGCCACCGCCCGACAACGACAGGCTCGCGTTGAAGGCCCGTTCGGTCCGGGTCCGCGCGTAGGCGGCCTCGCCGTAGGAGGCCGTGAAGTTGAGGATCCTGAGCCCCGGCGCGTACAGCACGTGCTCGCCGGCGGCGGGGGTTCCGTCAGCCGTGTCCGGCTCGACCCCGAGGCCTACGACCAGTCGCGACAGGCCGGTCCGGTCCAGTTTCGCGAAGGCGAGGTCGAGGGGCGCCATCAGGAGGTTGCGGCGTCCCCAGGGCTCCTGTGCCTCCAGGAGCAGCCGCTGGTTGTTGAGCAGGTGATGACGGGCGTCGGCGTTGCCGACCGGTGTTCCCTCGACGTCCGGCAGGTATCCCCGCTGTCGCAGGAGACGTTCCAGCTCCCGGAACACCTGGTCGGCGCCGGTCATCGCCACCGGAGTGGAGGTCATGCCCGGCGCGATTTCACGGACGTCGCGCGGCGGCACGGTGCGCTCAGGGCGCTCGGGATCGCCGGGTGCCCGCACCGACGCCGACGACGGGACGCGCAGGGTGACGGGGTAATCGTGATCGTTCCGGGCCAGTCGCCCGTGGGCCGGTAGCAGCGGCGCACCGTCCGGACGCACCAGCCGGACCCGCGGTAGCAACCTTGCCCTTTGCAGCACGTGCGGTGCGGAGGAGCGCAGTGCGAAGGACTGGAGCACTCCTTGGGAGGTGCTCAGCCCGTGGCTCTCCGCGTACTGCCCGCCGAGGCTTCCCGAGAGGTTCAGCCGGCCGCCGAGCCAGCCCAGGCCGAGGCTGCCGCCCAGGGAGAGCCCGTTGGTCAGGGAGGCGCCGGTCGAGGCCGACGTGATGCGGATGATGTCGCCGGCTTCCAGGGCCGTGGCGGTCGTCTCGCCCTGGTATCCGCGGTCGTCGGCCCAGTGCAGGGTGAAGTTGACGGAGACGTAGCCGACGACGGCGCCGTTCCTGTCGTACAGCGGCGGTGTACCGGGCCGGACGAAACCTCCGCGCAGCCCGTTCTCGGACAGGTAGGAGCGTAGGGCCTCCATGGACCGTCCGTCGAGTTCGCCGAGGCGCGGGTAGGCCGCCATGACGTCGTCGAACAGCACCTCGTGGTGGGGGAAGGACTCGATGCCGTAGAGCGGCACGGACTCCTCGATGACCGACCAGGGCGTCGGCGTCAGCCGCTCCTCCGGTTCGTCGCCGGTGCCGCCGGAGGTACGCAGCAGGTGGGCGGGGAAGGAGGCCGTCTGCTGCCACGTCGCGTCCGCTTCGCGCACGGTGCTCCAGGCGGCCGCCGGCCCGTCCGCCTGGAGCAGGGGCACGACGCGGAACTCCAGCACGGCCGTGTACGCGTACTGCTCGGTGCGTTCCTGCTGCGCGCCCTGGAGGTTCAGGGAGCGGATGACGTAGCCGCCACCGGCCGTTTGGCTCACCTTGTTGACGGTGGCGGTGAGCTCCGGTCCCACGGAGACGGACGGCAGTCCGGCGGAAGTCGGCACGTGGGCCACGTGCGAGGAGCTGAAGCTGCCCGTCCGCACGTCGCTGTTGCCCGCGGACACCCCGGTCGTGGCCGAGGCCAGCACCCAGCGCTGTACGCCTCCCGGCCGATCCGCGAGCCGGGACGCGGCGGGCCGGGGGTCGGCGAGCCTGAGCCGGACGCCGAGAACGAGACCGCTGCCCGGGTCACCGTCGGGCAGCCGGAACAGCGCGCCGGCGGGTCCGAGGGCGTCCCGCAGGCGTGACTCCAGTGCGGTGGGCGTCAGCTCCGCGAGCCAGGCCGCCCGGCCCTCGTCCGCACCGCCCGCCCAGGCCCGCACCGTGTCCAGCGGTCCGCGGTTGCCGTCGTCCAGGCGTTCGAGCTCCTGGAGCACGGCTTCGCGCAGCATCGCGAAGGGCGCGTCCGGCATCGGCGAGAGATGTACGAGGCCCAGCTCGCCCGCACGGTCGTCGTGGGTCAGCCGTGTGACCGCGTCGGGCAGGGCGGGCTGAAGGACGGGATGCACGGTGACGGACGCGCCCGGTGAGGCGGTGGGCGTGCGGTCCTCGGACCGGCCCGAACCGTCCCGGCTCTCTTCCTGCTCCGCGTGCCCCGCCGGCTCACCGGCTTCCGGCGACTCCTCGAACCGCGCGACGCCTGCATCGGCAGCGGAGGGCAGCGGCGACGGACTCGGGGCCGGACGGGCCTCGGCCCCATCGGTAAGGGTCGCGGGGATGTGAGCGGCTTCGCGCTTCCCCTCGCCGGTGCCGACGTTGTCGGGGGTCAGGTACAGGCCGTCGGGGCCGAGCGAGAGGTCGTAGGGGGCGGTGCCGTACTCGGCGAGGTAGGCGCGGAGCTGGTCGGCGTTGTCCGGTCGGCCGATCCAGGCGCTGTCGCCGCGCAGCAGGTGGACGTCGGAGTGCAGGAGTACGAAGTCGTGTCCGTACGCGAACCAGGGTCCGGCCGGCAGGACTTGGCCGTCGGGGAGGTGAATCCGGCCTGCGGTACTGACCTCATAGGAGAAGGAGTCACGTGCGCCGTCGTTGCTGATTCCTTCGGCCGCGGGGCGGTGTCGGACGAGGGTGTGCCACTGCTCGGGCCGCTTCTGCTCGGACTTCTTCCCGCCATCCAGCAGACCGGGCACTTGCCCGACCGGCACGGTGAGTGGCTGGTTGCCGCTGTCACGGGGGCCTGCCGCGGTGAAGACGTGTCCTGCGGGCCAGTCAGTGGTCATCGGGTCACGACCGGCGTCCCGGCTGCCCCCGGGCAACCCGCCCGAGAAGGCGCCGGACACCGGCCAGGCCGCATCGGAAGTGTTCGGGTCGGAGTCTTGGGAGGGCTGGGCAAGTCCGGTCGGGAGTGCGGAGGCACCAGTCAGGTCGGAGACGTCCAGATTCGGCCACGCCGGCATCCAGTGCTCGGTTCCCGGATCGCCGGTGTACCGGCGGAGCAAATGGACGTCGAAACCCGTACGAGGGCCGAAGGACGAAAGAGAGGTTTGGCTGGTACTCGGATTAATGTGCAGCGTGTGCAAGGTAAAGCCGTAAAGGTGAGCAGCGGCCAAGGAGGCCAGGTCACCCCCGGCACTGTTGTACTGCCCGTCGGCCGCGATCGAAGCAATGATGTGCTGTCGGTACTCATCGCCGATCCCGTCGGGCGAAAGTTCCCATTGCGTCAGGTACCCATCTCGCCAGATGTTGTATGCCTGGTCACCCACGACCAGACCGTCGTTGCGCGTTAGTTCCTCCGCCAAGATCGTGCGGGCCTGCATTTCCAGATGTGGCCACAGAAGTCGCTCATACGGTGACCGTTGCACATCGTCAGTCAGTGCGGTCGCCAGCTGGGCTCGGACCTCAGCGGCAGTTGCAATCGAACTAGTAGTACCAGGAATTCCGGCAGCGGCCGCGAGTGCGTTCATGAAGCGGTTGCCATCCGCATTGACATCCGCTGCAAGCAGGCCATACTGCGCCGCAATGTACTGGGTCCAGGGATCCACCGGCATAAGACCGTGCACATCTGCCATCGGCGGAGCAGATACCTGCTCCCCTTCCGAATATCCGAGATCACCATACGCGCGCACATGCATGGAGCTCATCGAATCGGCAAGTGGAACCATATCCACCGATTGCTCAGATGACACCGCTGAACTGCTCGCAAACGGCACCGATCCGACTGCGCCTACGGTGCCGTATCCGCTCTCGTCGGGCACTCGCTCTGATGCACTTGAGGCATCATTCTCGGGCACCCGAGAGGTTTCAATCTGCGCACCCGAAGCGCCGGGAGCAGGCAACTTTTTGCGCTTGCGACGCTTCGGTCCCCCTGCCTGCCCATCCGCCCTCTCCGTCGGCAGAGCATCGCCATCGCCTACATCTCGGACTCGCTTGTACTTGCCGTCAGCCAGCTTTTCTAGTCGAACATTCCGCTTTTCAAACTCCCTAGCCGTCGATTCCTTAATGCGTTTTCCGTCTTTACGTCCGAAATTTTCCATCCACCGCCCGAGAGGCGTCGGCGCGGTCCGCCCCGGCAAGAGCACCTTGGCCCTCGATTTGGGTATGGCGTTGTCGCGCTTTTCTCCCTTTTTCCGGGCTTCGGGATCGTTGCGCCAGAGATCGAATGCTTCGATAATGTCTGCTTCCGCAATGGGGCTATTTCGTTGACCTTCCTGCACGACCAGGAGCCACTTACCTCCTGGTTTTTCAGCAAAGACCATGCCACGTTCTTGCAGCGCAGCTCTATTCTCGGCAGTAAGATCTTCCCCGTCCGTAATCATATGCTTAAGACGCTGCCCGATCGGAACGCCATCCTGGATCTCTTTATTCATAGGGAAGACTTTACTGCGATCTTCCCCCTTGGCCTTGGCTTCAGGATTGCTTCGCCAGGCATCAAAAGCTATCAGGAATTCTTGCACCGAATACCGCTTGCGCGAAGGCCGCTGCCCATCGCTCGGAACCAGCAAATAGCGACCGTCTTCGGTCGGTTCAAGCACAAGACGCAGATTCCGCAGATCGGCAACTGTGGAGTCGAGTAGTTCTCGCGCAGTAACTTCCAGCCTGCGCAGCGAATAACCGAGAGGGAAGGAAAACGCCCCAAATTCCCCCTCGATAGTTTGCCTTACGCTTTCGGAAGGGAGCACATAACTACGATCTATTCCTCCGGCCACCCCTTGGGAGTCATTTCGCCAGGCAGTCAAAGCTGCAACCAGATTGCGCTGCCAATCGACGGTCAGGGGGATCTTAAATGCGCGTTGACCTGGTCCAGGAATAAGCTTGTAATGATCCTTCTCGACCAGTTTGAGGTCCACGCTGAGATCACGCAGTGCAGCAACCGTGGAATCCTGCAGCTTTCTCGGCTCGCTCTGCATGTCGAACAGCTCTCGCCCGAAAGGAACATCTTGCCCGTCGATGATGAGAATTGCGCGTCGTGCAGGCAGAATGTAACTGCGGTCCTGCCCAGCCTCCCAGGCGCTTTGGTCATTCCGCCAGGCGGACAGTGCCGCAACGATTAGCCCCTCTGCGTATTTTTCCGAAGAGTTTATGTAGGCATAATGGAGGCGCTGAAGTTCCGTTATAGGCAGGTCTGCAAAAATGGCACGCACGTGATCCCACACGCCACCGATGGTGGCGTTAGGATGAGAATCAAGGAGGGCACTGAGGTGCGTGAATTCATCTTGGGACAGATAATGATCCTCGGTGCTGTCGCGTTCCCACCTAAGGGCATTGGGGAATGGTGCGGCGCTGTGCCACGGCACATCAGCCAACTCACCAAGGTCGGCGCGGGCCCGAGCGCTGGGAGCATAGATATGCTCCTCGACGCTGATGGGTGTGGGTCGGCGCACACTTTCAGCAGAATGTACTTGAGCATCTCCTCCCCCTGTATCCATACCGGCCTGTCGGGCATGGCCGGAGTACAGAGAGAAGCCGGTGACGGTGGGCAGTGACAGGGCGAAGGGCTGGGCAGCTGGCGTGGGCGGACCGTCGAACAGCGAACCAGCCGGCGTGGGCGGACCGTCGAACAGCGAACCAGCCGGGCTTTGAGAGCGACTGGCGTCCTGGTCCGGTGCGCCGCCCCGCAACCGTAGAGCAGCGTCATCGGCGGCCTGGTCGTCAGCTGCTCGTGGGTAGGTTTCCAGAGCTGCGGTGAGTTGTGCGGCTTGTTCGGTGCGGCCGGCCTGGAGAGCGGCGTCTCGTGCCGTCCGCAGGCCGTTGACCATGGATTCCTGTGTGTCGGCCATGCCGACGAACGGGTCCTGCGGTTTTTCCGCCGCCTGTGCCGCCTCAACTGCCTCCTTGTCCCCCTTGGGCGCATCCCATTTCGGGAGAGCAGACCCAAGCGTGTCCTCGTCGAGGAGGGTGCCGGTCTCGCTGGCGTCGTCGTTGAGGGTGCCGGTGTCGCTGGCGTCGTCGTTGAGGGTGCCGGTGTCGGTGTCCCGGCGGACTTCTGAGAGCAGGGGGATGTCGGAGGTTTCGGTGCGGGGCCGGTGGAGCCGGGCCTGGCCGTCGGTGTCCGTGCGCGGGGTCGCGGTGTCGGCCGTGCCCGGCCGGGCGGCCGGGTCGGGAGCCGGGGTGGTCTGCGTCCCGGGGCGGTCGGGGGCGGTGTCGGTCTGCGGGCGGGTGGGGCCCGATTCGGTGCGGGGACGGCCAGGAGCGGGGCCGGGGGCGGGGGCGGGCCGGTCGGGGGCCGGGGTGGTGCGGGCCGTGGTGACAGCGGCGGCGAAGGCGTTCTCGTGGGCGCGTTCGTCGCCGAGCCAGGCGGTGATGTCGTGGGGGTGGTCGTCGGCGGGGTGGAACAGCCGCTGGTAGGTGGCCAGCGTCTCGTCCCGGTAGTCCTGCCCGATCCGCTGAAGCGTCCCGGCGTCAATGTCCGGACCGCCGCTGCGCCCGGCCAGCGCCGTGAAGTCCTTCGCCGCCCGGTCGAGTTCGTGCTGCAGCGCATGCTCGTAGGCCGGCCGCCGCAACGCGTCGGCCGCCGCCCCCGCCGGCAACCGCTCCCAGGACACGCCGTGCCGCGCGCCGTCCTCCCCCGCCAGCGGCCGGTCGGCCAGCCACCGCGCCAGAGCGCCCGCCCCTGCGTTGCTCTCGCCCGCCCGGGAACCTTCCTCCCATGCGGCCAGCGGCAGCCGCCGCACCCCCGCCTCTCCCGCCGCCGGCTGGTGCGGGTCCTCGTCCAGCGCCCGGCGCATCTCCTCGTCCCACGCCTCCATCACCCGCCGCCGGCCCTCAGCCCCCAGATCCCCGCCCGCCGACAGATCCCCCTCGAACCGCTCCAGGGCCTCCTCCATCAGCCCCCGGGCCTGCTCCAGCCGCGCCGGACGCTCCCGCAGATACTCCACCCGCCCCGACACCACGTCACGCGCCGTGACCCGCTCCACATACGCATTCCAGCGGCGCTTGAACACCTCACCCCCCACACCCCCCTGCATCTCCGGCCCCGGCTCCGCCTCCCCCTCCGCCTCCGCCTCCGCCTCAGCCCGCCGGAACTCCCCCGACAACCCGGCATGCGCCGTGCGCACCCGGTTCTCCAACTCCGTCCGCACCTGACCCAGTTCCTCGGGCAGATGGTGCAGCAGCGCCCCCGACTCCCACCGCCCCACCGCATCCGCGACCGCCCGCTCCCGCATCGACAAATCCTCGACCCGCCCCGCCAACTCCACCCGCAACTCCGCCAGCCGCGCATCCACCACCAACCCCACCCCAGGCGCATCCGCACCCCCGAAGCTGCGCACCGCCCCATCCACCGCCCACACATACTCCCGCCGCATCCGCGCGCCCACGTCCGCCAGCGACAACGCCACAGGCCGATCCGCATCACCCGTCACACCACCGGCGTCGGTACCGGCCCGCTCCGGCAGATACCGCCCGTCGAACACGTCTGCCGCCCTAAAGTCGGCCACCGCCCGCTCGAAGTCCTCCCCGAACACATCCACCTGCCGCTGGCGCAGGTCCGCCCACCCCACCACCGCATCCGCGCTCTCCAGCGCCCCGGCCCGCCGGTCCTGCCACTGCGCAGCCCGCTCCTGCACCTCCCGGGGCAACTGGTCCACCGCGAACCGCCACCCCTCCTCCCCCTCCCGCACATACCGCCCGCCCCACAGATCCCCCACCCCACGACGCGCCACCCCCGCCGCCACGTGACCCCCCGCATCCCCCACCGCATCCACCACCGCATCCCGCGTCCCCACCGCGGTCCGCAGCCGTCCCCCGAACACACCGTCCCGCGCCTGCCGGAACGCCCCCCACTCCTCCACCACACCCAGACCCGAATTCACCCCGCCCTGCTCACCGCCCGCTCCCCCCAGCCCGGCCGGCAGACCGGGCAGCTTGCCCCAGCCCGCCTTCTCCCGCAGCCCCGCCCCCAACCACGACGCGTTCCGCGTCAAACCGTGCGACAGCAGACCCGGAACCGCACCCCCCACGAACGACTCCCACGACGTCTTGAACTTCCCCGTCGTGAACAGGTTGTAGAACCCCTCCGACACGTTCTGATGCACACCCCACGCCAGCGCGTCGCCAGAGAACCCCGCCACCTTCCGGCCCCAGTCCCGGCCCACCGCCCGCGCCACCCCCACCGACAACGCATCCCGCACCTCAGACCGCACCCCCGTCACCGCCCGCCCCAACCCCAACGCCAAATCCTTGCGGCCCACACCACGCAACAACGCCCCCGCCCACTCACCACCCATCCGCCGCGCCACATCCCGACCCACCACACCACCCAACCCCGCCTCGAACACATCCCCCGCCTCCCGCGCAAACACCCTCCCCGCCTCACCCCGCACCCCACCAAACTGCGCACTCCGCGCCATCCCCGCCGCCAACTCCCCCACCCGACCGCCGAAAGACCCACCACCCGCCTTGCCCACACCCCCCACCTCCCCACGCACACCCGCCAACGCCCGGTCCACATCCCGGCCGATCACCCCCGCCACATCACGCCCCACCAAACGACCCAACCCCGACCCCAACACCCCACCCAACAACGGAACAAACGCCCCGAACGCCCCCTGCACCGCACCAAACTCCACCGCCTGCTTCGTATACCGGCCCCCCTGCGACGTATGAAACCCGTCCGCCGCCAACGACCACTGCACCAACCCGTCCATCGCCGCCGCCAACCCCACGTTCAACACCTCATGCGTCGCCACCGCCGCCAACAACCGCAACAGAAAACTCCGCAACACCCCCCGATACAACGCCCGCAGGAACGACTGCTCAATCAACGCCCCGATGGGATTCCACACCGCCATCACCAGCGTCAACGCCCACTCCAGCAAAAACTGCACCACCTGCGCGATGATCATCCGATTCGTGTAATCCAGCTGATACGCGAACTCATGCGCATACTCAGCCAACCGCACCGCCGTCTCCCGCAACGCCGCGATGTAATCCGCTCCCTCACCCCCCGCGAACTTCTTCATCGCCGCTACATACGCCGCACTCCACTCACCCTCAGCAGACCCCGCCACCGACCCCGCCACCCGCGCGATCAGCTCCTGCACATCCCCCAAACCCTCAGCCAACTCCACATGCGGCCGCTCCACCTCAGCCCGCACCCGCCCCGCATCACCATCCGGACGGTGCATCCCCGTCAACGCCACCACAACACCGTCGACAAAATCGCTCACTTCAATCACCTCCCTCCGAACAGCGAAAACACCTACAGCCGAACCACACGGCGAACCGCGGATGACACACGTGTGGCGTTGCTTGATACACGTAGCACCTGCGCATGCGGGTTCGACAACAACCCTATGAGCCAGGTCACATGCGCCGGCGGGCATCGGCCCGCCCCCGGGTCCATCTCATCGAGAACGGGGCCCGGCTGATGAGCCAGCCGGGCCCCGCATCACGCACGGACTCACCGTTACGCGCTCCTGAGACTCACGCTGCGCTGCAGCGCGGTCAGCTCAACAGCCCAGACCCTAGTGGAAGTTCTCCAGGTACGGGCTGGTCGTCGAGCCCTTGGCGCCGCCGGTCCACCCGGTGGCCGCGTTGAAGCCGGCCGTACCGACGTAGAACTTTTCGCCGCTGACGTTGTAGAAGCCCCACACGTTCCCGTACGTGCTGCCGTCGGCGATCGGGATCTCCTCGCACTTGCCAGGCTTGATCACGAACGTGGCCAGCCCGCCCTGCTGGGGGATGTCCGCCATGGCGGAGTAGTTGCCGTACGCGCAGACCTTGAAGGTGTGCGGCACAGCGGCAGAAGCCGATGCCGTCGTTCCCGCCACGGCCGCCCCGGCCAGCAGCGTGACCGTGCCTGCCGCCACCGCGGCCTTCTTCACCTTCGTTGCAACGCCCATATGAATACTCATTCCTGTAGATGCCCTCTCTTGGGGCATATTCGACGGAGGCCCTCGAAATCATCACTGCACAAGGCAAGACTCCGAAAGCCGAGCATGACCGTAGATAGCTACTGGACAGCAAACGGCCCGCACGCAGCCCGTTCAGAAACAGGCACTTTAAGCGCGGCCAACGTAACGGACCATCGACCGGACCGGCGAGCGAATGCCCGTTAGGGCAATCAGTCTGCCCGGGATGAAACTTTCACACACAGCGAGCAACCTGTTACCAAATGCCGAATATTACGGCAGGGCATTACGGACATCAAGGATCAATATTTCTCCGCACAGGCATTTAATGTGCTTTTAGCGCATTTCATGACAAGTTGCACACATCCGACACATGGTGAGCCCGAATAGGAGGTGCCCTGGCGATAGTCTGTAATGAAGCGCGGCCGGACGATCCTCAACGTAGCGAAACGTTCACATGAGTTGCTTCGGCACGCGCGTCTCCTCTGCCTCAAAGGGCATTTACCCGGCTGGTCGTTCCTCTGATCGATAGCCTGGACCCTGCCATTTTTTCGGTAAACTCGGCCGGAAGAGCTGATCAGGTTGACCCTGCACAACGATCCCGTCATTGAAGCAGCCACTGATACACGGGCTGCGTACCGTTACTGCCAAGAAGTGACGCGCAACGAAGCAAAGAACTTCAGTTATGGAATAAGGCTGCTGCCAGGACCCAAGAAACGAGCCATGTCGGCCATCTACGCATTGGCTCGGCGGGTGGACGACATTGGCGACGGTGATCTGCCGGCCGAGCGCAAGAAGGAACAGCTCGCACGCGTCAGCACCATGGTGAACGGATTGATCAGCGGCGACATCCCGGCCGCCGACAAGGCGGACCCGGTGTGCATAGCGCTTGCCGACGCCGCCCGGCGGTTCCCGATTCCGCTCGACGCCTTCCATGAACTCATCGCCGGCGTCACGATGGACGTCGAGGGGGCGGAGTACAAGACCTTCGACGATCTTCTTGTCTACTGTCGCTGCGTCGCGGGGTCCATCGGCAGGCTCTCCCTCGGCGTGTTCGGCTGCACGGACTTCGAGCGGGGCAACGAGTACGCCGACGCTCTGGGGCTGGCCCTGCAGGTGACCAACATCCTCCGGGACATCCGCGAGGACGCCGAAATGGACCGGCGCTATCTTCCTGCGGAGGACGTCAAGGAGTTCCGCCTGGACGGCGACATCGAGGGGCTCGTCGGACTCGAGGCGGGCCGGGCGCGCGTTCTGTACGACGAGGGTTTCCGCCTGCTGCCCCTGCTGGACCGGCGCAGCCGGGCCTGCGTGGGAACGATGGCCGGCATCTACCGGGGGCTCCTCGACATCATCGAGGCCGAGCCCCGTGCGGTGCTGCTCCGCCGGGTCTCCCTGACCTCCGGACAGAAATCCCGGCTGGCGCTCGCGGGCCTGCTCGGACGCCTTGGCTGAACCCCTCCGCCCGCCTTTGCGGATCCCGTCTCAGGGGCGGCACGGTGACACAGCACCTCGCCGCCCCTGAGACGGGATCCGCCGTCACGCGGGGTCAGTCGGCCTTCACAAGCTCTCCGTCGCCCTCGTCGGCGACGACGGTGAGCTGCGGGCCGCGGCTGCCCCGCACCCGCCAGGCGATCCCGAGGACCAGCGCCCAGCCGGCCATCACGTACAGACAGACGCGGGCGTCGGCGTCGTAGGCGATCAGACAGCCGACGAACAGGAGAAAGACGATGGCGATCCAGGAACACACGGAGCCGCCCGGTGCCGGGAAAGAGGAAGCGGGAAGTCGGCCGGCGACGACCTGACGGCGATAGCGGACGTGGCTGATCAGAATCATCAGCCACGTCCAGATGCCGGCCGCGGTGGCGACGGAAGTGATGTAGCCGAACGCCTTCTCCGGCACAAGGTAGTTCAGGATGACGCCGATACCCATGAACAGGACCGAGACAGTGATGCCCAGGGCCGGTGTCCGGCTGGCCGAAAGGCGGGCGAATGCCTTGGGTGCCTCGCCGTTGTCGGCGAGGGTGCGCAGCATGCGGCCGGTGGAGTACATGCCGGAATTACAGGAGGACAGCGCGGCGGTGAGGACGACGAAGTTGACGATGCCCGCGCCGGCCGGAATTCCGATCACCGTGAAGGCTTCGACGAAGGGACTCACGCCGGGGGCGAACCGGGTCCACTTGACCACGCAGAGAATGACGGTCAGGGCGCCCACGTAGAAGAGGGCGATGCGCCACGGCAGGGTGTTGATCGCCTTGGGGAGGGTCTTCTCGGGATTCTCGGACTCACCGGCGGTGACACCGACCAGTTCGACCGCGAGGTAGGCGAACATCACGCCCTGGAGCGTCATCAGGGAGGAACCGATGCCGTGCGGGAAGAATCCGTCGAACGCCCAGAGGTTGGAGACGGCGGCATGGTCACCTGCCTGGCTGAATCCGAGGGTGAGCACCCCGAGGCCGATCACGATCATCCCTATGAGCGCGGTGACCTTGACCATCGAGAACCAGAACTCCAGCTCGCCGAAGACCTTCACCGAAATCAGGTTGACCCCGAACAGAATGACCAGGAAGGTCAGCGCGGTCACCCATTGAGGAATGGCCGGAAACCAGTAATTGACGTAGATCCCGGCGGCAGTCAGCTCTGCCATGCCGGTGACCACCCAGTTCAGCCAGTACGTCCAGCCGGTGAGATAGCCGAAGAACGGACTGATGAATTCCCGTGCGTACTCCGCGAACGACCCCGAGATCGGGCGGTAGAGCAGGAGTTCGCCGAGCGCCCGCATGATGAAGAAGACGATGACGCCCGCCAGGGCGTACATGACGATCAGGCTGGGCCCGGCCTTGGCGATGTTCGCCCCGGCGCCCAGGAACAGGCCGACGCCGATGGCGCCGCCGATCGCGATCATCTGGACCTGTCGGCTCCCCAGCCCGCGCTCGTACCCCTCCTCGGGTGTCTTCTCTGTACCGACCTGCGTCGACGTCATGTGTGTCGTCCTTTTCTCCGGAAAGGCCGGGATTCTCGTCGGCCTCGGGGCGGATCTCGACGTGCCGGGACGGAACGTGCCGGCACGGAAAGGGCATTGCCTCGACCGACCTGTGCTCAGCACGGGAAACATGTGCCGAGAAGGACTCACACGTGAGGAACGCGGCCCGCAATGTGCGGCCGGTCACTGTTAACACGCTGTCCATGGCCCACGGGGTTCACTCCGTGTTCGCCGTCTCTTCGCCGTCGGCGGCCTGCGGAGCGGTCTACAGGAACAGGGTGATGGGGTTGAGTTCGTCCTCGGCCGTCGGCGCGTCGGTCCATCCCAGACGCACCGGCACGTCGAACAGGCGGCCGAGGGCATAGCGGGGCCAGAAGTGGCGCAGGCCCGGCACCAGCACCTTGGCCACAGGCAGGCCGATGTCCGGGCGGGTCAGATCGGCCACCAAGACCTGCATGCCGCCGTCCGACACGGCGCGGCACAGCGCCTCGACGTCCGCGAGGGTGCCCTGTGCTTCGGAGACGAAGGGATGCGGCGCGGGGGACGGCCGAGCGGAGGCCGAGGGCCGCAGGTACGGCTGGTTGTCGAGGCCGGCTGTCAGCCACCAGTCGTGCAGTGGCTGGTGGTCCACGCCGCTGCGGGGGCCGCCGTCTGCCCCGGGCCGGAACGCGTCCGCTCCGGGCCGAAGTTGGTCGGCCTCTCTCATGGCCTTGTGCACGGCGGTCGCCATGTCCAGGGCAGCTCCGAAGCCCAGCACGATGCGCTCACCCCCGTCGTGCGTGACGGCCTTCCGGGAGACGGCCACGGCCGCCGGGACACCGAGGTCGGAGGTGATGTCGAGGACCCATGCCTCACGTCCCGTACGCGCGTGATCCTCTTGCCAGGCGGCCAGCGCGGCGGCGGCGACGCCGTGGACTGCCGCGGCCGGGCGGGCCACCCGGTTGTACCACCACAGCGCGACGCTGTCCCGTTCGATCAGTTCGAGCAGACCTTCCCGGACGGCCTCCGTCAATGTCCCTCCGGCGGCGCTGCCGTTGGAGTCGGTGTAGCAGAACGTCCGGCCCGGACGGTGCGGGTAGCGGTAGTACAGGAGGGCTGTCGGGACGTGCACGTGACGTCGTGCGGTGAGCGACCACACCGGCGTCCAGTCGTGCTCCTCGGTGTCGTCGAAGCGGACAGGGACCCGCCGGAAGGGGACCCCGCCGGCGTTCCACTCCTCGCGGTGCCGGTACTGGCGTTCGCTGAACAGTTGGAGTCGGTCGGGGTGCACGGCTTCGCCGTCCAGTTCGCGTAGCGTCGCCCTGACCCGGTACTCGTCGCCCTGCCAGAGGCCCGAGTAGCGTTCGATCGCCTCGCCGAGCGCGCCGGCCTGTGCCTGGTGCGCGGTACGGCCCTTTCCGGCGCTCGCCGAGCGCAGCGCGGTGTAGCGCTTGCGGGTGGTGGGCGCGTGCAGGCTGAAGTTGTGAACCGCGGTGTACACGTGATGGGTGGAGCTGCCGGTGGCGAGCGGCGTCAGCTCCGTCGCGATGCCGGTGACCGGGCTCACCAGGTGTCCGTACGCGCTCAGCAGGGCTTCGGGCGAGAGGGCCCGCCCGCCCGTCCCGGCGGGTGGGCCGGGGCCGTCGGCCAGGACAAGGGGGCTCGGGGGGCGCTCGCGACCGTCCTCGGCGTCGCCGCAGGAGGGGCACTGCGGTCTGCGGGCCATGCGGTGTCGCCGCGTCGTGAGCGTCACCGCGTCGAAGGTGAGCGCGTCCTCGTCCGCCTCGTCGGCGCGGGCGGCCCAGCGGGCGATCCGCAGCGCGGCGAGACGGGCGACGAGGCCGGTGACCATGGGACCGCCCAGCGGGACGTCGCTCGGGACGTGCTCGTCCGTGCGTGCCTCCAGGTACTCCCTCTCGAGGTGCCGCCCGGACAGGCGCTTCGAGGCGCAGTGCCAGCACGGTGCCCGCTCGGCGCAGAGCACCGGGCTGACGACGCCGAGGGCGCCGCTGAGTTTGACGACCCACAGCGGGCGGTGCGCGGTGCGGGCGGTGTCGCTCACGGCGAGCAGTTCGGGGTCACGCAGGTCGTCGGTGACGACCGCTTCGACGACGTCGCCGACTGCGTCGCTCACCCCGTCCTCGGTGGCGGGAGCGGCGAGGCGCAGGCCGGTGTCGGTGAGCGCTGTGGCCAGGGGGGCCGCGTCGGCGCCGCCGAGCGCCCGCAGACGTACGGTGACGGCCCGCAGACGTTCTCCGGCCCGGTCCGCGTCGACACCCGCGTGTTCCCAGTACGCGGCGTCCGCCGGGCTGTTCAGGCCGTCGGCCGCCGGCGGCTCCACGACGATTCCGGCCGCGGCCAGCCGGTCCAGCTGGCTGTGCACGTGATCCGCGGTGAAGGCGGGAGCCAGGTGCCGTACCACCTGTTCACGGGTGTACCGGCCGTCGAGCAAGGGGGTCAGGGCCCAGATCATCGGTCCGTGCAGGACCGTGGTCCGGGCGCCCCTCAGGAGGAAGACTCCGTCGTGCCGTACGGGCCGGACATCGATGTCCGACCGGAACCTTATGGAGCGTTCTTCCACGCCGCGATGTCCGGTCCGTGCCTGGGGCGGGCCGCCGACCGGTGGGACGGACGGCCCGCCCGCGCCGTGCAGGCTCAGTTCTCGACGACCCAGTCGGTGTTGTAGACCTGCTGCGCCGCAGCGTCCATGTCCTCGATCTCGATCGCGGCCTGCTCGTTGACGTCGGTGGTGGAGTTCATCGTGGCTCCTTACGTATGTCTGTTCCGAGGTGTTCCGAGACGGAACCTCCTTGTGCCGTGAATGTAGCCGCCTGTTCCAGGCGTACGGCATACGGATCGGCACACGTTTCACTTTGAGGCAGGCGTTGCCACCGTGCGGGCAGAGGACGAACCGCCCGATGAACCGGATGACCAACCGTTGAACCGGATGGCCGCCCCACCGCCGCGCCCCCGCGGAGCAGTCGTCAGTCGAGGGTGAGGATGATGCGGTCGCGCACCTCGCCGCTCTCCAGCAGGCGGTGGGCCTCGGCGGCGTCCCGCATGGGCAGGGGCTTGCGGGCCTTCATCTTCAGCCGTCCCTCGGCCAGCAGGGCCATGCCCTCGTCCAGGGAGCCGGGGGCGCGGTCCGCCGTGGGTCCGGACAGCATCACGCCGAAGTCCGACGCCTTGGGGTCGGACAGGGTGATGACGCGCTCGGGTCCCCCGGCGAGCGTGACGGCGTCACCGAGTGCTCCCTTGCCGGCCGCGTCGAAGACGGCGTCCACCGGCCCCAGAGCCTTGACCGCCTCGACGAGACCGGAGCCGTAGCGCACCGGGGTCGCGCCGAGCTCGGCGGCGAGGCTGTCGTCCCGCGCTCCCACCGCGCTGACGACCTTCACGCCGCGGGCGACCGCCAGCTGCGTCGCGATGACGCCGACCGACCCGCCGCCGCCGAGCAGCAGCATCGTCTCTCCCCGCTCGATCCCCAGCTGCCGCAGGACACCGGCCGCGGCCTCCACGGAACTGGGCAGCGCGGCGGCGTCCACCCAGGACACCGCGTCCGCCTTGTGCGTCCAGATCGACGCCACCGCGTACTCGGCGTAGCCGCCGCGCTCGAAGAGGACGGCGGCCACCTCGTCGCCGACCCGCGTTCCCGACACACCGGGTCCGACCGCGTCGACGACACCGGCCACCTCGTACCCGAGGACCGGGTTCGGGGGCAGGGGGAACCTCAGGTGACCGGCCCGGATCGCCAGGTCGGTCGGGCCGACGCCCGCGGCACGCACCTTGATCCGGATTTCTCCGTGCGCGGGTTCCGGCATCGGAACCTCCGCCCACTTCAGTACATCGGGCGACCCATATCCGGTCATGACTACGGCGTTCGGCATGGTGGCTCCAGTTCTCTCGGGCAGGTACCACGAATATAGTTGATATATCACGCATCCGGGCGAACCGCAGGTCGAGCGCGCGCCAGGCACACCCCCTCCACACGTTCACCGGACGCGTACACCTCACATATACCTGGCATGTATACACAGTGCGTATAGTGTGTCGCCCCCAACCCACAGCAGGAGGCGACGATGAGTGAACTCCGGACGCGGATCGGCCGTGCCGCGGCGGCGACGGCGGGCGGGCTGTTGCTCGGCGTCCTCACCAACCTGGCGCAGGGCTGGCTCCCGGGAGACTGGAACCAGATCGCCAACTCGGGTGCCGTCTGGTCCGCTGTCGCCTTCGCCGCCGGAGCGGTGCTGTATCCGCGCGGTTCCGTGACGCAGGCCGCGCTCGGCGGGCTGGGCGCGGAGGTCGGGCTGGTCGTCGGGTACTACGGCTATGCCGAGTTCGGGCGTGACGGCATGGGCGACCTGTCCGCTCCCCTCCTGTGGCTCGGCATGGCCTGCGTGGCGGGGCCGCTGTTCGGTGTGGCGGGCCACTGGTGGCGGCGTGGCCGGACCAAGCGCACCCGGGTCACCGCCGTGGCCGCGCTCGCCGGCCTCTTCGGCATGGAGGGGCTCATGTACGCCTGGGTGCTCCACTACGCCCCGCAGGCCTGGACCTGCCTCGCCCTGGCGCTGCTGATACCGCTGCTCATGGCCCGCGCCCTCGTCGAGCGTGTCCTGACCCTGGCCGTCGCCGTGGGCTTCGCGCTGGTCGCCTTCGGCCTCGTGGTGCTGCCTCTTCAGGCGCTCTCCGCCTGACCACCGGGATACGCGTGCAGGTGGCACACTCACACGTATTCGGACATCGCGAAGTTCGGGCTGAACCTTATTCCGGTCGACATCGTGTTTCAGGCGCCAGACATGGTTCGCGTCATGACGACCTCAGCGCTGGGCACAACCGAACCTCGAAGTAGAAGCGGGCATCTTCAGTGAACATACGCAGCAGGCGAGTAGTACTCCCCCTTCTGCTGGGGCTGACCTGCGCCGTGTCGAGCGCCTGTGGCGCCGGTGGCGGCGACTGGCTCGGCCGGGCTCCCAGCGTGGTCGTCGGCATGACCGACGACGTTCTGGCCACGGACCCGGCCTCCGGCTACGACCCCGGCTCGTGGCTGCTGTTCGACAACGTTTTCCAGTCCCTGCTCAGTTTTCCCGCCGGGGGCACGGAGCCGGAGCCCGAGGTGGCCGAACACTGCGGCTTCACGGACGGGCAGAGCAAGGTGTACCGGTGCACCCTCAAGGACGGAATCGAGTTCAGCAACGGCGACTCGCTCACGTCCAAGGACGTCAAGTTCTCCTTCGACCGCCTGCTCAGGATCAACGACCCGGCCGGCCCCGCGGTCATGTTCCCCACGCTCGGCAAGATCTCCACACCGGACGACCGAACCGTCGTCTTCCACCTCAAGGCGCCCGATGCCACCTTCCCCAGCGCCATAGCCTCCGGCGCCGGTTCCATCGTGGACAGCGGCGCGTACGACGGGGACGCCTTGCGCACCGACCATCAGGCGGTCGGCTCGGGCCCCTACGAGCTGGAGTCCTTCGACAAGGGCCAGGCGGTCTTCTCGGTCAACGACAGGTACAAGGGCACCGCTGTGGTCAAGAACGGCGGCATCACCCTGAAGTTCTTCCACAGCGACCGCGACGCGCTGAAGCGAGCCCTGCTCGGCGGCGAGGTGGACCTGGCCTACCGGGGCCTGGGCGTGGACGACATCGACAGCCTGGAGCAGCAGGGCGGCCGGGCCGGCGTCGATGTCGTCGAGGGCAGCAGCGCCGAGATCCAGCACCTCGTCTTCAACATGGACGACCCGGTGGCCGGGCGACTGGGCGTGCGCCGGGCGATCGCGTACCTCCTGAACCGGCAGGCCCTGGTCAAGCAGGTGTACAAGGGCACCGCGATCCCGCTGTACTCGATCATCCCCGCGGGCATCGTCGGCCACCACACGGCCTTCTTCGACCGCTACGGCGGCGGTACCGCCACGGACAAGGCCGCCGCGGCCCTGGAGGACGAGGGCATCACCGGGAAGGTGAAGCTGACGCTGTGGTCCACTCCGTCCCGGTACGGTCCGGCGACCGATCAGGAACTGGCGGCGATCGCCGCACAGCTGAACGCCAGCGGCCTGTTCGACGCCGACATGAAGTCCGTGGCGTTCGGGCAGTACGAGAAGGACATCGCCGCGGGCCGCTACGGCGTCTACGTCAAGGGCTGGGTGCCGGACTACCCCGACCCGGACAACTTCACGACGCCCTTCTTCGGCGACGGCAACGTACTGGACAACCACTACAAGAACAGCAAGCTCACCGGCACCCTGATCCCGGACACCGCCGCGGTCAGCGACCGCCCCGCCGCCGGCACGCTGTTCGAGAAGATCCAGGACATCGTGGCGGACGAGGTACCGGTGCTGCCCCTCTGGCAGGGCAAGCAGTACGCGGTCGTGCGCAACGACATCGACATCGACGGCTACGAGTACTGCATGGACGCCTCGACGGTGTTCCGGTTCTGGGAGCTCAGCAAGGCGTGACGCCCGGTCCGGCGTGCGGCGGACGCGTTCGGACAGCCGGGACGGGTTCGTCCGTCCACCGGTCCGGTGGGCGACGGCGTACCCGTCCCGCCGCGCCCGCTTGCGGACGTCGTTCTCAGTCCTCCACCCAGCCGTGCCGTCGCCCGAGCTCCGCCAGTTCCCCCCGCAGCTGCACGATCTGTTCCCCCGTTAGCCAGGAGGCCTGCTTCAACAGGAGTTCGGTGACCTCGGAGCTGTACTCGGCCGAGCTGAGCACATCACAAGTGCTCTCGTCGTCATCGTCGACGACAGCCGCGGGCCGCACGGCCGCCGGTGCCTGGCTCGCGAGCCGGACGCCCGCGGCCTTCAGCCCGCGGTCCCCCTGTTCGACGTCGAACTCCACCCGCGCTCCCGAACGTACGGAGGATTCCGGGAACAGCAGGTCGTTGACGTGGAGAAACACGTCCTCCCCACCCTGCTCGGGAGCGATGAACCCGTAACCACGCACCGCGTCATACCGAATAACCTTGCCGGCGATCATTTTTTCAACCCCAGAGACACTACTCAGATACGTTTCTCGGGCAACACACCCGAACACCTGATCCGGAGTGTAACGGGCTCAACCCGACATGCCGGTGGCGTCCGCCCGGTGCCGGTGCGCGGCACGCGTGGCGGGCAGAGCGGCGAGGGCGGCGGCGCCGACCACCGCGGTCAGTGCGAACACGGCCAGCAGCCCCGCCCGAGGTGTCCGAGCGAGGCCGGCGCCGATGCCGGTGGACCGGCCCTGGGCGTCGATGAGCCAACGCGCCAGCGGCAGGCCCGCGACCAGACCGGCGACCACCGCTGCCAGTGCGGTGGACACGGTCGTGGCGACCGTGCCGGCGGCGATCTGCCGCGGGGACAGACCGATCGCCTTGAGCGCGAGCAGGTCGCCCTCGCTCTCGCGCACGGTGGCGCCGATCGCGGTGAGCAGTTCCAGCAGGCCGATGAAGGCGAGGACCGCGATCAGCCCCGCGACGACACCGCGCAGCGGGGACAGCCCTTCGGCGGGATCGGGTGCGGTGTACACGTCGACGTGGCCGTGGGCCCGGGCGGCGACCGCGGCGGCGACCGCGTCCGCGCCCGCGCCGGGGCGCAGCCTCAGCTCGTAGAGGGAGGGACGCAGGTCCGGGTCGTCGGCGCGGAGGTTGTCGAGGGATGTGGAGATGACCCGGCCCGCGCTCTCCGGTTCGATGGCACGGCCGACGATGTGCAGGATCTGCGGGCGGGCGCCGACGGTCAGACGCACCCAGGCGCCGACCCGCACGTGCAGCAGGTCGAGCAGTCCCTGGCCGGCCACGGCCTCGTTCGGGCCGCGCGGTGCCCGGCCCTCGGCGAGGGTGTAGGGGTAGGGGGCGCCGTCGGTGCCGAGGCCGCGCAGCGCGATGGTGGCGGTCTGGCCCGGGGCCAGGGCGCTTCTCTCCACGCCCGGGTACGCAGCGGTGATGCGCGGGTCCTCGCGCAGCAGGGCGCGGACCGCTCTGTCGTCGAGCCCGTCGGGGCGGACGGTGAGTCCGCCGGCGAGTCCGACGCGCTCGGGATGGTCGTGCAGGCCGTCGATGGTGCTCCACGCGCTCATCGCCACCACGATCAGCAGCAGCGGCAGGGCGAGCCGGGCGGCGGTGGCCAAGGAACGCGGCCGGCGGGCGATCGCCCGGTGCACGCCCAGCACCAGCGCGGGTGACAGACCGCGGCCGACCGCGCGGCGGGCGAGGACGGACAGGCCCCGGCCGGTGTGCGCGGCGCGCCGGGCGACCGGGACGGGCGGGACACGGCCGGCCCGCCAGGCGGCCAGCGCCGTGGTGGCGCCGATGTACAGCACGGCGCCCACCGACACCGCGAGCAGGGCGGCGGTGTGCTCCGGCAGGCCCTGCCAGATGCCGACCGCCTCACCGAGCCGCCCGGGGATGCGCCGGCCGAGGCCCTGCACGCACGCGGCCGCGGTGACGGATCCGAGCAGCGCGTAGGAGAGGTGCTGCAGCACGAAGACGCGGACGACCTGGCCCGGGGTGAAGCCGATCGCCTTCAGCACGGCGATGTCGCGCAGGTGGCCGCGGACCCGGGTGCTGATCGCGCCGTGCACGGCGAAGCCGGCGGCGACCAGCGCGGCGAGCCCGAACAGGCCGAGCACCTGGCCGAGCAACCGGTTGTCGCCCTGGGCCTGTTCGCGTGCCTGCTGCCAGGTGGAGACCTGCCCGACCACGCCGGCGCCGAGCACGGTGACGGCCCGCTGGACGGCGTAGTCGGTGTCCTCGGGGTCGGTCAGCCGCAGCCCGGTGACCTGGCCGTCGGGAGCGCTGACGGCGGCGGGCGGCGCCCAGACCGGTCCGGGGCGTTCGCCGGGGCTGTAGCGGGGTTCGGCGCTGTCGGCGATACCGAGGACGGTGACGGTGCGGCCGGTGCCGGACAGGGTCAGAGTGTCGCCGGGGCCGGCCAGCAGGGCGCGGGCGAGGTGCGTCTCGAGGACCACACCGTCGGGGTCGGACGTCCGCAGCCAGTGCCCGGCGGTGAGCAGGGGGCGGCCCACGGACGGCAGTCCGGTGGTGCCGCGCAGTTCGGCGGAGGCACGGACGCCGTGCGCGGTGAGGGTGGCCGACTCGGTGGGGTAGGGACCCGCGACGGAGTCGACGCCGTTCAGAGCGGCCAGCCGTGCGGTGTCGGCGGAGGCGCTGGTGTGTATCCATACGTGTGCGCCGTTGGCCCGGGTGAAGACACGTTGCCAGGGATTGGTGGCATAACCGAACAACGCCGTGGCCAACAGCAGGGCGGCGACGATGCCGCCGGTGGCCAGAACGAGGAACAGCGCCTCGCCGCGGTGTCTGCGGAGGTCGGCGTGCGCCCAGCGCAGTACGGCCCGCACCGGTCAGTCCCGCAGCTCGAGAACGCCGGCCGCCGCGCCCCTGACGTGGCCGGGACCGGCGTCCAGTGCGGCGTCGTCCGCTATGCGTCCGTCGAAGAGGCTGATGACGCGGTCGGCTGCGCTGGCCAGCCGGGCGTCATGGGTGACGAGGACGATGGTCTGGCCCCGGCTGTGGAAACGGGTGAGCAGCCGGGTCACCTCCCGGGTCCCCCTGCTGTCCAGGCTGCCCGCGGGTTCGTCGGCGAGCAGCAGGTCCGGCTGGTTGACCAGGGCGCGGGCCAGCGCGACCCGCTGCTGCTCGCCGCCGGACAGCTCCCCCGGCATGTTGCGTTCCTTGCCGACCAGGCCCAGTTCGGCCAGCAGCTCGGCGCGCCGGGTCCGTGCCTGCCGGGCGGAGGTGCCGGCGAGCAGGGCGGGCAGCTCGACGTTGTCGCGGACGGACAGGTCGGAGACCAGATTGAAGAACTGGAAGACGATGCCGACACGGGTCCTTCGCTCCACGGCCCAGCGTGCCTCGTCGTAACGGTCGGTGGCCTCACCGTCCAGCCAGACGCGGCCGGCGTCGGGCTGCTGGAGTCCGCCGAGCAGATGCAGCAGAGTCGATTTTCCCGCGCCGGACGGGCCGGTCACCGCGACGAACTCGCCCCTGCGGACGGTGAGGTCGACGCCGCGCACGGCGTGCGCGGGAGCGCCCTCGCCGTAGTGGGTCTTGGTGAGTCCCTCGGCCCTGAGCAGGGGTGGAGGGGCACCCGCTTCGGCTCCAGCGGTCATCCCGGTTCTTCCAGTTCTTCCTGGCATCGTTCCAGCCAGTCGAGGTCGGCCTGGAGGTGCAACATGGCGCCTTCGAACAGCAGTTGGGAGATGCGGTGGTCGCGGTCTTCGGCAGCGGCGAGTTTCGACAGAGTACGCATGGTGTTGAGGTATTGGCGTCGCTGACGGTTGATCAGGGCGATCTGGTCGGCGAGACCGGTCTGCGGGGCCAGCGCGAGCTTCATGAAGAAGTCGTCCCTGACCCGGGGTTCCTCGGCGGTCTCCTCGAACCAGGCCTGCACCGCTTCACGCCCGGCGTCGGTGAGGTGGTAGATCTTCTTGTTGGGCCGGCCGGACTGCTCGACCTGCTCGCCCTCGATGAGCCCCGACTTCTCCAGGCGACCGAGAGTGACGTAGATCTGGCCGATGTTGGGCTGAGGGTACGCGGCGCCGAGGAGTTGCTCAAGATCCTGTCTGAGCTCGTAGCCGTGCGCCGGTCCGCGCGCCAGCAGGGCCAGGAGAGGCAGCCGCACTTGCGCTCTCCACCTCGTCTCCGTGTCGGGTCCGGTGCACCGGTCGGCCCCGGACGGTCGCACCGGTGCCGGTGACCGATGTATCGCAGGCCCTAGTATCGCGCATACCTAACAGGTATACATGCATCTGCTGCCGCGGCGAAGGTGCCCGGCGCGTCGAGCTGGGAGGGACCCATGCGGTGGGCACACGCCGCCGGCCGGGGCCTTCTCGTCTTCGTGGTGCTCCTGTCCGGTTATGTCTCCGCCGATGTGCGCGACGACGCGCCCGGCTCCGGGCGCGGTCCGCTCACCCTGGCCACGGCCGGGGACCTGACCGGGTATCTCGGGCCGCTTCTCGCGGGCTGGAACCGGACGCACCCCGGCGAGAAGGTCAGCCTGGTCGAGCTGCCGGACTCCGCCGACGAGACGCACGCGCAGATGGAGACCGACCTGCGCGGCGGGGGCCGCGGCCGGTTCGACATCGTCAACATCGACGTGGACTGGACCTCGCAGTTCGCCGCCGCGGGCTGGCTACAGGCACTGCCGCGCGGCCGGTTCGCGCTGGACAGCTTCCTGCCCCCGGTCGTCGACACCGCCACCTACCAGGGGCAGTTGTACGCGGTGCCCTACGTCACCAACGCCGGTCTGCTCCTCTACCGCAAGGACGTCCTGGCCAAGGAGGGACTGGCGCCGCCGCGCACCTGGGCCGAACTGGAGCGGGCGGCGAAGACCGTCGCGCCGAAGTACGGACTCGACGGGTACGCGGGCCAGTTGTTGCCGTACGAGGGGCTGACGGTCAACGCCACCGAGGCGATCTACTCCGCGGGCGGCACCGTGCTGGACGACGAGGGCGACCGGGTCACCGTCGACTCCGCGGCGGCCCGCGAGGGCATCGGCTTCCTCGCGCGCGGTGTGCGCGAGGGGTGGATACCGAAGGCGGCGCTGACGTACAAGGAAGAGGAGTCCAAGCAGGCGTTCGAGGACGGCCACCTGCTCTTCCTGCGGAACTGGCCCTATGCGTACGTCGCTTCCGACCGCCCGGGTTCGGCGGTGGCGGGCGAGGTCGGCGCCGTACGGCTGCCGGGTCCCGACGGGCCGGGCACCAGCGTGCTGGGCGGCTCCAACCTGGCCGTCACGGCCCATGCCAGGCACGCCGACTCCGCCGAGCGCCTGATCGCGTACCTCACCAGCGCGCCCGTGCAGCGGCAGGTCCTGACCCGTGGCGCGCTGCCGCCGGTCCGCGCCGATCTGTACGAGGATCCCGCGCTGGTGCGGCGCTTCCCGTACCTGCCCGTGCTGCGCGCCGCGGTCCTGTCCGCCGCGCCACGGCCCAAGAGTCCCGAGTACGACCAGGTCAGTCTGGTCATCCAGTCGGTCGTCCACGACGCCCTGACGGGGCGGGTGACGCCGGCGGCGGCGGTACGGCGGTTGAGTGCCGAGCTGTCGGCCCTCACGCGACCCTGACGTCAGCCACAACGCACACCTTCTAGTTACCTGTTATGTATGTGGCAGGAACTTTGTGGTGGCATTTTGCCCGCCTTTATCCCTTTTTGCGGCGCCACCGATCCGGCAAACGTACACTCACCCGTTGACATCTTCGCGTCATACCTACTTAACATGTATGCATAACAACGGCCACGCACAGACAGGCACCCGGGGTGATTCCCAAGAACATTGACGCGCGCAGCTGGTGGCGCGACGCGGTGATCTACCAGGTTTACGTCCGCAGCTTCCTCGACAGCACCGGCGACGGCATAGGCGATCTGGCCGGTGTCCGGGCCGGACTGCCCTACCTGCGCAAGCTGGGCGTCGACGGGATCTGGCTGAGCCCCTTCTACCCCTCGCCGCAGCACGACCACGGCTACGACGTCGCCGACTACCGCGACGTCGACCCGGTCTTCGGCGACCTCGGTGAGTTCGACCTGCTGATGGCGGCCGCCCGTCGCCTCGGCATCAAGGTCCTCCTGGACATCGTGCCGAACCACTGCTCCAGCGAGCACCCCGACTTCCGGGCGGCGCTCGCCGCGCCGCCCGGAAGCGCGGCCCGTGCCCGGTTCCACTTCGCCGACGGCCGCGGCCCCGACGGGTCCGAGCCGCCCAACAACTGGCACGCCATGTTCGGCGGACCGGCCTGGAGCAGGGTCACCGAGGCCGACGGCCGGCCCGGCCAGTGGTATCTGCACATGTTCACCCCCGAGCAGCCCGACTGGAACTGGCGCGACCCCGAGGTGCCCGCCCACTTCGACCAGGTGCTGCGCTTCTGGCTGGACCGGGGTGTCGACGGTTTCCGCATCGACGTCGCGGCCGGGCTGTTCAAGCACCCCGACCTGCCGGACTCGCTGGACCCGGAGGCCGACGCCCGTACCCGGGACTCCGTCAACCCCCTCGCCTGGAACCAGCCCGAGGTGCACGACGTATGGCGGCACTGGCGCGCGGTGTGCGAGGAGTACACCGCCCGCGACGGCCGCGAACGGCTCCTGGTCGGCGAGGTGTCCGTGCCCACCGCCCGCGAACACGCCCGCTACGTACGGCCCGACGAACTGCACCAGGCGTTCTTCTTCGACCTGCTCAGCGCCCCCTGGAACGTGGACGCCTTCCGCAAGGTCATCTCCGAGGCCATGGAGGACATCGCGGGCACCGGCTCCACGGTCACCTGGGTCCTCAACAACCACGACCAGGTCCGCACTGTCACCCGCTACGGCGAACCCACGCCCGAGGGCAGCGGCCTCGGCACGGCCCGCGCCCGGGCCGCCGCACTGCTGATGCTGGCGCTGCCGGGAGCGGCGTACGTCTACCAGGGCGAGGAGCTGGGCCTGCCCGAGGTCGTCGACCTGCCGGACGACGTGCTCACCGACCCGATCTTCCGGCGCACCGGCAGCCGGGCCCGTATCCGCGACGGCTGCCGCGTACCGCTGCCGTGGTCGGGGCAGGCCTCGCCGTTCGGGTTCACCTCCAGCGTCGAGGGCGTCAAGCCGTGGCTGCCGCAGCCCGAGTGGTTCGCCGAGCACGCCACCGACCGCGCACTCGCCGACACCCGCTCCTTCTGGCACCTGTACCGCGACGGCCTGCAACTGCGCTCCGCACTGCCCCAGTTGGGCGAGGGCTCGCTGCGCTGGCTGGACACCCCGCCCGGCGTGCTGGCCTTCACCCGCGGCGACGGCCTGGTCTGCGCCGTCAACTTCGACACCGCCCCCACCCCCGCGCCGGTCTCCGGCGTCCCCCTGCTCACCAGCGGCCCCTGCGAGCCCGGCGTCCTGGCCGGCTCTACGACCGCCTGGTGGATCACCGACGGCACCGAAGGCTGACCCACGCCCGGCACCGTTCCTCCCCCTCCTGTTCGTCCTCCGTGAAGCCCGAAAGGTCATCAACGATGATGCGACGCCGCACCACCCTGCTCTCCAGCTGCACCGCACTGGCCCTGGCACTCGGCGCGACCGCCTGCGGCGGGGGCGGTGCCGTCTCCGCGGGTGGCGGTGACAAGTCGCTCAGCGGCCAGACGGTCACCGTGGCCGGGGTCTGGTCCGGCAGCGAGCAGACGAACTTCCAGAAGGTGCTCGACGCCTTCACCGAGAAGACCGGCGCCAAGACCCAGTTCGTCTCCACCGGCGACAACGTCTCCACCGTCGTCGGCAGCAAGATAGAGGGCGGAGACGCGCCCGACGTGGTGATGGTGCCGCAGGTCGGCGTGTTGCAGCAGTTCGCGCGCAAGGGCTGGCTCCAGCCGCTCTCCTCGTCCGTGCAGAAGACGGTGGACGCCGACTTCGCGCACGTGTGGAAGAACTACGGCAGCGTGGACGGCCGTTTCTACGGCCTGTACTTCAAGGCCGCCCACAAGTCGACGGTCTGGTACAGCCCCCAGGCCCTCGACCAGGCGGGCGTCGCCCCGCCCAAGACCTACGCCGACATGCTGAAGGCCGGACGGACCGTCTCCGACTCCGGTCTGGCCGCCTTCTCGGTCGGCGGGCAGGACGGCTGGACCCTGACCGACTGGTTCGAGAACGTCTACCTCTCCCAGGCCGGACCCGAGAAGTACGACGCCCTCGCCGCGCACAAGCTGAAGTGGACCGACGCCAGCGTGGTCAAGGCGCTCACCACCCTGGGTGAGCTGTTCAAGGACAAGCAGCTGATCGCCGGCGGGCAGAAGACGGCCCTCAACACCGACTTCCCCGGTTCGGTGGAGAAGGTCTTCGGGCCGAAGCCGGTGGCCGGCATGGTCTACGAGGGTGACTTCGTCGCCGGGGTCGCCAAGGACCAGTACGGCAAGACCATCGGCAAGGACGCCGACTTCTTCCCCTTCCCGGCGGTCGACGACGGCAAGGCCCCGGTGGTCAGCGGCGGCGACGCGGCCGTGGTCCTGAAGGACGGGAAGCACCGCTCGGCAGGCATGCAGCTCGTCGAATACCTCGCCTCGCCCGAGGCCGCCGCCGCATGGGCCGGGGAGGGCGGCTTCCTCTCCCCCAACAAGAAGCTGAGCCTCGACTCCTACGGGGACGACGTCACCCGGGCCACCGCCAAGTCGTTGATCTCCGCGGGCGACTCCGTCCGCTTCGACATGTCCGACCAGGCACCGGCGGCGTTCGGCGGCACCAAGGGCAGCGGCGAATGGAAGATCCTCCAGGACTTCCTGCGCGACCCCTCCGACCCGAAGGCCACCGCCTCCGCGCTGGAGACCGCCGCGGCCAAGGCCTACCAGGACTGATCGGCCATGACCGCCACTCTCGTCAAGGACGCCCCCGCCCCCGCCGCCCCGGACCCGGGCAGGCCCCGGGCCAGGCCGCGGCGGCGCACGGCCGCCGTGCTGTTCGTGCTGCCCGCCCTGCTGCTGCTCGGCGCGCTCGTCGTCTACCCCGTGCTGTTCTCGGTCGGGCGGAGCTTCTTCGACGCCTCCGGCACCCGGTTCGTCGGCACCGACAACTACACCGAGATGTTCCGCGACCCGACTACGCTCAAGGCGGTCCGGAACACCGTCATCTGGGTCGTCGTCGCCCCCGCCCTGCTGACCGGACTCGGTCTCGTACTCGCCGTGCTCGTCGAGAAGATCCGCTGGGCCACCGCTTTCAAGCTGCTGCTCTTCATGCCGATGGCGGTGTCGTTCCTCGCCGCCGGCATCGTCTTCCGGCTCGCCTACGACGAGGACCCCGACAAGGGCGTACTGAACGCCGCGACGGTCACCGTGCACGACGCCTTCGCGGGCACCTCGCCGTACCCGACCGCCCGTGCCCGTGACGGCCAGGTCCTGGTCAAGCGCAAGGACGGCTCCTACCGGACCGGCGCGACCGCGTCGCCCGGCGGCACGGTGGACCTGCCCCTGGTCGGCGTCCTTCCCGGGGACCTGCCGTCCGGTGCCCGGCCGGCCGCGACCGCGGCCGCCCACCGAGCGGCCCCCGGCGAACTGCGCGGCGTCGCCTACCTGGACTTCACCCCCGGCGGCGGGGGTGCGCCCGGGAAGGTCGACCCCGGCGAAAGCGGACTGCCCGGCATGAAGGTGCAGGTGCTGAAGGACGGTGCGTCCGTGGCGACCACGACCACCGGCTCCGACGGTTCCTTCGTCTTCACCAAGCTCGCCCCGGGCTCCTACACGCTGGCCCTGCCCGCGTCGAACTTCGCCCAGCCCTACGACGGCGTCTCCTGGCTCGGCCCGACCCTCGTCACCCCCGCCATCATCGGCGCCTACCTGTGGATCTGGACCGGCTTCGCGATGGTCCTCATCGGTGCTGGGCTGTCGACCCTGCCGCGCGACGCGCTGGAGGCGGCCCGGATGGACGGGGCGAACGAGTGGCAGATCTTCCGCCGCATCACGGTGCCCCTGCTGGCCCCCGTACTCACCGTCGTCTTCGTGACCCTCGTCATCAACGTCATGAAGGTCTTCGACCTCGTCTACATCATCGCGCCCGGCCCGGTGCAGGAGGACGCCACCGTACTGGCCACCCAGATGTGGCTGGTGTCCTTCGGCGGCGGCAACGACCAGGGGCTGGGAAGCGCCCTGGGAGTGCTGTTGCTGCTGCTGGTGGTGCCGGCGATGGTCTTCAACGTCCGCCGTTTCCGAAGGAGCCAGCGATGACCGCCGTGCGCCGTTGTCTCAGCAGTGGCCTGGTGCAGGCCTTCCTCGTCCTGGTCGGCCTGATCTGGCTCACCCCCTTGGCCGGGCTGTTCTTGTCCTCGCTGCGCTCCTCCGAGGACACGGCGGAGGGCGGCTGGTGGACGTCGTTCGCCCACCCCGGTCAGCTGTCCTTCGACAACTACTCGGCGCTGCTGCGGAACACGGGCATGACCCATGCGTTCTGGAACACGGTGCTGATCTCCGTACCGACGACCGTGCTCGTCGTGGTGATCGCGGCACTCGCCGGGTACGCCTTCGCCTGGCTGGATTTCCGGGGCCGTGACGCGGTGTTCCTGGTCGTCGTGGCGCTGCTGGTGGTGCCCGTACAGATCGGGCTGCTGCCGGTGGCCAAACTCTTCGGGCAGGTGGGCCTGTTCGGTTCCATTCCCGGCGTGGTGCTGTTCCACGTGGCGTACGGGCTGCCGTTCGCGGTGTTCCTGCTGCGCAACTACTTCGCCGAGATGCCGAAGGAGATGCTGGAGGCGGCCCGGATGGACGGGGGCGGCGAGTGGCGCATCTTCTACCAGTTGGTGCTACCCGTGGCACGGCCCGCCATCGCCTCGCTGGCCATCTTCCAGTTCCTGTGGGTGTGGAACGACATGCTGGTGGCGCTGCTGTTCGCGGACAGCGACTCGCAGCCGCTGACGGTGGCGCTGCAGTCGCAGATCCGGCAGTTCGGCAGCAACATCGACGTGCTGGCCCCGGGCGCCTTCCTGTCGCTGATCGTGCCGCTCGTGGTGTTCTTCGCCTTCCAGAAGCACTTCGTGCAAGGGGTGATGGCGGGCTCAGTGAAGTAGCCCGCCGGGGCCCGGCCCCTACCGGAGCAGATCGTCGTGCCACCACCACTGCACCGAGGGAACGGGCAGCGGTTCGGCCGAGTCGTCGCTCGGCCGGGCCGCGAACCCGGAGGCCAGCGCCACCGGCTGCCCGGGGTTGCGGTAGCGGTTGGTGGACACCTGCCAGTCGAGGTTGGCCCTGATCCAGTCGCCCAGGGAAGCGGTGTAGCGCCGCTCGGCCGGCGAACTCACCGCGTCGGCCGCCTCCTTGAGCGCGAGGAACCGGCACATCACCCGGTCCCGCATGGCGATCGCGCGCTCCAGGGCGTCCTGTGCGGACAGCCCGTGCTCATGGGCGAGAACGTCGCGGAGGTTCTGGCCGTCGCCGGCGCGCAGCGACTCCTTGTGGTGGGAGGCGATGTCGTTGTCCCAGTCGACGACGGCGCAGGCCATCTCGGTGAGGGCGCGGGTGCGGGGGTGGTCCATGTCCGCCGCGGGGAGCTCGTAGCCCTCGGCGACGTCGAGGAGCGTCATGGTCGCCTTCACGGCTCCGCTCTGCAGGCGGGCCACCGCGTAGTCGTCCAGGGCCGGTATCTCTCCCCTGCTGCGGTTGGCCGCTTCCCACACCTGGAAGTAGAGGTAGCCGCGCAGTGCTTCCACCCACCGGTTCAACTGCGCCGGTGTGGCGATCTCCTCCAGGCGCAAGCGCAGGTCGCGCAGTGCGGCGAGGTAGCCGGTCTCGCCGTCCCGCAGCGGCCGGCCCGGCACCTCCGCAGCCCGCAGGAACCGGGCCAGTTCCACGACGAGAAGGTCGGGTCGGGTGCCGAGGGCGCCCTCGTCGCAGTAGGCGTCGTCGAAGGCGAACAACCACTGGTAGAAGTCCGCCACCACCTGGATGGCCTCGGTCCGGCCCCGGGGGGACACCCGGCCGACGAGTTCACCGACGCGGGCGTCCACCAGACGTTCGTACTGGTGGACGGAGTCGAAGAGGCCGAAGGACTCCAACCACTCCACGGAACGCAGGTTCACCTTCTCCCAGTCAGGGTGCAGCGCGGAGGGAAGCGGACAGAAGAAAGGCGGTACGGGAAGCGGGGTCACCTGTGGCATGGGGGGTTCCTCCCTGCTGGTCATACATATTCCGGTAAGCATATCGTTCGACATACGTGTGAATGTTCCCGTGCAGGCCCGGCTGCGGGCACTCGCTGCGGAACCGGAGCCGGGCTTTCGATCCCCGGTCTCCTCCACGGTCGGTCGTTCGACGGATGCCAGCGGGGTCGGCGTGCCCGCACCATGGCGAACAACAAGGCAGCCATGGCAAGCAAAGGGGAAGCATCCAGATGAACGACCAGCCACCGGAAGGTGACCACGAGAGCGGCGCCGACGTCCGCCGGCCCGTGCTGCACACCACTCTGCGCCGCCTGTTCACGCGGCTGACGCCCCACACGGTGCCGTGCGTCTTCCGGTACAGCATGGACGATCCGTTCGCCGTGGCCCTCGACGTGGCGCCGACTCCAAGGACATCGGTGACCTGGACGGTGGCCCGGGACCTCTTGGCCCAGGGGATGACGCGGCCCAGCGGTGAGGGCGACTTCCGGGTGTGGTCCTCCGGCGCGCATCAAGACGCCGACCGGTGTCTCTATTTCAGCCTCGACCGGCCCGCCGGCCATGTGACTTTCGAGGCGGACCTGCTCCCGATACAGAGCTGGCTCGACGCCACGTACGAGCTGGTGCCCTCGGGCAGTGAGAGCGATCTAGTCGACTGGCGGGCACTGGAGGCGAGTCTGCTGGGGAACTGACCCGGCGACCAGAACACCGGGGGTCAGAACACCGACGGGCTCGCCATGAGCAAGAACTCCACCGGGGCGTCGGTCTCGTTCAGATAGCGGTGCGCCAGCCCGTAGCCGAAGGTCACGGCCTCACCGGCCCGCACGGTACGGACCCCTTCGGCCATCTCTGCGCTGAGTGTGCCGGCGAGCACGTAGGCGCACTCCACCGTGGGCCGACTGCTCCGTTCCTCACTGGTGACGTCGCCGGGCTGTAGCACCGCGCGCAGTACTTCAAGGCGCCCGCGGGACGCAGCGATCCGCTCGTAGCGGACGATGCCGGGCGGTGGCTGCACTGTCGCGCCCTCGCCGGGCCGGCTGACCGCCACCGACGCGCTCTCGTCGTCGGCGAACAGGTCGGCCATGGCCACGCTGTGCACCTCCGCGAGTTTGCGTAAGGTCGAAAGACTCGGTTCGGTCACCCCCCGCTCCACCTGACTCAGAAGAGTGGGCGACACCCCGGCCGCAGTGGCCAGAGCGCGCAAACTGAGGCCTCTCGCGACACGCATGCACCGAAGTCGACTGCCGATCATCGCCATCCATCACGTGTCGTCGCCGACCGCCATCTGCCGCCGCTCATGTGTCAACAGTCACTGCGTCAACGCATGTTACGACCGCCGTGCGCCGGCTTTCCTGCCGAGAATGTGTGAATCCGAGTTTATCCCCTCAGCTCTTCGGTAGTGAGCAACTGCTATCGCTCGCGCTCCCATTCAAACGCCGTGCCCCTGTCCCGCAAGGCATGAAGCGCGTAATGGTGGCGGGATTTGACCGTTCCCACGGGTATGTCGAGGAGTTGGGCGGTCTCCCGCAAGGTGTGTCCCGACAGATAGACATGTGTGAGGACGGCGCGATGTTCGGCGCTCAGCGTCCGCAGCAGGGCGTGTGCCTCCATGGCCGCCAGCGTCACATCGGCATGGTCGGGCTGCCAGGTGTCTCCGTCACCAGGGTCCTCCGTCACGGTCTCGTGGCGGACGTAACTGCTGCGAGTCCGGTCGATCGCCAGGTTCCGCGTCACCTTCAACAGCCAGCCGCGCACGGAACCCCCGCCGCTGCGCAGCTTGTCCCCGTGGTTCCAGGCTCGGATGAGGGCCTCCTGGACGATGTCCTCGGCCAGGTGGCGGTCGGCGAGGAGCCGCTCGGCATAGGCGACGAGCGCTTTACGGTGCTGGCTGGCCAGGGTGTACACATAGGTGTGCGAACGCAGTGATGTCGCGGCTCGGGAGTGCGCGGTCGTCTTCATGCTGTGGTCCTGAGGTCGCGGGTGGGAGCGCGCTAACCGCCGTGTACCGTCACCGTCAAGGTTCCGGGAACGACTTCCAGCAGGCAGCGCTCGGGCAACGGTGTCCACCGGGGGGCGGGCTGGGGCCAGCCGGTGGAAGCGACGGCCACGCTGCCGTCGTCCTCGCGGTAGTGCAGTCGGAAGTAGTCGGGACCCCGGCGGGCGATGACCGCGGAATCCGGGTCGTGCTCGGTGTAGGCCAGCAGGCCGTCGGGGGTGAGCAGGAGGCAGTTGAGGCTCACGAACCCCTTGGCCAGGGACCGGATGTCGTCAGCGGCCCCCATGACGGCCTTCACCGGGCTCATGCCCTCGTCCCAGCGGCGCCGGATCGCCAGGTGGAAGCGTTCGCTGTCGGTGTCTCCGACGGCGGTCGCGAGCAGCTGAGGGCCGATGACATCGTCGAGCGCGCTCGCCGGGTCGAAGTCGCCGTTGTGTGCGAAGGCGGACCGGCGGTCGCCGAAGGGATGGGTGTTGCCGGCCGCGACCCGGAAGTCCTGGCTGGCCATGCGCAGGTGCAGCAGCGCCGCGTCGGTGACGGTGTCGGCCAGGAGGCCGCGCAGACGGGGATCGGTGTCGCCGCGGGCGGTGCCCTTGGCGATGTCCACGGCTGTACCGTCGCGGGTGCGGTGGGCGACACCCCAGCCGTCCGCGTGCTCACCTGCCAGGGCGAGGAAGGAATCAATGTCCTCGGCGACCAGATCACCCAGAGCGGTGGGTCTGCGGGAGACCACACCGAGAAGTCGACACATGTCCGGGTACGCCCTTTCGTGAGTTCTGCCGTTCGTACGGGCTCGTCGTCGGTGACGCGCCGCCGGGGACGCTCTAGCGGGCCGCGGCCCTCGTGCCCGGTCCGCCCAGCCGGCGCCGGAGGCCGTCGGCGGCAGCGGCCAGCGATACGTTGACCACGACGAACACCAGCGCCACGACCAGGTAGCTCTGGATGACCGTGTGGTTGTACTCGCCGAGCACCTTGGCGGAGTTGAGAAGTTCCAGGTAGCTGACGACATAGCCGAGCGTGCTGTCCTTCAGCAGGCGCACGAGCTGGCTCACCAGCGCGGGCGCGGACTGCCGCACGGCCTGCGGAAGGACGACGAGCCGTAGGCACTGCCAGTGCCCCAGGCCCAGCGCGTATCCCGCTTCGCTCTGCCCCACCGGCAGGGCTCGCACGCCCGACCGGAAAATCTCCGCGAACACGGCGGCATTGGTGAGCACGATCGGCCACACCAACTGCCAGAACAGCGGCAGTCGCAGGCCCATCTCGGGCAGGCCGAGCAGGAAGGCGTAGATCAGCAGGAGCAGGGGGACGGCGCGCAGCACCTCGACGTACCAGCCGGCGGGCCGGCTCAGCAGCGGGCTGGACGACAGGCGGGCCAGGGCCAGCAGCACGCCCACCGGCAGCGCGATCACCGCGCTGACGAGGGTGACCTCTACGGTCGCCCACAGACTCGTCAGCAGGTAGCGGATGACCGGCCACTGCGAGAACAGATCCCATTTGTCCGCGGAGAGCTGGCCGTGCACGGCGAACTGCCGAAGCGCGACGGCGGCCAGGGCCGCGAAGAGCAGGAGCGACAGGGCGGTGGCCAGTGCGGCGCGGCGGCGGGCCCGCGGCCCGGGAGTGTCGAAGAGCTTCAGATCGTCGTCGTCGGCGAACCGGCCGAGGCGGCGGTGCGCGGCCGGCGGGCCGGCGGCCGACGGGGCAGGCGGCGCGTCGGTGGGCCGTGGCGCGGAGGCGGTCTTCATGTCCGTACCGCCAGACGCCGGTCCAGCGCGGTCGCCCACCGGCCCACCCCCAGGGTGAACAGGGCGTAGCACAGGGCGGCCACCCCGAAGGTCGCCAGCGGATGGGCGTACTGCTGGTCCAGCAGCACCGTCTGCCCGGTCAGTTCCTCGGTGACGCCGACGGCGGCGGCGAGGGAGGAGTTGAGGACCACCGCGATCAGCAGGGAGGCCAGGGGCTGGAGGACGTGGCGCAGGGCTTGCGGCAGGACGACGTGCGCGAACGTCCGGCCGGACGTCATACCGAGAGACCGGGCCGCCTCGATCTGGCCCGTGGGCACGGCGCGGATGCCGGCGCGTACCGTCTCGCAGAAGAACGCCGCCCAGTACAGCCCCATCGCCGTGACGACGGTCCAGAACAGCGGGTACAGCACCCCGATTTCCGGCAGCCCGAAGACGAACAGGGTCAGCAGGACCAGCAGCGGCACGCTGCGGACGATGTTCACGTAGAGATGGCCGAAGAGCCGCAGCGTGCCGACCGGGCTGATCCGGCAGACCGCCAGGAGCACCCCGGCGACCGCCGCGAGCAGGAACGTGCACGCGCTGATCTCCAGGGAGACCAGGAGCCCCTTGCCGAACACATCGAGGTGTGAGGTGATGACGTCCACGGAAGTCAGCCGATCTTCGGCGGCGCCGGCACCGCTCCGGGCACGCGGGTGCCGATCGTGTGCTTCCAGACCTGCGCCCAGGTGCCGTCGGCCTCGATCTTCCGCAGCCAGTCGTCGACGAACTTCTTGAAGTCGGGCCGGTCGAGGGGCAGTCCGATGCCGTAGGGCTCGGTGCTGAACCTCTGAGCCAGAACCTTGACGTCCGGGCTGGTGACGGCGTTGCCGGCGAGCACACCCTGGTCGAGTACGTAGGCGTCGGCGCGGCCCTGGCGCAGGGCCTGGAGGCACTCGGTGTTGGTGTCGAAGAGCTGCACCTTGGCGGAGGGCACCTTCGCCTTGAGGACGGACGCCGCGGTGGAACCCGACTCGGTGGTGACCGTCTTGCCCGCCAGGTCCTTCAGCGACGTGATGTCGGCGTCCTTCTTCACCTGGATGGCCAGGCCGTCCTCGTAGTACGGGCCGGCGAAGTTGACCACCTTGGCCCGCTCGGGGGTGATGGTGTACGTGGCGAGGACGACGTCCACCGCGTGGTTCTTCAGCAGGGCTTCGCGCGTGGTGGCGGTGACGTTGACCAGCTTGGTGCGGGGTGTGCCGATGATGTATTTCGCCAGCAGGCGGGAGAGCGCGGCGTCGAAGCCCTCGACCTTGCCGGTGGTCGGGTCGAGCAGGGAGAACAGGGCCGCGGTCTGGGTGCCACCGACCACCAGGGTGCCCCGCTTCTTGACGGCCGCGGCGGTGGAGCCGGCCGGCAGCAGGGAGGCGTCGGCCGGCTTCTCCTTGGCCAGCAACCGGTCGATGTAGTCCGAACCGGCTGTGCCGGCCGCGGTGGAGCCGGCCGGTGCGCCCGGCACCTTCGCCGATCCACCGGAGCCGCCGGAACATCCGGTGACCAGAGCTGCGGTGAAGACCGTGAGCAGCACGACGGTGCTGCTCAGGGCGGTACGGCGCGACGATCTGGTCGTGAGCGACATGAGGGTCTCCGAGTAGGGGGACGTACAGCGCGGAGGACGAGACGGGGGGTGCCGCCGCCCCATCGGCGGGGGAGCTAGGCGGGGCGGCGGCACGTCAGGGGACGGACCGGACGGACACAGGGTGTCTCGCGGACCGTGACCAGGGGATGGCACCGGCGGTCAGCGTCTGAGCACCTTCGACAGGAAGTCGGCAGTGCGCTGATTGCCGCGTGCGGTGAAGAGCACGTCGGGCGGGGCCAGTTCGGGGACACGGCCTCCGTCCATGAACACTACGCGGTCGGCGACCTCGGAGGCGACCCTCTCAGGTGTGACCACGGTCATGGTGGTGTGGCGACCGTGCCGGTGTCGGCGTGGATACGTACCGGGATGCTCCCACCCTGCGGAACGAGTCACTCCGGTGACACGTATATGACCTCCGGAGGTCGTCTTCAGGCCATTTACGCGGTACCGGAGGATTCGGCCCCGGACCTGTGCGAGCCCCACCGCACGGCGGCCGGCTGCGGGGTGCGCAGCACTGTCGGGCCGGGCGATCGAGGCCACCGGAGCTCCTGTTTGCAGGGGGAGAGCGGACGTTTTACAGAGGGAGAGCGGACGAACGGTTTGCGGTGCACAACATTTGACCGGTGTTCGGGAGGCCGTGTCCAACGGGGATATTTTTTGCCACACATCGAATTCCTTTATGGTTACGGCATGTTGGACGTGCATCAGCTCCGGGTGTTGAAGGAGGTGGCACGAACGGGTTCCTACACGGCGGCCGCCTCGTCGCTCGGATACACCCAGCCTGCCGTCAGCTACCAGATGCGCCGCCTGCAACAGGCGGTGGGCGCACCGCTGGTGGTGAAGGCGGGACGCGCACTGCGCCTGACGGAGATAGGCGCAGTCCTCGTACGCCACGCGGACGCCGTCTTCTCGACCCTGCGGGCTGCGGACCAGGAGGTCGCCCTGGCTCTGGCACGGGGCAGCGGGCTAGTACGCATCGCCGCCTTCCAGAGCAGCTGCGTGACGCTGGTGCCCGAACTGGTCGCGCGCCTGCGTGCCCGGCATCCGGAGGTCCGGGTCACGGTGGTGCAGGCCGAACCCGCCGACGCGCGCCGCATGGTGCGGTCCGGCGAGGTCGACCTGGGACTGCTGTGCAACTGGGAGGGCGATGACCTGCCCGAGGGCGAGGGCGCCATGCTGCGGACCGAACTGATGCGGGACCGCCGCTGCGTGCTGATGCGGGAGGACGATCCGCTGGCCGCACAGAGCACGGTCGACCTGATCGATCTCGCCGACTACCCCTGGGTGATGGAGACTTTCCGGGACCGCTTCCTGGCCGCCTGCGCCACGGCGGGTTTCCAGCCGTCCATCGTGGCGAGCGTGGACGACGTGAGCGCCATCCAGGCACTGGTCGCCTCCGGACTCGGCGTCAGCCTGGTCAGCGATATGGCCCTGCACACGCATCTGGCGTCGGGCCTGGTCCGTCGCCCGCTGCGCCCCTGGCCGCTGCGGCACACCTACGCCCTGCTGTGGCCCGACATGGCAGGCGTTTCGGCGGTCCAGGCGGCTCTGGAGGAGACGCGTGCGGTGGCCCGCTCCTTCGAGCAGGACGGATTCCCGGAGACATGAACACCACACACCCCTGACGTTCTGTGGTGTGCACCCTGTGGTGTCCGGGTGGTCGTGTACTCTCGCACCACTCGTGGAGCGGCCGGTGACTCTCGGTGTGTTCACGCGGCGGGCAACGTGGCCCGCTCACCCCCCTCAGCCGCACATGGCCCACGTGGCGAGCGTCGCGCGCACCGGTGGTGCCCCGCTTGAAGACACCCCATCGACTCGAAGGAGTTCTCCGTGCCTCTGCGTCCGTTCGCCCTCATGGCGTCCGCCCTGCTCGCGGCCTCGCCCCTCGCTCTCGGCGCACCGGCGGCGGCGTCGGCACCGGCGGCGGCGTCGTCGTCCGCGTGGACCGGCGGCCGGTCCTGCTCCCCCTCGACCGACATCACGGGATTCTCGGACGCGCTGAACAAGACGACGCTCGCCGGGGCGCAGGTGGGCGAGCTGTCCGGCCTGGCGGTCGACGCCGGCGGACGACGGCTGCTCGCCGTGGGGGACGAGTCGTCCCTGTACACCCTGGACTCCCGTACCCTGCGTCCGCTGACCGTCCGTCAGCTCGCCGACGGTGCGGGACAGCCGCTGGACTCCGAGGCGGTGACCGTGGACCGTGACGGCACCCGCCTGATCGCCTCGGAGACCGAGCCCTCCGTCGTACGTTTCAGCCGTTCCGGCAGGTACCTCGGCCGGCTGGACACCCCGGCTGCCCTGCGGATCGCCCCGGCGGGCCGGGCGACCGCCAACCAGACCTTCGAGGGGCTGGCCCTGCTGCCCGGCAGCCACACCCTGGTCGCCTCCATGGAAGGCGCCCTGGCCGGCGACGACAGCGGTGTGCGCCGCTTGCAGACATGGCGCCGCACGGGCGGCTCGGGCGAGTTCCGCCCCGCGGCCCAGTACGCGATGCGGGTCGACGCCGGTCTGAACATCTCCGACATCGCCTCCACCGGCGACGGCCGGCTGCTGGTCGTGGAGCGCGGCTTCACCGCGGGCGTCGGCAACACCGTCCGTCTCTACCTGGCCGACCTGGCACGCGCCTCCGACGTCCGGGACGTCACCACCGTCAGCGCCGGCTCTCCTGTCCGGACGGCCCGAACCACCCTCCTCGCCGACATCGCCGACTGTCCCTCGCTGGGGGCCACCGCCCAGCAGCCCCAGCCGAACCCGCTGCTGGACAACATCGAGGGCGTCACCGTCCTCGGCCGCACCCACGACGGCCGCTTGCGCCTGCTCCTGGTCAGCGACGACAACGGCAACGCCACCCAGGTCACCCGCCTGTACCGGCTGACGACGCGCATCTGACCGCTGCCCGCTCGTGCCCACCGTCGCGTGAAGGCGGTGGGCACGAGCGTGCGCCTCGTCCGGGTCAGCTCAGCTCGTCGGCCAGTCGGTCGGCGATCTCACGGGGCGAGGGCATGGCGGCGATCTGCGCCGCGGCCCGGAGGGCGTTGTCGCGGTACTCGGGATTGCCGAGCACCTCCGCCACCGCCTTGGCCACCATCTCCGGGTCGTTGGCCGGCGGCAGCACCGCGATGCCGGTGCCGGAGCTCGTGACGGCCGCCGCCTGGAGAAACTGGTCGGCGCCCTGGGGCACGACCACCAGGGGCAGCCCGCGCGCCAGGGTGCCCAGCGTCGTCCCCGCGCCGCCGTGCGTCACCACCACGGCGATGCCGTCCAGCAGCTCCGCGAGGGGGGCGAACCGGGTGACCTCCACGTGGTCCAGGTCGCTGCCGACGTTCTCGTCGGTCGCGGTCAGGGCGAGGGTGGCGAGGACGTCGACGGTCGGCGCGAGCGCCTTGACGAGCGGCCGCAGGACCTCCGGCTGGGCGAAGTGGGTACCGAAGGAGAGCAGGGCCTTGGGCCGGGATCCGGCGGCGGGGGCCGCACCGGGGGCCGCGGTCCCGACGTGCTCGGGAGTATCGGGGCCGCGGTGAGCCTCCGGGCGCAGCGGCGTCCAGCCCTGCGGCTGCTGCCAGCCCGGCGTCTGCAACAGCTGGGGGCACGGGTCGAGGTGCCAGAGGGGCGTCGGTACGGCGAGGCCGTGCTTCTTGTGGCGGGCCTCGGCGACGGAGTCGAAGACCTCGCTGAACTCGTCGGGAAGGTGCGGGCCGAGAGCCAGCTTCGCGAGCGGGACGTCCAGCGCGGCGGCGACGAACGGGCCGACGAAGTCGGTCGCCTCCGAGACGATCAGGTCGGGGCGGAAGCCGCGCGCCGCGGCGACGGCCTCGTCCGCGCTGAGGTCGATGCGGACGCCGGCGAAGAGCTCCGCCACGGCTTCGGGAGTGGGCTCGGTCGCGGCGTCGGCGCCGGTGCGGCGCAGCGACTCGGCGAGCAGGACGGGCATCTCCGGTCCTGCGGCCAGCAGCTCGAACCGCTCGGCGGCGACCAGGGACGCATAGGACGCCGCCGTCAGCACGGCCACGTCGTCACCGCGGTCACGGAACGCACGGGCGAGGGGAAGCTGCGGCAGCAGGTGACCATGTGCCGGAGTACTGGAAAAGAGAATACGCATAAAGCCAGTCTAGATGCTCAAACATGTTCATACGTGTGCAGGTCCCGCCCCGGCGCACCCGCGTGGTGTCGCTGGGCCGGGACCTTTCGTCACCGCACGAGCCGGGCGTAGGCCCGCAGTTCCTTCGTGAAGATCCCGGGCTGCTCGAACGCGGCGAAGTGGCCGCCGGCGCTGATGTCGTCGTTGAAGTAGACGAGGTCCTTGTAGGCCTTCTCCGCCCACACCTTCGGGGTGCGCACCAGCTCCGCGGGGAAGACGCTGACGCCGACCGGCAGGTCCAGCACCGTCAGGTCGTGGTTGTCCTGGTAGAACTCCCAGTACAGACGCGCCGACGACGCACCGGTGTTGGTGAGCCAGTACAGGGTGATGTCGTCGAGCATGCGCTCGTAGCCCAGCACGTGCTCGGGGCGGTGGTTGCTGTCCGTCCAGTCGGTGAACTTCTCGTAGATCCAGGCGGCCTGTCCGGTGGGGGAGTCGGCGAGTCCGTACCCCACGGTCTGCGGGCGCGTGCCCTGTTCCTGGAAGTAGCCGGAGCCCTGCGCGCCGAAGACCTTCTGCTGGGCGATGGCCGCCTGTTCCGCCGGCGTGCTGTCCCCGAGGGGGGTGTTGGTCAGCATGAACTCCGGCAGGTTCAGGTGGACGCCGAGCAGCCCGGACGGACGCAGCTTGGCCATCTGGGTGGTGACGGAGCCGCCCCAGTCACCGCCCTGGGCGATGTAGCGGTCGTACCCCAGACGCCGCATCAGTTCGACCCAGGCGGCGGCGATGCGTGTGGTGTCCCAGCCGGTCTGGCCGGGTCGGTCGGAGAAACCGTGACCGGGCATGGAGGGGATGACGACGTGGAAGGCGTCGCGGGCGCTGCCGCCGTACCGGGTCGGGTCGGTGAGCGGGCCGATGACATCCAGGAACTCGACGAAGGAGCCGGGCCAGCCGTGGTTGAGGATGACCGGCAGGGCGTTCGCGTGCGGGGAACGGACGTGCAGGAAGTGGATGCCCAGACCGTCGATCTCGGTGCGGTACTGCCCCAGCTTATTCAGCCGGTTCTCCAGGTCGCGCCAGTCGTAGCGGGTGCGCCAGTAGTCGACGAGGGTGCGCAGCCGGTTGATCTGCACGCCCTGCGAGACATCGTGGACCGTCTCGGCCTCGGGCAGTCGCGCCGAGGCCAGCCGGCGCCGCAGGTCGTTCAGCGCGCTCTGCGGCACGCGAAGGTTGAACCGCTCGATGTCCTTGCCCGCCGGCGGCAGGGTCAGACCGGCGACCGTCGCGGCCTGCGCCTGCGGGGCGCCGACACCGAGGCCGACCGACAGGGCGGACGCCGCTCCGGCGAACGCGGTCGTCCGCAGGAAGCCACGGCGGCTGCTCCCCTGCGGCGCCTGCTCGATGGCGGCCGCGGGGGATGCGGCGGGGTGTGATCCTCTGAACACGGTCTCTCCGTAAGTATGGAAAGTGAAGGGATAAGGGACTGCGGCACCACGTCGCGGCGGCTCGCTCTCAGCCGGAGGCCGTCAAGCGGCCGCCGCGGTAGGCCCGCAGGCGGTGTGGGTCGGATGGGGGCCGGCGCATGGCGCGGCGAGTGCCCTGTGGCTCGGCGGACGCCGCAGGGAGCAGGGGCGGCACGGGCGACAAGGCGGCGGGTGGGCCGGACTTGAGCCTTTTCTGATATGCGCGTGGTGACACGCCCAGCCGGTTGGTGAAGGCGCGCCGCTGGGCTTCCAGGCTGCCGAAGCCGGACCTGAAGGCGGAGTCCGTGACGGACAGTCCCCTGTCCAGGAGTCGGCGGGCGGTGTCGAAACGGACCTGTTCCACGAACTTGGCCGGGGTCGTGTGCAGTTCCTCCTGGAACAGCCGGGCGAGATGTCTCGGGCTCACCGCCACCTTGGCGGCCAGGTCGGAAAGCGAACTCTGTGCGCAGGGGTCGGCGACGATCTGCGAAGTGAGCTCGCGGACCAGGGGGTTGACCGGAACGGACGCCGTTTCGGATGCGCCCGTCCCGTACCCCGCACGCTGATCCGGCGTCAGGTCGCATCCCGGGCCCGCGCTGTGGCGTGTCACGTCGTCCCGGTCCCGGTCGACGAGGGCCAGGGCCAGTGCCCTCGCGGCGCCCTCGCCGGCCGAGGTGAGGAGACCGCCGTCCGTGGCGAGGGGCGTCTGGGAGACGATCTGCGCCGACGGATGCAGTTCCTGGAGGAGGTGGGCGTACCGCCGGTCCGTGGTGACGCGGCGCCCGTGCAGCAGTCCGGCGGCGCCCAGGACGAAGGGCCCGGAGCCCGTGGTGGCCAGCCGACAGGCCTGACCCGCGAGGTGCCGCGCGGCCGAAATGTGCTCACGGGTGGGCAGGTGGTGGATCAGGTCGTCCCCGGCGAGGAGGACCGCCGTGTCCACCGGGCCGATGTCATGGGCGTCGGCCGCGACAGTGAGCGGGAGGCCGCTGCGGGTGGCGATGTCCTTCCCGTCGGGGGAGCAGACGACGAGGTCGTAGACACCACCGTGACGGCATGCGTCCGCGAGCAGTTCCGACACAGTGGCGACGTCGATCAGCGACACGCCGTCCACCACCAACATGGCGATCCTGCGATGCGTGGCCGCAACCGGGTTCAAGCCGTCCATGCCGCGATCCTAAGAAGCATTTAAGTGACATGTCAATTATCTCTGGCGATCACAAGTTGTTGACGTGTCACTTAAATTCCTTCTAAGGTGATGATGTCACGGCGCCGGTCGCCGGGCTTCTCCAGCGCTGGAAATGAGGGCCCTCGCCGTCATCGGCACGTGACGGACCCTGCCCGCCGGACCGAACCTCGAAGACGCATTCCCGCCGCACCTGTCCTGATTCGCATGACCCCGGCCCTGATACGAGTGTTTTCCGCCGATACATCACGACAGTTTGCTCACTGACCCATGCCATGACCGACAAGGAGCCTTCCATGGCCGGTAATCCCCGTAACATCGCTCTGGAGCCCGCTGCGCAGGCGTTCGTGGACGCGACGTCCGAGCCGCCGTTCCTGTAC
>NZ_JBHVIX010000037.1:0-68365 GCF_042799415.1 Streptomyces sp. NPDC057694
TGATTTTTGGCACGCTGTTGAGTTCTCAAGGAACGGACGCTTCCTTTGTACTCACCCTCTCGGGCTTTCCTCCGGGCGCTTCCCTTCGGTATTTCTTGTTTCCAACCTTACCAGATCCGTTTTCCGTTCCGTTTCCGGTCCGAATTTGTTTCCAGTGGCCGTTGGAGGGCCTTTGCCTTTCGGCGTGTTCACTACGTTAGCGGATTTCCTCGGTGACTCATAATCGAGATCCGCGGGCTCGAATTTCGGTATGCAGGCACGCCGAAAAGACCCCGCCGAGGGAAGTCGTAGTAGTGGTTTGGCCGCTCTCGGACGCTGGCTGAACGCTGCATCCGGGTCAAGCGGCTCGGGCTACGTTACGGATCCCGCAAGGGCGCGTCAAGTTCGTCGGCGCGGGGTATGCGGGCGATAAGGGCTCACCGTCGGGTCGTTGGGGATCCAGAAGCGCCACGGGTGGACTCCGCCGGGGCCCGAGACTCCGGTGCGCGGGCCGTTCGACACCTGGTCGGCGGGGGTGGCGGTGCCGTGCAGCATCCTCAGGGGCGAGTGGGAGCCGGCGCAGGCGTCGGTGCCGTCGAGGGAACGGTCCACGCCCAGGGCTGTGGCCAGGCGGGCCGGGCCCTTGGCCAGCTCCTTGTCGTTGCGGGCCGAGAGTCGTCGCTTGCGGGCGAACTCGGCGCCCCGCGTGATCTCGCCGGCGCGGAGCAGGACGGCGCTCGCTCTGCCTTCCTCTCCGCATACGAGGTTCATGCAGTGCCACATGCCGTAGGTGAAGTAGACGTACACATGGCCGGGCTGACCGAACATCACGCTGTTGCGGGCCGTGCGGCCTCTGTAGGCGTGGGAGCCCGGGTCGTTCGCGCCGTCGTACGCCTCGACCTCCGTGATGCGGAGTTCGATCGGGCCGTCGGAGGTACGGCGTACCAGGATGCGTCCCAGGAGATCGGGAGCGACGTCCAGGACAGGGCGATCGAAGAACTCACGGGGCAGGGGCGTACGGTCAGGGGCCGCGATCATGCCGCCCGAGGGTAATCGAGCGGGCGGCGTAGGGGCCTGCGGAACCGGACGCGGTTGTACCGCGTTCGTAGTCAGCAGTATTAAGCAGTGTCGTCGTCTAGCGCGCGTTCGCGTACGGAGGGAAGCGGGACATGGGGTTCAAGCGACTGTTGGCGAGTCTTGGTGCGGGCGGGGCGTCTGTGGAGACCGAGCTCATCGAGCCCAATGTCGTACCCGGCGGTGTGGTTCAGGGTGAGGTGCGGATCCAGGGCGGGTCCGTGGACCAGGAGATCGAGGGTCTCGCCGTCGGGCTGCAGGCGCGGGTCGAGGTCGAGAGTGCGGACCAGGAGACCAAGCAGAACATCGAGTTCACCAAGACGCGGCTCGGCGGCGCCTTCAGCCTCCAGGCCAACGCGGTGCACGCGGTGCCGTTCGGGCTCGAGATTCCGTGGGAGACGCCGGTCACCACCATCGACGGACAGCAGCTGCGCGGCATGAACATCGGGGTGACCACCGAACTGGCGATCGCGCGGGCCATCGACTCGGGTGACCTGGACCCGATCAACGTGCACCCGCTGCCGTCGCAGCAGGCCATCCTCGACGCCTTCATCGGGCTCGGGTTCCGCTTCAAGAGTGCGGACATGGAGCGCGGGCACATCCGGGGCACGCGGCAGAAGCTGCCGTTCTACCAGGAAATCGAGTTCTACCCGCCGCAGCAGTACCGGGGGCTCAACCAGGTCGAGCTGAGCTTCGTCGCCGACGACCGGGAGATGGACGTCATCCTGGAGATGGACAAGAAGCCGGGGCTGTTCAGCGAGGGCAGCGACACCTTCCGGTCGTTCGTCGTCGGGCACCACGACTTCCAGGGCACCGACTGGTCGGCGTACCTCCACCAGTGGCTCTCCGAGGTCGGCAGCAAGCGGAACTGGTTCTAGGGTTTGGGGACGGGCCCGGATTCCGGCTTCCGGAATCCGGGCCCGTCCGACTCTGCAGGCTTGTCCAACATGGAGGTGTCGTTGTGACCGAGCAGCCCGGGCGTGCTCCGCTGCCTCACGACTTTCATCCGCAGGTTCCGTCGTTCAGCGTGGTGAGCGAGGACTTCGAAGCGGGTGGAGTGCTCGACGATGCTCAGGTCCAGGCGGCCGGGAACACCTCGCCGCAGCTGCGGTGGGAGGGTTTCCCCGCCGGGACCAAGAGCTTCGCCGTGTCGTGCTTCGACCCGGACGCGCCGACCGGCAGCGGGTTCTGGCACTGGTCCGTCTTCGACATCCCGGTCTCGGTGACCGAGCTGCCGACCGGTGCGGGCACCGGCAAGTTCGAGGGACTTCCCGAGGGCAGCGTGCAGGTGCGCAACGACTACGGGACCAAGGACTTCGGCGGTGCGGCGCCGCCGGCCGGGGACGCCGCCCACCGATACGTGTTCACGGTGTACGCCGTGGACCAGGAGAAGCTGGGGCCCGACTCCGACGCCTCGCCCGCCGTCGTCGGGTTCAACCTGCGGTTCCACACGCTCGCGCGTGCCCAGGTGATCGCCGAGTACGCGGCTCCCGCGGAAGGTTAGCGAGAGTCGGCGTTCACGGAACGTTTGCCCGCCTCTGGTCTTGGAATTGATCAGAGGCGGGCATTTTTTTATTGCGTTGTCCATCTCGGCGTGCACGGCCAGAGTTGACGCACGGACGCCGAGGGGTGATCCGGTGCGCACGGGAGGTGGGCAGGATGCGGGACACACTGGTGCTGAACGCGAGCTTCGAGCCGCTCTCGACGGTGTCGCTCAACCGAGCGGTGGTTCTGGTACTGACGGACAAGGCCGTCGTCGAGCAGGCCCATCCCGAACTGCGCATGCGGGGTGCCGCGATCGAGATACCCGTACCGCGGGTGATCAGACTGTGCCGGTACGTGCGGGTGCCGTTCCGAAGACGCGCGCCATGGTCCAGGCGGGGCGTGCTCGTGCGGGACCAGCACCGGTGCGCGTACTGCGGCAGGCGGGCGACGACCGTGGACCACGTGGTGCCGCGCTCGCGGGGTGGCGCGGACTCGTGGCTCAATACGGTCGCTTCCTGCGCCGAGGACAATCACCGGAAAGCGGACCGGACGCCCGAGCAGGCCGGAATGCCGCTGCTTCGGGAGCCTTTCGAGCCGACACCGGCCGACGCGATGTTGCTGTCGCTGGGGGCGGGTGTCGAGGCTCTGCCGGACTGGTTGGGGCAGGGCGCTGCCGCGTAGGCACTCCGTGCAGGGGGGCGGGTCCATCGGCCTTGAGGCCGGTGGGCCCGCCCCTTTTTGTGTCGCTGCGGGTCCGCGGTGGCTGAGCGCGCAGTTCCCCGCGCCGCTGACGTAGCGTTTTAGTCGATCGGAGGCTGTTCCCTGCGCTCCTTGCCTACGGCAGGGGCAGGGCTCGGGCCGCCCATCGGGCCGAAGTTGCCGATCGCGCCCGACAGGCCCTTGAGGGCGTCGCCGATCTCGCTGGGGACGATCCAGAGCTTGTTGGCGTCGCCCTCGGCGATCTTCGGGAGCATCTGGAGGTACTGGTACGAGAGCAGCTTCTGGTCCGGGTCTCCGGCGTGGATGGCCTCGAAGACCGTACGGACCGCCTGGGCCTCACCCTCGGCGCGCAGGGCCGCGGCCTTCGCCTCACCCTCGGCGCGCAGGATCGCCGACTGCTTCTCACCCTCGGCCGTGAGGATCTGGGACTGCCGGATGCCTTCGGCGGTGAGGATCGCGGCGCGCTTGTCACGGTCGGCGCGCATCTGCTTCTCCATCGAGTCCTGGATGGAGGTCGGCGGCTCGATGGCCTTGAGCTCGACGCGGTTGACGCGGATGCCCCACTTGCCGGTCGCCTCGTCGAGGACGCCGCGCAGGGCCGCGTTGATCTCCTCGCGGGAGGTGAGGGTCCGCTCCAGGTCCATGCCACCGATGATGTTGCGGAGCGTGGTGACCGTGAGCTGTTCGATGGCCTGGATGTAGCTGGCCACTTCGTAGGTCGCGGCCCGGGCGTCCGTCACCTGGTAGTAGATGACCGTGTCGATGTTGACCACCAGGTTGTCCTGGGTGATCACCGGCTGGGGCGGGAACGGCACGACCTGCTCGCGCAGGTCGATGCGGTTGCGGATGGAGTCGATGAAGGGGACGACGATGTTCAGGCCCGCGTTCAGCGTGCGGGTGTAGCGGCCGAAGCGCTCCACGATGGCCGCGCTGGCCTGCGGAATGACTTGGATGGTCTTGATCAGGGCGATGAAGACCAACACCACCAGAATGATCAGGACGATGATGATCGCTGACATCGCGTCTCCTGTGCCCTTCGTGCCGACTTCGTCCGGCGGCGTCCCGTCGGAAGATCTTGGGATCTTGCTCGTCGAGTCTGTCAGAACAGCCCTGGTGTCGTGGCTGGTTCCGGCCACATCGCGGTGTGCCCATGGGTTCACATGACGATCGCCGTGGCCCCTTCGATCTCGACGACGTCGACCTGGCGGCCGGGTTCGAACTCGGCGTCGCTGTCGAGCGCGCGGGCGGACCAGATCTCACCGGCGAGCTTGATGCGTCCGCCGTCGCCGCCGTCGACGCGCTCGACGACGACGGCCTGTTTGCCCTTCAAGGCGTCCACGCCACTGGCGAGTTCGGGTTGCTGGGCGCGGTGACGTGCGGCGACGGGACGTACGACGGCGATGAGCGCGCACGAGACGACGGCGAAGACCACGACCTGAAGAACGGCACCGCCGCCCAGGCCCGCCGTGACGGCGCCGGCGACGGCGCCCACGGACAGCATGCCGAATTCGGGCATGGCGGTAATTACAAGCGGGATTCCGAGTGCGGCCGCTGCGATCAGCCACCACACCCATGCGTCGATGTCTGCCACATGGTCATGGTAGATCCGCTGATGGCCGTGCGGACAGGGGACGTCCGGCCCGCACGGCGCAGGGGTGCGGTCAGCCGAGGGGAAGGCCGGTGGCGGTCCAGCGGTCGTTCTTCTGCTCGACGACCAGCGGGAGGCCGAAGCACTTGGAGAGATTGCGGGAGGTGAGCTCCAGCTCCAGCGGACCGGCGGCGAGGACCTTGCCCTGACGGATCATGAGGACGTGGGTGAAGCCGGGGGCGATCTCCTCGACATGGTGCGTGACCATGATCATCGAGGGGGCGATCGGGTCGCGCGCGAGACGGCCCAGGCGGCGCACCAGGTCCTCGCGGCCGCCGAGGTCGAGGCCCGCGGCGGGCTCGTCCAGGAGCAGCAGCTCGGGGTCGGTCATCAGGGCGCGGGCGATCAGGGTGCGCTTGCGCTCGCCCTCGGAGAGGGTACCGAACTTGCGGTCCAGGTAGTCGCTCATGCCGAGGCGGTCGAGGAAGGCGCGGGCGCGCTGCTCGTCGACGTCCTCGTACTCCTCCTGCCAGCCGGCGGTCATGCCGTACGCGGCCGTCAGCACGGTCTGCAGGACCGTCTGGCGCTTGGGGAGCTTCTCGGCGAGGCCCATGCCGGCGACGCCGATGCGCGGGCGCAGCTCGAAGACGTCCGTGCCGGGCTTGCCGAGGGTCTCACCGAGGACGGTGGCGGTGCCCTTGCTGGGGTAGAGGTAGCTCGACGCGACGTTCAGGAGCGTGGTCTTGCCCGCGCCGTTCGGCCCGAGGATGACCCAGCGCTCCCCCTCCTTCACCGACCAGGAGACCTGGTCCACCAGAGCCCGGCCCTCGCGGACCACGGATACGTCCTCCAGCTCCAGTACATCGCTCATGAGCGCGTTGTCTCCCATTGCAGTCTCGGCTGTCTCGTGCGTCCGTGGACGGTTCGGCTGATTCGCCACTGGACGCAGCCCCCAGATAAACCTACGCCACTGGTGCGACAGTCCTTTCCCGCGGCTGCGGTTTTCGCGTCATGGAGGGCTTCCCGGGGCTTCTAAGGTGGTGCGCATGTTGTCGGAACCACGATCTGGGCGCCTCGCGTCCTGGGGAAATGCCCTGTTGGGCGGATTTGTCGCACCTGATGACGCGGCGCTCGCCATTGTGGGCGAGGACGCCGTGCACCGGGTGGAGGGGATTCCCGGGGAGGCCGGTCCCGTCGGGCTGACGCTCGCCCTGGGCCGGTTGCGGGCACTGGGGGCGACCGGGCTGCGGGTCGCACTGCCCGCGCCGGGTCATCCGCTGGGGCTGAGCGGGCCGCCCGAGTTCAACGCGCGGGCGCTGGAGGCCGAGGAGGCCGTCGTCTGTCAGGGGGCCGCGCTGGGGCTCGTACCGGAGGTGTACGAGGCCGGGCCCGACGGTGATGTGCATGTCGAGGTGATGTGGCACTGCCTGCCCGTGCGGGAGGCTCCGCCGGCCGATGTGCCGTCCCTGGGCGAGGCCGAGCGGGAGCTGGCGGAGGCTCTTCGGGAGGCGACCGAGGTGCTCACGCGGCTTGACGTGGCCGGGTCGGGTCCGGTGGCCGAGGCCGCCGTGGACGCGTACCGGGCCCGGGCCGAGCAGGGGCGGGAGGTGCTCGCTCCGGGGTATCCGCCGCGGGCCGTGCGCGTGCTGGAGCTGGCTCAGCGGGTGGGGCTGCTGGTCTCGGTGGCGCACGGGACCGGGCACGGCGGGGCCGTGAGCGCCTCGGAGATGGGGGCGCGGGCGGTGGCGCTGCGGCCGGTCGAGCGGACGGCTCGGCGGGCTCAGGTGGCCGCGTACAACGCGTTCGTGGAGGAGCGGGAGCGGGGCTGAGCGGCCCGGGCTCACCGGAAGCGGGCGAGGGGGCCCCCGCACCCCCCCCCCACCGGCCCCCCCCCCCCCCGCCCCTCTCGGCGTCACAGCTGGACGGCCGACCGCTCGGTCAGCCCGTACTTGGACGCGATCCCGTTCCACAGCTTCGAAGCCGCGGCCTTCTGCGTGGAGGCCGTGCCGCTGGACGCGTCCCCGGCCCGGCGCTGCGGCGTCGCCTTGGCGCGGCCCTTGTGGCAGAGCTTCTTGTTGCCCGCGATCTGGTCGGCCCACGCCGCGTAGTGGCTGTCCGCCGACGCGGACGCCTTCCAGGCCTGGGTCAGCGCGGCGGTCAGCGCGGCGTTGTCGGGCAGCTTGTCCACGGACAGGGTGCCGAGTTTGGTCACCAGGTCGTTGCGCTGCTGCGCGGCGCCCCGCAGGTCCTTCGCGGCGGTGGGCAGTTCCTTGCAGGAGCCGATGTTGGCGACGGACCGGATGACGGCGGCCCGGCTGTTGTTGGACTCGGCGAGCAGCTTGTCGAGGGCGACGGCCTGCTCCTTGGCCGGGTCGGCGGCCGCCGAAGCGGAGCCGCTGGGCGCGGACGAGGAGTCCGAGACCGTCGTGGTCGTGTCGGACTTCTTGTCGTCGTCGCCGCCGCTGAGCATGGCGCCCGCGCCGATCCCGAGGACGAGGATGCCGACGCCGACCGCGGCGATCAGCGGAACCTTCGACCCCGTGCCGGTGCGGGTCTTGCCGCGCGAGGCCGGCGGGGGCGTGTAGCCCTGCGACTCCACCAGCGGCGAGTACCCGCCCTGCTGCTGCGCCTGCGGAGCCTGCGGCGCCTGCTGGGCGTGCGGGTCGAACCGCGGCATCTGCTGGGTGGAGGCGGCGACGCCCTCGGGCTCCGTACGGAACAGCGCGTCGAACTCGGCCGGCGGCTGCCGGTCGCCGGGCGCGCCGGGGCGGACGCCGTAGGGCGCGGCCTGCGGGTCGCCGGGCACCGGCGGGATGTACTGGGTCGCCTCGCTGTCGGCGCCGGGCATGGCACCCGGCATCGGCTGCTGCGGGTAGTTCTGCGCGGGCATCTGCTGCTGAGGCATCTGCTGCTGCGGGGCGTGGCCGAGGAACTGCGTGGCGTCGGCGGGCGCCTCGGGCGGCAGCGGGGACGCGGCGGCCTGCGGCGGTATGTACTGCGTCGCGTCGGCGGCACCCTGCGGCGGTATGTACTGCGTGGCGTCACCGGCGCCCTGCGGCGCTATGTACTGCGTGGCGTCATTGTCGTACCCGCCGTGCTGCGTGACCGGCGGCATCGGCCCGGCCGGGCTGTACTGCTGCGGCAGCGCCTGCGCGTGGGTCTGTGGCGGCAGTGCGCCGGCGGGCGGCTGCGGCGGCGCGACCGGCTGCTGCGCGGCGGGCTGCCCCCACTCGTACGTCGGCATCGGCTGGGCCGCCTGGGCCTGCTGGGACTCGGGGCCCCACGGCTGCCCCCAGGGGCTGGCGCCGGTGGGCCCACCGGGCCCGCCGGGCGCGCTCTGGTCGCCGTACGTGCCCGGCAACAGGGGCTCACCGCCGTCGGCAGGCAGCACGACACCTTCGCGTGCCTGCCGGGCCTGCGGAAGGTGCGGACTCTCGTCCTGCCCGCTCTGTCCGCTCTGCTGCGTCACCGGGACTCCTACTACGGATGGGGGACCATAACTGATTGCGGAATCGTCGGCTCACGCTACCGGGTCCTCGCACGCCCGTGCTACGCACCTCAAATCCCGGGAGCCTCCCCCGTGACCGGAGTAACAAAACCAGCCGTGCCGGCGCTGTTAAAGCACCGGCCCCCTACGCGGCGGCCTGGAGCTCCACGCGCGCCCCGAACTCCCGCACCACGGCCTCCTCACGGAACGGTTCGAGCCGTTCTTTGAAGTCGTCCAGATACTCGGCACCGCGGTTCGAGCGCAGGGTGCCGAGCAGTTCCACGGCCCGAAGTCCCGTGTGGCAGGCCTGTTCCACCTCGCGCTGCTGCACCTGGGCCGTCGCGAGCAGCACGAGTCCGATGGCGCGGCGCCTGGCCCGCGACTGCGGATGACCGTCCAGCGACTCCTGCGCGCACCGCGCCGCGTCCCGCGCCTGCCCCAGATCCCGGTGGCAGTGGGCGAGTTCGTCGGCGAGGTAGGCAGGATCGAAGTGGGCGATCCAGGCCGGGTCGTCGCCGGAGCGGGCGTCGGCCTGGTCCATCGCGGCCAGCGCCCTGCCGCCCGCGTTCTGCGCCGACCGCGCGTCCCCGAGCAGCGCGTGGCCGCGCGCTTCGGCGGCGTGGAACATCGCCTCCGCGCGCGGCGTCACGCGTCCGCGCGTCCCCTCCTGAGCCGCGCGGGCGAGCTGGGCGATCTCGCGCGGGTTGCCGAGCTGCGCCGCCAAGTGGCTCATGGACGCGGCCAGTACGTACCCGCCGTAACCGCGGTCCCCCGCCGCCTGGGCAAGCCTGAGTGCCTGGATGTAGTAGCGCTGGGCGAGCCCCGGCTGGCCGGTGTCGACGGCCATGTACCCGGCCAGCTCCGTCAACCGGGCGACGGCCGCGAACAGTTCACGCCCCACGACCTCCCGGTACGAGCCCGCGAGCAGCCCGCTGACCACACTGTTCAAGTAGTGCACCACCACAGGGCGCACATGCCCGCTGCCGTACTGGTGGTCGAGGTCGGTCAGCGCCTGTGTCATCGCCTTCACCGCCGCCACGTCGGACGGGCCGACCCGCGGCCCGGCCGTCCGCGCCACCTGCGAGTCCGGCACCGAGATGAGCCAGTCGCGGCTCGGCTCGACCAGCGCCGAGGAGGCGACGGACGATCCCGAAAGAAAGTCCCGGCGGCCCACGTCGCTGCGCCACAGCTCGCACACCTGCTCAATGGCGCCGAGCACGGTCGGCGAGAACTGGAGCCCGACGCCGGACGCCAGGTTCTTGCCGTTGGCCATCCCGATCTCGTCGATCGTGACGGTCCGGCCGAGTTTGCGCCCCAGCGCCTCCGCGATGATGCCCGGCGCCCGCCCGCGCGGCTGCTGCCCGCGCAGCCAGCGGGCCACGGATGTCTTGTCGTAGCGCAGATCGAGTCCGTGCTCGGCTCCGCACATGTTGACCCGGCGCGCGAGGCCCGCGTTGGAGCATCCCGCCTCCTGGATGAGTGCCTGCAGCCGTTCGTTGGGCTGTCGCGCTACGAGTGGCCGTGCGGCCATGGCGTACCCCCTGCTGTCCCCAGGATCCTGGTCACTAGGTCGTCAGATCGTCACTGGCATCGGTGGATCAATGCCCGGCGGACAAACGGAAGATGCATCACAAACGGGTACGGAATGCATAACCCTCTCAGGCGTTCTCCCCCTCGCCCTTCGCTTACTGGTCCCTGGCTACCCGGCCCCCGCTGCCGTTGCCCATGCGCGCCCCCACCCATGCACCCATGCGCCCCACGTGCGGGGACGATGCTCCCTCCTCCTCCTTACGTGCGCCCGTAACCCGAGGGAAGGGCGGGAGTTGAGAACGACGTGGAAGAGACCATCGCAGGCACCTCGGACGTCACCTCACCCGTCAGCCCCGGCAGCGCAGTGGGCGCCTCCGGCCAGATCCCCCAGCAGCGCGGCGAATCCCTGCTCGACACGGCCGTGCGGTATGCGGAGGAGCGGCACTGGGACGTGTTCCCCGGCACCTGGCTGGAGTTCGACGACGGCGTCCAGCGCTGCTCGTGCGACGACCCCCGGTGCGCGCGCCCCGGCGCGCACCCCTCGCGCCCCGACTGGGCGACCCAGGCGACCGGCAGCGCCACCGTCGCCCGCCGCCTGTGGTCGAAGCACCCGAAGGCCTCGATCCTCCTTCCCACGGGCCGTACGTTCGACGCGATCGACGTCCCCGAGACCGCCGGGTTCCTCGCCCTGGCCCGCATGGAGCGCATGGAACTCACCCTCGGCCCGGTCACCTGCACCCCCGACCGCCGTATGCAGTTCTTCGTCCTGCCCGGCGCCACCCTGAAGGTCCCGGACCTCGTACGGAAGCTGGGCTGGCCGCCCGCCTCCCTCGACCTGGTCGCCCTCGGCGAGGGCGCCTTCGTCGCCGCTCCCCCGACCCGCTTCGGCAGCCAGGGCGCCGCACAGTGGGCCTGCCGCCCGACCGCGGCCAACCGCTGGCTCCCCGACGCCGAGGAACTGATCTCTCCCCTGGCGTACGCGTGCGGGCGCGAGAGCGGGCGCAACTAGCGCGCGGCGCCTGCCGGGGCCGGGACCCGTCACACGTAGGGTGCGCTCATGACCGAGGCAGCGGCGGCCGTACGCGTACATGACCTCTGGAAGTCCTTCGGGCAGCAGACAGCAGTGGCCGGGATCGAACTCTCGCTCCCGGCAGGCCGGTTCATCGGCCTGGTCGGGCCGAACGGCGCGGGCAAGACCACGACCCTGTCCATGGCCACCGGACTTCTGCGCCCCGACCGGGGCACCGTCCAGGTCGCGGGCCACGACGTCTGGGCCGATCCCGCGGCGGTGAAGGCCCGGATCGGCGTCCTCCCGGAGGGCCTGCGGCTCTTCGAGCGGCTCTCCGGGCGCGAACTGCTCGGCTACACCGGGCGTTTGCGGGGGCTGCCCGGGGCGGAGGTCGACAAGCGGGCCGGCCAGTTGCTCGACGTACTCGATCTGGCCTCCTCGCAGCACAAACTCGTCGTCGACTACTCCACCGGGATGCGCAAGAAAATCGGTCTCGCGGCAGCCCTCCTCCACAATCCCGAAGTCCTCTTCCTGGACGAACCGTTCGAGGGCGTGGACCCGGTGTCCGCCCAGACGATCCGCGGCGTCCTCGAACGGTTCACCCGGTCCGGGGCCACCGTCGTCTTCTCCTCGCACGTCATGGAGCTGGTCGAGTCGCTGTGCGACTGGGTCGCGGTGATGGCGGCCGGCCGCATCCGGGCGCAGGGACCGCTGGCCGACGTACGCGGAACGGCCGGATCCCTCCAGGAGGCGTTCCTGGAGCTGGTCGGAGCGCAGGGCCGGGCCGACAGCGGCACACTGGACTGGCTCGGCAACCAGCCCGGGACCCCGGCATGACCGGCGCCGCGCCCCTCACCGGGACCCTGGTCCGGCTGAAGCTCGCCCTGCTGCGCAACGGACTGCGCCAGTCCGGCGGGCGGCGGGCCGCCTATCTCGGCTCGGCCGCCGCCGTGCTGCTGCTCACCGCGCTGGTGCTGCTCGGCCTGATCCTGCTGCACGGGCACGCGCACGCGGCGACCGTCGGCGTCCTGCTCACCATCCTGCTCGCCCTCGGCTGGGCCGTGCTGCCGCTGTTCTTCCCCAGCGGCGACGAGACCCTCGACCCGACCCGCCTCGTGATGCTGCCGCTGCGCACGGACCCGCTCGTGCGCGGGCTCCTCGTCGCCTCGCTCGTCGGCATCGGGCCGCTGTTCACGCTCTGCGTGCTGGGCGGCGCCGGATACGCGGCCGCGCGCGGACCGGCGAGCGCGGTGGCCGCCGTGGTCGGCGTCCCCCTCGCCCTCCTCACCTGCGTCGCGCTGGCCCGCACCGTGGCCGCCGCCAACACCCGGCTGCTCACCAGCCGCAAGGGCCGCGACCTCGCCGTGCTCAGCGGGCTCGTCATCGCGATCGGCGCGCAGCTCGTCAACTTCGGCGTCCGCAAGCTCGGTTCCGAGGGCGGCGTCGGCGCGCTGGACCCGACCGGGCAGGTGCTGCGCTGGGTGCCGCCCGCGTCGGCGATCGGCGCGGTCGACTCGGCGGGCCGGGGCTCCTACGGCACGGCGCTCGCCCAACTCGCGCTCTGCGGGGCCGCGCTGGCCGGACTGCTGCTGCTCTGGCGCAGGGCCCTGGACCGGCTGATGACGGCGCCCGACGGGTCCACCCTCCAGGCCGCCGAACCCACCCGCCGCCCGCGCCGCACCGGCCCGCGGCTGCTGCCCGGCGGCCGCACCGGCACCGTCATGGAGCGCAGCCTGCGCTATGTCTGGCGCGACCCGAAGACGAAGGCCGCCTGGGTGACGTCCCTCGCCATCGGCCTGATCGTGCCGGTCTTCAACGCGCTCCAGGGCACCGGCTCCGTCTACTTCGCGTGCTTCGCCGCCGGCATGCTCGGCATCCAGATGTACAACCAGTTCGGCCAGGACACCTCGGCGTTCTGGATGGTGGCGATGACCATCGCGTCCGCCCGGGACGCCTACGCGGAGCTGCGCGCCCGCACGCTGGCGCTGCTGCTGATCACGCTCCCGTACGCGGCTGTCGTCACGGTGCTCACCACGGCGCTGCTCGGCGCCTGGCACGCCCTGCCGGAGACGCTCGGGCTGTCCTTCGCCCTGCTCGGCGCGATGCTCGCCACGGGGGCCTGGACGTCGGCGCGCTTCCCGTACTCGATCCCGCAGGAGGGCTACAAGAACGTCGCCCCCGGCCAGGCGGGACTGGCGTGGATCGCCATCTTCGGCGGGATGGTCGCGGCGGCGCTGCTGTGCGCCCCCGTGATCGCGCTCACGATCGCCCTGCACGCGACGGGCGCGGACGAATGGGCCTGGACGCTGCTGCCGGCCGGCGCGGCGTACGGCGCCGCGCTCACCTATCTGGGACTGCGCCTCGCGGCCCCGCGCACGGCGGACCGGCTGCCGGAGATCCTGGCGGCGGTGAGCAAGGGCTGAGCGCTGCGTCCCTGGGCACGGGCCCGGAACGCAGACAACCCGCGAGCTGTGGTTCCCCCGTCGAGGACGGGGGAAGCCGGCCGGACGTACCGGCAGCTCGCGGGTCGGGTGACTGCTTGGGAATAGGGCCGGCTGCACGCACACTTCACGTGCGGGTCCGGCGCCGAATTCGAGATGCGACGTCGGGCCGCTAGCCCGCAGTCACCTCACGCGTCCGGTATTCATACATCTGCCGAACCACCTCCCTTCCTGTGTACCCACCACTTTAGGAAGGTCGCCGGGAGGGCTCAACCGAATTTCCGAGACGTCGGCGGAGCCCGCGCCGGAGCCGGGCGGTCAGGCTCCGGTCACCCCGTCCACCGCCTCCCGGAGCAGATCCGCGTGACCGTTGTGGCGGGCGTACTCCTCGATCATGTGGGTCAGGATCCAGCGCAGGGAGACCGTCCTCTCGCCCACGTACGCGGCTTCCTGCTCGGTGAGGGTGCCCGTCGTGTCGAGGTCGGCGTCGGCGGTGAGGGCGCGGGCCCGGTCGATCTCCGTACGCCACTGGGCCAGGGCGTCGGCGAGGGTGTGGTCGGGGACGAGGGTGAAGGTGTCCCGGTCCTCGTGGACCCGGGGAACGGTGCGGCCTGCGAAGACGCGCTGGAACCAGTTGCGTTCGACCTCGGCGAGGTGCTGGAGCAGACCGAGGAGGGTGAGGGTGGAGGTCGGGACGGCGGCGATCCTTGCCTGAGCGTCCGTCAGGTCGGCGCATTTGAGCGCCAAGGTCGCACGATGGAACTCCAACCAGGCATGCAGGTTGGCGCGTTCGCCGGCGAGCGGCGGCGGGATCGGGCGGCCGTCAGGGGTTGTGCGCAGCTCGGTCATGAGTTGCATGCTGGACCCGTGCGTTCATCTGATTCCAGCCGCCGCTCGATTTCCCCGAAGTTGACAGAACTCCGTGTGTGCTGCGTCACGTTCGAGTTGAATGATCTGAGCAGGACGCCGACACAGCCTGCGGGGGGTGCCAGGTGAGTGCTTCACGGCGTAGTGGAACCACCGATGAACTGGGGCCCGACGAGCCCGACGGGGCCGATCTGCTGGCCGCGCTGCTCGACGGGATGGATGCCGCGCTCTGCGCGTTCGACGCCGACGGGGTGGTGACCCACTGGAACCGGGAGGCCGAGCGGATTCTCGGCTGGTCGGCGGCGGAGGCCGTCGGGCGGCAGGGGTTCGCGGGGTGGGCCGTGCGGTCCGCCGACGCCGAGGAGGTCCAGGAGCGGCTGCTGGCCGCCATGCACGGGGCGGGGCGGCAGGTCCATGAATTCGCCCTGGTCACCAAGGACGGCGGCCGGGTCCTCGTGCGGACCCAGTCCGCTGCCGTGCGCGGGGCCGACGGGAAGCCCGCGGGGGTGTACTGCGCCTTCAGCGAGGTGCACGCGCAGATCGATCTGGAGCGGTCCATCGCCCTGAGCGAGGCGCTGTTCGAGGACGCCGCGTGGGGCGTGGTGCTCGTCGACGCCGATCTGCGGCCCGCCGTGGTCAACGCGCATGCCGCGCGGGCGCTCGGTTCCGGGCGCACCGCCGTGCTCGGGCGGCCGCTGGGCGAGCTGATCTCGCAGGGCGTGGAGGAGCTGGAGGGCGCGCTCGCGCACGTGCTGTCGGAGGGGGCGCCGCCGTCGCCGACGGAGGTGTGGGTGACGGTACGGGCACCCGCCGACCAGCACGACAAACACGGAAAACAGGAGCGGCGGTGCTGGCGGAGCGGGTTCGTGCGGCTCGCGTCCCCGCTCGCGGAGGAGCCGGTGCCGCTCGGCGTCGGCTGGCTGTTCCAGGACGTGACCGAGTCCAAGCAGACCGAGCAGGAGGCCGCGCAGCTGCGGTTCCGGGCGCATCAGCTGCACCGGGCGGCGCGGGCCGCCGCCGAGTGCGAGGATCCCGCCGAGGCGGCGACGGTGCACCTGGACTTCGCGCTCGCCGGGTTCGCCGATCATGCCGTGATCGATCTGCTGGTGAGCGAGGAGCCCGTACGCCTCGTGCGGGCCGCCGCGACGCCTTCGGGGGCGCCCGGGCCGGGCCTGCTGGTGACGCGCGGGGCGCTGCCTGTGCGGTACGCGGAGGGGCATCCGGCGGTGCAGTGCGTGGAGCGGGCCGGTTCCGTGCGGGCCGCTGCCGCGAGCACCGACGACGAGGTGGCCTGGGCCGCGGCCCGGCAGTGGCCGGAGGGGAGCCGGCACGCGTTGTGCGCTGTGCTGCGCAGTCGGGGGCGGACGCTGGGGGTGGTGACGTTTTTGCGGGGTGGGAGCCGTGTGCGGTTTGAGCGTGGGGACGCGATGTATGCGGAGAGTGTGGCCGCGCTGATCGCGGGCGCGGTGGATCTGACGGGCTGAGGGCCGTCGGGGGGCGCGTGTTCGTCTGCGGGTGCGTGGGGGCTGGTGTGCGCAGTTCCCCGCGCCCCTTTTCGGGTTGTCGTTCGCCTGCGGGCCGGTGGCCGCTTCTCGCGCAGTTCCCCGCGCCCCTGAGGCAGGCGCTTCGCGCCGCCTCCCCTCGGAGGCTGCGCTTCGCGCCGCCTCCCCTCGGAGGCTGCGCTTCGCGCGCCTCCACCCTGGGGCAGGAGCGCACCTCCGCCTTGGGTGGGGGCGCGCCTTGATGGAGGTAGCGCACGAAGTGCGCATCTCCAGGGGCGCGGGGAACTGCGCGAGAAGCGGCCACCGGCCCGCGGACGAACACGGGTCCGGGGTGCGCTCTAGTGCTGGTAGAAGATTCGGTCCCGGTACTCGTCGAAGACCTTGGCGTTCCAGGCGTGGCCCCCGTCCACGTTCCCCGAGCGCAGCAGCGGAGGCTGGACACCGCGGTCGGCGAGGGTGGCGGCGCAGGTGGCCAGGGTGGCCTGCATCAGGGCGCTGGTGGTGACGGTGGAGGCCGAGGCGAAGGGGGCGTCCACGCCCTCGTAGGTGAGCTCGGCGTCGCCCACGGCGATCTTGGAGTCGAGGATCACGTCACAGTGGTCGCGCAGGTACGTGCCGGAGGTGTGCCGGGACCGGGGCGCGTCGGGGCCGGTCGCGTAGGACAGGGACGTGACGCCGATGACCTTCAGGCCGAGCGCGCGGGCGTTCATGGCCATCTCGACAGGGAGGGCGTTGCGGCCCGAGAGGGAGATGATCACCAGGGCGTCGCCGGCCTTGGCGGGGCTGGCGTCCAGGACCGCGGCCGCGAGCCCGTCCACCCGCTCCAGGGCGGAGCCGAGGGTCGCCGGCATGACGTCGACGCCGACCGCGCCGGGCACGGCGAGGAGGTTCATCAGGGCGAGGCTTCCGGCCCGGTAGACGACGTCCTGCGCGGCGAGCGAGGAGTGGCCCGCGCCGAACGCGAAGAGGCGGCCGCCCGCGGTGACGGTGTCGGCGAGCAGGGTGCCGGCCGCGCCGATGTTCTCCGCCTCCTCGTCCCGGACCCGCTCCAGGAGGGCGATCGAGACGTCGAGGTACTGCGCTGCCAGTGTGCTGCTGTCGCTCATCGGCGTAGCCCCTTGGGTCTGACGGTGCTGCTCCATGTCGCGGATCACCGTGCGGTCTGGACCAGTGCTCTGTCAATACACCCCCGGAGCGTGCCGGACCCCTTGTTTCCCCGGGGTTCTCCTGGCGCGGCACGGTTGTCAGCGGTATGCGTCAGAATTGACGTCAGGGCCAGCGCAATCGCTGTGCGGCCAGCCAGCGGGGCTGCCGCGTAGCTACACAGCTATACGAGGGGCACGTATGTCCGGACTGATCGACACCACGGAGATGTACCTCCGCACCATCCTCGAGCTTGAGGAGGAAGGTGTGGTCCCCATGCGCGCCCGGATCGCCGAGCGGCTCGACCAGAGCGGCCCGACGGTCAGCCAGACCGTGGCCCGGATGGAGCGGGACGGCCTGGTCGCCGTCGCCGCCGACCGGCATCTGGAGCTGACCGACGAGGGGCGGCGCCTGGCGACGCGCGTCATGCGCAAGCACCGGCTCGCCGAGTGTCTGCTGGTCGACGTGATCGGCCTGGAGTGGGAGCAGGTGCACGCGGAGGCCTGCCGCTGGGAGCACGTGATGAGTGAGGCGGTGGAGCGGCGCGTCCTCGAGCTGCTGCGCCACCCGACGGAGTCGCCGTACGGGAACCCGATTCCGGGCCTGGAGGAGCTGGGCGAGAAGGACGGCGCGGACCCGTTCCTCGACGAGGGCATGGTCTCGCTCGCCGATCTCGACGCGAGCGGGGACGGCATGACCGTCGTCGTGCGCCGCATCGGCGAGCCGATCCAGACGGACGCGCAGCTGATGTACACGCTGCGCCGGGCGGGTGTGCAGCCCGGTTCCGTGGTCAGTGTGACGCAGTCGCCCGGCGGGGTCCTGGTGGGCAGCAGCGGTGAGGCGGCGGAGCTGGAGTCGGAGATCGCGTCGCACGTCTTCGTGGCCAAGCGCTGATCCGCGTACCGCGCGTGAAGTGTGTGCCGCGGTGGCGCCCGTGCGCCGCGTGGGGCTGACGGCGCCCGCGCGGCGACGCTCCGGGGACTGACGTCAACTTCAGTGACACCAGGGTGAGTTGACGGATGTTCGCGCACGCTGCGGGTTCGTACAGAAAGCAAGATTCACTGTGCGGAATCGCAGCGCTCCGACGCTCTGCGTGCAAGGCTGTCGCGTGAGGCATATGACCGGAGGAGGCCTGGGATGGACCGGCCGTTCGGGGCGCGACGGGCTCGCGGGAAGCGGGAGCAGCCCGGCCCGACGGATGTTCATGCCCGTCACGCAGAGGGCCCCGGCGCCTTACGGCGCCGGGGCCTGTCCTCCCCTGTCCTGACCCGGAGCCCCGAGCTCCCAGGGTCATTCCCTTCGGACCGTTTTCCCCGAGCGGTCCGCCCCCCGAGGAAGAGATCCCCTCGGTGGCGCCGGTCATTCCTTGAGGGTTGTCACTCGAACGAGGGGTGTTACCGGGGAGCACCACGTTATCGAAAAAAGGTTCGATAACGTGCACGGGTACGCGAGTGCAGGCGCGACCACAAGGGGGTGCCAGGGCCTATGGCACGGCGCATCGACGTGACCGGAGCGGGCGGGGTCCGCCTGGCGGCCTGGGAGTACGCCGACCCTCCCAAGGCGGCCGAGGCCGGACGCGGCCCGGGGGTGCTGTTACTGCACGGTCTGATGGGCCGGGCGTCCCATTGGGCCGGTACGGCGCGCTGGCTGGCCGAGCGCCATCGGGCGGTCGCGCTCGACCAGCGCGGGCACGGACAGAGCGACAAACCGACGCAGGGCCCGTTCGACCGCGAGGCGTATGTGCTGGACGCGGAGGCGGCGCTGGTGCAGCTCGGGCTTGAGCCCGCGGTGCTGATCGGGCATTCGATGGGGGCGCTGACGGCCTGGCAACTGGCCGCGCGGCGCCCCGATCTCGTCCGCGGCCTGGTGATCTGCGACATGCGGGCCTCCGCGCTGGGCGCCGCCTCCCAGCGGGAGTGGGAGGACTGGTTCAAGGCGTGGCCGCTGCCGTTCGCGACGCTCGCGGACGTCCGCAAGTGGTTCGGGGAGGACGATCCCTGGGTGGAGCGGCCGAATCCGGCGCGCGGGGAGTTCTACGCCGAGGTGATGACGGAGTCGGACGACGGGTGGCGGCCCGTCTTCTCGCGCCGCCAGATGCTGACCGCGCGCTCCACGTGGGTGTACGACGCGCACTGGGAGGAGCTGGCGGCCGTGCGGTGTCCCGCGCTGGTCGTGCGGGGGCTTGACGGGCAGTTGGGGCGGGCGGAGGCGCAGGAGATGGTGCGGGTGCTGCCGCGGGGGGAGTATGCCGAGGTGGCTGATGCCGGGCATCTCGTCCACTACGACCAGCCTGCGGCGTGGCGGGCTGCCATCGAGCCGTTTCTGGACGGGGTCCTGGCGGGGCGCTAGGGGGGTACGTGGTTCCCGTGCGGGTGCGCCGTGGGTGGTCGCGCCGTTCCCCGCGCCCCTTATCGGGTTGTCGGACGGGTGCCGGCCGGTGGCCGCTTCTCGCGCCGTTCCCCGCGCCCCTTATCCGGTTGTCGGACGGGTGCCGGCCGGTGGCCGCTTCTCGCGCCGTTCCCCGCGCCCCTTATCCGGTCGTCGGACGGGTGCCGGCCGGTGGCCGCTTCTCGCGCCGTTCCCCGCGCCCCTGAGGCAGGCGCTTCGCGCCGCCTCTCCTCGGAGGCTGCGCTTCGCGCGCCTCCACCTGAGGCAGGGGCCACGCCTCCGCCTGGGTGGGTGGCGCGCCTTGATGGAGACAGCGCACGAAGTGCGCATCTCCAGGGGCGCGGGGAACTGCGCGAGAAGCGGCCACCGGGCCGCACCCGAAGAACTGCTCAGGGGCGCGGGGAACTGCGCGACCAGCCACGACGAGAGCCGCACTCGGCCGACGGCCCAGGGGCGCGGGGAACTGCGCGGGAAGCGGCCACCGGGCCGGGCGCGACCGACGTACGCCCGTTACGGGCTGAGGCGTTCGACCCGCCAGGCCGGCCCGGTCAGGGCGTAGCGGAGGCGGTCGTGGAGGCGGTTTTGTCGGCCCTGCCAGAATTCGATCGACTCCGGGTGCACCCGGAAGCCGCCCCAGTGGTCGGGCACCGGGACCGTGGTCCCGGGCGGATAGCGCCGGGTCAGTTCGGCGTACCCGGTGTCCAGGTCGGCCCGTGAGGCCAGCACGGAGGACTGCGCACTGGCCCACGCCCCGAGCTGCGACCCGTGCGGCCGGGAATGGAAGTACGCCTCGGTCTCCGACCGCGACGTCCGCACCGCCGTCCCCGTCACCAGGACCTGCCGGCTCATCGGATGCCAGGGGAAGAGCAGCGCGACGTGCCCGTTGACGGCGAGCTCGCGGGCCTTGCGGGAGCCGTAGTTGGTGTAGAAGACGAAGCCGTCGTCGTCGTAGGACTTCAGGAGCACGGTGCGTGAGCTGGGGCGGCCCTCGGCGTCGGCGGTGGAGACCACCATCGCGTTCGGCTCGGCCAGCGGGGAGCCGGGGGCGGCCGCCTGCTTGAACCAGCGTGTGAACTGCTGCATGGGGTGCGGGGCGAGGTCGGACTCGTACAGACCGCCGTCCTGGGGGCTGTACTGCTCCCGCATGGTGGCGGGGTCGGGTGTGTCGTTCACGGCGTCATCCTGCCGGACGGCCGGGCGCGACCGCATACGGAGTGAAACATGGCACTGAGTGCCGCGAGCCCTCGCCAAGTGTGGCACCGAGGTCTATCTTCCAAGTGCCGAAACGGTTGAGCAGCCTGACCCACGGGGCATCACCGGGAGACCTGTCCACGCACTAAGAGGAGCCGCCTCATGTCCGACTTCGACCCGTCCTTCGTACCCGGCCTCGAAGGCGTCGTGGCGTTCGAGACGGAGATCGCCGAACCGGACAAGGAGGGCGGCGCTCTGCGGTACAGGGGCGTCGACATCGAGGATCTGGTCGGCCATGTGTCGTTCGGGAACGTGTGGGGGCTGCTGGTCGACGGGGCCTTCGATCCCGGTCTGCCGCCCGCCGAGCCGTTCCCGATCCCGGTCCATTCCGGTGACATCCGCGTCGACGTGCAGTCCGCGCTGGCCATGCTGGCGCCCGTATGGGGTCTGAAGCCGCTGCTCGACATCGACGAGCGGCGGGCCCGTGACGATCTGGCGCGCGCCGCTGTCATGGCGTTGTCGTACGTCGCCCAGTCGGCCCGCGGGCAGGGTGTGGCGATGGTGCCGCAGAGCGAGATCGACAAGGCGCAGTCGGTCGTCGAGCGGTTCATGATCCGCTGGCGCGGGGAGCCGGACCCCAAGCACGTCGCGGCCGTCGACGCGTACTGGACGTCGGCCGCCGAGCACGGGATGAACGCGTCGACGTTCACGGCGCGGGTCATCGCGTCCACCGGGGCCGATGTCGCGGCCGCGCTGTCGGGGGCCGTCGGGGCCATGTCCGGGCCGCTGCACGGAGGTGCGCCGTCGCGGGTGCTCGGCATGATCGAGGAGATCGAGCGGACCGGGGACGCCGAGGCGTACGTCAAGCGGGCGCTGGACAAGGGTGAGCGGCTGATGGGGTTCGGGCACCGGGTCTACCGGGCCGAGGATCCGCGTGCGCGGGTGCTTCGCAGGACTGCGCGGGAGTTGGGGGCGCCGCGGTTCGAGGTCGCCGAGGCGTTGGAGAAGGCGGCGCTGGCCGAGTTGCACGCGCGTCGTCCCGACCGCGTGCTCGCTACGAACGTGGAGTTCTGGGCGGCCATCGTGCTCGACTTCGCCGAGGTGCCGGCGCACATGTTCACGTCGATGTTCACCTGTGCGCGGACGGCGGGGTGGTCGGCGCACATTCTTGAGCAGAAGCGCACTGGGCGCCTGGTCCGGCCGTCGGCCCGCTACGTCGGCCCGGCGTCCCGGTCGCCCCGGGACATCACGGGGTATGCCGATATCGCCGATTAGCTCGGTCGGTTGCGGTCCGGTTGGCGGCTGCGGGTGCGTGGGGGCTGGTGTGCGCAGTTCCCCGCGCCCCTTTTCGGGTTGTCGTTCAGCTGCGGGCCGGTGGCCGCTTCTCGCGCAGTTCCCCGCGCCCCTGAGGCAGGCGCTTCGCGCCGCCTCCCCTCGGAGGCTGCGCTACGCGCGCCTCCACACGGGGCAGCGGGGCGCGCCTCCCATCGGGGCCAGGGGCGCCCCTCCACCCGGGGCAAGGGACGCGCCACCACCCGAGACAGGGGCCGCACCTCCACCTTGGGTGAGTGGCGCGCCTTGATGGAGAAAGCGCACGAAGTGCGCATCTCCAGGGGCGCGGGGAACTGCGCGACCAGCCACGACGAGACCCGCACCCGACAACAAGGGCGAGCGCAGCTCGCTTTCAGGGGCGCGGGGAACTGCGCGACCAGCCTCCACCGGGCCGCAGACGGTACTCAGCCCGCCCCCCGCGGCAGCGCCAGCGCGTGGTCGACCAGTGTCGTCCACTCCGTGACGACCCGGGAGCGGCGGGCGGCGTCGTCTGTCAGGAGGTTGGCGAGGCCCAGGCCGCGGGCCATGTCGAGGAGGCCCTGGACCACCTCCCGCACTCCGGGCACGGCCTCGTCGGCATCGAGGAGTTCCACCGCGATGCGGTGGGTCTCGCGGCCGACCCGGGCTTCGAGGTCGACGACGCGGCCCCCGAGCTGCGGCTCGTTCGACGCGGCGACCCACAGATGCAGCGCGGCCCGGAACAGCGGCCCGGTGTAGAGGTCGACCAGGGCGGCGACGGCCTCGGCCCGCCCCTGCGGACGCAGCCCGCGCAGGGCGGTGGAGCGTTCCTCGGCGACGTACTCGACGGCCGCCGTGAACAGGTCCTCGCGGGTCGGGAAGTGGTGCTGGGCGGCGCCCCTGGACACCCCGGCGTGCTCGGCGACGACGGAGACGGTGGAGCCGGACCAGCCGCGCTCGGCCAGGCACGCCACCGCGGACTCCAGGAGCTTGCGCCGCGTCGCGCGCGAACGGTCCTGTTTGGGCGGGGTCACAACACCCATGCGGGGTCCCGTCGTTCGAGGAAGGCTGTCATCCCTTCCCGGGCCTGGTCGGAGGAGAACAGCCGCGCCGACAGCGCCGTCAGCGCCTCCGCGTCCCGGTCGAGGGCTTGAAGGACCTTAACCGTGAGCAGCTTCTTCGTCTCGGCCAGGGCGTCCGGCGCGGACCGGCGCAGCCCGTCGAGGACCGGTTCGAGCGCGCTGTCCACGGAGTCGGCCGCAGCGGTCACCAGGCCGATCCGGGCCGCCTCCGCCGCGTCGAACCGCTCCCCCGTCAGGTAGTAGCGGGCCACCGCCCGCGGGTCGACGCGGGGCAGCAGCGGCATCGAGATGACGGCGGGCGCCACCCCGATGCGTACCTCGGTGAAGGCGAAGGAGGCGCGGGCGGAGGCCGCCGCGATGTCGCAGGCGCCCACCACCCCCAGGCCGCCCGCCCGTACGTGCCCGTCGACCCGCGCCAGCACCGGCTTGTCCAGCGCCACGACGGTCCGCAACAGGCCCACCAGCGCGTCCGGGTCCGGCGGGTCGCGCAGATCGGCGCCCGAGCAGAACGTGTTACCGGTATGGCTGAGCACGACGGCGCGGGTGTCGCCGTCCGACCCGGCCCCCCGCAACCGCTCGGTCAGCTCCCCGACCAGCGCCGACGACAGGGCGTTGCGATTGTCGGGCGAGTCCAGGGTCAGGGTCGTGACGCCGCGCTCGTGCGCGTACTGGACCAGATTTCCGGCAGGCATGGGCTCCCCCTCGGTGGGACTCGGCAGCGATCAGTACGACTTCGGCAGGCCCAGCGTCTGGTGGGACACGTAGTTGAGGATCATTTCGCGGCTGACCGGCGCGATCCGTGCCACCCGCGATCCGGTGATGAGCGAGGCGAGGCCGAACTCGCGGGTCAGGCCGTTGCCGCCGAGGGTGTGCACGGACTGGTCGACGGCGCGCACGCAGGCCTCGGCGGCGGCGTACTTGGCCATGTTGGCGGCCTCACCGGCGCCGATGTCGTCGCCCGCGTCGTACAGGGTGGCCGCCTTCTGCATCATCAGGCGGGCCAGTTCCAGCTCGATGTGGACCTGGGCGAGGGGGTGGGCGATGGCCTGGTGGGCGCCGATGGGGGACTTCCAGACGGTGCGGTCGCGGGCGTACTCGACGGCGCGGCCGAGCGCGTAGCGGCCCATGCCGATCGCGAAGGCGGCCGTCATGATCCGCTCGGGGTTGAGCCCGGCGAACAGCTGGAGCAGGCCCGCGTCCTCGTCGCCGACGAGGGCGTCGGCGGGCAGCCGGACGTCGTCGAGGGTCAGCTCCCACTGCTTCTCGGGCGCCTGGAGTTCCATGTCGATCTGTTGGCGGCCGAAGCCCTCCGTGTCGCGCGGCACGATGAAGAGGCACGGTTTGAGGCTGCCGGTACGGGCGTCGGAGGTGCGGCCCACGATGAGGGTGGCGTCGGCGATGTCGACGCCGGAGATGAACACCTTGCGGCCGGTGAGGACCCACGAGCCGTCGTCGTCGCGGCGGGCCGTGGTCGTGATCCGGTGCGAGTTGGAGCCGGCGTCGGGCTCGGTGATGCCGAACGCCATGGTGCGGCTGCCGTCGGCGAGTCCGGGCAGCCAGGCGCGCTTCTGCTCCTCGGTGCCGAACCGGGAGATGACCGTGCCGCAGATCGCGGGCGACACCACCATCATCAGGAGGGGGGACCCGGCCGCTCCCAACTCTTCCAGGACTATGGAGAGTTCGCCGATGCCGCCGCCTCCGCCGCCGTACTCCTCGGGGAGGTTCACGCCGAGGTAGCCGAGTTTGGCGGCTTCGGCCCACAGTTCCTCGGGGTGGCCGCCGGCGCTGGTGATCCGGGTCATGTACGCGCGGCCGAACCGCTTGCCGAGGGCGGCGACGGCGGCGCGCAGGGCGCGGTGCTCTTCGGTTTCGAGGACGGGAGCGTTCACGACTGTTCCTCCTGGACGACGGCGAGCAGGGCGCCGACCTCGACCTGGTGGCCGACGAGGGCGTGCAGGGCGGTGAGCGTTCCGGAGGCGGGAGAGGAGATGCGGTGCTCCATCTTCATGGCCTCCAGCCAGATCAGGGGCTGCCCGGCGGTGACGGCCGAGCCCTCGCCGAGCCCTTCGGCGACGCGGACGACGGTGCCGGGCATGGGCGCGAGGAGGGAGCCGGGGGCGCGCTGCTCGCTGGGGTCGGTGAAGCGGGGCAGGGCGATGAGGGCGGCGCCGTTCACGTACACCCGGCCGTCGTCGTACACCCGGCCGTCGGCGTACGCGGCGACGTCGAACGTCCTGCGGATGCCGCCGATGTCGAGGACGACGCGGTCGGGTGCCGCGTGCAGGACACGGACGTCGGCGGTGTCGTGGAGGGTGACTTCCACGGTGTTCGCGTTCGGCTCCGGGTCCGTGCCGCCGCGGGCGGACGAGACGCCGGTGGCTTCCAGGCCGTGCCGGGTGTGCCGGTAGCGCACCTCGTAGGCGGTGTCGTGCGGGACGCTGCGGTAGCTCCTGCTGTGCGGCTGCGACGGCACGTTGCGGAAGCCGCCGAAGCGCGAGGTCCCGGCGGACGCCGCGGCCAGGGCGGCGGCGAGCGGTGCGTACGGGTCCTCGGCGGGCGCGGTGAGGGCGTCGAGGTGCCGCTCGTAGAACCCGGTGTCCATGCGGGCGGCCGTGAACTCGGGGTGGCGCAGTGAGCGGACGAGCAGGTCGCGGTTGGTGACGGGACCGTGCACGGCGGCCCGTTCCAGGGCGCCGGCGAGCGCGCGGACGGCCGCGGCGCGGGTCGGCGCGTGGGCGACGACCTTGGCGAGCATGGCGTCGTAGTGGACGCCGATGGTGTCGCCGTCGGTGTATCCGGTGTCGAGGCGGACGTGTCCGGGGACGGCGAGCCGGTGCAGGGTGCCGGTCTGCGGGGCGAATCCGGTGGCCGGGTCCTCGGCGTACAGGCGGGCCTCGACGGCGTGCCCACGCGGGTCGGGGGGCTCGGGGTCGAGCGCCTCCCCCTCGGCGATGCGCAGCTGGAGCGCGACGAGGTCGAGGCCGAACACGGCCTCGGTGACGGGGTGTTCGACCTGGAGGCGGGTGTTCATCTCCAGGAAGTGCGCGACGCCGTCCGCGACGAGGAACTCGACGGTCCCGGCGCCGACGTACGACACCGAGCGCACCGCCCGCCCCGCCAACTCGGCCAACTCAGCGGCAAGTTCCGGTCCGATACCCGGCGCCGGGGCCTCCTCGATCACCTTCTGGTGGCGGCGCTGGAGCGAGCAGTCGCGGGTGCCGAGCACCCATACGGTGCCGTGGGTGTCGGCGAGGACCTGCACCTCGACATGGCGTCCGCCCTCGACATACGGCTCGACGAAGACTTCTCCGTCCCCGAAGGCGGACAGCGCCTCGGCGCGGGCGGCCTTCAACTCGGTTTCCAGGTCGTCGAGTTCCCGTACGACACGCATGCCGCGCCCGCCGCCGCCCGCGGCCGCCTTCACGAGGACCGGCAGGTCGGTGGCGGTGACCTCGCCGAGCGGGGCGATGCCCATCAGCTCCTTGGCGCGCGTCTTGGACGCCATCGCCTCGATCGCCCCGGGCGGCGGGCCGATCCAGACGAGGCCCGCGTCGGTGACGGCGCGTGCGAAGGCGGGGTTCTCGGACAGGAACCCGTATCCGGGGTGCACGGCGTCGGCGCCCGCGTCGAGGGCGGCCTTCACGACGAGGTCGGCGCGCAGATAGGTCTCGGCGGGCGTGGCGCCGGGGAGCCGTACGGCGAGGTCCGCCTCGCGCACGTGCAGGGCGTCCGCGTCCGGGTCGGAGTGCACGGCGACGGTGCGGATGCCCAGCTCACGGCAGGTACGGAAGACGCGGCAGGCTATTTCGCCGCGGTTGGCCACAAGGACGTTCGTGATCACTTTCGGCCTCACATCCGGAAGACGCCGAAGCCGCCGCGGGCGCCTTCGTACGGTGCGGTGTGGATCGCGGACAGGCAGATGCCGAGGACGGTGCGGGTGTCGCGCGGGTCGATGACCCCGTCGTCGTAGAGCCGTCCGGACAGGAACATCGGCAGCGACTCGGTCTCGATCTGCTGCTCGACCATGGCGCGGAGACCGGCGTCGGCCTCTTCGTCGTACGGGAGTCCCTTGGCGGCGGCGGACTGCCGGGCCACGATCGACAGGACGCCCGCGAGCTGCTGCGGTCCCATGACGGCTGACTTGGCGCTGGGCCAGGCGAACAGGAAGCGGGGGTCGTAGGCCCGCCCGCACATGCCGTAGTGCCCGGCGCCGTACGAGGCGCCCATCAGCACGGACAGGTGCGGGACCCGGGAGTTGGAGACCGCGTTGATCATCATCGAGCCGTGCTTGATGATGCCGCCCTGCTCGTACTCCTTGCCGACCATGTAGCCGGTGGTGTTGTGCAGGAAGAGCAGCGGGATGTCGCGCTGGTTGGCCAACTGGATGAACTGCGCGGCCTTTTGTGACTCCTCGCTGAACAGCACGCCCTGCGCGTTGGCGAGGATGCCGACCGGGTAGCCGTGCAGTTCGGCCCAGCCGGTGACGAGCGACGCCCCGTACAGGGGCTTGAACTCGTCGAAGTCCGATCCGTCGACGATCCGGGCGATGACCTCGCGCGGGTCGAAGGGCACCTTGAGGTCGTCGGGGACGATCCCGAGCAGTTCCTCCGGGTCGTACTTGGGCGGCTCCACAGGCTGTGGACCCACCGGATCGGGATACGCCTTGCGGTGGTTGAGGCGGGCGACGACGCGGCGGGCCTGCCGGATGGCGTCCTGTTCGTCGTGCGCGAAGTGGTCGGCGAGCCCGGAGGTGCGGGCGTGCATCTCGGCGCCGCCGAGCGATTCGTCGTCGCTCTCCTCGCCGGTGGCCATCTTCACCAGCGGCGGACCGCCGAGGAACACCTTCGCCCGGTCCTTGACCATGATGACGTGGTCGGACATGCCGGGGATGTACGCGCCGCCCGCCGTGGAGTTGCCGAAGACGACGGCGACGGTCGGGATCCCGGCGGCGGACAGCCGCGTGATGTCGCGGAAGATGCCGCCGCCCGGGATGAAGATCTCCTTCTGCGAGGGCAGATCGGCGCCGCCGGACTCGACGAGGGAGATGCACGGCAGGCGGTTGGCGTACGCGATCTCGTTGGCCCGCAGCGCCTTCTTCAGCGACCAGGGGTTGCTGGCGCCGCCGCGCACCGTCGGGTCGTTGGCGGTGATCAGGCACTCCACGCCCTCGACGACGCCGATGCCGGTGACGAGGGAGGCGCCCACCGTGTAGTCGCTGCCCCAGGCGGCCAGCGGCGACAGTTCGAGGAACGGCGTGTCGGGGTCGAGCAGCAGCTCGATGCGTTCGCGGGCGAGCAGCTTGCCGCGCTTGCGGTGCCGTTGGACGTATTTCTCGCCGCCCCCGTTCAGCGCCTTGGCCTGCTCGGTGTCGAGCGCGGAGATCTTGTCGAGGAGGGCGGTGCGCCGGTCGGCGTAGTCGTCGGACCGGGTGTCCAGGGCACTGGCCAGGGCGGTCACAGAAGGGCCTCCGGTAGGTCGAGGTGGCGGGAGCGCAGCCATTCGCCGAGGCCCTTGGCCTGCGGGTCGAAGCGGGCCTGCGCGGCGACGCCCTCGCCGAGGATCCCCTCGACGGTGAAGTTCAGGGCGCGCAGGTGCGGCAGGACGTGCCGGGTGACGGTCAACTCGGCTGTCTCCGGGAGGAGTTCCCGCAGCCGCTCGACGGTGAGGGTGTGCGCGAGCCACCGCCACCCGTCGTCGGACGAGGCCCATACGCCGATGTTGGCGTCGCCGCCCTTGTCGCCGCTGCGGGCCCCGGCGACGAGCCCGAGGGGCGCGCGGCGGGTGGGGCCCGGCGGCAGCGGCGCGGGCAGGTCGGGCGCGGGGACGGGGGCGAGCGGACGGGTGGGCCCGTCGGGTACCGGCACGGGGCGCCGCTCGCCGTCGGGCAGCACGGCGACGTGCGGGACGTCGGCGCGCGGCACGTACGCGGCCTCGAAGACGCCGTACGGCGAGCCCTTGCCGGGCGGCGCCGTGACGTGGAACCCGGGGTACGAGCCGAGGGCCAGCTCGACGGCGGCCCCGCTCAGCGCCCGCCCCACGGCCTCCTGCCGCTGGTCGCGGACGACGAGCCGCAGCAGCGCACTGGCGGTCTCCTCGGTGCCGGCGTCCGTCCGGTCGGTGCGGGCCAGCTCCCAGCGCACGTCGGCCGGTGCCGGTTTCGCGGCGGCGAGCGCGTCGCCCATCTGGCGTCGGACGAGGTCGGCCTTGGCGTCGATGTCGAGCCCCGTCAGCACGAACACGACTTCGTTGCGGAATCCGCCGAGCCGGTTGAGCCCGACCTTGAGGGTGGGCGGCGGCGCCTCGCCGCGCACGCCGTGGACGCGGACGCGGTCGGGCCCGTCGGCGGCGAGGCGGACGGTGTCGAGCCGGACGGTGACGTCGGGCCCGGCGTACCGGGCGCCCCCGGTCTCGTACAGGAGCTGGGCGGTGACGGTGCCGGGGTCGACGAGGCCGCCGCTGCCGGGGTGTTTGGTGATGACGGCGGAGCCGTCCTCGTGGATCTCGGCGAGCGGGAAGCCGGGCCGCACGAACGTGCCGGGGTCGTGCGCGGTGAAGTGGGCGTAGTTGCCGCCGGTGGCCTGGGTGCCGCACTCCAGGACGTGCCCGGCGACGACGGCTCCCGCGAGCCGGTCGTGGTCCTCCGGCGCCCAGCCGAAGTGCCAGGCGGCGGGCCCGCTGACCAGGGCGGCGTCGGTGACGCGCCCGGTGACGACGAGGTCGGCGCCCGCCGCCAGGCAGGCGGTGATGCCGGCGCCGCCGAGGTAGGCGTTGGCGGTGAGCGCGCCCGGGAAACGGCCGGTGGCCAGGAGGTCGTCGCCCTCGACGTGCGCGACGGCCACGGATATGCCGAGCCGTTCGGCCAACTCCCGCACGGCGTCGGCGAGTCCGGCCGGGTTGAGCCCTCCGGCATTGGCGACGATCTTCACGCCGCGCTCGACGGCGAGTCCGAGGCATTCCTCCAACTGCCGCAGAAAGGTACGGGCGTAGCCGCGTCCGGGGTCCTTCAGGCGGTCGCGGCCGAGGATGAGCATGGTCAGCTCGGCGAGATAGTCCCCGGTGAGGACGTCGAGCGGGCCGCCGTCCAGCATCTCCCGCACGGCGTCGAACCGGTCGCCGTAGAACCCTGAGGCATTGCCTATCCGCAGGGGGCGTATCGCACTCATGCGCCGGCCTTCTTCGGCGCGCGGCCCTGCCCCGGCGGCCCGGCGAAGGCCTGCGCGATGTCGAGCCAGCGGTCGGCGTCGGGGCCCTCCGCGCGGACGTCGAGGTCGTCGCGGTGGGCGCGCTGGGTGACGAGGAGGCAGAAGTCGAGCGCGCCGCCGGTGACCCGCTGCTCCGCGTCCTCCGGTCCGAGCGTCCACGATTCCCCACTGGGCAGGCGCAGTTCGACCCGGAATTCGGCACCCGGCGGCTGAAGTCCGCGCACCCCGAAGGCGAAGTCCCTGGCCCGTACGCCGATCCGGGCGATGTGCCGCAGCCGGTCGGTCGGCTCCCGAACGACGCCGAGCGCGTCGGCGACGTCCTGCCCGTGGGCCCAGGTCTCCATGAGGCGCCCGGTGGCCATGGACGCGGCGGACATGGGCGGCCCGTACCAGGGGAACTTCCGCTTCTCGGCGGCGACGGCCCGCAGCGCCGCGTCCAGCCGGGCCCGCCCGTCCCGCCACCCGGCCAGCAGCTCGCCCGGCGGCCGGGCGGCGCCCTCCTCGGCGCCGTCGTCCACGAACGACTCGGGCGCCGCGAGGGCCTTCTCGACCTCTCCGGCGAACGCGTCCGGGTCGGTCATCGCGAGCAGCGCGGCGCGGTCGGTCCAGGCGAGATGAGCGATCTGGTGGGCGACGGTCCAGCGGGCGGCCGGGGTGGGCAGGGCCCACCGCTCCGGCTCCAGCTTCTCGACCAGCGACTCAAGTGCGCGACTCTCGTCCTGCAAGTCGTCGAACACGGAAGGCAGTTCGGACACGATGCGCTCCCCTTCGGGCACGGCAGTGTGCGGCGGCGTGCCCTGGAGCATGGCAGCGGTCCGGGAAACAATCAAGCGTGCTTGCATGGAAATTACCGGGTCGGGTCCGCGCGCGGTGCCGTTCGGGGTGGCGCAGTGGGCGCCGTGGCGGGGGGCGCGGGGCGCTGCCGCGCGGGTGCGGTGAGGTGCCGGGCCAACCGCGTGAGCGGCTGAGCGGTCAGTGCGCCGGATCGGCGTCGAAGTCGCGCCGCGCCCGCTCCACCCGGTCCAGATGGACGGCGCCCCACTCGGCGAGGCCGGCGAACAGCGGGGCGAGGCTGCCGCCGAGTTCGGTGATCTCGTACTCGACGCGCGGCGGCACTTCGCGGTGGTACGTACGGAGCACGAGCCCGTCGCGCTCCATCTGGCGCAGCCGCTGCGTGAGCACCTTCGGGCTGACCGTGCCGATACGCCGCTGGAGTTCGACGAAGCGCTGCCGGCCATAGGTGTGCAGGGACCACAGGATCGGGGTGGTCCACCGGCTGAACACCAGGTCCACGACGGGCGAGACGGGGCAGGCGACCTCGGCGGGAAGCCCCGGTCCGGGCGGCAGCGGCCTGCTGCGGACGGCACCCTCGCCCCGGCTCCGAACCTCGTCCTCGGACACCCGTGTCCCCCCAGGTCAGCCACTTTCCCCTAGGTACCTACTGTACCCGCGGTGCTAGCTTCGGCGCGTCGGGGCAAGGCGCCTGCCGCGACGGTCTTCTCACTCATCTCACCTTTCTGGTAACGGAGTTGAACATGCTCGCGATCACGGTCACCGGCGCCACCGGCAACGTGGGACAGCCCCTGCTGCGAGCGCTGGCCGCGTCCGGCCGGGCCCGGGTGACGGCGGTGTCCCGCCGGGAACCCCCGGCCCCGCTGCCGGAGGGAACCGGCCACCGCGCCGCCGACCTGACCCGCCCGGACACGCTGGGCCCCGCGTTCGACGGCGCCGAGGCGCTGTTCCTGCACGACTCGGGCGCCGGCGCGCACCGGATCGGCCCGCACGACATCGTCGACGCGGCGAAGGCTGGCGGTGTCCGCCGGATCGTCCTGCTCTCCTCGCAGGGCGTGGAGACCCGCCCCGGCTCCGCCTCGCACGGCGGGGTGGCGCGGGCGCTGGAGGACGCCGTGCGCGGCTCGGGCCTGGACTGGACGGTGCTGCGGCCCGGCGGTTTCGCCTCCAACTCCTACGCGTGGGCCGAGTCGGTGCGGCTGCACCGCACGGTGGCGGCGCCGTTCGGCGACGTGGGCCTGCCGGTGATCGACCCGGCGGACATCGCCGAGGTGGCGGCGGCCGCGCTCCTCTCCGAGGCGCACATCGGCCGCACGTACGTCCTGACGGGCCCGGTCCCGACCACACCGCGGGAACGGGCTGCGGCCATCGGGGCCGCACTCGGGGAGCCGGTCCGCTTCGTCGAACAGACCCGGGCCGAGGCCCGCGCCGAGATGCTGGCGTTCATGCCGGAACCGGTGGTGGAGACGACCCTGGACATCCTGGGCGCCCCGACCGCGGCCGAGCGGCAGGTCGGCCCGGACGTGGAGCGGGTGCTCGGGCGGCCGGGCCGTACGTTCGCGCAGTGGGCGGACCGCAACGCGCAGGCCTTTCGCTGACACGGCGGTCTTCCGCTGACGCGGCGGCCTTCCGCTGACACGGCGGCCCTTTCCCTGATGTGTCGCTCCGAGACCTACTCCCGCCCCTCCGCCGTGCACACGCACACGCGGTTGCCCTCGGGGTCGGCGAGGACGGTGCAGGAGGCGTCGTAGCGGACGACGAGTTCGCCGCCTGCCGCGAGGGCCGCGCGGATGCGGGGTTCGGCCTCTTCGGGGGCGAGCCACACGTCGGGGTGCCAGCGCTGGCGGGGTGTCTCGTGGGCGTCCGTGCGCTGGAACCACACGTTGGGGACGCGCTGGGCGGGGTCCATGACGTCGCCGTGGACGACGTGGTCGGGGGATCCGGTGAGCAGCGCGGACCAGAAGGCGCCGACGCGGTCGAAGTCGGTGGCGTCGAGGCCGAGTTCGAGCTGGGTGATGTCGCCGGGGGTGGCGGGCAGGGCGTGCGCGGCGGCCAGGTCGCTCACGGTGCGGGCGAGGTCCAGGTCGGCCGGGGTCACCCAGCGGCCCCCGTCCGCGCCGACCGTGCACAGCGCCACCTCGGCGAACCCGGCGCCGAGCCTGATCTCCGGCTCCCTCCCGGCGGCCCTCGCGGCCTCGGCGACGGCGGTCACGAAGGCGGCGCCCTGCTCGATGCCGGGGACGCGGTACCGGGCGACGACCGGCTGCGCCATGCGCCGCCAGTCCCCCAGCCCGTCGGCGATGGCGGCCAGGATCTCCGGGGTACCGAGCTTGTTCGGCTCGTCCAGCTTGTTGGGCTTGGTCATGGGGCGATCCTGCCGGACCGCCCGCCTCGGCGGGGGCGGCTCAGCGCTTCTTCTTGCGCCCCACCTGGGTCCGTACCGCCCCCATGCTCGCCGCGATGACGAAGGCGATCGCCGCCGCCTCCACCCACGACAGGGCCTGGCTCAGGACGAGGAAGCCGGCGAGGGCCGCGATGGCCGGTTCCAGGCTCATCATCACGGCGAAGGTGGACGCGGGCAGGCGGCGCAGGGCGATCAGTTCCAGGGTGTAGGGCAGGACCGAGGACATCAGCGCGACGGCCGAGCCGAGGGCGATCGTCGTCGGGTCGAAGAGCTTCGGGCCCGCCGCCACCAGGCCCAGCGGGAGGCAGAGCACCGCCGCCACGGCCATCGCGAGGGCGAGCCCGTCGGCCTGCGGGAAGCGGCGGCCCGTCCGGGCGCTGAAGACGATGTACGTCGCCCACATGACGCCCGCCGCGACGGCGAAGGCGACACCGACCGGGTCGAGACCGCCGAGGCCGTCGCCCGCGCCGCCCAGCATGAAGACGCCGACCAGCGCGCAGCCCGCCCACAGCAGGTTGATCGCGCGGCGCGAGGCGATGACCGAGAGGGCCAGCGGGCCGAGCACCTCGAAGGTGACCGCGAGGCCGAGCGGGATGCGGGCCGCGGCCTGGTAGAAGAGCAGGTTCATGCCGCCCATGGCGATGCCGAACGCGATCACCGTGCCCCAGTCGGCGCGCGAGTGGCCGCGCAGCCGGGGGCGGCAGACGATCAGGAGGACCGCCGCGGCCACCACCAGGCGCAGGGTGACCACGCCGACCGCGCCCGCGCGCGGCATCAGGGTCACCGCGACCGCGCCGCCGAACTGCACCGAGACACAGCCGGCCAGGACCAGACCGACCGGGCCCAGCGCGCCCCAGCGGGTCGCCGGGGCCGCCCCGGCGCTCTCCGGCTGGACGAGCGCGGCTTCCGGCGCGGGCGCCTGGGGCTGGTCGGTGCGCGAGCCGTTCACGGGCCTCGTTCCTCTTCTCTCGTGCAGCTCCACCATCGTGCAGTGCAATATTTTCGACTTGACTGTTTACGGTACTGCACTGCGCGCCGAGCGTGAACCTCCACGCTAGAACCGCCCGGCCTGCCGCGTGAAATGACTTCTGCGCTCCCGTTATGCTCCGCAGACATGACCCGGGATCCGAGCCTGTCCCTTGAGCTGCGCCACCTGCGCTGTTTCCTCGCCGTCGCCGACGAGGCCCATGTCACCCGCGCCGCCGCCCGCCTCGGCATCACCCAGCCCGCCGTCTCGCGCACCCTCGCCGCGCTGGAGGCGGCGCTGGGTGTCCGGCTCGTCGACCGCTCCACGCATCACCTGGAGCTGACCGCCGAGGGGCGGGCGTTCCGTGCGCGGGCGGAGGTCGCCGTCGCCGCGTTCGAGGACGCGGTCGCCGTCACCCGTGCCCCGGGGCGGCCGCTGCGGCTCGGGCACGCCTGGTCGGCCGCCGGTGCCTACACCACTCCACTGCTGCGGCGCTGGAACCAGGAGCACCCCGACGTGCCACTGGAGTTGCTGCGCATCGACGACCGTACGGCCGGGCTGACCCGGGACGGCGGGAGCCGGGTCGACGTGGCCCTGTTGCGCGGGCCGGTCGACGCGCCGGATCTGGTGACCACGCTGCTGCACCGGGAGGCGCGGGTGGCGGCGCTGCCCTCCGACAGTCCGCTCGCGCGCCGCTCCGCGCTGGTGCTGGCCGATCTCCGCGATCAGGTCATCGCGCTGAACACGGTGTCCGGGACCACCACGCTCGGGCTCTGGGCGCCGGGCGCCCGGCCCACTCGGACGCTCACCGTCGCCAACACGGACGACTGGCTCGCCGCGATCGCCGCCGACCGGGGGGTGGGCGTCACGTCGACCGCGACGGTCGCCCTGCATCCTCATCCCGGGGTCGCGTACGTCCCTCTGACAGACGCGCCGGCCCTCCAGGTGGTACTGGCCCGCCGCCGGGGTCCGGGCCATCCGTCGATCCCGGACCTGATCGCCCTCGCCCTGAAGGTGACGGGAAGCTGACGCCGCGGATCACCTGACGCCCGGTGGGGGCCGGTCGCGCAGTTCCCCGCGCCCCTGAAAGGTTGACCGTCACCTGACGGCAGGTGGCCGCTTCTCGCGCAGTTCCCCGCGCCCCTGGGTTGTCGTTCGACTGACGGCCGGTGGCCGCTTCTCGCGCAGTTCCCCGCGCCCCTGAGGCAGGCGCTACGCGCCGCCTCCCCCAGAGGCTGCGCTCCGCGCGCCTCCGACCGAAGGCAAGGGGCTCACCTCCCCCCCCTGAGGCAAGGGCGCGCTTCCACCTGGGGGCAGGGGCGCACCCCCCCCTGAGCCAGGGCCGCGCCTCCACCGTGGGTGAGTGGCGCGCCTTGATGGAGAAAGCGCACGAAGTGCGCATCTCCAGGGGCGCGGGGAACTGCGCGAGAAGCGGCCACCGGCCCGCGGGCAAACGACAACCCGATAAGGGGCGCGGGGAACTGCGCGACCAGCCACGACGCAGGCCGCACGCGAACGACAACCCTCACAACCGCTCGGCCAGAACCTCGGCAAGATGCCGCCCCGCCCGCCCCCCGAGCTGCCCCAGCTGTGTCCGGCACGAGAAGCCGTCGGCCAGGACCACATCACCCGCGCCCGCGGAGCGAACGGCCGGCAGCAGCCTCTCCTCGGCGCAGGCCACCGACACCTCGTAATGACCGGCCTCGAACCCGAAGTTCCCGGCAAGGCCACAGCACCCCCCGCTCAACTCCCCTTCCAGCCCGGCCCGTTCCCGCAGACGGCGATCAGCGGCGTCACCCAGCACCGCGTGCTGATGGCAGTGCGTCTGGCCCACGACCGCCCGGTCCACCCGTGGCGGGACCCAGTCCGGAGCCAACCGCTCCAGCGCCTCGGCGAAGGTGAGCACCCGGTCCGCCAGGAGCCGGGCGCGCGGCTCGTCGGGGAGGAGTTCGGGCAGGTCGGAGCGGAGCGCCGCCGCGCAGGACGGTTCCAGGACGACGACGGGCGCCCCCGCGTCGAGCACCGGGCCCATCACCTTCAGCGTCCGCCGCAGCACCGCCCGCGCCCCGTCGAGCTGACCGGTGGAGACATAGGTGAGCCCGCAGCAGACCGGCCCCTTCGCGCGCGGCACCGGCAGCGGCACGATCCCGGCCGCCTCCAGGACCCGTACCGCCGCATGCCCCACCTGGGGGGACAAGTGCTCGGTGAAGGTGTCCGGCCACAGCGCCACCTTCGGCCCGTCGCCGCCCCGCCCACCGCCCCGCCCGCCGGACCGCCACCCCGCGCTGAACGTCGTCCGCGCCACCTTCGGGATCTCCCGCTCCGGCGCGATCCCGCCGAGCCGCTTCCCGAGCGCCCCCAACGGACCGACAGAAGCGAGGGAGTTGACGAGCCCCGCCGTCCGCGTCGCCGCCACAAGGCGCAGCCAGCGCGGCAGCCGGCCCATCGAGTAGTGCGCGGCGGGGCGGCGGCGCCCCTCGTAGTGGTGGTGCAGGAACTCCGCCTTGTACGTGGCCATGTCGACGCCCACCGGACAGTCGCTCTTGCAGCCCTTGCAGGACAGGCACAGGTCGAGCGCGTCCCGTACCTCCGTCGAGCGCCAGCCGTCGGTGACGACCTCCCCGGCGAGCATCTCGTGCAGCAGCCGGGCCCGACCGCGTGTGGAGTGCGTCTCGTCGCCGCCGGCGGCCCGGAAGGACGGGCACATCACCCCGTCCCCCGAACCGGCGTCCTCCACGCGGCACTTGGCGACGCCGACACAGCGACGTACGGCCGCCGAGAAGTCGCCGCCGTCCTGCGGGTAGCCGAAGACGACGTCCACCGGCTCGCGCGGCAGCGGGGCGAAGCGCAGGTTCTCGTCGAGGCGGGCGGGGCGCACCAGCGTCCCGGGGTTGAGGATGTCCGCCGGGTCCCAGACGTCCTTGACCCGGCCGAAGAGACCGACCAGTTCGGGGCCGTACATCTTCGGCAAGAGTTCGGCGCGGGCCTGCCCGTCGCCGTGCTCCCCGGACAGCGAGCCGCCGTGCGCGACGACGAGGGCGGCCAGGTCCTCGGAGAACCGCCGGAACCGGGCCACCCCGGCCTCCGTCAGCAGATCGAAGTCGATACGTACGTGGATGCAGCCGTCGCCGAAATGCCCGTACGGGGTGCCGCGCAGCCCGTGCTCGGTGAGCAGTGACCTGAAGTCCCTCAGATAGGGGCCCAGTTGGGCGGGCGGCACCGCGCAGTCCTCCCAGCCGGGCCATGCCTCGCTGCCGTCGGGCATCCGGGTGGCCGTGCCGGAGGCGTCCTCGCGGATCCGCCACAGTGTCCGCTGCCCGGCCGGGTCGGCGACCACCAGCGCGTCCAGTACGTCGGCGGCCCGCACGATCCGGTCGGCGGCGGCCCGCGCCTCCGCCGCCGTCGCCCCGCCGGTCTCCACGAACAGCCAGGCGCCGCCCCTGGGCAGGCCCGAACCGGCCGGGACGAGGTCGGCGGCCATCCCCTCGACGGTCAGCGGGCCGTGCGGCAGCAGACCCGCCGCCGCCTCGGCCGCCGCGCTCTCGTCCGCGTAACCGAGGACGGCGAGGGCCTTCGCGGGCGGCGCCTCGACGAGCCGCACCGTCGCCTCCGTGACCAGGCCGAGGGTGCCCTCGGTGCCGCAGAAGAAGCGGGCGAGGTCGGTGCCGTGCTCGGGGAGCAGGGCGTCCACCGCGTAACCGGAGATGCGGCGGGGAAGTCCGGCGTACGGGGCGAAGCCGGTGCGGACCGTGGCCAGTTCGCGCTCCACCAGGGCGCGCAGGCCGTCCGGGGCGCCCTGCCAGCCCTGCCCGAGCCGGTGGGCCGCGCCGTCGGAGGTGAGGACGTCGAGCGCCGCGACGCTGTCGGCGGTCGTCCCCCACGCCACGGAGTGCGAGCCGCACGAGTTGTTGCCGATCATGCCGCCGAGCGTGCAGCGGCTGTGCGTCGACGGGTCGGGGCCGAACCGCAGCCCGTGCGGGGCGGCCGCCTCCTGGAGCCGGTCGAGGACGAGTCCGGGCTGGACGACGGCCGTGCGCGCCTCGGGGTCGAGGGCGACGAGGCCGTTCATGTGGCGGGTGAAGTCGACGACGAGGCCGGTGCCGGTCGCCTGGCCCGCGATGGAGGTGCCGCCGCCGCGCCCCACGACCGGCACCCCGTACCGGCGGCACACCTCCAGGGCGGCGGCCACGTCGTCGCGGTCTCTCGGGGTCAGCACGCCGAGCGGCACCCGGCGGTAGTTGGACGCGTCCATCGTGTTGAGGGCCCGCGCGGTGACGGAGAAGTCGACACCGCCGCGCTGGGCCGTCCGCAGGTCCCGTTCCAGGCCGTCCAGATCATCCATGCCGTCCAGGATGCAGCCCCACAGGGGCCCTGAAGCCACAGGCTGACGTCCATTTTTTCACGATCCGGACCAGAACATTCCCAAACCGATCATCAACTCTCCTATAGTGACCGCGAATTGACTGAGAACCGTCCCTCACGGGCACTCAGCGTTCGTATCGACCACCCGCAGCCCCCTCTCCCCCGAAGACCCGACCCGAGGACCCGACCGATGACCGCGCCCATCCGGCCCCCTGTACGCCCGGCCGCGCTCACCCTGCTGGCCGCTCTCCTCGTCACCGGAGCGCTCGGCGCGGGGGCGGTAGCCCTCGCACCCGGCTCGGTGCGCACCCCGCTCGCCTGGGGCGTCGCCGCCGCGGCGCTCGCGATCGGCGCGGCGGCCTGTTACGCCGCGTACGCCCGCGAGACCGTCGCCCTGCTGCGCCGGCGCGCCGACCAGACCCGGCACACCACCGAGCGCGCCGCCGCCGAGCAGGCCCGCATCACCGCCGAGCTCTCCCAGGAGCGGGACGCACGGGCCGCGCAGGCCGCCGAGCTGACCGGCCAGTTGCGCACCGCCCGCGCCGAACGCGCCGCCGCCATCGCCGCCTGCGCCAACGCGGCCGGCCGGATGCAGGCCCTGGCCACCGGCATGCTCGCCGACCTGCGCGAGATGGAACACCGGCACTCCGACGAGGACGTCCTCGCCGACCTGCTCCACCTCGACCACCGCACCGCCCAGGCGGGCCGGCTCGCCGACTCGGTGGCCGTGCTCACCGGCGCGCGCTCCGGCCGCCGCTGGGCGCGGCCGATCGCCATGGAGTCGATCCTGCGCGGCGCGATGGGCCGCATCGGCGGCTACCAGCGGGTGCGGGTGCACGCGAACACCTCGGTCGCCGTCGCGGGTCACGCCGCCGAGGGCGTCATGCACGCGCTGGCCGAACTCCTCGACAACGCCGCGAACTTCTCGCCGCCCACCGCCGAGGTGCACGTCTACGTCGAGGAGGTCCCGGCCGGCGTCATCGTCTCCGTCGAGGACTCGGGCCTGGTGATGGGCCCGGTGCAGCTGCGCCGCGCCGAGCACGCGGTCTCCGGCGAGACGGCGGGCCCGGCGGGCAGCGCGGGCTCGACCGGGCTCGGCGGCCTGTCCGGCACCCGGCTGGGCCTCGCCGTCGTCGGCCGGCTGGCCCGCAAGCACGGCCTGACGGTGTCGTTCCGCCCGTCGGCGCGCGGCGGCACCGGCGTCCTGCTGCTCGTCCCGCAGGAGCTGCTGTCCCGTACCGCCGAGCCGACGCCCGTCCGCGCGGCCGGCAACGGCACCACCTCCGCCGATGTGTCCCCCGCGCACGAGACGGCCGACGCCACGGCCCCCGGCCCCTCGGCCCGCGACCGGGAGACCGTCCCCGAGCGCACCGCCACCGCGGACGCCGCCCGGGGACAGGCCGCCACCGAAGCGACCGCCCCGGAACGGGCCGCCGCCGAGGAGACCGCACCCGAACAGCCGCTCCCCGCGACCCTGTTGTCCGACGGCGCGCTGCCCAAGCGGACCCGCGGCCGCACCCTGGCCTCCGCCCGGCACGGCCGGGACCGCGCCGCCGAGCCCCCTGCCGCCCGGCCCGGGCCCGCCGCGGGCGCCTCGGCCGCCTCGCGCTTCAGCAGCTTCAGCCAGGCGGTGCGCACCACCACGGCGGCACCGGACCCGGCCGCGGCACGCACCGACACCCGTTCCACCACGCACCCCGACACACCCCCGCAGGAAGGCGACACCCCTCAATGACCGGGACCACCACCACCGGCGCCGGCCTGACCTGGCTGCTCGAAGGCCTCCTCACGCGCACCCCGGGCACCCGGAGCGCCCTGGTCCTGTCGCGCGACGGCCTCAAGCTGTGCCACACCCCCGAACTCACCCCGGACAAGGCGGACCAGCTCGCCGCGATCTCCGCCGGGATCCAGGCGCTCGCGCACGGCGCCTCCGCCGAGTTCGGCGACGGGAGCGGCGGTGTGCGCTCGTCGATGACCGAGTTCCACGGCGGCACCCTGTTCATCGTCGAGGCGGGCGAGGGCGCCCATCTCGCGGTGCTCGCCGCCGAGGACGCCGACGCGGGCCTGGTGGGGCACACCATGGTCGAACTCGTCGAGCAGCTCGGCGAGCACCTGCGCGCCCTGCCCCGCAGCCCCGACCTCGCCGCCAGCACGCCCCCGGCGTCATGAGCCGGCCCGGCCGGGACGACGCCCCCGACCGGCTGTACACCCTCACGGGAGGGCGCAGCCGGCCGGCCTCGGACGTCTCCTTCGACCTGGTGTCGCTGGTCGTCGCCGAGTCGGACCCGGCGCCCGGCATGCCCTCCGAGCACGCCGCGATCCTGCGGATGTGCGCCCGGCCGACGGCGGTCGTGGAGGTGGCCGCCGAACTCGGCCTGCCGGTGAGCATCGTGCGCGTCCTGCTCTCCGACCTCCTGGTGCAGGGCCGCATCGGCGCCCGGCACCCGCGCTCCGCCGCGTCTCCCCACCGTCTTCCCGATCCCGACATCCTGGAGCAGGTGCTCGTTGGACTCCGCAATCTCTGAACCGCCGGGCGGCCGCCGGGAGTTGGCGGCCGGTGCCGACAACGGTCTGAAGATCGTCATCGTCGGCGGCTTCGGCGCAGGCAAGACCACCCTGGTCCGTTCCGTGAGCGAGATACGTCCCCTCAACACCGAGGAGACGATGACGCAGGCGGGCCGCGGCGTCGACGAGCTGGCCGACCTGGACGGCGTACGCGGCAAGACGTCGACGACGGTCGCCTTCGACTTCGGCCGCATCACGCTCGACGCCCGCAACGTCCTCTATCTGTTCGGCGCCCCCGGACAGGAGCGCTTCTGGTTCCTGTGGGACCGGCTGTTCTCCGGCACGCTCGGCGCGGTCGTCCTCGTCGACACCCGCCGCCTGGAGGACTCGTTCTACGCGATCGACCGCCTGGAGCACCACGGGACGCCGTTCATCGTCGCCCACAACGACTTCGGCGGCCCGCCGCACACCCTGGAGCAGCTGCGCGAGGCCCTCGACCTCGACCCGGAGGTTCCGCTGGTCCGCTGCGACGCGCGCGACCGGGAAGCCAGCAAGGACGTCCTGATCACGCTCGTGGAGCACCTCAGGACGCTGTACGCCCTTCAGCACAGCCCCACTTCGCCGCCCGTGCCCCAGGAGGCCGCCCCGTGACAAGCCCCGGCTGCCCCGCGTCCGCGCACGGCGGCGCCCCCGTGCCGCTGTCGGGCCCCCGGTTCGCGACCGAACCCGCCACGCTGTACCGGGAGATGCGCCGCGACCACGGTTCGGTCGCGCCCGTCGTGCTCGACGGCGACATCCCGGCCTGGCTGGTCGTCGGCTACCGCGAGCTGCATCAAGTGACCGGCGATCCGGCGCTGTTCAGCCGCGACTCCGACCTGTGGAACCAGTGGGAGAACATCCCGGCCGACTGGCCGCTGCTGCCGATGATCGGCCACAAGCAGCCGTCGATCCTCTACACGGTCGGCGAGCGGCACCGCGAGCGCGCCGCGATGATCAGCCACGCCCTGGAGTCGGTCGACCCGTTCGAACTCAAGGCGCACGCAGAGCAGTTCGCGGACGAGCTGATCGACGGGTTCTGCGGCGCGGGCGAGGTGGACATCATCGCCGACTACGCGATGATGCTGCCGGTCCGCGTCCTGGCCAGGATCTACGGCTTCTCCGACGAGGCCGGCCCCGCCCTGGTCACGGCGATGAACGACATGATCGACGGCCGGGAGCGGGCCCTCGCGGGCCAGCAGCACCTGGGCGGGTCCATGGCCGAGCTGATCGCGGCCAAGCAGGCGCGGCCGGGCGAGGACGTCGCCTCGTACATGCTGGCGGACGCCTCGGGGTTCACGCCCGAGGAGATCGCCCAGGACCTGATGGTGATGATGGCGGCCGGGCACCAGCCCACCGCCGACTGGATCGGCAACTCACTGCGCCTGATGCTGACCGACGACCGGTTCGCCGCGTCGCTGTTCGGCGGGCGGCACAGCATCGCCGAGGCGATGAACGAGGTGCTGTGGGAGGACGCCCCGACGCAGAACGTCGCCGGGCGCTGGGCCACCCGCGACACCCGGCTCGGCGACCGCCACATCCGGGCGGGCGACCTGGTGCTGCTCGGCATCGCGGCGGCCAACGCCGACCCGCAGGTGCGCACCGACGCGTCGGTCCTCACGGGCGGCAACAACGCGCACTTCTCGTTCGGGCACGGCGAACACCGCTGCCCGTTCCCCGCCCAAGAGGTCGCCGAGGTCATCGCGCGCACCGGCATCGAGGTGATCCTCGACCGGCTGCCCGACATCGATCTGGCCGGCCCGGCCGACGCGCTGGCCCGCCGCCCCTCGCCGTGGCTGCGCGGGCTGACCGATCTGCCGGTCCGTTTCACGCCGACGGCCGCCGTGCCGTCGGCGTCCCTGTGACGATCCACCGCTTCTTCCTCTCGTTCGTTCCCGGACTCCTGGAGCTCTCGTCATGACGACATCCGCAGCCACGTGCCCCCACGCGTCCGCCGCCCGTATCCCGCTCGACCCCTTCGTCACCGACCTGGACGGCGAGACCGCCCGGCTGCTCGCCGCGGGCCCGCTGGCCCAGGTCGAACTGCCCGGCGGGGTCCCCGTGTGGGCGGTCACCCACCACGCGGAGGCCCGCCAGCTCCTCACCGACAAGCGCCTCGTGAAGGACATCGAGGTGTGGGGGGCCTGGCAGCGCGGCGAGATCCCCGCCGACTGGCCGCTGATCGGCCTGGCCAACCCGGGCAGATCGATGCTCACCGTGGACGGCGAGGACCACCGCCGGATGCGGGCCCTGGTCGCCCAGGCGCTGACCGTGCGCCGGGTGGAGCGGATGCGCGAGCGCATCGAGGAGCTGACGACGGGCCTGCTCGACAAACTGCCCACCGAGGGCCCGGTCGACCTGAAGGCCGAGTTCGCCTACCCGCTGCCCATGTACGTGATCAGCGACCTGATGGGCATAGACGAGGCGGACCACCCGCGCCTGAAGGTCCTGTTCGACAAGTTCTTCTCCACGCAGACCCCGCCCGAGGAAGTCATCGCGACGCTCGGCGAGCTGGCGGCGATGATGGGCGCGGTCGTCGCGGCCCGCCGCGAGCAGCCGGGCGACGACCTGACCAGCGCCCTGATCCAGGCCTCGGAGAACGGCGACCGGCTGACCGACGCCGAGATCGTCTCCACGCTCCAGCTGATGGTCGCGGCCGGCCACGAGACGACGATCTCGCTCATCGTCAACGCGGTCGTGAACCTCTCCGCCCACCCCGACCAGCTGGCCCTCGTCCTCGACGGCAAGGCCACCTGGGAGCAGGTGGTCGAGGAGACGCTGCGCTACTCGACGCCGACCTCGCACGTGCTGATCCGGTTCGCCGCCGAGGACGTCCGGGTCGGGGAGCAGACGATCGCGCGGGGCGACGCGCTGATCGTCTCCTACGGCGCGATCGGCCGCGACGAGCAGGCGCACGGCCCCACCGCGGACTCCTTCGACATCACCCGCACCTCCCCGACCCGCCACATCTCCTTCGGGCACGGCCCGCACGTCTGCCCCGGCGCCGCGCTGTCCCGCCTGGAGGCCGGGGTGGCGCTCCCGGCGCTGTACGCCCGCTTCCCCGGCCTGCGTCTCGCGGTCGAGCCGGGTGAGCTGCGCAACAAGCCGGTGGTGACGCAGAACGACCTCTTCGAGCTGCCGGTGGTGCTCGGGGACTGATCACCGGGGCCGCCCTCGTAGATCTTCACAAGTCCACGGGCCGGAGGAGTCGTCTCATCGAACGGACGGGTTTCCGTCCGGTTTCGCCGAGGGGATACCCTCCGGCTCGTGGCTGAGATCCAGATTCCCGCTGACATCAAGCCCGCCGACGGACGTTTCGGCGCGGGCCCCTCCAAGGTGCGGACGGAAGCGCTGGACGCGCTGGCCGCCACCGGTACCTCCCTGCTCGGCACCTCGCACCGCCAGGCCCCGGTCAAGAACCTGGTCGGCCGTGTGCGTGAAGGTGTCAAGGACCTCTTCTCCCTCCCCGAGGGCTACGAGGTCATCCTCGGCAACGGCGGTTCGACCGCGTTCTGGGACGTGGCGACGCACGGCCTGATCGAGAACAAGTCGCAGCACCTGAACTTCGGTGAGTTCTCCTCGAAGTTCGCGAAGGCCTCCAAGCTGGCTCCGTGGCTGGCCGAGCCGACCGTCATCGCCTCCGACCCGGGTACGCACCCGGAGGCCGTGGCCGAGGCCGGCGTCGACGTCTACGGTCTGACGCACAACGAGACCTCCACCGGTGTCGCGGCCCCGATCAAGCGCGTGGCCGGCGCCGACGAGGGCTCCCTCGTCCTGGTGGACGCCACCTCCGGCGCGGGCGGCCTGCCGGTCGACATCGCCGAGACGGACGTCTACTACTTCGCCCCGCAGAAGTCCTTCGCCTCCGACGGCGGCCTGTGGATCGGTGTCTTCTCCCCGGCCGCGATCGAGCGCGCCGAGCGCATCCACGCGTCCGGCCGCCACGTCCCGGAGTTCTTCTCGCTGCCCACGGCGATCGACAACTCCCGCAAGAACCAGACGTACAACACCCCGGCCCTCGCCACGCTCTTCCTGCTCGGCGAGCAGCTGGACTGGATCAACGGCCAGGGCGGTCTGGCCTGGTCCACGGCCCGTACGAAGGACAGCTCGACCCGCCTCTACTCGTGGGCCGAGGACTCGAAGTACGCGACGCCGTTCGTCACCGACGCCGCCAAGCGCTCGCAGGTCATCGGCACGATCGACTTCGACGACTCGGTGGACGCCACGGCGGTCGCCAAGGCGCTGCGCGCCAACGGCATCGTCGACACCGAGCCCTACCGCAAGCTGGGCCGCAACCAGCTCCGCGTCGCCATGTTCCCGGCCATCGACCCGACGGACGTCCAGGCCCTGACGGCCTGCATCGACTACGTCATCGGCCAGCTCTAAAGCCCCCTAGGGGCGCGGGGAACTGCGCGAGCAACCACGACGAAAGCCGCAGACGCATCTGCTCATGCACCGAGCAGACGCGACTGCGGCTTTCGTCGTGGCTGAGCGCGCAGTTCCCCGCGCCCCTGGAGATGCGCACTTCGTGCGCGATCTCCACCAAGGCGCGCCACCTGCCCAAGGTGAAGACGCGCCTCCCCCTGCCCCGATGGAGGCGCGCGGAGCGCAGCCTCAAGGGGAGGCGCGCGTCAGCGCATGCCTCAGGGGCGCGGGGAACTGCGCGAGAAGCGGCCACCGGCCCGCACCCGGCGACCTACCCGCGAGAGCGCGGCTTCCGGACCAGCCGCCCGATCCCGATCACAGCGATGAGCACCACGGCGGCCCCGACGGCTCCGGCCTTCCCGGTGAACCCACCCCCGTCACCACCCCCGCCATCGGCACTCCCGCCCGACGCCGAACCCCCGCCCCCGCCGGAGGCATCCGCGCCTTCGACCTCCACCGGCTGCACCGAACTCCCCTTGCCCTCACTGCCGTAGAGCAGCGTCCTGCCGTCGAGCGTGTACGTCACCGACTCGCCCTGCGGCTGGAGCGGCACGTGCAACTGGCCCTGCCTCTTGGGCTTTCCGTCGTTCCAGGAGTACGAGATGCCGCCGAAGTAGCCGCGCACGGCGAGCTGCTTGCCGTCCGGGGAGAAGGCGGCGTCGGTCGCCCACAGGTCGATGTCGCCGATGCGCCGGAAGGTGTTGGTGGCGGCGGAGTCGAGCGTGGACGGGCCCTCGTAGAGGCCGCCGCCGTCCTCGCCCTTCTCGATGATGTACACCCGGCCGGTCTTGGGGTGGACCATCATCGACTCGGCGTTGCGCGGCCCGTCCGCGTACTTGACGACGTACTGGGTGGCCCGCACGGTCTGGTCGACGAGCTTCTTCGGCTCGGGCAGCTTGTAGATCCACACGTGGTCCCACTTGCCGCCGAGGTTGTCGCCGATGTCGCCGACGTAGATGTTCCCGTCGGGGCCGACCGAGATCGCCTCGACGTCGCGCGGCGCCCCGACCCCGGTGAGGGTGATCCGGGCGAGCGTCTTACCGGTGCGGCCGTCGATCGCGAAGATGTACGCGCCGTCGGAGCTGTCGTTGTGGGTCCAGTAGACGCCCGGGTGGGCGCGGGACGCGGCGAGGCCGCTGGACTCAGTGATCCGCGGGTCCTCGATGGTGAAACCGGACGAGCCCACGGACGGTGAACTGCTCGCCGCCGCGGGCACCGTGGCACCTGCGAGAACGAGGACGACCGCGGCCCCGGCCGCACCCAGATACGAACGCATGACCCCAGCTTGCCAGGCGTGGCCGGTGTCACACGCACGCGGCCCGGCCGATCGACGATGATGAGCGGATGCTCAGGTTCATGTTCGTCGGCGACAGCCAGACCATCGGCAGCGCCGGGGAGCACACCTGGCGTCACCGCTTCTGGCACCACCTGCGGTCGGCCTGCGCGGACGGGGGCGTCGCGGTCGTCGGGCCGCGCGAGACCCTCTACGACAAGACCGCCGACGCCCCGACGTCCCTGGCGTACGCGGACCCGGACTTCCCGCGCCGTCATCTGGCCGGCTGGGGCGAGGGCTGGCTGCACATGGCGCCGGTCGTCGCCGACGCGGTGCGCACCTGCGGCGCGGACGTGCTGCTGGTCAACCTGGGCCTGATAGACCTCGGCTTCTACACGGACGCCGAGCAGACCGCGGCGAACATGCGGCGCTTCGTCGCCGAGGCGCGCACCGCGAACCCGGCGGTCCGCGTCGTCCTGCTCCCCGTGATCCCCAACATCCGGGCCGAGTCGGACCTGCCGTTCGCCGCCGAGGTCGCCCGCTTCAACACCCTGCTCGCCAAGGCGGTCGCCGACCTCTCCGAGCCGCGCTCCCCGCTGCTGCTCGCCTCGGTCCCGGAGTCGTACGACATCCACCACGACACGTACGACGGTACGCACCCGAACGCGTCCGGCGAGCACAAGCTGGCCGCCGCCTTCGCGGACGCCCTGCACCAGGCGTGGGGACTCGGCGGCCCGTACCGCCGAACCTGACCCTTCTCAGGCCGCCCAGCGGTGCACAGCGAACCCGGCGCCGTCCCGCCGGATCTCGGCCGCGCCGGGCCCGGGGAAGTGCGCGGGAATCACCAACTCCCCCTCATCGGCGGCCCGCCCGAGCACCCGTACCCGGCTGGCGGCCGACTCGGCAGGGTCCACGCACATGGCGCTGCTGCACGACGGCGCGAGGAACTGGGCCGGGCTGTGCAGCAGATCCCCCACGAAGACCGCCCGGTCGGTGCCCGAGGCGAGGCGCAGCACGGAGGAGCCCGGGGTGTGCCCCGGCGCGGGCTCCAGCGTCAACTGCCCGTCGATCCGGTGGGATTCGCCCTCCCACAGCACCGCCTGCCCGGCCTCCACGACCGGCGCGACGCTGTCCGCGAAGAGGAAGCGGTGATTGTCGCGCACGGTGCGGGCGGCACCCTCGGGGCCGAAGAAGTCGTGGTCGGCACGCGGTACGAGATAGGTGGCGTTCGGGAACGTCGGAACCCAACTCCCGCCCTCCTCCCGGGTGTTCCAGCCGACGTGGTCGGCGTGCACATGGGTGTTGACGACGAGGTCGACGTCCTCGGGCCGCACACCGGCTCGCACGAGCCGGTCGGGGAAGTCGGTGTCGAGGCCGGAGAAGTGCGGGGTGCCGGGCCGTTCGCGGCCGTTGCCGACGCCCGGGTCGACGACGATCGTGCGGCCCTCGCTGCGCAGCACCCAGGCCTGTACGGCGGCGAGCACCGCGCCGCTGTCCGGGTCCTGGAAGCGGGGCGCGAGCCACTCCTCCCCGGCCCGCCAGGCGCCCTCGATGCCGGGGAAGAGGTCGCCGGGCGCGCCGAAGGGCCCGCGTACCTCCACGACCTTGATGACCTCGACGTCGCCGAGCTCGATGCGTTCGATGTCCGTGTCCATGCCGTCGACGCTAGGCGCCGGGAGCGAGCGCCCCAATGCTCATGAGGCTCGTCCGCATACGCGATCCGCTCACCCCGCATGTCACCGATCTGCCTATCCTGGGGTCATGGACGTGGTCAGCGACGCGATAGCCGCCGTACGGACGGGCAGGCCGTCCGTCAACCGGCTGCGGGTGAGCGGCAGTTGGTGCGTACGCCTGGAGCCGTACGAGGGCGCGGGATTCCATGTGGCGCTGACCGGCGGCTGCTGGCTGCTGCCCGACACCGGCCCCGCGCTCACCCTGGCCCCCGGAGACGCGGTCCTGCTGCCGCACGGCGCGGGCCACGTGCTGGCCGACGGCCCCGCCGACGCGGCGACGCTCGCGCGGGCGGTCCCCTTCGACACCGTCGGCGACCGGGCGCCGCGGCCCGGGGCGTCCGCCGTGGAACTCCTCTGCGGCAAGTACCGCCTCGACCGCAGCCACACCCACCCGCTGCTCGCCGAACTCCCCGACGTGATCCACCTGCCGCGCGAGGGCGCCGGCACCGACCGCGCCGACCCGCATCCGGAGCTGCGCTCCGCCATCGCCCTGCTGGCCCGCGAGGCGGGCACCCCGGGCCTCCCCGGCGCCTGCGCGGCCGTGCCGAGCCTGCTCGACCTCCTGCTCGTGTACATGATCCGGGCCTGGACCACGGACCCGGCGACCGGCTCCGGCAGCGCCCGCTGGCCCGCCGCGCTCGCCGACCCGGTCGTCACCGAGGCCCTGCGGCTGCTGCACAGCGACCCGGCCGCGCCGTGGACCGCCGACCTCCTGGCCACCCGCTCGGGCGTCTCCCGCGCCACCCTGGGCCGCCGCTTCACCACCCTGGTGGGCCGGCCCCCGATGGCGTATCTGACGTGGTGGCGCATGACCCGCGCGGCCACCCTCCTGCGCGCGGCGGACGCACCCTTGGAGTCGGTGGCCCGCCAGGTCGGCTACGGCACGCCCTACGCCCTCTCGCACGCCTTCCGCCGCGAGTTCGGGGTGACGCCGGGACGGTACCGGGCGGGGCACTTGCCTAGAGCGCACTCCACGTCCTTGGCTAAGCAGTCATGAAGTACACGCAGCTCGGACGCACGGGACTCAAGGTCAGCCGGCTCGTCCTCGGCACCATGAACTTCGGACCGCAGACGAACGAGGCCGACAGCCACGCCATCATGGACGCGGCGCTGGCCAGTGGAATCAACTACTTCGACACCGCCAACGTGTACGGCTGGGGCGACAACAAGGGCCGTACCGAGGAAATCATCGGCACCTGGTTCGCGAGCGGCGGCGGCCGCCGCGACAAGACCGTCCTCGCCACCAAGGTCTACGGGAACATGGCGGGCGACGGCCAGCCGTGGCCCAACCACGACCGGCTCTCCGCGGTGAACATCCGCCGGGCCGTCGACGCCAGCCTCAAGCGGCTCCAGACCGACTACATCGACATCTACCAGTTCCACCACATCGACCGCCGGACCCCCTTCGAGGAGATCTGGCAGGCCATCGACGTACTGGTCCGGCAGGGCAAGATCCTGTACGCGGGCTCGTCCAATTTCCCCGGCTACAAGATCGCCCAGGCCAACGAGACGGCCGCCCGCCACGGCCGCGTCGGCCTGGTCAGCGAGCAGTGCCTGTACAACCTGGCCGAGCGGCGCGCCGAGATGGAGGTCATCCCGGCCGCGCAGGAGTACGGCCTCGGCGTCATCCCCTGGTCCCCGCTCAACGGCGGGCTGCTCGGCGGCGTCCTCAAGAAGGAGTCCGAGGGCAAGCGCCGCAAGGACGGCCGGTCGGCCTCCGCGCTGGAGAACACCAAGGTGCGCGACCAGGTCCAGGCTTACGAGGATCTGCTCGGCAAGCACGGCATCGAGCCCGGTGAGGCGGCCCTGGCGTGGCTGCTGACCCGGCCCGGGGTGACCGGACCGATCGTCGGCCCGCGCACGAAGGAGCAGCTGGACTCGGCGCTGCGGGCGGTCGAGCTGGAGCTGGGTGAGGACGTCCTGGCGTCCCTGGACGAGATCTTCCCGGGGCCGGGCCCGTCGCCGGAGGCCTTCGCCTGGTAGCCGGAGCCCACGGGTGCGGCGGCCGCCGGGGACGAGGTCAGTTTCCGACGGCCGCCGCCACGGCCACCACGACGAACATCAGCACAAGCACACCGGCCATGATCCGGTTCCGCGTCTTCGGGTCCACACATCGAGCGTAACCCGCACCGGCGAGCGCCCCGGCGCCGAGGCCCATCGCGCAGTTCCCCGCGCCCCTTATCGGGTTGTCGGTCGTGCGCGGGCCGGTGGCCGCTTCTCGCGCAGTTCCCCGCGCCCCTGAGGCAGGCGCTTCGCGCCGCCTCCCCTTGAGGCTGCGCTGCGCGCGCCTCTCATGAAGGGCGGGTGGCGTGCCCCGCCTGAGGGGCGGGTGGCGCGCCTCTCCTAACGGGCAGGTGGCGCGCCTCTCCTGACGGGCAGGTGGCGCGCCTTTGATGAGATGCCGCACGAAGTGCGCATCTCAGGGGCGCGGGGAACTGCGCGAGAAGCGGCCACCGGCCCGCGCGTGACGAACTGCCCAGGGGCGCGGGGAACTGCGCGACCAGCCCCCACCGGGCTGCCGACGAACGACAACCCGACAGGGGCGCCGGCGCCTAAGCCACCACCGCCACCGGCACGGACTCGCGCGGCACGAACTGCACATGCCGCTCCCCGCGCCGCAGATCCACCTTGAGCCGGAGATTGGCGGCCCGGGCGAGCATCAGCCCCACAAGCCCCGCGGCCCCGGCGCAGACCAGCCCGCCCAGCATGAAGCTGACCCGCACCCCGTACTCGTCCGCGAGCCACCCGAAGAGCGGCCCGCCCAACGGCGTACCACCGGTGAACACCATGAAGAACAGGGACATCACCCGCCCCCGCATCTCCGGATCGGTCGCCATCTGCACCGAGGAGTTCGCGGTGACGTTCGTGGTGATGCCGAGCACCCCGAGGATCATGATCAGCGGAGCGAACAGCCACACCCCGGGCGCGAACGCGGCCAGGATCTCCAGCACCCCGAACCCGATCGCGGCCCCGACGAGAACCCGCAGCCGAGCGGACCGCCGCCGCGCCGCGAGCAGCGCCCCGGCCAGCGAACCGATCGCCATCAGCGTGTTGAACATGCCGTACTGCCCGACCCCGCCGTGGAACACGTCGTCGGCGAACGCGCTCAGCCAGATCGGGAAGTTGAACCCGAAGGTGCCCACGAACCCGACGAGCACGATCGGCCAGATCAGCTCGGGGTGCTTGGAGACGTAGTTCAGGCCCTCCTTGAGCTGCCCCTTGCCGCGCGGCGTCCGCTTGATCTCGTGCAGCTCGCTCGTGCGCATCAGGAGGAGGCCGGTGAGCGGCGCCAGGAAGGACAGGCCGTTGGCGAGGAACGCCCAGCCGGGTCCGACGGCCGCGGTCAGCGCGGACGCGACGGCGGGGCCGATGAGCCGGGCGGACTGGAAGTTCGCCGAGTTCAGCGAGACGGCGTTACGGACCTGGTCGGGTCCCACCAGCTCGGACACGAAGGACTGCCGCGACGGGTTGTCGACGACCGTCACGAGCCCGGTGAAGAAGGCGGCGGCGTAGACGTGCCAGACCTGTACGTGGCCGGACAGGGTCAGTACGGCCAGGAACAGGCCCGACAGGCTCATCGCGCCCTGGGTGCAGAACAGCAGGTTGCGCCGCTTGAACCGGTCGGCGATCACTCCGCCGTACAGCCCGAAGAGCAGCATCGGCAGGAACTGCATGGCCGTGGTGACACCCACGGCGGCGGACGACCCGGTCAGGGAGAGCACCAGCCAGTCCTGGGTGATGCGGGCCATCCAGGTGCCGGTGTTGGAAATGACGGCCCCGGTCGCGAACAGCCGGTAGTTGCGCACGCGCAGGCTGGCGAACATCGAGGGCTTACCCCCGGAAGCGGGGAGAGTAGGAGTAGGTGCGGGGGCGGAGTCTGCTCCGGATCCCGTACTCAAAGTGGGTTCGCCTCCTCGGCGGCCGGCTCAGCGAGCGTGGCGGTGGCAGGTGCTTGTGGGGGGGCGTTCAGGTGTCGTCTCGGTCGGTCACAGATGCGCGAGCTTCTCCAGGACGGGCGCGGCCTCGCGGAGCTTGGCCCACTCGTCCTCGTCGAGACCGTCGACCAGGTTCGCCAGCCACGCGTTCCGCTTGCGGCGGGACTCCAGGAGCATGGTCTCGGCCTGCTCGGTGGACGTGACGACCTTCTGCCGGCGGTCCTCGGGATGAGGCTCGAGCCGGACCAGTCCCTTGGCCTCCAGGAGCGCGACGATGCGGGTCATCGACGGCGGCTGCACATGCTCCTTGCGGGCCAGTTCACTCGGGGTGGCGGAGCCGCATCCGGCGAGGGTGCCGAGCACCGACATCTCGGTGGGGCTCAGCGATTCGTCGACCCGCTGATGCTTGAGTCGGCGTGACAGGCGCATCACTGCGGAGCGCAGGGAGTTCACGGCGGCTTCGTCGCCATGGGAGAGGTCCGGCATGTTCGTTAGCGTAACTCATTACTGTGTCTAACTACCACCGGGGCGCACCCCACGGACCGTGATCCGCACCACGCGCCACGGCGACCGGAAACCTCACGTCACTCAAACGAGTGAGCCGCATCCGAAAAGCGACACGCCCGGGCGCGGCACCCCGCGACGCTGTTCGCATGGGATCGACAGTGCTCAGCCTGCGGATAGACGGTGAGCTGCTCGACCGGCTCAAGGGGCATGCCGCGAAAAGAGGAATGAGCGTCCAGGACTATGTGGTCCGGACGCTCATTCGAGACGACTTCGACGAACGCTTCAAGACGTCGGTCGAGGAGACGGAGAGGTTCTACGGGGCGGCCTGAGCCGCCCCGCAGTACGGGCTCGGGTCGGATCAGGTCAGACCGAGAGCCGGCATCAGGTAGTAGAAGGCGAAGACGGCCGACACGGCGTACATCGCGACCGGCACCTCCTTGGCCCGGCCCGCGACCACGCGCAGCACGGTGAAGGCGATGAAGCCCATGCCGATGCCGTTGGTGATCGAGTACGTGAACGGCATCATCAGCATCGTGATGAAGGCCGGGATGGCGACCGTCCAGTCGTCCCAGTCGATCGCGCGGATGCCGCCCGACAGGATCAGGAAGCCGACCGCGAGCAGCGCGGGGGTGGCCGCCTGCGACGGGACCATCGTGGCGATCGGCGTGAGGAACAGCGCGATGGCGAAGAGCGCGCCGGTGACGACGTTGGCGAGACCCGTACGGGCGCCCTCGCCGACACCGGCCGTGGACTCCACGAAGCAGGTGGTGGCGGAGGAGGACGAGGCGCCACCGGCGGCGACCGCGATGCCGTCGATGAAGAGCACCTTGTTCATGCCGGGCATCTGACCGTTCTCGTCGGTCAGGTGCGCCTCGTCGCTGATGCCCATGATCGTGCCCATGGCGTCGAAGAAGCACGACAGCAGCACGGTGAAGACGAAGAGGACGCCGGTGAGGATGCCGACCTTCTCGAAACCGCCGAACAGACTGACCTTGCCGACGAGCCCGAAGTCGGGGGTGGCGACCGGGTTGCCCGGCCACTTCGGCGTGGTCAGACCCCAGGACGGGATCTTGGCGACGGCGTTGACGATCACCGCGGCGACGGTCATCACGACGATCGAGATGAGGATCGCGCCCGGCACCTTGCGCACAAGCAGCGCGAGGGTCAGCAGCACGCCGAGGACGAAGACGAGCACCGGCCACCCGTTCAGGTGACCGTCGCCGCCGAGCTGGAGCGGCACGGTGGTGTGCGCGGCGTCCGGGATACGGCTCACGAAGCCGGAGTCCACGAGACCGATCAGCATGATGAAGAGGCCGATACCGATCGCGATGCCCTTGCGCAGGCTGAGCGGCACCGCGTTCATGACGCGCTCGCGCAGACCGGTGGCGACCAGGATCATCACCACGAAGCCCGCGAGGACGACCATGCCCATCGCGTCCGGCCACGACATGCGCGGGGCGAGCTGCAGCGCGACCACGGTGTTCACACCGAGGCCCGCCGCGAGCGCGATCGGCACATTGCCGATGACACCCATGAGCAGCGTGGTGAAGGCGGCGGTGAGCGCGGTCGCGGTGACCAGCTGGCCGTTGTCGAGCTGGTGCCCGTACATGTCCTTCGCGCTGCCCAGAATGATCGGGTTCAGCACGATGATGTAGGCCATCGCGAAGAACGTGGCGAGGCCACCACGGATCTCACGGGGGACCGTCGAGCCGCGCTCGGAGATCTTGAAGTAGCGGTCGAGCCCGTTCTTGGGCTCCGGCGGCTGCTCGTTGACATCGACCGGGGCGGTGGCCGAAGTGGACATGGATGACCTCAGCGATTTTCAGCGGTGCCCAGTGGGCAGGATGTGATCAAGTCTGGTCTACGCGTGACCACCAGCGGGGATCCCCGACGCTCCCATTGGTGTTTCGTACGAACAGAAGTAGCCATTCTCAGGCGGTTTCAGTATGAACATATGAGCCGGAAATCGCTATCTCCGCGCGTAGACCCATGGTGGGTACGGGCTGCGAGTGATTTCGGGGCTGTCGTTAAGCTGTCCTCATGGCGAAGTGGACACCCAAGCACGAGGCGCCGGAGCCCCTGGAGGGCCCGGTCGTCGCCACCATCACCGGCGGCACGATCCTGTGGTTCGTCCTCTTCCTCGTACAGCTGCCGTTCTACGGCTGGTTCGACGACCACGGGCACACGTGGTGGATCTGGACCTGTTTGGCCGGCGCCGGCCTGGGCCTGATCGGCATCTGGTACGTCCGAGGCCGCGACGCCGCCATCAAACGAGCCGCCGCCACCGTCTCCGACTGACGGCCGGTGATGGATGCAGCCCCGCGCCCCTGGGTTGTCGACCACCTGACGGCCGGTGGCCGCTTCTCGCGCAGTTCCCCGCGCCCCTGAGGCAGGCGCTTCGCGCCGCCTCCCCTTGATGGAGATAGCGCACGAAGTGCGCATCTCCAGGGGCGCGGGGAACTGCGCGACCAGCCACGACGCGACCCGCACCCGATCACGCGCCCCGTACACCCCCGGGACGACCCCGACTCCTCCCCAGGTCGGATCTCCGTCACGCCCGAGGGGTGAACCCCCCGATCCCCCCGTACCGTCGGAGACATGACGCACATCGACGCCGGCGCGGAGCTCGACCCCGTGCACCCGATGCCCCTGCCGTCGAGGGCGAAGGGCCTGACCAGCGCCGAGGTCGAAGAGCGCAGAAGCCGCGGCGAGGTCAACGACGTCCCGCTGCGCAGCTCCCGCTCGCTCACCGAGATCGTCCGGGCCAACGTCTTCACCCGGTTCAACGCGATCATCGGCGTGCTCTGGCTGATCATGCTGGCCGTCGCCCCGTTCCAGGACAGCCTCTTCGGCTACGTCATCCTGGCCAACACCGGCATCGGCATCATCCAGGAGTGGCGGGCCAAACAGACCCTCGACTCCCTCGCGGTGATCGGCGAGGCCAAGCCCACGGTCCGCCGGGACGGCACCGCGACCACCGTCTCCACGTCCGAGATCGTGCTGGGCGACCTCATCGAGATCGGCCCCGGCGACAAGATCGTCGTGGACGGCACCTGCGCCGAGGCCGACGGCCTGGAGATCGACGAGTCGCTGCTGACCGGCGAGGCCGACCCCGTCGTGAAGCAGCCGGGCGACCCGGTGATGTCGGGCTCGTTCGTGGTCGCCGGCGGCGGCGCGTTCACCGCGACGAAGGTCGGCCGCGAGGCGTACGCGGCGCAGCTGGCCGAGGAGGCGAGCCGGTTCACGCTCGTCCAGTCCGAGCTGCGCAGCGGCATCTCCACCATCCTCAAGTACGTCCAGTGGATGATGATCCCGACCGCGATCGGGCTGGTCATCAGCCAGTTGGTCGTCAAGGAGCACGGTTTCAAGGACTCCGTCGCGCGCACCGTGGGCGGCATCGTGCCCATGGTCCCCGAGGGGCTCGTGCTGCTCACCTCCGTGGCCTTCGCGATCGGCGTCATCCGACTCGGCCGAAAACAGTGCCTGGTTCAGGAACTTCCGGCGATCGAGGGCCTCGCCCGCGTCGACACGGTCTGCCTCGACAAGACGGGCACGCTCACCGAGGGCGGCATGGACGTCGCCGAGCTGCGCGCCCTGAACGGCGCCGACGAGGCGTACGTACGCGAGGTCCTCGGCGCGCTGGGCGAGTCCGACCCGCGCCCGAACGCCTCCCTCCAGGCCGTCATCGACGCCTACCCGGCGGCCGAGGCGTGGCGCTGCACCGAGTCGCTGCCGTTCTCCTCGGCCCGCAAGTACAGCGGCGCGGCCCTCAGCGAGGGCGACGGCACGACCAGCGCCTGGCTGCTCGGCGCGCCCGACGTGCTGCTCCCCGCCGACGACCCGGCCCTCGCCGAGGTCGACGGGCTGAACCGGCAGGGCCTGCGCGTCCTGCTGCTCGCCCGCGTCACCGAAGGCCTGAAGGAGGGCGCCGACCTGGGCGACCCCGCGGTGCGCGACAGCGCCGAACCGGCCGCGCTCGTCGTCCTGGAGCAGCGGCTGCGCCCCGACGCGGGCGACACCCTGCGCTACTTCGCCGAGCAGGACGTCAAGGCGAAGGTCATCTCCGGGGACAACGCGGTGTCGGTCGGCGCCGTGGCCGCCAAGCTCGATCTGCCCGGCGCGGAGAACACGGTCGACGCCCGCACCCTGCCCACCGAGCAGGAGGCCATGGCGGACGCGCTCGACGAGGGCACGGTCTTCGGCCGGGTCACCCCGCAGCAGAAGCGGGACATGGTCGCGGCGCTCCAGTCGCACGGGCACACGGTCGCGATGACGGGCGACGGGGTGAACGACGTACTGGCCCTGAAGGACGCCGACATCGGGGTCTCGATGGGTTCGGGCTCCGAGGCCACCCGGGCCGTCGCGCAGATCGTGCTGCTCGACAACAGCTTCGCCACGCTGCCCTCGGTGGTCGCCGAGGGCCGCCGGGTCATCGGCAACATCACGCGGGTGGCGACGCTGTTCCTGGTCAAGACCGTCTACTCGGTGCTGCTCGCGCTGCTCGTGGTCTGCTTCCAGGTCGAGTACCCGTTCCTGCCGCGGCACTTGACGCTGCTGTCGACGCTGACGATCGGCGTCCCCGCGTTCTTCCTCGCGCTCGCGCCGAACAAGGAGCGGGCCAAGCCGCACTTCGTGAAACGCGTGATGCGGTACGCGATTCCGGGCGGCGCCGTCGCCGGGATCGCGACGTTCGTGATGTACATGGTGGCCCGGCACTACTACACGGGCTCCGACGCGCTCAACGCGGAGACCAGCGCGGCCACCCTGACCCTGTTCCTGATCTCGATGTGGGTGCTGGCCATCATCGCCCGCCCCTACACCTGGTGGCGGATCTGCCTGGTGGCGGCGATGGGACTCGGCTTCCTGCTGGTCCTGGTCGTGCCGTGGCTCCAGGACTTCTTCGCCCTGAAGCTGGTCGGCGACGTGATGCCGTGGACCGCGGTGGGCGTGTCGGTGGTGGCGGCGGCCGTCCTCGAACTCCTGTGGAGGTGGGTCGGCCGCCGCTTTCCCGACTAGCCGCTGATCAGCGGTTGATCAGCGGACGTCGACGAAGTCGCTCGTGGACGTCACGGCCGGGGTCGTGGACGTACCCGCGAACTTGTAGCGGAAGTAGCCGTCGGCGGACGCCTTCACCGTGGTGCTCAGGTTGCCCTTGGAGTCCGAGGTGACCGTCTTCAGCGTGCTGTAGGTGCTGGAGGTCTTCTTGCGGAACTGCAGGGTGACCTTCTGCTTGGTGTAGCCCGCGTACTTGCTGGTGTCCCAGTTGGCACGGGTGAGGGCGCCCTTGACCGTGAGGGTCTTGCCCTTCTTGATGGGCTCGGGGGTGGCGTTGGTGCTCAGCTTGGCGTAGCGCTTGGTGCTGTACGACTTGGCGTTCTCGCGGATGGAGTAGTCGTAGTCCTTGCCCTGGGCGCCGACCCAGACCTTCCACGACCCGGCGTCGGTGTTGTACAGCCACAGCGGGTCGACGGTGAAGTTGAGGGTGCAGGTGGACTTGGTGGCGCTCACCGTCTTGCAGGTGGTGACCGAGCCGTCGATGTCCTCGTTCGGCAGGGCGCCGATGTTGGAGGAGTCGAGGTCCGAGCCGTGGTAGACGATCGCGGCGCCGGACGTGTTGTCGATGCCGGAGTCGTCGGTGGCGGTGAACGTCACCTTGAACTTCGCCTTGGCGGAGATGCCGAGGACGACGTCCTTGCCCCCGTTGACGACGACGTTCGAGACGGCCGTGTCGCCGACCTGCTCGTCCTCGACCGAGGACGCCGCGAAGGTGCTGGCACGCGGAGCCGCGTGGCCGGCCTTGAAGCCTGCGGTCACCTTGGCGGCCGCCGAGGCGAGGGAGTTGTCGTCGGCCTGCGCGGCCGGAACGACGATCGCGGTGAGAGCAAGGGCGCCGGAGACCGTCACGGCGGCCGCGGTGGCACGAATGCGCATGTGTTCCCCACAGTGGAGAAAGGGGACCTGCGGTGCGGATGCCATCACGCGGGTCCCAAGTGGTCTAGGAGTCTGTTGACTCGCGGGATAGACCGGTGGCGGACGGTTCTGGTTGTACGGGAATCAACCGACGCGGTGTGACATGCCTCTCTGCACCGAAAGGGAACCCACGGCCCCCGAAATCCCTCCGGGGGCCGCGCGCCCTGTCAGTCGAACCAGCGGTCCCGCGCCAGCTCCGCCGTCCGCGACGGGTCCTCCAGGAGCGCCGCCACCTCGAACCGGCGCGGCCACTGCCCCGCCGCCCAGGCGAGTCCGGCGGCGACGCCCTCCAGGGTCGCGGCGTGCACGGTGCCGTCGGCGGTGCGCCGCCAGTCGGCCTCGACCCCGGCGACGTACAGCTCCTCGTACTCCAGGTACGAGGCTGGGGTGCCGGCGCCGAGGAGGGTGCGGACGGAGTCGGGCACGGGGTGTTCGGTGGCGTCGGTGCCGGTCGGTTCGGCGTCGACGGCATCGCTGAGGCGGCGCACCTGGAACAGCTCGGCGAGTTCGGCCGCGCGGGCCGGGGCGACCGGCAGCAGCGGCCGCCCGTCCGACAGCGCGATCAGGTCGGGAGCGTCGGCGACCAGCGCGTCGGCGGCGTCGACCACGACGACCTCGCCGTCCCGCACGGCCCGCAACTCGTCCGGCAGCGTGACCTGTTCCGGGTCGAGGTCGGTCAGCCTGCCGTAGATCGCGTGGAGTTGGGCGGCTCCGACCGGCCGGTCGGGGTCGGCGAGCCGGTCGAGGAGTTCGGCGGCGCCGCCCGGCTCGTCGAGGAGGGCGGCGACGGAGGTGCGCACCCCGAGGGCGCGCAGCACCTGCTCGTCCTCGAAACCGGCGGCGTCCACCGGCTCGTACAGCCCGTCGAGCAGCGGGTCGCCGCCCGCCGCGCGCAGTCCTGCGGGGCGCCGGCCGTCGAGCACCGGATTGCCGCGCAGCCACCAGGCCGTGTACGGGCGGACGAGTTCGTGGTGGCCGTCGGGCAGCAGGATCCGGACGGGCTGGGTGAGGGCGTCGCGCAGCGGCGGCTGCGCGAGCAGCGCGAGCGCCTGCGGCCAGCGGTCCTCGTCGACCAGGTCCAGGTCACGTACGGCGACGAGTTCGGTGGCGACCGGCGGTACGGGCGTGTCGGGCAGCCGGTCGAGGACGTCCTCGCACCACACGTCGACGGCGTCGAGCAGCCCGGCGTCATCGGGTTCGGGGTAGTCGCTGTCGCGCGGTTCGAGTTCGTCCGGGTCGAGGACGACGTCCGTGGCACGGACGAGGGCGAACGTGGCGAGCACCCCGCAGGCCGCGAGCGGCTGCTCCCCCCAGCGTTCGGCCAATGCCTCGTCGACGTGCGGGAGTTCACCCTCACGGAGGACACCGGCGAGGAGGCTGCCGGGGACGACCAGTTCGGCGGCCGGGGCGAGTTCGCCGTCCTCGTCGGGCAGGGCGAGGGCGCCGAGCCAGGGTTCGTCGCCCGCGTCGAGGTGGGCGTCGCGGACCAGGGTGAGCACGACGTCCGCCAGCTCGTCGGCGCCGAGCGCGCTGTCGTCGTCCCAGGCGGGCTCGTCGTCGAGGGAGGCGGCGACGGCCGCGCGGACCTGCGGGGTGGTGAGAACCGCGCGGGGCGTGGCGGGCAGCGCGCCGAGCTTCTCCAGGAGCGGGTGGGCGGCGTCGGGGTGGGCGACCTTCAGACCGAGCCGGGCCAGTGCGTCACCGGCGACCGCGGTGGCCTCGGCGGTGGGGAGCAGGACCTGGCGCGGGCCGATCGTCGTGCGCCCTCCGGCGAGCGGCACGGGCAGCCCGCTGAGCCGGTCCGGGTCGACGCCGGCCAGGGACTCGTAGAGCCCCCGCCACCAGCCGGGCTCCTTCTCCAGACCGGCGAGCCGGTCGATCGCCTCGGTGAGCGGGAGGCGGGCGACGCCGAGGGTGCGCAGCTCGGTACGGCGTTCGAGACCGGCGGGCAGCAGGCTCGGCAGGACGTCGGCGAGGACGCGCACGGTGTCGGCGCCCGCCCCTTCGGCGACCTCGGCGTCCCGGGGCTTGAGGGCTTCGGGACGGTCGTCGTCCTCGCCGCTGGGGGCCAGCGCGGGCGGCAGGAAGGGAGTGCGGGGCAGCCGCTCCAGGATCGCGGCGCGCAGCGCGCCGTCCAGCTCGCCGCGGCCGAGCGGGCCGGGGACCAGGTCGAGGATGCCGGGGCCCACCGGGCGCCAGGCTTCGAGGAGTTCGGCGTAGGCGTCGGCGGCGCGCTGCACGAGGTGGTCGGTGAGCGGGCCCGGCGCGACGTGCCGGCGGGTGGTGTCGAGCGGGAACGAGGCGATGAGCAGCGCGGGCACGCCCAGCGGCTCGTCGCTGGGCGTCGGCGCGTGCAGCACGGGGGCGCTGACGGGCCGTCGCGGGGCGCCGTCGTCGTCGACGGGCACGGCCCAGGCGACGGACCAGTGCGGGCGCAGCCGCTCCTCGACGGGCCGGTCGGCGAGCAGGGCGGCGTCGAGCGGGCCCTGGTGGCCGACGGTGCGCCAGCTCAGCGCGGCGGGTTCCCGGGCGTCGTCGGTGATGACGGTGTACGGGGTGCCGTCGTCCGGCGCGGCGCGGCGCAGGGTGCGGATGCCGGTGTCCGTGGTGACGGTGACCTCGGCGAGCCCCGGCAGGGCCAGCAGCAGCGTGTCGTCGATCTCGTCGAGCAGCCGGGCGGCGAGGGCCTCGGCGGCGGCGTCCCGCAGCGGCAGCACCACGACAGTGTCGTACGTGTCGGGGGCCTGGCCCTCGGCCGCGTACGGCAGCCGGAGCAGGGGCACGTGGCCGTCGCGGCGGCGCAGTTCGTCGCCGAGCGCGGGGCTGGTGCGGGCGGTGTCGGCGGCGGCGATCCTGGCCTCCGCCAGGGACCAGCGGACGCCGCCGGTGCGGCCCAGTACGGCGGGTTCGTCGGAGACCGCGAGCACGGCCGCGAAGCCGACGCCGAACCGGCCGGTGGCCGTCTCGGCGTCGTCCCGCTTCGCCGAGGCGCGCAGGGTGGACAGGGACTCGACGCCGGTCGCGTCCAGCGGGGAGCCGGTGTTCGCGGCCGCGAGGACGCCGTCCTTCAGGGTGAGGGCGAGGCGGCCCTGCGCTCCGGCGCGGGCGGCGGCGTCGGCGGCGTTCTGGGCGAGTTCGACGACCAGGCGGTCGCGGTAGCCGCCGAGGGCGAGGTCTTCTTCGGCGTTGGCGTCCTCCCGGAACCGGGCGGCACTGGCCGCCCAGGCGTCCAGCACGCCCCGCCGCAGTCTGGCGGTGCCGAACGGGTCGATGCCCTCCGGCGCGGGTTCGCTGACGCTCACGGGTGCACTCCTCTGGCCGCTGGAACGATCGGCCCGAACGTTATCGCGGCTCCCGGCCTGCCCCCTGGGGCGCGTACCCGTCTGCGGCCCGGTGGGGCTTCTCGCGCAGTTCCCCGCGCCCCTGAAGGCATGCGCTGCGCGCGCCTTCCCCTGGGCGAGCGAAGCTCGCTCCCAGGGGCGCGGGGAACTGCGCGACCAGCCACGACGAGAGCCGCACCCGACAACGGGAGAGCCGCGCGCAGCGCAAGGCTCCAGGGGCGCGGGGAACTGCGCGAGAAGCGGCCACCGGCCGTCAGATCGCGACGAGAGCCCCGTGGGGCAGACGCGGAACTACGAGTGACCCAAGTCGTCGGCGCCCTCGGCGACGGCGCCGACCGAACCCGCGTCGGGCTCGGGCCGCAGCGGGAGGACGTCCACCACGGTCTCGTCGATCACCGGCTCAGCGGGCCGCGGAGGCTTCGGCATGACGGCGGCCTCGGAATGGCCCCCACACCCGTACGACAGCGAGACGACCCGCCCGTCGGCCGGCGAGAACTCATTCGCGCAGACCCCGAACGCCTGCCCGAGCGACCCCCCGATCGGACAGAGGAACCCGCACGAGACACACGTGGCCGGCGCCGCCTGCGCCATGGGCGTCTTCGCGCCGAAGCCCTCTTCCCAGCGGTCGGCCGCGACGTGCAGCCCGTACCGGGACAGGACCCGGGCCCGCCGCATGCCCAGTTCCTCGGCGACCGAGGCGATCGACCCGCGCGACGGCACGACCGGCAGCTCGCCGACCGGCCCGCCGGTGATGTCGGCGTCCTCGGCCTCCACCAGCTCGGCCATCTCCTCGGAGACGGGCGAGTTCGGCGACGGCACGTCCTCGCCGGAGAAGCCGGGCTCCAGGCGCAGATCGTCGGACTCGGTGGGCAGCAGATCGCCGGGGCCGAGGTCACCGGGCCGCAGCCGCTCGCTCCACGGCACCCACTCGGGTGCCAGCAGGGCGTCGGGGCCCGGCAGCAGGACGACCTCGTCGAGGGTGACGTACTTGGCGCGGGACGCGCGGGCGACCGTGACCGCCCAGCGCCAGCCCCGGTACCCGAAGTCCTTGCACTCGAAGAGATGCGTGACGACGCGGTCGCCCTCGACGACCGTCTCGACGTGCTCGCCGACCACTCCCGGGGCCGCGGCCTCGTCGGCCGCCGCCCGGGCGATGTCGACCGCCTCGGCGCACAAGCGGTCGGGGGTGCGGCTTCGCGTTGTCGCTGCGCTCACAGGTATCGCTTCTCTCCTACGCCGTCTCACGGGTGCGCCGTCCGATGGGCGGGAGCGCGGACGGAGCGGACCTGGGGACCGCGTCGACGTCCGCGCCCGACGTTCCGGGCGCACCTACGCCATCCATTCTGCGGGATGGCCGAGAGGCGCGCGGCCGAGAACAACCGCCGCGGGCGCGCTACGCACGCTACCTCCTTCCACGCCCTGCGCCCACACCGACGTACGAGCCGCGCTTGATGCGGAAGCAGAACCACATGCGCATATCGGCACTAGTACGCCCGTTCAAGGGGCACTATGGCTGGGTGGCTGCCGCAAGGTCGTCGTCCGGTGCGACACGGTACGAGTACAGCGATGCGGGCCCGGTGCGCGGGGCCGTCCGCAAGGTCGGCCGCGCCCTGAGACTGCCGTTCACGGGCACCGCGCGCGGAATCCGGAAGGCGACACACGCCCACGGAGCGGGCGAGTCGGGCCTCGGAAAACTCATCGAACTCCATGCGGTGAACGGCGCGGGCGACGTCATGATCACCGTCGCCCTCGCCTCGACGGTGTTCTTCTCGGTGCCGACGGACGAGGCGCGCGGCCGGGTGGCCCTGTATCTGGCGATCACCATGGCCCCGTTCACCCTCCTGGCCCCCGTGATCGGGCCGCTTCTCGACCGGCTGCCGCACGGGCGGCGGGCCGCGATGGCCGGCTCGATGCTGGCGCGGGCGCTGCTCGCCCTCGTCCTGTCCAGCGCCGTGGTGGGCGGAAACCTCCAGCTGTACCCGGCCGCGCTCGGCGTGCTGGTCGCGTCGAAGGCGTACGGCGTGGTGCGCTCGGCGGTCGTGCCGCGGCTGCTGCCGCCCCGCTTCTCCCTGGTGAAGGCCAATTCGCGGGTCACCCTCGCCGGGCTGCTCGCCACCGGCGTGGCGGCGCCCATCGGGGCGGGGTTGCAGACAATCGGGCCGCGCTGGCCGCTGTTCGGGGCGTTCGTCCTCTACGTCTCCGGGATGTTCCTGTCGTTCTCGATGCCGCGCAAGGTCGACTCGGCGAAGGGCGAGAGCCGGGCGCTGCTCGTCTCCGACGAGGAGCATCTGCACGGCCCCGCCAAGCGGCAGCGCAGGCCCGGCCTGCGGACGGTCGGGCCCGCCGTCACCCACGCCCTCGCGGCGAACGCGTCGCTGAAGTGCCTGTCCGGCTTCCTGATCTTCTTCCTCGCGTTCCTGCTGCGCGAGCATCCGATGACCGGGCAGAGCGCCGCCGTCTCGCTCGGCATCGTGGGCGTGGCGGCGGGGGCCGGGAACGCGCTGGGGACGGCCGTCGGGGCCTGGCTCAAGGCCCGGGCGCCCGAGATCATCATCGTGACCGTGGTGGCCGTGGTCCTGGGGGTCGCGATCCTGTCCGCCGTCTTCTTCGGGGCGGTGATGACGGCGTGTCTGGCGGCGGTGGCCGGGTTCGCGCAGGCGCTGTCGAAGCTGTCGCTCGACGCCACGATCCAGCGGGATGTGCCGGAGGCGGTGCGGACGTCCGCGTTTGCTCGGTCCGAGACGTTGTTGCAGGTGGCGTGGGTGATGGGCGGGGCCATCGGGATCGCGTTGCCCCTGGTCGGGGCGCTGGGCCTCTCGGTCGCGGCCGCCATCGTGGCCATCGGCTGGCTCACCACGGTCCGGGGCCTCCTCGCCTCGGCCCACCACACCGGCCCCGCCCGGGTCACCTAGCCCGTCCATTCGGCCGCGGCCCGGTGGGGCTTCTCGCGCAGTTCCCCGCGCCCCTGAGATGCGCACTTCGTGCGCCATCTCATCGGGGAAGCTGCGCGCAGCGCATGCTTCAGGGGCGCGGGGCTGCATCCATCAGCGGCTCCGCCGCGGGGCGCGACCAGCCACGACGAGAGCCGCACAGGACCACGCACCCCCCACCCCGGCCACGCCGACACAAGCCCCACCCCGAGCGGCAGCGAACCCGCCAGATAGCCTTCCGCCATGACCTCCCAGCGTTTCGCCGCGCGCCACCGCCGCGCCCTGGCCGCCGTCGGTGCCGTAGGCGCCGGACTGCTCGTCCTCTCCGCCTGCGACAAGCCGACCCCGCTGGCCACCGTCACGGTGGACCGCAGCACGGTGAACTCCGAGGCCACCTGCTACAACGACGGCAATTCGCTCAAGACCTCCTCCCTCCAGGGCTGCCTGAAGGACAAGGACGCCAAGACCATCAAGGTCGACCCCGACGCGACGGTCCGCTTCGGCGTCGACCCGGAGATCGCGGACAAGGGCTGGACGCTCCTGATGAACGGCCAGGCCCTGACCGACTCCAGCAAGAAGACCTACCGCACCGTCCCGGGCAGCGTGTTCTTCAACCAGCAGTACGGCGCCACCGGCTCGGCCACCACGGTGACGATCCTGGAGGGCGGCAACTCCAAGGCGTACGGCCTGTGGTCGTTCAAGCTCGAGAAGGACTCCTGACGGACACCGCGCACATCCTCGTAGCCACCGCGGTCCCGGCGGAACGGGACGCGGTGGCCCGAGGTCTGCACGACGTCGGCCCGGCGATCGACGTCGTGGCGGTCGGCGTGGGCCCGGCGGCCGCGGCGGCCGGCACCGCCACCGCCCTGACGAGGGCCGCACTCGCCGGCCACCCGTACACGCTGGTCGTCTCGGCCGGCATCGGCGGCGGCTTCACGGCACCGCCCGGCGCGGTCCTGGTCGCCGACGCGATCACGGCGGCCGACCTCGGCGCCGAGACCCCCGAGGGCTTCGTGCCGGTCACCGAACTCGGTTTCGGCACCGTCACCCACCGTCCGCCGGCTTCCCTCGTACGAGACCTCGCCGCCCGCACCGGGGCGACCGTCGGCACCGTGCTCACCGTCTCGACCGTGACCGGCACCGCCGACCGCGCGGCCCTGCTGGCCCAGCGCCACCCCGGCGCCGTGGCCGAGGCCATGGAGGGCTTCGGAGTCGCCGAGGCGGCGGCCGCACACGACGTTCCCGTGGCCGAGATACGTACCGTCTCCAACGCCGTCGGGCCCCGCGACCGCGCCGCCTGGCGCATCGGTGACGCGCTGGTCGCGCTCTCCGACGCGTTCGGGAAGGCGGCGCCCGTACTGGAGAGTTGGAAGAACACATGACTGACAGCACGCGTATCGCCTTCTCGCCCTGCCCGAACGACACCTTCGTCTTCGACGCCTGGGCCCACGGCCGCGTCCCCGGCGCCCCCGCGCTGGACGTGACCTTCGCGGACATCGACATCACCAACGGCGTCGCCGAGCGCCGCGACCCCGCCTTCGACCTCCTGAAGGTCAGTTACGCGGTCCTGCCCTACGTCCTCGACGACTACGCGCTGCTGCCCTGCGGCGGCGCCCTCGGCCGGGGCTGCGGCCCGCTGGTCCTGACCCGCGAGGCGGGCGTGGACCTCTCCGACAAGCGGGTCGCCGTGCCGAGCGAGACCTCGACCGCGTATCTGCTCTTCCGGCTGTGGGCGGCCGATGTCGTCCCCGGTGGCGGGGTCGGCGAGATCGTCGTGATGCCGTTCCACGAGATCATGCCCGCCGTGCGCGACGGGAAGGTCGACGCCGGGCTCGTCATCCACGAGGCCCGCTTCACGTACCAGAACTACGGCCTGCACAAGCTGGCCGACATGGGCGAGCACTGGGAGGCCACGACCGGCCTGCCGATCCCGCTCGGCGCGATCATCGCCCGCCGCTCGCTCGGCGCCGACACCCTGCGCGGGTACGCGGACGCCGTGCGCACCTCCGTACAGCTGGCCTGGGAGGCGCCCGAGGCCTCGCGGGCGTACGTCATGGAGCACGCGCAGGAGATGGACCCGGCCGTCGCCGACCAGCACATCGGGCTCTACGTCAACGAGTTCACCGCCGACCTCGGCGAGGACGGCTACGCGGCGATCCGCGGGCTGCTCACCCGGGCCGCCGCCGAGGGCCTGGTCCCGGCGCTCGCCCCGGACGCGCTCGCGTTCCCGTAATTGACCCGTTTTTCTGGCTGCCCAATGCACCACTCCGCGGGTCTTTTCGCGCCGTAGATTCGATGACGTACCGAGCGGACGTCACAGAAGAGGGTGCGGACACCATGAGCAGAATCGCCGTCGCGGGAGCCACCGGAACAGTCGGCACGAAGATCGCCGCGCGGCTCACGGCGGCGGGGCACACCGTGGTGCCGGTCTCCCGGTCCGCCGGGGTCGACCTGCACACCGGTGCGGGCCTGAAGGAGGCGCTCGCCGGGGCGGACGCGGTGATCGACGCGGCGAACGCGTTCCCGTCCGACCCGGCCGCCGATGTCGTCGAGGTCGTGGCCGGGGCCACCCGGCTGCTGCTCGACACGGCGCGCGAGCTGGGGGTCGGGCGGTTCCTCCTGGTCTCCATCTGCAACATCGAGAACCCGGTCTTCGACACGAACCCGTACTACGTCGCCAAGCGCGAGCAGGAGAGGGCGGTGGCGGCGAGCAGGTTGCGGGGCACTGTCGTGAAGACGACGCAGTGGCACGAGTTCGCGACGAATCCGGCCGCGGTGGCCTTCGGCGATTCCGGGGTGAGCGTCGGGGACTGGCTGATTCAGCCGGTCGCCGCCGATGCCGTCGCCGATGCCGTGGCCGAACTCGTCGTCGCCGACGACGCGCCGGAGATCGTCGAGCTGTCGGGCCCCGAGACGATCCGGTTGCCGGATCTCACGGCCCGGCTGCTGGCGGCACGCGGCGACGACCGCCCGGTCCGAACCGTCCCCGCGACGATCCCGGCCCTCTCCGAGGGCGCCCAACTGGCCCCCGCCTCGGCCCGCATCGTGGGCCCGTCCATCGAAGAGTGGCTCCGCACCCAGGCCGAGTAAGAGGTCTCGTCGCCGGGTGACGGCCGGTGGGGGCTGGTCGCGGGGGGGGCCCCCCCCCCCCCCCAAAAGATACGCGGTGCTCCTCCCAGCAGCGCGAGATAGGTTGTCCCAGAAGCT